>CAZCBH010000055.1:5595-30843 GCA_964496875.1 uncultured Candidatus Obscuribacterales bacterium | reverse complement strand
TCAAACGCTGGCGGTAGCAATTATTGTTGCTTGAATCGTCTCAACCAGTCCTCACCGTCCCTCCTCTTTATATAGTCTGCCTTACCGTGTTGAACGGAATAGTGTGAATAGTGCATATCTTTGCGCGCTCTCTCGTCCCACATTCGGTTCGCTTCCGCTTTCAGCTGGGTAAGCTCGTCGATCAGTTGCGCCGCAGGCAAGTCGTTGCAGTATCGAGAGAAGTAATATTGCTCATCGGCTAAATATTTTTCCAACTTGCGCAAATCTCCCAGACGATTCAAGGTCACGGCATGGCGAACGATAGCGGCTTGCCAAACTCTCGCCACTCGCATGCTCAATTCGATGTCGCGAGCTTGCCTGAGGTTTTCTTCAGAGCTTGCAAACGTGAGGCGGTTTTTTAGGTTCGGGCAATGGGTGCGTTTTGATTCACCGGTCTTTATCCAGGAGCATGATGTCTCGAATACCAGTTCTTCTTCCGGTACTCCCGGTGGTGACGTGATCTTGAAAACGACATCGCGAGTACCTTCCGAGATAAGCATGCCGAGGCTGGCCGTGCACTGACCGGCAGTTAGGCTCATCGGATAGTTGCTTATGCACTCGATCTTGGCTTCACGAGGAAATTCGAGAGTGATCTCGATATTGCTGACCACGCAGTTCCGTATCTCGTTGAGTTCGCCCAGGACCACCTCGGTTATTTCTCCGGGATATTCCGCGTCATGCAACTGACCGCCGCCATGATCGGCCAGGGCCTGAAGCTGATCGGGTGAATAGCCATTTCCTATCCCTACGCACGAGGTGATGACGCCTTGTTTTAGAAGTTGTTGTGCGTGGTGCGCCAGCTCGATAGCTGAACACATTCCTTCGTTCGCGTAACCGTCGGACAGGATAATCACGTGGTTGTGCGATTTATCGAGAGCTCTCGCGGTCTCGGTTATTGCCTCCACCCCTCTTAGCCAGCCGGCGCTCAGGTTTGTATTCGATCGCGTTTCGAGCGATTGAATGGCCGCGATTGCTCTTTCTCGATTTTCCCTGCTCAGTCGAACGCTCTCTATCTCTACTATGACATTTGAAGAGAATGAGATGATCGACAAATAGTCGTCGCCCGACAAGCACCTGACCAGACCGATTGCTGCTTCTTTGGCCGCCTCCAGTGGTGGTCCCGACATAGAGGCAGAGGCATCGATGACCATAGCCAGATTCAAGGAGTGTCTCGATTGCGTCTCGAGTTCCAATTTTGGTGCGGTCAACTCGGCTACCAGGTATCTGACAGAATCTCCTCGTTCCCATATCAGGTTTCTGTCGAAAGATGTGCGCATAGAAATATGGTCAGGCTCGCTGACTTGTGGGTGCTTGCTCATGTTTATCTCCTGATTAAGTCTGCCTGGACCTACAATCTGATGAACAGCCATACGCGCCAGCCACATTTGATGTCGCTAAGGCAAAATTATTTTCAAAGTTCTCGTCGCCGGAAGCCTTCTTGCCAAACGCAAATTTATCTATTGCTCGAATGTAGTCAGAGCATCGTCCTTGATACTGGTATCTCCATTAGTGCCATGGGCCATTTGAGCAACCGCAGCTATCTCTATCTCCGTCATCAGTGAAAAACGTTGATAGACCGCCTTGATCTACAAGCCACACGCGCTCATGACCTTGATTGCCAACAGATGCATCAGTTGAAAGACTGATTATCTGGTATATCTTCCGCGAATGAGAGGACCAAGCAAGGGGTTTTCCTCAACCTAGCTGCGGACAACTAAAGATTCCGATCCCACAAGGGGACTCAAGCCATACAGCGAATCGGTGTTTTCGCTCATAACTTCAAGCTAGCAGGAACTAATTCGCCGTGTCAGTTTGATGTAATTGGTTGTAAAGAGGCGCCTACAGAAAAGCTTTTGGGCCAAGGTTGCCTCGATGTCAACAAGAAAACCTATTCAAAAATGGCAGTATAGAGACGAGAAGTTCCATTGTCAGCTATACTTTGAACGATGAAACGATGTCCGGGAATATTCGGCGTCACAAGGAGGGACTGACTGTGTCTAATGAATCACTGACGATTACGGACAATCGAACGGGTCAAAAGTACGAGGTAGCGATTACTGACAACACTATCCAGGCGATGGACCTCAGGCAAATCAAAGTCGACGAAGAGGATTTCGGTCTCATGACCTACGATCCCTCGTTCATGAACACCGCCGCCTGCCGGAGCGCTATCACGTTTATCGACGGAGAGCGAGGCATTCTGCGTTATAGAGGATATCCCATCGCGCAACTGGCCGAGCAGGCGACATTTCTTGAAGTCGCCTATTTGCTCAGCGAAGGCGAACTGCCGAATCAAGAGCAGCTCGACAAGTGGACCGATCTGATCAAGTACCACACCTATGTCCACACGAATATCATTAAGTTCCTCGAGGGCTTCCGCTATGATGCGCACCCCATGGGGATGCTGCTGGGTGCTGTGAGTGCGCTATCGACGTTCTATCCTGACGCCAGAAACATCAAAGACCCCGAGAACCGCTACCTGCAAAGGGCGCGCCTCTTGGCAAAGGCTCCTACGATTGCGGCATTTGCGTTTCGTCATTCGCGCGGTCTTCCCTTCGTTTTCCCTGACAATGATCTCGACTATGTCGGCAACTTCGTCAATATGACTTTCAGCATCGGGGGTCAGCACAAAGCTAATAAGGTGCTGCAAAGAGCGCTCGAAGTATTGCTCATTCTGCATGCCGATCATGAACAGAACTGCTCCACCAGCGCCGTCCGAGGCGTGGGCTCTTCGAGCGTCGATCTGTACTCGTCGGTTTCCGCCGGTATCGCCGCTCTCTATGGTCCTCTGCATGGCGGCGCTAATGAGGCTGTCATCAAAATGCTCGATGAAATCGGCACAAAGGATAACATCCCGGGCTTCATCAAGGATGTCAAAGACGGCAAGCGGCGCCTGATGGGCTTCGGACATCGCGTCTACAAGTCCTATGACCCACGGGCTGAGTTGATTAAGAAGATCGCTTTTGAAGTCTTCGATCAAACCGGTATGAATCCTAAGCTCGAAATCGCTCTCGAATTGGAGCGCATTGCTCTTGAAGATGACTACTTCATCTCGCGCAAGCTCTACCCGAACGTCGACTTCTACTCCGGATTGATCTACCAGGCGATGGGTTATCCTACCGAATACTTCACCGTGCTCTTCGCTCTAGGCCGCATGCCTGGCTGGTTGGCACAGTGGGAAGAAATGCGGTGCGATGAGAATCTAAAAATCGCGCGCCCGAGACAGATCTACACCGGTCCAGAAGAGCGTCCGTATGTACCTATAGAGCAGCGCAAGGCTCTAGCTTCGGTATAGGGCACTCATCTCTATTTTAAATGCCTTTGAGCTGGCCGGGGCCTAGCTTTGTAACTTTGGGCTTAGTACTACAATCAGTGGCTTCGTAGTTATTTGAGTCCTTCAGTCCTTTGCTATATTTACGAACGCTATTGCGGTCGGGTTTCGGCTTCTTGCCAATTAGTTTCACAGATTCTTTAATAGACCAAGAGTTAGTCGATGTATCATAAATGCATGGGATAGGATCTCTATAATTTACGTCTCCTTTTGGAGAGTAGAGACCGCTTGCAAAAGGAGTCGAAACCACGCATCCTTTTGGAAGATCGTACTGTGCGATTCTACCTTCCAACTCAAAAATACGCGAAACCGCTGCCTGTGGTATTTGAGCTCGTGGAACCCATTCTTCACGAAACATGTCTTTAGCCAGTTTCGTTCGTGCGGATATTGCCTTGACGGTAAAGACTATGTGGCCTTTTGGCTCATCTTTCATAACTGGTTCTTCGGCTCTCACTGAAAGGCCTAGCGAACAACAGAATAGCAATGCCGTTGTGTACCTCAAAAGGTTAGCCATATAGCAACACCCCTTCTTTGTCTATTCAATTCTTGGCTTTAAAATATCATACGCTGGGTTACCTAACATACCTTTGATTTTATTAAAGCCGGTCATGTTGAGGATATGGCTGCAATGGTAGAAGATTCCTTGTTGGGACACCCAAGTTAATTGCTGCCAGATGCAGAACTTGCCTTGTGATTCTCTCAGGCTGCGGAGATGCGATGCGGTCACGATAAGATTTTCGAGAAGCGGAATGACTAACACTATTAGTCCCTTAAGAAGCAGATGGAGAAGACGAAGCAGCCGTCGCCGTTGTCGCAGAAGCAGAAGCAGAAGCATTGCTGGGATTGCCGGGCAGCTCATTTTCGAATCTCAGTCTTGATTTGAACTCTTCATTGAGAACCAGATAGGCACTATAGGTTCCGGTGCCGGATTTTTTCTTGAAGTCATTAATGAGACCGGTCTCTTTCTTGGTCACCAGTGATTTTATATCGTCATCGCTCAGCACCTTGCCGTACTGCTCGCGCCATACGGTAAAATTGCAGCCTTCTCGCCAGCGACTGCAGCCCGCACCACGGGGAGTGCTCCTGACTTTGCCTTCCTTGCAGCGCGGACAAGATCCAAATTCAACTTGCTCTTTTGCTTCGCCGCCTTCTTGATCTTCGAATTTAAGTCTGACCTTAAAATCTTCGTTCAGATGCAATTTGGCATCGTAAGTGCCTTTTCCTGATTTTTTCTTGAAGCCTTTGATCTCTTTGGTCTCGCCTTTTAGAACCAGCTCTTTGATCTGGCTATCCGAAAGCTTCTTGCCATATTGCTCTTGCCAGACAGAAAAAGTGCATCCTTCTTGCCAGCGGCTGCAACCTGCTCCTTTTGGTGTTTTGCGGACAAAGCCTTCTTGCTCTTGTGCTTTGCACTGGGGACAGGCGCCAATCACTTCGCCTGCCGGTGCGCCACCATTGCCGGAGCGACCTTTGCCAGAACCTCCTGCATAGGGCAGCGGCTTTGTTTCGCTTACCACTGCCGGCAGTATCTCTTTTATAAAGGCGGCGATATCTGTTTCGAAGCTTTTTAAAGTAAGTTTCTCGTCCTGCATATCGGCCAGCCGTTGTTCCCAGTTGGCTGTCAGGGCGATATCCTTGAGCTCCACTTTTACCTGATCTATCAACGCAGTGCCTTTGGCGGTGGGCAGAAGATGCTTCTTCTGCCGGGTTATGTATCCGGTCTGGAGCAATCTTTCTATGATAGCGGCCCTGGTGGCAGGGGTACCCAGCCCTTTTTGTTTCATGTAAGCGGCCAGATCCTCGTCGTCCAGCTCGCGACCGGCGTTTTTCATGGCGGTCAGCAAGCTGGCATCGTCGTAGGGTTTAGGCGGGGTGGTCTTGCCTTTTTTGACCTCGGCTTTTTCTTTCTTTGCCAACTGGCCCACGGCAAGTGGTGGCAATTGTTGAGCTTCTTCCTTCTCTCCTTTGGCGCCTTTTCCTTTTTTGTCGGTGCTATTGCCGGCAGCACCTTTGGGGTCGATAACAGTCCAGCCGGGATCTTTGATGACAACGCCCTGGGCTTTGAACAGATGCTCGGCCAGTTTCAGCATCGCCGTGGTCTCGTCCCTGACTTCTGCCGGCAGAAAGATGCTCATGAAGCGGGTTGCCACCAGCTGATAGATGTTTTTCTGCTCCGGGCTCAGGTCAGAGCCGGGGATTTTGTTGGTCGGGATTATGGCGTGGTGGTCGGTGAGCTTGGCGTCATTGATATAAGATTTGCCCAGCATCGTCTCCAGGCTTTTCGCGTCAACTTTACCTGATTCTTTTAATTTGGCGAAGCTCTCGGTCAGGGCTTTTTTAGCGGTATCGGATGTGGTGGGGGCTTTGAGCACCGCCTTCAATATACCGGGCAATTCCGGCACTATATCTGATGAGAGATAGCGAGACTCGGTCCTTGGATAAGAGAGCAATTTCTTCGCTTCATAGAGACTCTGGGCGATATCGAGGGTCTTTTGTGCTGTATAGCCGAAGCGTTTATTTGCGTCTTTCTGCAACGTGAGCAAGTCATACAGCCCCGGCGCTTTCGTTCTCTTTTCGCTGGTCTCGACAGACTCTACCAGCCCTTCTTTTATAGGATCGACCGCTTTTAAAATCGCATCGGCAGCGGCTTTGTCTTTTAATCTGGTCGAGTTCTCTTTGCCCGGGACCTGATATTTTGTCTTGAAGCCCGGCGCAAAATGGGCGAGCACTTCGTAGAACTCGTCTATTTCGAAGCTGTCTATCGCCTTTTGGCGTTCGACTATCAAGGCAAGGGTCGGGGTCTGAACCCGACCAATTGTACAAAGCTGTTTATTGATGATGGTATAGGCGCGGGTGAAATTGAGCCCGACTATCCAGTCGGCGCGGCTTCTCGCCATGGCGGCGTCGGCCAGGCTGTCGAAATCGCTGCCGGGTTTCAGTTTCTTCATGCCGGTGGCGATGGCGTCAGCGGTAAGTGAGCTTATCCATAAACGCTCCACCGGCTTTTTCGTGCCCGAGAGCATATAGATAAGACGGAAGATGTGCTCTCCTTCTCGCCCGGCGTCTGTGGCGCAGATAATTGACTCGGCGTCCGCTCTTTGAAAGAGCTGCTTTATGACATTGAACTGATTCCTGGTCTTGGGCTCGATTCTATATTTCCACTTTTCAGGAATCATCGGCAACTGATTGAGGCGCCAGGGTTTGCCCCAGGCTTCGTCCATGGTCTCGGGTTCGGCCTGGGTGACGAGATGGCCGAAAGCATAGGTGACTGCATAGCCGTTGCCTTCAAAATAGCCGTCTTTTTTCTGATTGGCTCCGATGACATTGGCTATGTCTCTGGCTACCGAGGGTTTTTCCGCAAGAATTACTTTCAAGATCTTGTTCCGAATATAAGGCAGATAGACGTCTGTTTGCAGTATAGGCAGATCATCTTCGAGCCGTCGAGGCTTGATAGATAGGTTGTATATGTGCAGTAGGGACCTTTTTATCCTAAGACTTTTTTGATGAATTTATAGGAGGGCGAAAGAATGAGACTCTGATGCTGGACAAGTTCATGCCCAGGGCCCAAAATACCCCTGGCTCTATTTTTATGGTGTCAAGTGGTAAGTACAGGATGTTTTTTCCTATTTTATTTCAAGACCTTCCGGTGACGACCGAGCCCGATGCCGAGTCGCTTTCGTCACTGGATATCTTAGATATATCGACCTCCCCGGATCTCTGCTCTTCCGGAACTCTCTATCTGGCTGCAGAATGCGAGACCGTGGACACCAGCCATTATGGAACAAGAATGGACGGCAGGCACTTTATAGAAAAGGCGATTGCAGCCGGTGCCAGCGCTGTTCTCACCGATAGCAGTGTCAGCCGGGGTGAATTCGCTGTCCCTTTTATTTATCACGAAAAGCCGCTGTCTATCGAAGGCGTACTATGCTCGCGTCTGTTTTCGGCTCCCAAGCCCGCTAACATTGCCCTGGTCACCGGCACCAACGGCAAGACCTCGGTGGTCAATTTCTGCCGGATGCTCTGGCATGCATGCGGATTGAAGGCTTGTTCGGTGGGCAATCTGGGTGGGGTCCTGACCGACGGCTCTTTAGTATGGCGCCGAGATGTTGCTCTTTCTGTGCCAGAGACTGTGTTCATGCACAAGATGCTCATTGATCTTGCCGCTAAAGATATCCAGAATGTCGCCATGGAAGCGACCAGTCATGCCCTTTTCGAGAACAGGCTCGATTGTTGTCAGGGCAATATCGGCGCTTTCACCAACCTGACCCGGGATCATCTCGACTTTCACGGCACCATGGAAGAGTACTTTCGGGTTAAAATGACCCTGTTTACAGAAGTCTTGCCCCGGGGCAGCCATGCCGTCATCAATGCCGATAGCGATCACGGTAAAAGAGTTGTTGAAATTTGCCGCGATAGCGGTCATGAGATTTTGTCTTTTGGAAGAGGCGGCGAATTCGTCAAGCTGCTCTCTAACTACAAAGAAGGCGAAGGGCAAATTCTTGAATTGCAAGTGGCCGGCAAAGACTATAGTGTTCCGTTTTCGCTTTTCGGTGAGTTCCAGATTAACAATGCTCTTTGCGCGCTGACCATAGCGATAGCTTCCGGGGTTCCCGTAGAAGACGCGGTAAAGGCACTGTCCTCGATAGATGAGGTTGAAGGTCGCTTGAATACCATCGCCAGTACTGAGGGCGGTGGCAGGGTGGTGGTTGATTATGCCCATACCCCGGATGGTTTGAGGGCGGCACTCACCGCCTGCAAGGTCTTTACCCGGGGAGAGGTCATTGTAGTCTTCGGCTGCAACGGTGATCGGGATATCGGCAAACGGCCCGAGATGGGAGCAATAGCCGTTGAGCTTGCCGACAGGGTCTTTGTCACCGATGGTCATCCCCGCAGTGAAGAGCCGGATAAAATCAGGCGTGATATCATGGGCGGTGCGGCAGGCGCCTGTGAGATTGCCGGACGGGAGCAGGCTATCGAAGCCGCGGTTAAATCTATGCAGCCGGGCGATACTCTTTTGATTGCCGGATTCGGTCATCAGAAATTTCAGTATGTCCGGGGTGAGAAAAGACCCTTTTCCGAAGCGGATATAGTTAATCGCGCCCTGATTAAAGTTTAGACCACTCTTCTATAGGGCATGTCAATAGAAGCCGCTCGTTTTTGTTTTAGTTACTACAGTCGTCGATATAAAGCGCATGTCGCAGCATCCGCCGCCACCGCAGTATCCGCCATCCGGCGGTCCTTCTTCCGGCCAGGAGCGAATCCCCAGGATTCCGCCGGAGCGATACGAGCTGCTTGGCATTCTGGGCTCGGGCGGTATGGGCACGGTTTTGAAAGCACGCCATGCCCAGCTCAATAAACTGGTCGCGATCAAAGTCCTCAATCTGGAGCTATTACAAGACCGCTCAAGCCTCTCCAGATTCGAAACCGAGGCGAAAGCCGGCGGTCAGCTCTCTCATCCCAATCTGGTCGCGGTTTTTGACTTTGGCTATACGGTAGAAGGAGAGCCCTTCTTCGTCATGGAGTATGTCGAGGGCGCCAGCCTGGGCGATATGGTCAAGAAATACGGGCGCTGCAGCAACGAGGACTTCATCCAGGTCTTCGGTCAGGCTCTAAAGGCGCTCAATTATATTCACCGCAAAAATGTCATCCACCGCGATATTAAAAGCAGCAACATCATGATGCAGGTCATAGAAGGGGATCGCTATGTGAAACTGCTCGATTTCGGCATCGCCAAGGTACTTGCCGATAGCGGTGTCACTATGCAACAGCTCACCGCCACCGGCGAAGCTATAGGCAGCCCGCTTTATATGAGCCCGGAACAGTGCAGGGGTAATACTGTCGATTCCCGCGCCGATATCTACTCTCTGGGATGTGTGATGTATGAGTGTTTTGCCGGGCAGCCGCCTTTTAAGGGCGAAAACGCCATGCAGACCATACAGATGCACCTCAATGAATCCCCCAGACCGCTGGCGGCTCTCTGTCGCTCCGAGCAGGAGCTTCAAATCGCAAGCCTTATCCACCGCTGCATCCTTAAAGACCCCGAGCATCGCTTTCAGAATGCGGCGGATCTGGCTGTGGCTCTGGAAGAGACCACCCAGATAGGTACCCAGGTAAAAGCCATAGCCAGACCTGCCAATCCGTCCCTAGGAGCCGGCGGCGGCGCCGGATTAGGTAACCGATGGAAGAAGGGGCGGGGGACCAGCACGGATAATCCATTATTTCCCAAAATGGGCTCAGGCCAGGGGCAAGAGGCGGCTCCGGCTTCGGCGTCGGCTCCTCCGCAGGGCGGCATCCTGGCTTCCGGCCTGCATCAAGCTCTAAATCTAAAAAGACCGACCGGCTCTCCATATATTCAAGGACAGCAACTGCAAGAGGCAGCTGCCGCCAGTTCGGCTGGATTGAGTCAGACTTTCATGGCTCAGACGGGGGCTCCCGAGGAAGCCCCGGTTGAGGCCGGAAAACCCCAGGCCAATAGTGGTCTGTGGCATATGCACAATGTCGCCGGCCAGCAGTCCATGGCTTCTCGCAACCATTATGAAGCCGAGCGCCATTTCGAACAGGCGATAGAGCTGGCAGAGCAGTTTGCCCCGGGCGATCCTAGATTGCCCCAGACTTTGAATAAATACGCCAACTGCCTGAAGGTGCAGGGACGTTATCCGGAAGCGGAGCAGACCTATTTGAAAGCCTTGAAGATAATGGAGTCCAGTGTCGGTCCCATACACAGGGATCTGGTTCTTTTTCTGGAGAATTACGCCAATCTGCTGCGCATCTGCGAACGCGAGCAGGAGGCGGCCAAGATAGACAAGCGTATCCAGGGCATTCTCAATGCCTGAGTCTTGATATAAGAGCGACTGTTAGATAGTTCGGTTGGTTAGTAGAGATAGCTGTAGGCGGTGCTTCTTTTCTTCTCTTGCGATTCAGAGAAGGCTACATGGAGCACTCGACCGTGTACTTTTTTCTTGTTCAGGGATTCTACAGCCGATCTGGCTTCTCCGGAGGATTTCATCTGGATGAAACCGAATCCGCGAGACTTCCCAGAGTATTTGTCCGTGGCGATCATCGCCGACCTAACTTCTCCGAACTCTTCGAAGAGTTTTTGAAGATAGGATTCTGTGGTGTGGTTCGATAGGTTTCTCACAAAGAGTTTTGTTTGCATGGGTTTATTCACCTGCGCCTGCATATGTATTGTTATGGCATCGATAAACGATGCGAAGCAGTCTGAGGACCTTTCGGCGGGCATAGACATTTCTTGTACTTCGATTCTTGTACTTCGACGGATCTACGGAAGGCTTATTGCTGGTAGATTCTCGGCCGCTCGAATGACTCGAATGCTTTGCCCGTGTTCTAATCAAGTTAACTGTGTCCAGCATATGCAGCTTCGAAGGAGCCTGCTATATCGGACAGAAATATCCTTTTCAGATATCTTGAGAATGGTCTGGTCTTTAGATCGATCTGTGCTTATCGGGGGCACTACGCCGGCGACCGCCGGATCGAACCTCTTTCAGACTTACTGTACGCTTATCGTTGCATATTTCTTACCCAACTTCAAGTTGATTTAACTAATGCACCCCGGATAATTGCCGACAAGAGCCGGATTCAGCGGAATTGCAGCATAATTATTGGACAGGTTGCGGTGTTCGCATCTACTCTGACTGGGTTACTATTAGCGAGCTAACAAAGAACCTTTTCCCTAATCCCTCCCCTCTTCTTGACAGCCTGGTGATATCAAATAGAGATCCGGATTCCGTTGTGACCATTCCAGAAAATGGTCTGGTCAAGCTCATGTATCTGTTCAAATTAGCGAAGAACAGTCGGCAGGCTGTTTTTCTTGCCGCTTTACTTTTTGCGGCGGTTACTTTTCTTCCTTTGCTTGTTTTATCAATAATAGGCGGCACCGAATTTGGCGGTATGGTTGAGATGCCGGTCTATAAAGATTCCATCACACTGACCCGTGATCTACTGGTGGCACCTATCTTAATTCTCTCCGATCTGGCGATTCGTCCCTGGATGGCGAAATCTATAGAGCGGTTCGAGAGCTTGATCGCCCTAGAGAGCCTCGATAGTTTCAAGGCTATGGTTGCCCGGGTTTTTGCCGTTCGCAATTCTATGGTGGCTGATTTGGTATTGCTGGTATTTTCTTTTGTTCTGGCTATTCTTGGAACCGGGCTCACTTTTACCATCGACGCGTCGAGCTGGCACATAGATGCGGCCAGCGGCTCTCTTACACTGGCGGGTTTATACAACGCCTTTTTCAGTCAGCCCCTCTTTCGATTTATCGTAATGAGCTGGCTCTTCGACTATATCCTCTGGGTCTATTTCCTTTTCAGAGTATCTCGCTATCGCCTCAGAATTATCGCCACCCATCCCGATGGTGTCGGAGGTTTGAGCTTTATAAAAATCACCCAGGCTCAGTACGGCATCGCCGCCTTTGCGCTATCGTGCTCCGTCTGTAGTGTGATAGCGCAGGCAGTGCACTATCTGCATCTGAAGCTCGAGTCCTTCAGCGATATGGCGTTGCTTTTTCTTATTCTGATGCTGTCTGTCTTTGCTGGACCTTTATTGGTATTTACGCCTCAGTTGCTCAATTGTAAGATGAGCGGGACCTTTACCTATGGGAAGCTGACCGGTGAGCTAAATCGCGATTTTGCCGGGCGCTGGCTGGGCGATAGAGCAGG
This sequence comes from uncultured Candidatus Obscuribacterales bacterium, assembly GCA_964496875.1. Lineage (GTDB taxonomy): Bacteria > Cyanobacteriota > Vampirovibrionia > Obscuribacterales > Obscuribacteraceae > RI-106. Next base: position 18,798 of record CAZCBH010000055.1, on the reverse strand, counting down.
CAAAGACGACAAATTGTTGGATACTTGCGATCCATCGGCCCTGGCTGATATGAACGCAGGATACGAGGCTGTTATAAATATGCGACCGGTACTTTTCGACCGGACTTTCATCGTCGGCTATATAGTCGTCATCTGTCTGCCGGCGCTGCCCCTGGTGGCATCGGTGATACCGCTCAAGTCTTTGCTCAAGCAGATTTTCGACGCGCTTATGTAAATCGATTAAAGCCTAAGCAGGCTGTAGTTCGTTGAGGGCAGGAACGCTTTCACCCTTAAGAAACACATCGAGCTGATCCAGCGAGAACTGTACTCCGGAGTAGAAATCTCCAAAGATTCCATATTTCGAGCTGGCTTCGTCGAAACGCATTTCATAGATGAGCTTTTTGAAAACAAGCGGATCATCGGCATAGAGATCTACTCCCCACTCATATTTATCGAAGCCGATAGAGCCTGAAATAACCTGGGTGACAAGACCGTGGTATTTACGACCGATTTTGCCATGGTCCAGCATCAGCTTGCCGCGTTCCTCAAAAGAGAGGGTGTACCAGTTGACTTCTTCTCCCCGCTTTTTATCCATCGGGTAGAAACAGACATAACGTCGCTGGGGAACCGGCGCCCAGAGCCGACCGGCATGGCGGGGGTTTCTCTCTTGCTCTTTCAATAGTTCGTCGAAGGCTTCGGTCCATTCTGGCGTGTAAGGCTTCAGTCCACGCTCTTGCAGGGTGGTGTGGATTTTTCCGGTGGCGTCATAGAGCCCCAACTCCAGGATAGAGACATAAGAGCCCGCCGGTTTCAGGTAATGGCTCAAGCGGGTTTTGTTGAAAGTTGTCTGGGCATGGGCAAGACCGTCATAGTTTTTGCTGTAATGAGTCAGCATCAGGTCGCCTTTGTGACCGACTAATTGAGCCAATCCCAGATCGGCGTTTTCGTCCTTTTTCAAAGATTCGAGCGACAGGTGAGCTTCTCGGGCAATCTCCTGCTGTTCGCCTGGCTCCAGCCGGTCCCAGGCCAGCCTATCGAAATCGAACATACGGTGGAGGATCCACCAGCTCTCCAGAGATTCAGGAACGTCGGGATTGCGCATTGAGATTACTCCTGTGACTGCTCTGCCATGCTATGGCAACTGGTCCGGTTATTTTCTGACATCTCGAGATGATAGCAGATAGCCGGGTTAGGGAAGTTATCGAGATGTTCTCTTTTACCAATTTATTAATAAGCGCCGGGGTCAGTTCTTTGAGCCGCCTGACCTGGTTTTCTTTCGGTCGAAGTGGTATTCGAAGAGGTCTTCGATGGTGTTGCTATCGTCTCCGGGCGGTCCCATGAAGGTGAAGCGCGTGATATCTTCTGCCTTTTTAAATGCGGGTACGTCGAATTTGCTTCTTTCTATCTGCGTTTTCCTCAAGCTTTTGATCTCATAGACTTTCGTCCACTTCGAATCTGCTTGCAGGCTCTCCCGATACTCGACCAGAAGCGGAAAACCCATTTGAGGCGGATAGAAAAAGTTCTGGGAATAGCCAATCGTCAAAGATGCCGGTATCTCGAACTTCTGGGTGACGGTAATGCGCAATATCGGCAGAGGATGGTTCTTATAACCTTCTATAACCAGGCTGTCATAGCCCATATATTTGGTTTTGCCTTTTATTTTGTTGACTTTGTGCTCCATCAAATCGGTCTGCAAGACCCGGGTAAAGGGATAGGGCTTTTTAGTATCCCAGACAAAGATGGACTGGTTTTCTCGATTGATGAAATAGACCTTGTCCCAGGGCGGTTTGTGCACACCTTGAATGATGCCGTTGTCGACATAGGCATATTCATGGTTGCAATAGATTTTAGTTTTCCCGAAAACCTCGCTGTCCGAGACCAGCTCCAGCACATCCACCATGGTGGCTTTTTCTTCTATCGCCGCGGTTTTGTTCTCGTTCTCGTTTTCGTTTTCGTTTTCGGGATTTTTCTTTTTGTTGCTCTCAGGCTCAGACTCAGTCTTCTTCTTCTTCGCATCCGGTTGCTTGCCGGCGCTCTCGACTGGCTTCGTTTTATTTGGCGAAGAAGTCGAAACCGGAACATCCTGATTCTCCGCCCGGCAACCGTGGCAGAGAATCAAAAGCGTAATGAGAACTTTAGACCATGACTGCTTCCAGCTTTTCATAGTCCGCTTCGGATAGACCGGTGCTGTTCTTTCGGATCTCTTCGATCATGTCCTCAGGCGAACCGTTGCTGAATTTCGTGCTGCAGTTGGGATGGGCGAAGCCTTTCTTGCCGAAGCCTCCTTCCATCTCTGGTTCGATATAGACATTGACCCGGAGATCGCCTTTCTCTATCTTCTCTTTGCAATCTATACAAGAGCTACGTCCGGTCTTAGCATACTCGGCAAAGGGGCTGCGCTGGGCGGGGGCCGGCTTTTCGTCGGCGGCTTTCTTGGCAAGAGCGATCAGCTCTTCTCTTTCCGGCACTTCAATATCTATTTCGTCGAGGGTGTCGAGCAAAATGTCCGACTTTTTCTTGGCGGCACACTTCAGGTGGTGCCAGCGGTAACCCATTTCGCCGTCCATAAACGGGTTGGGAGCTTCTTCTCCGAAACGGAGTTCGCCCTTCTCTATCTTGCCTTTGCATGTTTTGCAGCTTGCTCTGCTGGATCTTGCCGGTTCGATTGTATGCGCCATTACCACCTGCTCCTGCTTCTCGACAAATTTTGAATTTTAGAATTCTAGCACTACGATATCTCTTCTACATTAGCTGACCCTGTCAGTAGTCGAAGACAATACACGATTCTTTTTGATCGACCGTATAAGGACGGTCGAAGATCTTCGGTCCTATCAGCAGAAATTGCAACGCCGCAGCAAAATGTACTCTCACATACCTTTTCTGAATCGGTCCGACCACAACTTTGTCGGCTACTTGTTGTCTGCCGCCGCCGCCCAGTTTGATCCCCAGCGGTCTGTATAATTGCGGCGGAATGACGATGCCGTCCACCGCACAGCCGGTATCGAAACAGGCTTTGACTTTCTGACCGTTGACTTCCATGTCCACCATCATCAGCTCGCCCATGCGTTGGAACGGAAGCTTCCATCTATCTTGCGGGTTCGACGCCTTGCTCTCTACTTTCGATGCCGACTTCTCGATTTTATTAGGGTCCTTCGAGATGTTCGCGATTATTTCCTCGGGGGGTCTATAGGGAGCTTTGGTCAGCCGGATGTAGAAAGGATCTATCATGTAAGAATATTCTTTGAAAAAATTCTGGCCGACTAAAGTAACACCTGGTTCGCTGGTGGCAAGTATGTTGACCCTGCGGGTGATATCATGCACAGTGAGGTCCACCTGGCATAGCCTGCCCTCGGTGAAACCATGAGGTCTTCGAATCGGCACCGGTTGTGCTTTAGAAAGAGTTGCTCTGGAAAACAGATCGGGATAGTCGGCGGTGCTCAAGCTGCAGATAGAAGCTCCCGTGTCGAAGATCATCTTTACGTCTCGGCCGTTGATTTTCGCGTTTACCTTTAAGTGCCCTTCCTCATGGCTGTAAGGAATACGAGACTTTGCCGGTAATTTTTTCCATTCCGCTTCGGTGATGCTGCTCTCTTTGAGCAGCATTTTGAGCTTTTCCAACTTGGAAAGGGTCTTTGGAGCAGACTTTGCTTTGCCCGAAGTGACCGCGATTTTGTTTTGTTTAGAAAAAAGCTCCGGGCTTGTAAGGTAGGCGGTCGCTAATTTTGCTTCTCTGGTCCCGGGATAGCGATCCTTTATATGGGTGAAAACCCGGTGGGCTTCGGCTTTTGCGTTTAATCGTACATAGCAGAGACCGAGATAATAGCTCGGCCTGGCTCCGTATTCGCGCTTGGCCAGCGGATAGAACAGCCGGGCGGCGTTTGTATAGTCTTGTTTGTCGAACAGTGCTTTGGCCTGGTCGAAAGCATCTTCAGCCAGAGCCGGTTTTGCAGTTAGTGAAATAAGCAGGGCAAGAAGCGGGATTAGATGGCGGTGACTCTTGCCGAATTTGCCTTGATTCAGGGCTAGGGCATCTCCATGCCGCGCTCCAGCATGTACCAGACACTGTCATCCGGTGCCGATGGGTCGGATCCGTCTATCTTCTTGAGGAGAGCAAGGACACCATCGGTGGGATAGAGTTCGTTCTTTTCTCTAAAAGAGAATGAGGTCAACGCGGGGTTGCTTGCCATCACAGCAACCTGGATCTCTTTGCAGTTGAGCCTGGAAAGCTCAGCCATGATATCGTTTTCAGACACCTTCGTCTCCTATCCTCCTGGTAACGTATACATATAGAATCATATTGACCCGGTTTGATTCAACTGGGCATCCCCAGTATCGGGAATTATTAAGTCGGTATAAATGAAGTCAAGGGAATCTGTCTATTCTGGGTAAAATAGTAAAGTTAGCAATTTAGCTAAATACAAAACAAGTTCAATTAAAATCGGAGATTTGTGGTGAACAAAGTCTATCGAGCCCTGGCCGACCCAACCCGCAGAAAAATCCTGGAGCTGCTTCGGCAAAGAGATCACACCGCCGGCGAACTGGCCGAGCACTTTTCTTTTGCCAAGCCGACTTTATCCAGGCACTTCGCCGTATTGAAAGAGGCTGACTTGATAGACGGAGAGAAATCCGGAACGGTTATTACATATAAGCTCAATATGAGCGTTCTAGAGGAGGCGCTGCTCGGCTTGATGAACAACTTTCAAATAGAGCCGGAAGCTGTCGTAAATTATGGAAAAGAGAAGAGAAGTTGATGTTCGTCTGGGTCTAACTATATCCGGTGTCATCGTGCTTACCATGCTGGCCCTTTCGGCCTATGCCTGGTTCCGGCTGCCCGCCGATGTCTCTGTCCCCATACACTGGGGAATAAACGGTGAAGCCGACGGGTTCGCAGGGAAACCCTTTGCATTACTGGTGATACCGGCAGTTACTTTGATGATATCAGTATTGCTGGCGGTGGTTCCTTTGGTAGAGCCGCGCAAGAATCATCTGGGCAAATCGGAAAAGGCTTATCTGGTCTGTTGGATAGGCAGTCTTCTGATGGAGTTCATCGCCCACTTATGCATTGTGCTTACAGCACTTTCTGTTAATGTTCCTGTTATGCAGGTGATTTGCGGCTCTATAGCAATTCTTTTCATGGTGCTGGGCAACTACATGGGCAAGGTCAGAAGCAACTATCACTTCGGGGTGCGTACTCCCTGGACTCTAGACAGCGAGTATTCCTGGGGTAAAACCCATCGGCTGAGCGGCTGGCTCTTTGTCCTCACCGGACTGGCTACATTAATGGTTTGTCCTGTGGCACCGGGTCCGGTGATCATCTATGTGATGCTCGGCGGTACATTCCTTACGGTGGTGGTTTCTGTTATCTACTCTTACGTGATGTGGAAGCAGGATCCGCAAAGAAAGTCCGATGAAGCTAATAGAGACCCTCGGCTCTCATAGATTGCAAGTCTGTTTCGCGGGCATTGGCATGGGTTCCGAGAATATAGTCCGCTAGAGGAAAGACCACATTGAAGTTTCTGTCCGGGTATTTATGGTGCAGGTAGTGATACCTGGCCAGAAACTTATAAATCGGCCAGTTACTGAATGGTTTGTGCTCCGGTTTGTGCATCTCCAGGTGGATCTTGTTCCAGATCCAGTGATGAGCAGTTACGGTACAGATAAGAATAATCGCCCCTTTCCAGGAGAACAGCGCCAGAACTAGCGCCACCGGAAGAGCTTTTATGGGAGCCTTGCGCACCGTAAGCCTTATCTCTTTGTCTTCGCCCGGTGGCACCGGCTCGTCGGAGAATATCTTGAGATAGTGTTTGTGGTGCGTTATGGCATGGGCTTCGAAGGTGCGCTTGAAAGAGGCGCTGCGCTTGCTTAGGAAGTTTTGTTTATGCATCAGCCTGCTGTGAATTTGATGTTCGACAAAGGACATGAACACGCAGCAGAAAACTATCCAACCGCCAATTTCGAGTAGCAACATATTTACTGATTCCTCGGCTCTTTCGAGCCTTTAGCCGGAGCTTTGCAGGAGGAGCTTAGTTCGTATAGGTCGCAAAGTCAATCTATAAATCTTTACTATTGTTCAGCCGAATTGGCGGGAACTAATTTCCGAAATCGGGCGTCGGCGACCGCTCCTAGAAAGGCACGCTCATATCTTCTCAGTTCTGAAGCATTGCCTTCCAGAAAGAGATAGCCGCATCCACCCGGACTTGGTGCCTCGGGGAGGACCACCAGCACCTCGCGCTTGCTTTTGCGCCCTGCCCCATCGAGGAACTTGAGCCTGCCCAAAAGAATAGTTCTGTTCCTGTTCTCGCCGGCCGCATCGCGTATCTCCCAGGTACAGCGATCTATATCCATCATCGCCCCTTTTCTGGTGAGGGCACCACCAAAAACGAAACAGAAACAGAGGACGTCGAAGACCGGGCTGTCGTCCCGGTCAAGACCTGGGAGTCCGCGAAAATTGAGCTCTCGGAAGGCTGCTCCACCAAGATTCTCGTTAAGAATAGTCTCTATCTTTTCGATATCTTCAGGGCGGAAGTGCTCGTCGGTCTCTTCATAGCAGATCATGGCCAGGCAGTCGGGTGCCTGGTATTCGAGATAGCCGTATGGCAGTTTGTTCGATTTCGTAGTGTCGGATGTGCACTCGAAACCATCAGGAAGAGTCATCTCTTCGATGATTCCCTGGTTTTGAATTTTTTCCGCTACGCTCACGGTATTGCCTCCCGCCTGCCGTTACAATGATTTTATCCTTACAGTCTACTTCATACTTACTTATTTCTTATTGAACCTTCAACTGGATGAGCCGGTGTTCGGATTCGACTGTTCCTCCAGCGTCGCTTTCAACTCGGGAGAGATACCCTCCATCTGTGTTACCGGCTCGATTTGATTCTCGAGACTCTGTCTCAGTTTAATACCGTTCACCCAGATGGGTCCTGTGCTCATCGCTGCCGACTGGCTGGCACTCTGGTCTATACTCGACCAGTTTGTGGTTCTGAGGTCGTCGTCTGCGCCTGTCGGTGTTATATTCTGTTGCTCCAGAATCTGCTCAGAAAGAGACCTTTCACTGACGTCGCCCGGTTGGCCACCGGTGTTTCTGCTTCTTTGATTGAAAGCTCTTGAAACGGCTATGCCCCGGGCTTCATCCATCGATTTATACTTGCGATATCGTTCTTGATCTCTCATTGCCGCTTCCAGCTTGAGTTTCTTGATCTCTTCCTGTCTTTTTCGCTCTCTTTCTCGATCTGTTTTTTCTCGGCGCAGTCTCTCTTCCACTCGTCTATCTTCCAGTTCTTTTTCGACGCGTTCAAGTCTTTCGCGCTCTTTCTCTTCTGCAATCAGGCGCTCTTCTTCCAGGCGCTCTTTCTCTTTCTGCCTTTTGAGCTCCTCTTCTTCTTTCTGCTGAATCTGGCGGCGTTTTCTATCGGACTCGTCATAGAGCCTGAGAGCAAAGGTAATAGAGTGGAGCGGCCAGGGATCGGGACCCCAGGGGAAGGGGAAATCCCAATCGTTGAAGCGACCCCCGGCACCCGGCCAGTCGTTGCCTATTGCGCCGGTGGGCGAGTCCTGGCATTCCGGTAGATCGATATCGGGGTTGTAGCGCCGTCTGCCGCCGGTGATTGTCCAGGATTGTAGATCCGATACTGTGCCGTTGATGCGGCGTCCGCCGTCACCATGCTGTAAACTGGCGCAGACAAGCCATTCTTCGCCGTGCTTTTCCAATGCGGCCAAGTACATATGACCGGGATAAATACAGATATAACCGCCTTTTGTCAGCATCTCCTCGCGCATCCTCGGGGTGACCATGTCGCGCTCCGAAGTCACCGCCCAGGTGTCGCCGGTTATCTTTTTCATGGCGTGGTTGCAGGCGCTGGCGGTGCCGCCGCTGGCACCGCGGTCGGTGCGGCGTCCATCGGCGGATAGATAAGCCGCCACCGAAGTGAGAATTTCTGAAACCGGGCTACGATGACCGCCACCACAGTTCTCGATGGTCCATCTGCCACCCTGGCTGGTGATCGATAGCAAACCCTTGGGCGGTGTCCAGGTTTGCCCTTCAAGGTCGGTGTATTGTCCTGTGTTGGAGAGCTGAGCCAGCATATCGGTCATTTTGTCGGGATACTGAATGATACCGGCGAAGACACCGGAGATCATCCAGCAACAGCCCCAGTTGCCCTGGTCATTCGCTTTTACCGGACAGGCTAGCGAGAATGCCATCGCTTCCACCAGTTTGGCTCTGACATTGAGATCATAGGTGGCGTTTGGCGCACTGCCGTCCAGCATCTTTGTCAGATTCTCATAGGACTTGGTTATCTTCTCGTCCCATTCTTGCTGGCAGGCGTCGGGACTTTGTCCGGCAGCAACCTGGGCTTCGATTCGGTTTTTACCCCGCAACTCGAAACGATCCAGAATAATTTGAAAGCGCTTTTTCTGGGGATCATCGAGATGGCTTTCCATAAGCTCGGTCAGTCTCTCTCTCGACTCCACCACCTTTTCTGAAAAGCCGTATTTATTTACCTCTATAATGGGACGATTGAGCTCCTCTTCGGTAAAATCGATATTGTCGAGAGGGTGCTCCATCTCTTTGAGATCGTCTGCTTTGAACAGATCCTCGGTTCTTAAATTGGAGAGAGCACTGGAAGAACGGCAGACATATTCACCGCCATCGGTGACACTGATGTCTCCCTGCCACTCTTTCATCTCTTCCACATTACCGCTATCATCGGTGATGGTCAAAGACCATATGTCGCCACCGTCCTGTCTTGCGTAATGCAGAATCTTGCCCTGGTCGCCGTTCTCTCTTCCGTAGACGACATTACCGTTATCATTGTATTTAAGTGCTTCTATATATTGACCGGCGCCGGTCTCTACCGAAGTAAAGCGTCCTTCTTCGTCGACGCGGAAGCGTGAGTTCTGGCTATTTATCGATATCGACTTGCCGGTTACGGTGGTGACATGCTCTTCACCGTCGCCGTCGATAAATCCTATATTGCCATTTGCATAAATCCTGAACTCTCGTCGTTCCTGCGGCGGCTCTTGATCTGATAGCCAGCGATTGCCTACCTTTCTCCAGGTCGTTTTGTTGCCGTATTTATCTGTTTCGGTAATTCCGACTAGATCTCCGGCAATATACCGACCTTCGAATGCGCTGCCGTCGGCTCTCGTGATCTTATTGATATTGTCTTTCTCATCGAAGATTAGACGCGCACCCGAAGCGGTGGCTTTCTCCATCAAGATAGTGCCGTCCGGCTTTTCGTGACGCCATTTACCCTTATCGTCCAGTTCGAAAGATATTTCGCCGTTGTCGGCAAGCCGAACTCTTCCAGGTAGAGTCGCCTTCATGCCATTGATCTCGGCATGCCAGCGACCTCGGTCATAAACCAGAGAGGTCTGGGAGAACTTACCGTTTCTTGTCGGGGTCAGGGTCTCGATGCCTTTGAGCTGACTTCCTTCATGACTGAAATTGCGGATTCTTCCATCCGGATAGCTGATCGAGGCAATATAACCCGAGGTGGCGTCCCGTTCGATGGATATATTTAGAATTCCATCGCCGCTGGCTGCAATTACTTTGCCCGATTCATCTCGAATCTGCAGTGAGGTATCTTCGACAATCTCCATTTTGGGAGCGTCGACATCCGGTGCGTCGGTGGTCTCTTTGGCCGGGCGAAAGTCGAGGTCGTTTTTGCTGTCTTTAGCTTCTTGAGTCTCTTGAGTATCTTCCGTATCTTTTGAATCTTTTGAAGTCTCGGAGTCCTTTTCCAACGACCTCGAATCAAGCTTTTCGATGTCGAGCGGGCGCTTGGCCAGGGCTGCGGCATCGAGAAGCTCATCAGGCATAGGGGAGGAAGGACGCGTAGACGCCATGAGGCAGGACCTCTTGATTGAGAAAAGGAGCGGCTTGGGCTCGACTGTAGGGGAGAACTGGCAGGATAGACACAGCCAACTAGCAATCACCGGGGCGACTGCTTAGTAAAACTCGAAATCGACTGTAGGGGGGATGTTTAGAATCTATTCTTCATCTGTGACCAAAGTGTAGCCTTCCTGGCAGGAGAGAGTCTACTTTCAAAGCCTGCCTGGAAGCTGAAAAGGCATGATAATTAAGCGTTTGCGCCGTTCTGTCGAAACTGTTTTGATATTGCGCTCACCTGTCTGAGTGGTGGAAACACGTAGCTACCGGCACGATTTAATCTTTACCCGGCCTTAACTGTTGTCAGGATAGGATGGGCATATATAGAAATCAAAGACTAAAGAAGAAGAAAAAGAAGAAGAAAGAATGACAGAAATTTTTATCATAGAAAAGCATTTTGCTCGGGAGGCTGCTTAAGCCGCTTCTAATATGGATTTTGGCGGTGGCTCGTTAGAGCGACCGCAATCTGCTGAACGCAACTATCATCTGCTCAAGCGGGGGCGGCGCAAGTACAGGCATCGAGGCGGTGCCATCGGAATGTTCTCCTCTACCCTGGGAGGATGGTTCGGGCGACTGTTCATCCTGCCTCATATGATTGTGGGATTGTGTTTGATCATCTTTCCGTTTTTGCTCGGTGCCAGATCTGTTATCGGAGTCGAGGTACCGGCCACGGTGGCGGATAGAATTAAGTATCGTGATTCCGAAGGGGCGCGGTGCTATAAGTTGGAGGTCGAGTACGATTATGCCGGTACGCAATACTCTGAAGACATCGGTCTGAATCGCGAACAGTATTCTCAATATCGAAAAGGCGATCAGGTCTTTGTTCGCTTTTTACCTGTTGCCCGGGCGTTTACCCAGGAGATTCGCAGACAGGGCGCTGCCTATGAAAACATGCCTGTCTCGACGGTGGCTTTCTATCTGTTTTTTGCCACATTCTGGAACGGCATAGTAGGCGTGTTTTTTGTGGTCATGTACGTGGGACCATTCTTGCAGTGGTGGCTGCTTCGTTTCGGACAGGTCGCAACCGGCACTGTTGTCGATAAGAGTGTCGACAGCAGCGGCGAAGACACCAGCTATAAGGTGACCTATTCTTTCACTCCTGGCAAGAAGACCTCTTCTGCTTCTGTCTCCAGCTATCTGACCGACAGTAGTTCGGTACAGTTTCCGTCCAGCTCAAGACATGCGAATATCAGTACCAATGTGGTTTCCCAAATGCTCTACAATAAATTCAACCAGGGTGACCAGGTAACAGTGCTCTATTTACCGGCTTTTCCGAAGGTGAATATGACCATCGAGATGAGCGAATATGAACTGGTAGATTGAAAACTTGGATCCAGGCTATTAGCCGGCGATGCCCATGGACTTCTCTTCTGATGCATCGACTTCGTTTTCGACTGCGGCGAACTGAGCGGCGACGGCACTGCTGTAAGCTTTGGTGCTCTCAGGAGTGAGCTTGCCATTCATACTCTGCATCATGCTCATGCCTTCTTGCATTCGGCCTGTCTGCATCATCAATCCGGCAAGCATGCTTGTGGACATCGCTTTTTTCGTCTCGGCTACCGGGCTGGTATCTTTCTCTGCCAACACAATTAGCTTGCGGCAGACCTCTTCGCCTTTGCCGAAGTCTTTGCCCATCATGCAGGCAGATGCAAGAGAGCGCAGTGTGTTTTCGATCATTCCGTCGCTGGCTTTTTGTTTGGTCTCGATCTCTAACGCTCTTGTTAGAAGGCGCTTAGCCTCGTCAATGTTTTTGTTGACGATCTCATAATTCGCCAGGCGGGTTAACACCCTTGCCATGCCCAGGGTCTCGGTCTCTTTCATTTTCTCTCTGAGCAGTGCGCTCTTTTTATAAAGTGCCTCTCGCTTCTCTTTTTCGTCTTTCAAAGAATAAGTATCGCCCATCTTGAAATACACATAGGCGAGCTTCTTCTGGCTGCCTTCCTTCTCTGCCATGGCGAGAGCCTTCTGCCATTTAGCCAGGGCAGAGTCGAAGTCTTTGTCAATCATGTTTTGCTTCGCTTCGCCGACAATCTTGGCGAATTCTTTGCCGGAGAGCTTGGTCTGGATTTTTGGTGCGGTATCGGCAGCGGTATCGGCAGCGGTGTTAGCTGCTCCTGTTGTTCCGGCCGCTTCAGCCAGGCTGATTTTGTCTTTTAAGGCTTTGGCTTCGTCGGTTTTTTCTATGGCTTCCAGCACCGGCAAATATTCTTTGCTTATTAGTATTACTAGCGGTGCGTTCTCTTTCATCGCGGACTGTATGAGATCCAGCGATTTTTTGTAGGACTGATCTGCTAAACCTTTGCTGCCTTCCAGGTTCTGGATGCGGGCGGTGGCGATGGCACAGTAAGCTCCTGTTATCGGATGCTTGGCGGAGCCGCCGGCTTTGCCCAGGGTAGCGTTGGCTTGTTCGATATAGTTCCATGCCTGGGCGTTGTTCCCTTTTTTAGTATAGAAAGAAGACATGCCTGCGAGCTGCAAGGCGTACTCGGAGCTGTCTGCGCCGAAAGACTTTTTGGCAAGTTCAAGAGCCTTCTGTCTGAGGGCGAGAGCTTCGTCTAAACGACTCTGCTTTTCGAGGCTGGCGCTGAGCCAGACCAGGCACTCTAGCTGGTGGTTGGTGTTTTTTGCCGCTTCGGCCTGGGCGAGTGCTTTTTTGAATTTGGCTTCAGCCTGGGAAAAACTCTCTTTGATCATGTCCCGAGTGCCGTCATCCAGCATTTTTATGTGGTCGTTAGCACCGGCGCCGGGCTTTTGGGCCGATTTTGCTGCAGCTTTCGTCGGGACTTTCTTCTTGGCGGCAGGAGCTGCCAGGGCGGATGGCACAGCAGCGGAGACCATGAGGCAGCAGGATAGGCTGAGGATGATATTGGTTCGGCATGCTCTCATAGAAAAAGTCATTGTTTCGTTCCTTTATTTAGCGGCAGTGGTCTATGGTAACAGATACGGAGTTTTCAAGGCGGATCGTCGGCGCCGACTTGATTTTTGGGTATTTTAGGGCGGCTTCCTGTAAGAAAAGGGCAAGGATTACGCCAAGAAATATGAATAGTTCGGATAGATTTTCGTTGACGGGCTTTGCTTCTTGCGGGCTGCTGCTATGATGGATTTTAGTTGTAAAGGTTCGCGGTGAATATTCTTAGAGTCGGTTTCTGGCCGGTATGGCAAATTGTGCCCTATCTGCCAGGCTTCGCCTCGTCTTGCTGTGACTCTTTTTGTTAGTCGATTCAAGAGGTTAAGCCTATGGAAGGTGCAAAAATAAGGATCTGTGGATTCGGTCGCAACACCCAGACCCTGGTAACCACGGAATCTAATGGACTTAATTCTAGTTATGATTTGAA
>CAZCBH010000055.1:0-5495 GCA_964496875.1 uncultured Candidatus Obscuribacterales bacterium | reverse complement strand
CCCAGACCCTGGTAACCACGGAATCTAATGGACTTAATTCTAGTTATGATTTGAAGCGATTGCAAGAGACGACCTGGTACGGAAACACTTATATAGTTCTATTTGGAATTGTCACACCTATAGCTGCTCTGGCGACAGAGTTGCTGACCGGAATGTGCCGACAACATTTCTTTGATCCCATTCCCAGCCCTCTTCATATTCTGCTCGTGGCGCTGGTTCCCATCTGCAATACGCTGCTTTATATTCGCAGCACTAGAAAGGAGGTGGAACCTGGATTTCTCGACTTCTCAATGATTGGGCTGGTACTGGCTGTAACCTCTATTTATGCTGTCTCTTTTGTGCCAATGATGCTCATTGGATTGATCGCCGTGGTTTGCTTCGGTCTCGGTTTCTGTCCCCTGGCACCGCTTTCCAGCTTCATAGCTGCGGTGATATTGCTGGCTCGATATACAAAGAAGAGGAACTCCTCAAATAAGTCTTCAGGTCACCGCGCGCTCTGGTCTACCGGTGGACTCTGCGCCTTTTACTGCGGAATCGCCGGTGTGCTGTGGAGTTTCGTCGGTCATTTCCCGTTTCGAGGATTTTGATTGGCTCTTTATCTGTGATGACCATGAACGAAGAGAGAATCGGGAGCTCGATTCTCTCTTCGCGGGCTTCTGTTGTAGGCAGTTCTAACAGAGAGTCAAACTCACTTACTTATTCTTCGCTGACTTCTCCGCCGCTTTCTCCATTTAATTTGGAGAATTGTCTGTGGTATCCGTCCTCTTTGTTGTAGGAGACGGATTTACCCAGTCCGAAGTCTTCGCTGGAGGCAGTGGTGCCTGTGGTTTCTACCTCTTTGTTGTAGCCCTGACCATTACCGGCGTTTACTGTTTTGCTGCGGTCATATGTTCCGCCATTGGCGGTGGTGCCTGTTGTGTTGACATTTTTGTTATAACCTTCACCATTACCGGCGTTTACTGTTTTGCTGCGGTCATAAGTACCGCCATTGGCGGTGGTGCCGGTCGTGTTGACATTTTTGTTATAACCTTCACCATTACCGGCTGTGACCGTTTTCGTTCTATCGAATTCTCCGCCTTTGGTTGTCGTTCCGGAGGTGTTGACCTCTTTCGAGTAGCCGTTATCTTTGCTGTAGGAGACGGATTTCGTTTTCTCGACTTCGTTTCCGTTGGCGGTGGTGTGGCTGTGAGTCACTTCTTTATTCACGCCCTCGCCTTTCTGGGCTGTGACATTTTTGCTGCGGTCGAACTCACCGCCTTTGGCGGTTTGTCCGTGGGTGTCCACGTTTTTGCTATAACCTTCTCCGCGTTTCGCGGTGGCATTTTTGCTGCGGTCGTATTCTCCACCGCGGGCGGTCTCTCTGTGACTTTCGGAATTTCGGTTATAGCCCTCTCCATGTTTGGCTGAGGCAGAATGCTCATGGCTGTATTGACCGCCGTTTCTGTTGCTTCCTTCTCTGCTGAAATTGCGGTTAAATCCTTCGCCTCCAGAGAAAGTTCCCTGTCCGTTGCCGAATCTGTTGCCTTCTCCGAAGCGACCTTGTTGGCCGTTTCCGGCTCCGTTACCGTTTCCAGCAAACTGGCCGCCTCTGAATCTTCCAAAGCGACCCTGTTCATTGTTTTGACCGGCTCCGGAAGTAACCCAGTTGCTGTTGCCTTGCTGACCACCCTGGAAGTTGCCTCGACCGAAGCGACCCTGTCCTCCCTGTCCTCCGTTTTGTCCGGCTCCCGAGGTAGCCCAGTTGCTGTTGCCTTGCTGGCCACCCTGGAAGTTGCCCCGTCCGAAGCCACCGAAGCGACCCTGACCGCCCCCGGCTCTACCCTGGGCTCCACCCATGCCGCCTCCCCGGGCGCAGTGACCGCGACCACCGCCGCGACCGCCGCCGCCTCCGTGTCCTCCTCGGGCTTCAGCCTCTTCCGGTGCAAATAGTATAAAAGTAGAAAGAAAAGTGGTTATTGAAAGCAGGGCTGTGGCTTTCCAGATTGATCTAGCGTTGTTCATCTTTTAGACTCCCCTTGTCCGATGTTTTAGTAACGACAAGGTCAGTCAAAAAGTTCAATTTCTTGTATTAAAAATATCGAAATCGAGAGACTTTTCTCGAAACGCTTACCAGCTTAAGGAATGGGGTCCCGTTACTGCTGGGGGAGTATTGTCTGAGGGGCGGCGCCCAAGATGGTTTGTACCTCTTCTTCCAATAGAAGAGCTCAATACTTCTTACTTTTTCAATTCTATAGCAAGTGCCAAATTCAAAGGAAGAAAGGTCAATAAATAGAGATCGCCTGCGTATGTGGAGATGTTCGATATCCCTAAAAGGGCATCGAAGCTCTCGCCCGTTTTCTTTCGAAAGCGAATCATAGTCGTTTCGTCTTCTTCAAGCATCAATAGCTGCTCGGCAATTTTTTGCCACTCCGGACTTTTCTCTCCGGCATCGGCCGATTCATCAAACAGGCAGGAGATATGCCGACCGGCCATCTTTTCCGCTAGTTCATCGAACAGTCTTTCGGCGGTCGGATTCAGGGACTCTATCAGCCCGGATTTGTTCATTATCACAAGACCTGCTGCCAGACTATTGATGACAGTGCGGATTCTGTGTTCGCTCGCCTGAATCTTCTGATATACAGATTTAAACTCTGAAATGTCAGTTGCTGTCAGATATCTGATTCCTTCTTCGTCGGCGGCACCGATAGACCATAATACTTCCAGCTCCTGTCCTTCAACAGTCAGGACTCTTGTGTCAATAGACCAGCTTTCATTGCGGTTCGATGATCTGATGTTTAACTCTTCTGCGACACGACCAATGTCCTGGGGCGCTAGGACTTTGAAAAAGGAGAGACCGACCATCTTTTCCTTTTCGTATCCCCAATTGCGGCAAGCCTCATTCACCGCTGTTATCGTCATCTCCCGGTCAAGGGAAAGGACTACATTCTCTATTTTTGATAGTGCTTCTTTGAACCAGTTCTTCTTCATAGATATATGGTTTCATCTGGGTGTGGCAGGTTTGTGACACTTAAAAATTTCAATCTATGGGGAGAGTGACAGAGGCGGCAAGCGGTGTCACTTTAATGTCAACAATGGCGGTTATCCTTACGATACCCCCATTACCAGGAAAGTCAGAATTATGTCAATCGCAAGTGCCGGGTCGCCTCGCGACCAGGTCGCCGTGCGCGACCGCGTCAAAGATACAGGTGTGGAGAACGGTCTTTCTGCCCAGGTAGCGGACCGATTTCGAGAGGAGCTTGGCTCTATCTTTGGTCCCCGTTCCGGCGCCGGGCAGAAGTTGGCGGATCGGGGCAGCGTCAGAGACGGCGGCGACGTTTTGGCGCAAGAGAGAGCCGGGGACACTGATACGGTGCCGGGCAAGATAAGAGAGCTGGAAGCTAAGTATGGGGTTCACTTTGCTAGACCGGGCGAGCCGGGACCGCGACAGTTTGCCGCAGATGGTAAGCCCGGAGGCAAAGAGCTCGCCATAAGAGATCCTAGTCTGCGAGAGCTTAAAGGTGTCGAAGCGGCACTATCCAAGGCGAGTCCCTCTCATAAAGGTGCTGATGGCAAGCCGCTTACTTTCTATTTTCTCAAAGATCAGCCCTTTGCGCCTGGCAGCGACGGTGCCGCCGCCTTTCATCCCGATGTCAACGGACGTCCGGCTGTGGTCGTAGATCCTGGCTCTACTGATAAAGCGCCGATTACAGAAAAGGACAGAAAAGACCCAGGCCATAGCGACAATCGCAACCATCGAAGTATAGAGAGCCTGATCATCCATGAACTGGCTCACAACAGCGAAGAGAAAGTCTTCAAGAATCCCGCAGAGCAAGCGGATTTCTATCGCAAGATGGGCTGGGAAACTATACCAGGTCAAAAGCCCGGACCCGGAAACTGGATGCTCAAGGGTAAGGATGGTAGAGGCTATGCCCCGCCGGCTGATGGTAGCATCGGCAAGTGGGAGAGAATAAACAAAGACGGTCGGGTCACCGCTAAAGTCGACATGGGGAGAGTCGAGCGCCTGGCAAAGGAAAAACCCGCCACCGACTATTTCGAAGGACCGCATGAAATGCTGGCGGAAGCGGCTACCATGCTGAGACTCGGTGATGGCCACCGCAGTCGTCTGATGGAGAAGAATCCGAAGCTCTACAATCTTATAAAAGGATTTGATCAAAGAGAGATTGATCAGTCCTTCGGCAAAGGCAATTTTATCCGCTCTTATGCAGGGCCCCTGGTGCCGAACAATGATGCCAACCTCAAGGCTTTACGAGATCAAGAAGAAGCCGCAAGGGCGGCGATAAGAGCTCGGCGGCGCTAATTCGAGACGCTCTATATTACTTGCCTCTCCATGCTTTGAGGACACCTGGGGGCAGCCACCGAGTGAGACCGACCCCGATATCCGTGGGGGCCGTTTTTCCGCCGATACACATGGCCACCGAGACATTGGTGCCTTTATCAGGATCTTCGAGACTTCGATAATCTACTTTCACGATCATTTTGCGCGCCTGGGAAGTCGCTTTGAAACTCTCGGCGGTGGCACCGGGCAAGAAAGAGAAGCGATAGCGTTGCAGCTCGCCGGTGTAAAAGCTATAGACTCTTTTGACATCATCTCTTGTCAGGAATTTGACCCGGTAGATTCTTCCTTTACCGTTGGTGCCGAGGCTCTGGACTCTCGCCTGTTTTTCGTAGTAGAAAGCGCCGGGATAAAGAGGCAGACCCGGGAGGTCCTGAGCGGTTACTTGAACAGGTAGAGGATTGGCAGCGATTGCCGCAGTTACGCAAAAGCCGGACAGCATTAATAAGGTCGCTACAAGCAAGAGTTTGCCTGATTTCATCTGAGAGATGCCTCCTGAGTTGAATTAGATTGTAATCAGATCGTCAGTGCTTATTGTAGTCGATCTCTCAAGCTCTCCGGTCATTGCGCAATTTTGACGGATGTCAAAATAGATGATAGTCTAAATAGATATCTATCTAAATAGTAGGGGCGGGTGATAATCATGACCAGGTTAGAGAGAGATTTGAGCAATATGCTCTTATTCTTCAAAGCGCTTTCCGACGAGAGCAGGCTTAAAATTGTCGGTATTCTAGCTTCCGGAGACCGCAGCGTCGAAGAGCTTGCCAGTTTGCTGGAGTTGCGAGCGCCGACTGTTTCGCATCATCTATCCAGACTAAAGAAAACGGGGCTGGTGCATATGAGCACCGAGGGTAATACCCATATTTACAGTTTGAACGTTGACTCTCTGCGGACTTTATCCAAGCAGATTCTTTCTGTCGAGAAGCTTAGCGCTGACGATCTGGTGGATTCTGAAGCCTGGGAGAAGAAAGTCATGAACGACTTCTTCGATGATTCCAGGCTCAAGGTGATACCAGCGAGTCGCAAGAAACGAGAGGTGATTCTTCGCTATCTTGCAGAGCAGTTCGACCGCAGGCAGAAATATTCCGAGAAAGAGGTCAATCAGATAATCGGGCGCTATCACGAGGATTTCGCCACGCTTCGCCGAGAGCTGATCGGGGCT
>CAZCBH010000054.1:0-31852 GCA_964496875.1 uncultured Candidatus Obscuribacterales bacterium | reverse complement strand
TCCCAGCCGACTCGTCAAAGGAAGTTAGTTAAGTGGATAGCTTCAGTCCTCCAAGAACATTCCTGCGAAGACACCGAGCACCAAAGCAGCCAACACCGCAAGGGTGGTAGCCGCCATGGTCGATACCCCACCGGGTAAAGACTGGAGACCCGGAGAAGAGACGACACAGCCGAAGACGACTGCACCGAAAAGAGTCATGCACACGTACATGACCTTGTCTCCCCAGGGCGCCCAGCGCCAGTATTTCGCATCCCACCCCGCGAGGAAGGGCAAGAGCAACCCGCCAGTGACGACGAGCCAAAGAATGAACTTCCAGAATCTATCTACCGAAAATATCCCCATGGGATACCTTCCTTTCACAAACAGAGTTTCTATGTCTAAAGAATTCGACGCAAGTCGCGGGGACTCGCCTCCTCATCCTCCATAAGAGGAATCAGGCGCACACCGCCCGGTCGGTGCCTGAAGCTGCCGATAGCAGCCTAGCGAATTGGACTTGTTGGCATTTCAAATAAAGCAAAGGGATCTCCGGTCGAAGCCGCGAAACACGGATGCGACTTCGACCGGATCCGGTGAGGAATCAGGCAAACGCCATCATGACCAACTTCGCCGCCAGAGCCAGAAGCGAGAGCTTCCAGGCAATGTTGGCTAGGGTCGAGACAGTCATCTTGCCGAGCAGTTCCTTACGTGAGTGGTACCTGCTCTTCAAGCTGCGCATGATGCCGAAATCGACAGCCACGCAGATTGCAAAAATCACCACCAGAAACATCCAGATGCTCATCATTGTGAGACCTTTGAGTTTGATCCAAAAGTGGGGTCATTAACCCCGGAGCGGAAGGCTCCCGATTGAGCTCGAAGCAACGAGCCCAATCGGCAACCTCCGCAAAAGAGGGAGACCGGGATTCAAGGATTGCACCGTTGAATCCCGGTCATGGCAGTCAACCATCCACCGGCGCATAGCACCGGATCTGGTTAGCCATCAGGCCGGAGACCAGGGAGCCGATCAGATGATCGAACACCGTCAGGTCACGGTCCTGCTTGCCCTCGGAAGTCGCAATCGGCACGGTGAACTTCAGGTCGTAGGTACCCGGAGCAGGCGAGCCGATCTTGCCACGATAGAGGCTGGGGTCACTGTTGAAGTCGGGATTTCTCTCGAGCAGCTTCTGAAAGACCACCAGGGCGTTCGTGTCGGAGCTGATGGCGCTGACCGGCAGATTGACCGAGCCAAGCTGCGGCGAGGGCACCGGAGAACCGACTTCGATTTTGATAGTTCCGTACTGCATGACACATTCCTTTCGCAAAAGATTCAAAGGATTCAAAGGATAAGAGAAAACATCGTCGCACTCGAATCAGAGCATGAAGATTCGGCTCCCAGGTAAGCGGGGGCTGAAACGTTGCGGTGATTGAAATCAGTTAAATAGCTGGTTTGAACAGTTCCTGATCGAGGTTTGATAGAAGATGTGTTTGATATTTCGATACTGATGATCTGATAGAGAAATAGTCAAAAGACCTATATTAAGCGCCCTTAAAGAAGTTAACAGTCCTGTATATCCCTTTGTTTTCAGGACTTTTCAGCAATTCTCACATCCACAAAAAAAATATCGCTAGGGAGATTGTTGCGAGGTCCGGCACTAATCACCATAGATGACACCAGAGAATCCAGATTAAAAATCCTGATTCACCTAGCGCGATGCTCTAATGTTTCTATGGCATTCTCTTCAAACCGCCGGTGGCTTATGCTTTGCGGAGCTGAAGCAAGCGGTCACGATGCGGTTACAACTCTGTACAAGAGCTGAACAGAACGTCACTTTAATAAGACGTTATGCCCCAACCTTCCCTGAGAGCTGGCAACATATTTGTTGCGGGGTCAAATCCAGAAGACAAATCACTGTTTGTTCGAAAAGCTTATTACCCTTAGGTCTATTCAAGTACTGATCTCTTGCAATGAATTCGGCAATGCAACTTCTAAGTTGCATAAATATAGGCAGCCAGGTTGGATCGTTACAGGCAGCAATGAAGCAACATGGGTTATGGCATTGATGCATTGAGATAATACTGGCTTCAGGAGTAGCGGCAAACTTCGATCACTATCGAATATCTATTATACTTTTTAGTATCTTCGGGACAAAAACGAAAGCGCACAGCAAAGGCCCCCGAAGGGGCCCGCTTATAGCTGTGCGCTTCGTTAGTAAACACGCTCTTTGAGTCCTCCCTTTCAGGAACCCACACCGGACTCCGCCTGATCGGCAGACTTGTCGCCTGCCGATTCTTCCGAATCACAGGAAGACCTGGCCGAGGCGACCTCATCAACCAGACCGTAGTCCAGGGCTTCGCGGGCGTTCACCCACCAGTCCTTGGAACGGTCACCGGTCTTGGTGTCGATCGACTCCACCGTCAGTTTGCCGCAGGAGCGGGCAACCAGGATGGTGAAGGTCCGGTTGGTGAGAGATTCGCTGCGATCCACTTCCGCTTTCACCTGAGTACCGACGGTACCGGACGGCTGCGGAATCGGGAAGACAGCGTGGATGAGCAGGTCGGAGTTCGGGTAGATGACCCGATGATCAGCTGCCTGGAGAACCACGGCAGCCGCCGAACCAGCCCGTCCCATCACCGCGATGGTGACTTTGTGACCGTTCGCCTGCAGCACCCCGATGAACTCGTAGAGAGCGATAGCCGCGAGGACACCGCCTCCGCCGCTGTTGAGGATGATCTGGAGCGGAGCCTTTTCGTTGCTCTGCGCCCAGCTCACCAGGTTGGCAATGAAATTGCCGACAGTGGCATCGTTGATGTCCTGCGAGAAGACAAAAGTAGCAGTCTTGATTTTCATGATACTTGCCCTTCTAGCTTCAAGGTTGTAGAACAGTTGAGACCGAATCAACCGTCATCTCCGAAGAGAGACAGCTGCCGGGCACCACTACCGGTGCGCTTGCCGCGGCCTTTGCCACGCTGGTCCTTGCCGAGGGTTGCCACGGCAGGTTCCTTGTGGGTGAGGGCGGCCACTTCCGCCGGCTCGAAACGATAGATACCGTAGCTGTTCTCGATCCAGCACACCGTCAACCCCTTCAGTTTGGCGAGGTCTTCGATGCAGGGACCGAGCATTCGCTTGCGGTCATCGTAAGAGCTGTAGCGGCTATGCTCTCCGGCAACTCGATTGAGCCGGAAAGTGCACCACTTCTTGCCGTTATAGACCGCTGCCCGGAAGATACCGGCACCGGCCGTAGCGGCGTCCTGACTGAAGTGCGACCAGAGTTTCAAGTCGCCCACCATAAGGACTTTCTTGCCCGAAGGCAAGGCCCGGGACGGAAGGATTTCCGTCAGGGACTTGGTCACGAAGACCCGTCCGCTCAGAACGAGCGGGTCTTTCGCTTCTTTGGAATCTTTGCTCATAAGCTAGCTCCAGTTTAAGTTTTAGGTTTTGAACAAATACTCAATCGACTACGCCGACGGGGAACCTTTGTGAGGCGTCCCCGCCGGCTTGTCGATTTGGTTGGTAACGAGCAACCGGATAACCGCTTCTATGGAGAGAGCAGTTACCCAGTCTGCGCATCGGTGCGTTCAGGCGGCTTCTCCGTCCGGCGTCTTGACCTCGGCAACCTTGGCGTCCTTGAAAGATTCGGAGAACAGTTCGATCTGCTCCTGAATCCCCTCGACGATGAAGGTCATGGAGTGCGGCTCGCCATCGGTGGTCAGAGTGATCTGCTTGATGGTCAGGCCGAAGATCTCCTTCGCCTCATGCTGAATCGTTGCCGCCTCGGCAGCCAGCTTGTTATCGCTGGTAGCCTCGATGGTGACGCTGTAGCGCTTCTTCGTCTGCTTCTTGGCCAGGGCATTGGCACGCGCCGTGCGACGCTGCATACCCAGACCGACACCGGTGTCCCGATTACCGAAGATCGCCATCTTGTCGGCGTCCGAGACCGTGCCTTCACCTTCGAGAAGATAGAAGGACAGGGCTTCGTTGCCTTCCTCGTAAGCAACCTCAACGCGGTCGCCCAGAGTGATGGTGTTCTTGGTCAGCTCGTTGCCGAGCGGATCGGAGAGGTACTTCTCGATGGTGCGAACGATACCGCGCGCACTGTCCGAGTCTTCCTTCGCCTTCTTCAGAATGAAGTCGACGGCGCCGGGCTCCACAGCCAGGTCGAACTGCTTGCCGCGGGGCAAGCTGTCTTCCATGCGACGGCGGAACTCGTTGATGTGCACCTCGACCATCTGACGCATCTGGTCGCCTTCGAACTGCTCGGCGATCACGATCTCATCGATGCGGTCCAGGAACTCCGGCTTGTACCGGCTCTTGAGCACCGATTCGACCGTCTCTTCGATGTCGCCCTGCTCGACCTTCGGCTGGATGAAGCCGATGACCTTGCCCAGCTTTTCGAGCTGGTCGGCGGCAACGTTGCCGGTCAGCCAGATGATGCAGTCGGAGAAGTCGGTGGTCTCGTTGTTGCCGAGATCGACCTCTGCCTCCCACATGATGCTGAGCAAGACGTCTTCCAGCTCTTCGATGGCCTTCTCCACCTCATCGATCACGATGAGGCTGATCGGCACGTCGGAGCCCTTGCGGGACGCGACGATGTTGTGCCGAGTCAGCTTGGCGGACTTGTCCATCTTGCCGGCGGGGGTCTGGCTCTTGGTGTCATCCGGATCCTTGTAACCGACGTAGGAAGGCGGTGCGCCCAGGAGCTGGGCAACGCGATGCGGTTCCTTGTAGGCGCCGCACTTGATCTTGATCAGCGCGGTTTCATCGCCGTGGATGAACTCGGCCAGCTTGGAAGGCGTGAACGTCTTACCAGTGCCTCGCTTACCCAGAGCGAACACAACATAGATCGGGCGACCGTTACGCTTCAGCACGCTGATTCCGCGTGCATAGGCGCGAACGGCTGCGTTGCGCAGGCCGGGCTGTCCGACGAGCTTTTGCTCGAAGAACTCCTCGACCAGCCGCTGGCGGTCACTCGGTTCGTTGATGTTCAGAGCGACCCGCTTACGTTCGGGACTCGAAGTCCCACGATTTGTCTTTCTTTGAGTACTCATGTTATTTCTCCAGTTTTGCCGGCGTGCAAGAGCCGGCGGTTAGAAAAAAAGTCTGGGTGCGAACTTGCTAAATGCAGCACCGGGACTCGTATCGGGAGGACCTGTGCTTAGGCCCAACCGGTACTGTTTGTTGACAGATAATGCGCACAAAAGCATGAACCGCACCTTGCGATGCGGTCCTTACTTCTGATACGCCCGATTTTAGAGGTTATTCGGCCTGAGCCGAACAAAAGTCACCTTCCCGGGGTTTCGGCGCGAGACAACTTGAGCATTTCCATGTAGGACATGCTCATCTCACGCTCTCCTCCCAGGAGTTCGAAAGCGACCTTCTCGACACAAGCCAGAGCTTCCCCGACCTCACTTTCTTGCCGGGAAAGAACCTCCACCTCCAGGTACGGTCCGGAATATGCACCCAGCCCGTCGACCTGGTCAAGGGCGATAGTCACCGTCTTGCCGTCTCGTTCACCGCGGTACTCGACTCGCTTCTTGGAGAAGGAGAGAAGTGCTTCGGTGGCAAGACGAGATCCCATTTCGAGGAGGCAGTCTCGGGCAACGGGGTCGAGCGATTCTGTTTCTCGCTCTCGACGCACGCGTTCACCTTCGACCACGGTCCACTTCTTGAGAGTTAGTACGGAGCTATCTTTCCCCTGACTGCGAATATCCCTGATTCTGATCATGTCGCCCTGCTCAAGAGCAGGAATGAAAGTGTCGGTCATCTGCTGTTCGCGATGAGAGTGATAACCGGACCTTTTCAGAATCGAAGGCAAATCATCGAATTCTTCCTGACTGAGGCGATACTTCCGCTCGACTTCGAACTGAGAAGAGCTTCCGTGACCGTCCTCCGATTGCCTTAAGCGAAGCTTCTTGAGCAACCAAGTCAGCATTGCGAGTATTAGCCTCATATGTGTTCCTCTCAAGACCGTTAACTGACCGACTTCAAAGAAGCCTGGGAAATTATAGTCAGTTCGGCGGGGAATTAAGCTAGTTAAACACCTGCTGCATCAAGTTGAAGGATGAGATATAAAATTACCCTATATTGTCAAGAGCCCCTAAACCAAGAAACTTTTTGATTATGATCAAATCTGCACTGTTCATCTAGCGCAACCTCGCGAAGCACTAAGTCATTGGTTAAAAAGCCACAAATAGCCATAAATTCACGTTTCTAAAGATCGAGTGCAACAATTGCTAACCGCCTCTATCCGTTATCCAGCCCGGGATTCATTAAACGAGGCCGAAAAAAGATAAGGCTTGTTAAGTTAGCGGAGGAGTTTCCTGATAAATAACAGAAGTGTTTAGCTAGGGTATCGTCCAAACAATTTTTCAAGTTTTGAGATAACCGGCAGAATTTAGAATCAAATCAGGAACTAATTTATAACGCCTGAACACGCTCACAAAATCCGAGCGTGCGGACGACGAACGGACCATGGCCTTGCCAGGGACCGCTCTCTGCTTCTGCCATCTAAGCAACCAGAACAGGACACACGGAATGGATACATCCACCACTTCGGTATCCAGGGTGATTCCGGCCCTCTTCACGATCAACTGCGCTTTCCTTCTCGCTGGATACGCGGTCGATCTGATCTTCGGAAACGGTACCTTCACGTACTGGTTCGGATTCATTCCCTATCGTCTCACCCACGGCATCCTCTCCCTGGATCCCGGCGGGTTCGCCTATGGGGTGTTCACCGGGATCTCCTATGCCTTCCTCCACGGAGGCATCATGCATTTCTTCTCCAACATGGCCATTCTGATGCTATTCGGGGCCTACGTGGAAGAAAGTATGGGCTCCAGGAAGTTCCTGGGGTTCTACCTGCTCTGCGGATTTCTGGCAGCGCTGTTCCATTTGCTCTTCAACTTCACCACCAGTGGTGCGGTGATTGGAGCCAGCGGCGCAGTCTCCGGAATCGGCGGTGCCTTCATCGTTCTGCTGCTCTACCGGAAGATACCGGTGAACTCCTTCACCCTGATGGGTACGGTGGTCATCGCCATGTGGCTCTGGGGTCAATTCCAGGGCGCCTTCCAGGACCTGATCGGCAGCAACGCCACAGGCATTGCTTACCTGACCCATCTTGGCGGATTTCTGGCAGGCTTCGCTATCACAATGCTGAGCCGGCGCCAGAAGTCTTCTGTCAAGATTCCATCAGGAAAATAACGCCGGTTGATCCGCATCGCCTTGCCTATGTGTGCAGGTGCGTGCGGCTCGACCATCTTTGGAAGTACTACTGATATGGAGGTTACAATGACCCACGTTAAACTAGTGCCGGGAGCTCCCGCCAAGTGTGTGAGCACCTGCGATTCTCCCCTGATCCTGGGCGCCGGTGGCTGGAACATCTTCCACCACTGCGGTGTCCTAAAAGCCCTCGAAGAGCGCGGCATCGAAGCCGGCGAGGTCCTGGGCGTTTCTGCCGGCAGCATGGCTGCGGCATTCTACACCAACGGCTACACCCCCGACGAGATGGTTCAGGCCTTCCTCAAGCTGGCCGACGAACGCGACAACTTCGGTCAGATCATCGAATGCTTCACCATGGCCGATCCACTGGCCATGGCTGTGGGCGGACCGATCTCGCTCAAGCCTCTCTTCAAGCGGCTGGTGACCGAATATGGGCTGGAGCCGAACAAGCGACTCAAGATCGTCGCCTGCGACCTCTTCACCCATGAGCCGGTGGTGTTCAAAGGCACCGACTACAACCTGGTCGACGCCATGGCGGCTTCCGGTTCTGTTCCGGGTGTCTACCAACCGGTATGGCACTTCGACAACGGTCGCGCTCGACTGCTGGTGGATGGCGCCATCTATCACTACAGCCCCACCGAATTTTCGGACGGTCCCTGCATCGTCAGCAAGTTCCGTCCGGCGACCCAGCCGCCGCGGGAATGGAAAACCCCTGTGGATCTCTACTTCCACTTCCGCGAACTCGTCTTTCCGCTCGCCGGGAACCACCGTTATGTCGATGAAGAGAAGCATCTCGTCATCGAAACCGGTCTTCCCTACGTGGCTGCGCTGAACAACGGCCTCTCCAAGGAAACCATGTTGCGCATGGTGGAGAACGGTCGCGAAATCGCCGGTCAGCTTCTCGACAAAGCTCGGGAGGAAGGCCGCTTCTGCAACGCTTCGTAAAAGCCTGCTGCAACCCGATCTCAAGAGGTTATGATGGGCAAGTTCCCCGGCAAGCAAAAGAAAAGAATGAGTAAAAGTCTCAAAGGCAAAGTCGCAGTCGTAACCGGCTCAACCAGCGGTATCGGTCTCGGTATCGCAGACATGTTGGCTGGAAGCGGCTGCGACGTAGTCTTGAACGGGCTGGTCAAAGAACTGGCAGAAGCAGAGCAAATCGCCTCCGAGCTTTCCCGGAAGTGGCGAACGAAAGTTCGCTTTCATCCGGCGAACATGCTGGACCCGAAAGAGATCGCCGATATGGTCAGCTTCGCCAAGCAAGAGCTGGGCGGAGCTGACATCCTGGTCAACAACGCCGGTATACAGCACACCGACCCGGTGGAGGCGTTCCCGAAAGAGAAATGGGACGCCATCATCGGCATCAACCTCAGCTCCTGCTTCCACAGCATTCAGGCCGCACTGCCGGTCATGCGTGAGCGCGGCTGGGGAAGAATAATCAATATTGCTTCCACACACGGTCTGGTCGCCTCCCGGAACAAAGCCGCCTATGTCGCGGCGAAACACGGGCTCATCGGTCTGACCAAAGTGGTGGCACTGGAAACCGCAGAAGAAAATATCACCTGCAATGCTATTTGCCCGGGCTGGGTGCGAACTCCTCTGGTGGAAGCACAGATCTCCGCTCTCGCTGAGCGGGAATCGATTTCTCACGAGGAGGCGGCTCGTAAGCTGCTGGCGGAGAAACAGCCTTCGCTCCGATTTACCGAGGTAGAAGACCTGGGTGCTATGGCGGTATTCCTCGCCGGCGACAACGCCGCCAACATGACCGGCGCTATTCTCACCGCCGATGGTGGCTGGACGGCACAATAAGATTCACGAGTCCCGGTACACAACCGGGATTCGTTTTTTTTAGCCAATTATACTATTTATTATAGTTGTCACCAGAGAAAAGCAGCTATAATATTCGAACTTACCAGTAGATCTATCACCAAAAGTCAAAATGCCCAGTTCTTACACCCACCCCAGAAGATTACCGCGCCCGAACAGGGAAAACCTGAGCGAGAGAGAGAAGAAGATTTTCGATGTTATAGATCAGACCCGGGGAGGGGTATGGGGGCCTTACTCAGCCTTGATGCATGTCCCTGACCTGGCCGGGCGAGTAGCTTCTGTTGGAGAATATCTGCGTTTCCAGGGAATTCTAGATGGTTCGCTTCGCGAGTTAGCCATCTTAACCACAGCAAAAGCCTGTCGGTCTGCATTCGAATGGGCTGTGCACGAGCCCATAGCCAGAAAAGAGGGCTGCTCAATAGAAGCGATCGAATATCTCCACACCGGCAGCAAAGTAGATCTAAATTTTGATGATGCACTGGTGATTGAATGCATAAAAACTCTCTGTGCAGAAAAAACCATTCCCCAGCATCTGTACGATAAATTAGAAGAGCGCTTCAGCAAAGAAGAGATCATCGAATTGGTCACCATTGCCGGCTTCTATCAAATGCTTGCCTTTGTGATAGCGGGCTTTGACGTACCGGATCCAGACGAGAATCTAGAGCACGAACCATGAACGCATTTTTTCCGAGAACCTTCCTAAAAGACTGTCCGGTGGTGGAATCCGCCATCGGAGTATGGCTGCAAGATCGTGAGGGCAAACACTACTTCGATGGCTCCTGCGGTGCTATCGTAACCAACCTCGGTCATGGCAATGCCTACCTGAATGAGGCTATTCTAAAACAGCTGAACAAAGTCGCCTATGCCCATACTTCCCAGTTCTGGTCAGAACCGGCGCTAAATCTGTGCGAAAAGCTTATTGAGATAGCACCCGCTAATTTCACCGGAGGCAGGGTATTTCTGACCTCCGGAGGCTCAGAAAGTGTAGAGACAGCCTTAAAAATGGCGCGGGGCTTCTTTCTTGAACGAGGGGAGAACAGTAGACATCAAGTCATCTCGAGAAGGCACAGCTACCATGGCGCCACCGCCGGTGCCCTGTCCGTTACCGGACACCCGGCGAGAAAACGCCCTTATTCCCCTATTTTAAGAGAAGCCAACCTGATTCACAGCACCTACGATTACCGCTGTCTATGCGGAGATACAAGCCCTTTCCCCTGCAAAAAAGAGAGCTGTGCTCTTGCCCGGGCCAATGAGCTGGAAGAAGCTATTCTTACACTGGGTCCTGAAAGCGTTATGGCGTTTCTGGCGGAGCCGATATCCGGAGCGGCTCTGGGAGCAGTGGTCCCAGGTGACGCCTACTGGCCAAGAATCAGGGAGATTTGCACTAAATACGGTGTACTTCTCATCGCAGATGAAGTGATGGTCGGTCTGGGTAGAACCGGCAAAATATTCGCTATCAATCACTGGCAGGTAGAGCCGGATCTTATAATTTTGGGCAAAGGACTGGCGTCCGGGTATCAGCCTCTGGGTGCCGTGCTGGCCGGACCGGAGATAGTCGATGCCTTTCGAAAGAACAGCGGAATATTCGAGCACGGATACACTTATAGCGGACATCCGGTAGCCGCTGCCGCCGGACTGGCATGCCTGGAATTTCTTGCCAAAGAGAATCTGGTCGACAGGGTCGCCGACATGCAGAAATTCTTCTTCAGAAAGCTGGACGAGTTTCGAAAGTACGAATTCGTGGGCGACATTCGGGGACGCGGACTTTTTGCCGGGATTGAATTTGTCGAAGACAAACAGTCGAAAAAACCCTTCGACGCCGCTTTGAAATTCAGCAAAAAAATCAGTGCTGCCGCCACGGCAAACGGTGTCCTTATCTACCCGGGTTCTGCATTTATTGATGGCATTTCAGGGGACCATGCCCTGATCGCGCCACCCTTCATAGCCACAGAAGCAGAACTGAACGAGATGTTCGAACGTCTCGATACGGCATTCGGCTCTGTTTAAGCGATTCAAAGAAGCTAGCGCTAGCCCTTGAAGACCTTTTCGTGTAAATGTTCTCATAAGTGGTGATTCCAAGTGCGATTGGAGGCTCTCCACGGTTGATTCGCAGTGGGTCCCTTTTGCTAGGCTCAATATATTCGTCTCCCTGATTTCTATTTCTATCTAGACAACAGCAGAAAAGCTAAGAGAAACCAGCTTCTTGCGATTCCTCATCGAATTGGACCGAACCGGTGCAATTCGATGAATTTCGTGCTGCTGAAACATTTGGGAAATCCAGACAATGAAAGCTCTCACGCAAAAGCAAGAGACAGGAGAGCGTCTCTACGACGGTATTACGTTTAAAGCGGATAACCCCGACCAGGAAAGGCTGGTAATCAAGAACGGGAATCTCTTTCTCGTCATGAATCCAAACGGATTCCTACCCGATACAAGCCCCCAGTCTCCATTCGGAGTGTACAGCGCAGACACCAGATATCTGAAACGCTGGAACATATTCGCAGAAGGAGCCCCACTCAGATTGCTCTCATCCAATCTGAACAGCGGCTTCGAAGCTGAATTTATCTACGGCAACCAGACTGTTGCCGGCATCCCCGAACAATCGATTATGGTCACTCGAAACCTTGTCATTGACAAGCACCTGCACGAAAGAGTGACAGTAAAGAACTACAGTCCCTCTCGCAAAGAGCTGGATATCGCCATCACCTACGGTGCCGACTTCGTCGACATTTTCGAGGTTCGCGGAGCGCGCAGGAACAAAAGCGGAACCCAAAAGGCGCCTCTCCTATCTAGATTGCACTCTCCGACACCGGGCTGCAGGCTGCGGCTCGAGTACACAGGAGTGGATTCAGTCACCATGCGAACCGTGCTGGATATACGCAGCCAGGCGACGATCGATGCCTCTACAGCCGGCTTGGTGAGTATTCCACTGAAGCTGGAGGCGGGTGAAGAATGTGTGATCGAATTCACCACCAGGGTAATACAGGGAAGCTTGAATCGACATTCGCTGCAGTATAGCGCCTTCGAGACAGCCCGCCGCTCGGCAAGGAGCGCCTACGAACGCTGGCTCGACAAAACGACTCGGATTCACACCGACAACTCAGCTCTCAATCAACTGATTGCTAAAGCCTATCAGGACATCTACACGCTTCGCATTCAAACCCCTGCCGGACCAGCCCTGGCTGCCGGTCTGCCCTGGTTCGCCTGCCCATTCGGCAGAGATCAGGCAATCACCGCCATGCAAATTCTTCCTTTCCACCGAGAAACAGCGCTGGAGATTATTCAAAACCTGGCCCACTACCAGGGGCAAAAGAACAATTCTTATCGCGAGGAGAAGCCTGGAAAAATATTGCATGAGCTAAGATTGGGAGAGATGGCCAGAACCGGAGAAGTGCCGTTCTCCCCCTATTATGGGACCGTAGACGCCACTCCGCTCTGGCTGATGCTGCTCAGCAAATACGCTTCTTTAACGGGCGACCTCGAAACGGTAAAAACGCTCTGGCCCAAAGTGGAAGCTGCTCTGGAATATCTGGAGACAGAGATGGCGGATAACGATGATTGCGGCTATCTAACCTACGGTGGCACCGACACTATCACCGCCCTTTCCAATCAAGGCTGGAAAGATTCCCATGATTCCATAACCTATTCGAACGGCGAAATGGCAAAAGCGCCTATCGCTCTGGTCGAAGTCCAGGGCTATCTCTACGCAGCCTTAGTAGAAATCGCCGGTCTGGCGCAATCTTTGCAGAAGACCGAGATCGCAGAAAAGCTGAATAAAGCGGCAGCCGCTTTGAAAATTCGGTTTTTGAAAGATTTCTGGATGGAGGAAGATGACTTCCCTGCTCTTGCCCTGGACGGCTACGGAAAACGCTGTGACGTAATCGCGAGCAACCCAGGTCATTTGATCGGCACCGGCATTCTGAACCACGACCAGGAAGCTCGCGTCCTCGAAAGACTGACAGAATCGGATATGCTCACACCCTGGGGCGTGCGCACCCTGTCTTCACGGGAGAAGGCCTACAATCCGATGAGCTACCACAACGGTTCGGTCTGGCCCCATGATAATGCTCTACTGGCAGGCAATTCGATAACGCCTCAAATACTCACCGCTATGGTCGATCTAGTGAGACATAGAGCAGATGGGCGTTTACCGGAGCTAGTCTGCGGCTTCAAAAGTGATCAGATCCAGGGACCGGTTAATTATCCGGTTTCCTGTTCACCACAAGCCTGGTCTGCCGGAGCACCACTCTTGCTTCTGTCCAAACTGCTGGGTGTCAGTTATGAGAACGGTGTGGTTAGGCTAAAGAACCCGGAATTCCCAGAATGGCTTAGTAAACTGGAAGTTACCAATCTTCGCCTGGGAGGTCACAGACTTGATCTTCTCTATCAGAGAGATAACGGAGTGGTCAGATCCAGTGTCTCCTACAAATCGAGGCATCTGGTGGTAACAAGGCAAACAGACTGAATTCGATTTCGAGAAATACCCGGTAAACCTTCCGGGTATTTTCTTTTCAGAGCTTTTCTACTTCTTGTTATAGTTGTTAACAACAGAACAAAGAAGACGCAGTGCTTGACTGTGTCTTCTCGTAAATCGATAGTCAGATCAAGCATCGCTTTTCGTATGAAGCGTTATCACCTGATCGCTTGCAACTCGCTGCGCGCCAGTTCCAGGAAGTCCTCGACCGTCGCAACCATAACCTCAAGGGCAAAGAAACGAGCTTCGAAGACCTCCTCCACAGTCAGATTGCGCTCGACAGCCGCTTGCTTGAGATGTGCTTCGAACTCACCGAAATCATTTTCGGTGATTGAGATATCTTGAATTCGCTCCGGTGCGCGCAAGGCTCGAAGACTTTCACAGGCCAGAGATGTAGCTCTGGAAACAAGTTCAAACGCGGTGTAGCGATTTTTACCCGGTCCCAATCCTTCGAAACGCAGCAGCTCCAATTCGCCAATGGCACTGATCAGACGCTTCTGGTAACTATCGAATCGATTCTTCAAAGACATTTTTCCTCCACTATAACTATTGCTCGGATGGAAGAAGGTCAGTACATGACGCCAACAGGGACGTTTTTCGACTGACTAACGATAAAACTAAACGGGGCTAGATGTTAGGTATACAGAGCATTACAGGTTAACAAGAAAATCATTCTTACACTATCAGATGCTTATCTCCGCATCCAAAAGAATTCGTGAAATATGAACAAATCGAAGAGGCAATATCTAAAAACGGGTCCTACAAAAGGCTGGCACAGTGTCATACTTGGATATTGCCAGATATCCAGAACCGGAATCACACAGATTAACAATATACCAATCTGCACCATATAAGACACCACATTGTATTTTCTATCGGCGCCACTATTAATGGTGTCGTTTGTTCAACCAGAGAACACTTCATGACCTCTAGCGCGAACTGTGTCGATTCAGAAGGCACAACCACTTGACATGTAAACAACTATTTGTGAGGGTTCTGCAACAATGTAAAAACTGGAAACAAGCACCAGATAATTCAACAAAAACAAAACCTTCACATTTTCTACATCTTTTGGAAGACGCCTTATCTTCAGCTTCTCGAACAATCTTTTCCTGGGAAATCTATGTTGAAAATAAGTTTCTGAACAGTGAACTAAGCTCGCTAGTTTACTTGAATCTCCAAGAAACTGTTCTTATTGAGATCGATAAGTTATATCGAGTCTACTAGTTCCGTTCCCCCAACCCCCCTCCCCCAAGCGAACAGACCAGACAACCTGTCAGACCACCGCAATCGAAACTCGATTAAACATCAATAGCGATGCGTGGTCTGGCGCAGGTGCCAATAGTCTTTCACTAATGGTCGGCCGAAGCGAATGCGACGCAGCGCCATAAAGGGACGAGAAACCGGGGAATTCAACCCTCCTGGCCTGGACCTGCCCGGTCAGGAGATCTCAACGTGAACATACACTCTGAAAAGGTAAGTATTATGACCACCGCAAACCAGCACGACCTCACCCCGGCCACCACCGAGACCACCACCACCACCGGTGCCGCTCCGCAGCAGTACTCGGTCAACGTCGGACCTCCGGGCAACATGACGAAAGTCCTGCTCGACGCCACCCGTCAGTGGACCGTCGCCGACGTCCTGAACCAGGCCGGTTTCGATGCGGCCAACCGCGAGATTCGTGTCGGCGGCGATATCGCCTCCCTCGACACCCCGATCACCTCCGACCAGACCATCCTTCTCGTCCGTCCGGTCCGGGGCAACCACAGCTGAGCCAGGCTTTTCACGAACTGAATTCTAATTGACGAGAAGGACCCGCATGCACGGCAATCTGTGTACCTCGCGGGTCCTTCTTCTTCATCCAGGAGTGAAATATGGCTGAAATAGCTGAATTCTTTACGATAACAAACGGTTTATACGCTCTGGGCGGGCTGATCGCAATCAGCATCGTGAGCTATTTCCTGTACGAGACTTTTCGCTTCAAGGGTCCCCGCGCTCGCATCAAGGGACGCCTGCCGATACACAAAGAGATCGTCCGCCGACTGGTGAACGAAATCCTCGTACCGGTGCTTGAGAAAGAAGTGCACATAAGCGGCGCCAAGCGCAGGACCTTCAAGCCAGACGGTCCCAGCTTCGAGCTCCGTTTCGACACCATCACCCACCGCGAGCAGCTCCACTACTACCACAACCGCGGTCCCAAATGGACTGTGCCGCTCTACGCCGCCGGCTCGAACAACCGCGAGATCGGCTGCCTCACCCCGGATGCTCTCTATCTTTACGAGGGCTTCAACAATCAGAGCACCTTCCGCACCCTCCTGGAAGAGGCCGCTGAAGAGCTCAAGTTGACCGAAAACCTCATCGTCATGGCAGAGGAAAACGCCATCAACGATGGATATACCAGGGAGCACCGCGTCAACCTGGACAAGTTCGGAGAGCGTCAGGCTCAAATCCTCGACACCATGATCACCGCCATTCTAACCCCGACCGTGCGCAAACAGATAACCGTGCACGCCAGGGATGGTGCCGTCTGCCCGCCTCTTCGCAGCGGTGGCTTCCACATCCACATGGGAGCCTGGCCGCGAGAAACGAACATGGTCACTCCATCGCGCGCGCCTGTGGGTGGAGAAGCGCTGAAAGTCCACGAAGAATCGGTAGGCAGCCCCAGTGGCTCGGGAGACTTGCTCTTCGACGATAGCAGCAACGCCATCGGCGAGCTGCAAGAAGACAATCTCTACCTCTACGAAACTGCGGTGCGCAACGGAACCCTCGGAGAAGCTCGCTATTTGATTCAGATTCTGAAGCGAGTCCAAACCCTCCTCAGCCTGGAGAAAAGCGGTGACGAGGCCAAGGCTGCGTGTTTTGCCGACCAGTGCCTGGCTCTAGCAAAACGCGAACTGCCGCAAACCGATTCTGCCTCGGCTCAGCAAGAGCTTGCCAGCCTGCTTGCCCGGGCCACCGCCCAGGAAAAAGAGATGTTCCATATCGAATCGAATACCGATGTGGAGGCAGGCAAAGAGTTCGACGCTCTCCTCAATCTAGAGAAGGTCATCGACGTCAAAGTCGATGGACGCTCGATTGTGGTCACCACGAAGACTCTTTACTGCCAGCATCCGCGCTCCGGTCAGTATCACGAGATCGGTGCTTTCGATATTCACATCTTCCCCGGCAATAATTCACTGCAATGGAAAAACCGCACTCGACTGATTGACGGCGGCGCCGGCGTCATGCACGCCCCCCACGTCAACGGCGAAGGCAACGCTTGCTTCGGCAACACCGCCGAACTGTTTCCCAAGTTGATCGCCGATCGCGACTTCGCCACCGCCGCCATGATGGCTATTGCCTTTGTAGAGTCGGTAAACATAGAGGATTCCTGGGGCAAGCACCTGGGCAACTGGCCCGTCGCGATCAATCCGCCTCGGGACCGCTCCGGCGGCAAGTCTAAGGAGGACGCTCATGGCTAACTATCTTGTTCATGGGCTGAACCTGGAGCAACAGGAAGTCCTGATGAACGCTTCAATAGGGCTGGTGGAATTCGACGCCTCCACCCAGTCTTTTCTGATAGACAAAGAGCAGTTCAAACGCGCTCTTGCCGTGCTGGACTGCCGCATCGAATCGGTCTCGCCTTCGCAGTACGAGGAGATCGAAGTGGTCTCTATCCGCCAGAAAGGCGTCTGCATGGTCTACGGTCTCGATGATTATCTGGCGCCGGACCTGGCTGAGAAGGTAAAAGGGGCGATTCTGGAAGTGGTCGTACCCCACCGTGAAGTCGATGTGCAAGTGCATTTTCCCAACGGTAAGAACTACGGCCCCGTGGACGACGCCTACTTCCACATCTACATCTGGAGCTCGCTGCGCAGCAGCACCAGTACCCATCCCCCGGAGAAGCTCTGGGGTCACGAAGTCAACTGCGACAAATGGGCTTATCTCCCCAGCGGAGACGGTTATGTCATCGAAGATTCCGGCTACGCCGTAGCGGAGTTCTATCAGGATGACCACCTCTACATTCACCATAACCTGTTTACGAAGGGCAGCAAAGCCCAGCTCAAGATCTTCCGGCGCATCCTCGAGGAAGCGATGAAGTTCTCGGCTTTATCGGAGGAAGAGAAGCTGCAATATTTCGCTCGCTCGAAAGCCTCGGAACGTCAGGTTTCCCGGCAGAACTACATCGCCGCTACCATGCAGCGTTTCGCCGGTCTGGCCAATGGCGCAAGACAATACATCAGCTCTATTCGCAAAGAGGTCCCGATCAAAATCCAGGCATCCGTCCTGGCTTCCCGTCGGGAGTTCCTTCAGTCTACAGAGCTGACCAGGGAACAATTGGAGGCAGAGTTCCTCGCGATCACCTCTATCGACAAAGTCACCCGCGTTCAGATAAGCGACGGCTGCATTCTGGTACACACCCAGATGTTGCAGGCGACCAATCCGAGAACCGGGAAGCTCCACGATATCGGGGAATTCCTGATTGTAGTCCATCTGGACGGCAGCCATGAGACAGTGCAGTGGTTCAACAAAACCCAGCGCATCGATGGCGTCCGCCAGGGCATGCATGCACCGCGCATCTATGCTGATGGCACCGCCTGCGCCACCGAGCTGAAAGAGATTTTCGCCAGCCTGATCGCAAACTTCGAAATCGCCCCTGTAGTCCAGATGGCGATCGAATTCGTCGAATCCGCAGACGCGCAGAACGAACTCGATAAGAAGCTGGAGAACTGGCCCCGGCACCGCCCGGCCGATCCGACTGATCCGGATAAAAAGGAGTCCCGAGCATCATGACCGACAAATCAAAAGGCAGGAAAGATCCTGCAGCCGCCGAAGCCGAAGGTAAGAGCGGAGAGCACTTCGATGCCTGGCTCGCCGACGCCAAGAGAAAAGGCGACACCGGCGAAAAGACGCCGGCGAAACCCGAAGCTGCCGAACTCGGCGGCGACGACCGCTCTCCCTGGCTTGGAGACAAGCAACAGACAGACGGAGCCGGCGAAGAACAAAAACCATGGTTCTTGCGTGAAGAGCCCCGCAAACCGACCTATGTCCGCCCGCCGGATCCGGATCGCGAACTTACGCCCCATACCGGCGACAAAGAGGTGGTCTTCTTCGGAAACCGCCGCGCCCCCAGGGTATTGATCACACCGAATGCCTACAAGCGCATGTGCCTCTATGTCGAGCTGGCCGAAAAAGAAGTGGGCTGGCTCGGTACCGTCGTTATGACCAGAAGCGGCGACTTTCTGATCGACCATACCTACCTGCTCGAGCAGGAGGTGACCGCCACCGAGACCGAACTCTCGGCAGAAGGTCAAGCCAAGCTGGTAGAAGATCTGCTCAAAAAGGGCGAACCCGGCTTCGAAGAGGTCAATCGACTGCGATTCTGGGGTCATTCCCATGTTCGCATGGGCACGTCTCCGTCGGGCACCGACGAGAGCACCATGAAGCGCTTCTATGAAGAAGGTCTGCCCTGGTACGTCCGGGGTATCTTCAACAAGAAAGGACGCGCCGAGTTCTGCATCTTCCTCTACGAACAGGGTCTACGCATCAATGACGTGGACTGGTTCGTGGTCGATCCGGCAACCGGCAATACCCTGCTCGAGTACGAACGCCCCAGTCTTTTCGGCGGCACGAGAAAGCGCTGGAAAAAGGTCCCCAAGCCCGAGCCCAAAGAAGGCGAGGACAAAGAGGCTCATGAGAGACTCTGGGGTTGGCGCGACAACTATGCCCTGGTCGAGGTGGAGCCGGAGAAGAAGACGCCCGAAGAGCTGGTCATCGACGATGCTCTGCGAGCCGAAGTCAAAGCCGAGTTCGAACTAAAAGTGAAGGAGCGCAAGTTCTTCTCACTTTGGGATACGCTTTTCGGCACAGGCGATGACGACAAGCCGGACAAGAAGGCAGATGCCCCCGCTTCGACCCCTTCGAATGATGCTGCAGCTTCCACCGGTCCCGAAGATCCTGCCGACAAGTCCGGATCGAAGTGATCATCTCTTCAACCTGAAATCGAGGATTCACTAGATGACGACACTCGACATCAACAGGCATGTGGAGGTTTTCTCTCCGGATGCTTTCGACTCCAAGACGATTGATGTGATCGGCGCCGGTGCCTCGGGCTCCCGCATCGTTCTCTCCCTGGCCAAGCTCGGCTTGCTCAAGATTCGCGTGTGGGACTTCGACCATGTCGAAGCCCATAACATCGCCAACCAGGCTTATTCTCTGGAGGACATCGGCAAGCTCAAGGTCGAAGCCCTGCAGGAGCTGGTCCGCAAACAGACCGGCACCAAGATCGAGATCCGCCCGGAGAAGGTGGATGGCAGCCAGGAGCTTGGAGACGTCGTCTTTCTGCTCACCGACACCATGGCCTCCCGCAAAGAGATCTGGCAGAAGGGGCTGCGCTACAAGACTCGCACCCGCCTGATGATCGAAACCCGCATGGGTGCCGACGAAGGGCGGGTCTATACGATTGAACCCAAGCGTCCCAAGCAGGTCAAAGGCTGGGAAGGCACCCTCTACGATGACGTGGTCACCGAGGTCTCCGCTTGCGGCACCTCGATCTCGGTCGGACCGACGGCGGAGTATCTCTCCGGTCTGGCGGTCTGGCAGATGATTCGCTGGCACGCCATCAATTCGAAGCAGGCAGAAGACAAGGTCGATCACGAGATCATCTTCGGCATGCGTGCTCCTTTCATCATCACCCGGTCCTTCGAATGACGCCCCGGCGTCTGAGAGGAACGGGCTACAATTTCGAACTCTAACAAGAGCGGAAAGATAGCCATGCTGCCTGTAAATGATCAACTGACAAAAGTCTTCGCTATCGGCGACAAAATCTCCAGCACGCTGGGGTGGCGCCGCATCGACAGCACGATTCTCACCCTCGCAATCATCGAGGAGGGTAACTCCTTCACCGCCACCCTGCTGAAGGAACTTCGGGTGGATCGGGCTCAGCTCCAGTGGTACGCCGGACAGTACGAAGGTAAAGACAAGCTTTTGAGCCTCGAGAAGGTGGTACCGAATGTGAAGTCGCACTTCACCGAGTCTCTCGCCCAGCGCTTCGAGCTCACTGCCAGGTACTGCCAGGAAGTCGGCTTCGAGTCCATGTCGGTAGAAGCCCTCTACCTGACCCTGCTCACCGAAGCAGATCACAACTTGATTGCCGCTCTCGAAATCGCCAAGCTCAATCGCAAGATGATCGAGGAGCTTACCGCCAAACTCTTCGCCCATGTCAAAAAACTCATGGCCGAAGCTCGTGGTGAAAGCCTCGATGAGGACGAAGAGGGAGGGGTCCCTGCCCAGAACAAAGACTGGATGGGGCTGCGCGCCAAGAAGAAGAAGGAGAGCAAGACTCCCACCATCGACAAATTCGGACGCGACCTTACCGCCCTGGCCAAGGAAGGCAAGCTCGGTCCAATCATCGGCCGCACCGGCGAGATTCGCCGCGCGGTCCGGATCATCGGTCGCAAGACCAAGAACAACCCGGTTCTGGTGGGCGAACCCGGTGTCGGCAAGACCGCCATCGTAGAGGGTATCGCCATCAAATTCGCCAACGACGATGTGCCCAAGCGTCTGCGCGGGCGCAAAGTGATTCAGATCCAGCTCGGCACCCTTATCGCCGGAGCCGGCGGTCGCGGTGAATTCGAGCAACGTCTGGAGTCCATCGTCAAAGAGCTTCAGGTGGCCGGAAACATCATCGTCTTCTTCGATGAGCTGCACACGATGATCGGAGCTGGCGGTCCCGCCGGCGGTCTCGATGCAGCCAACATCCTGAAGCCGGCGCTCTCTCGCGGTGAGCTGTGCGCCATCGGCGCCACCACCATCGAGGAGTATCGTAAGCACGTCGAAAAGGACCGCGCCCTCAGCCGCCGCTTCCAGAAAGTAGATGTCGAGCCGCCGTCCAAAGAGGACACCATCGAAATTCTTCGCGGGGTGCGCCTCTCTTTCGAGGAGCATCACGGTGTCGAAATCGACGACGAAGCGATAGTGCAAGCGGTGGTGCTCTCGGACCGGTACGTGACCGGACGTTTCCAGCCGGACAAGTCTATCGACCTGGTGGATGAAGCGTGCAGCAAGGTCTCCCTGGAGATCTTCACCGCCATGCCCCAGGACGAAGAGAATCAGAGCAAGCCCCGGGTCACCCTGGAGCACATCGCCGAGATTCTCAGCGAAGCCACCGGTATTCCTGCCGACTCTCTCACCGAGGACGAGAAAGCCAAGCTGCTTAAGCTGGAAGACGCGTTGCACGGTAAGGTTATCGGTCAACACCACGCCATCAAGGCTGTGGCTCAGGCTGTCCGCCGCAGCAGAGTCGGTCTGCGGGACCCCAATCGTCCCATCGGCTCCTTCCTTTTCCTCGGTCCCACCGGGGTCGGAAAGACGGAGCTCTGCCGCACTCTGCATAGCGAGCTGTTCGACGAGACCAAGGATATGATCCGCCTCGACATGTCGGAGTACATGGAGAAGCACTCGGTCTCGAGACTCTTCGGCGCCCCGCCGGGTTATGTCGGTTACGACCAGGGCGGTCAGCTCACCGAAGCGGTGCAGAAGCAACCGTATGCGGTGGTGCTCTTCGACGAGATCGAGAAAGCTCACCCGGACGTCTTCGACGCCCTCCTGCAAATCTTGGACTACGGTAGACTGACGGACGGCCAGGGCAGGACGGTGGACTTCCGCAACGTGATCATCATCATGACCTCGAACGCGTTCGCCGATGAGCTGACAGGCAATCCGGACATCAACGTGGTCAAACGCTTGACGGCGCTGTTCAAAATCGAGTTCTTGAACCGACTGGACGACATCCTGGTCTTCGACCACCTGACCCGGCGCCAGATCTTCGAGATTCTCGACCTGCGCATCGCCGAAGCACTGGGCCGGCTCTCCGACCTCGACATCGCGCTGACGGTTGAGAGGGAAGCGAAAGAGATGCTGGTCACCCTCGGCTTCAGCAAAGAGTTCGGGGCTCGCGAGCTGCGGCGTGCCATCCAGCGCAATCTGGAAGACCCGCTCACCAACGCGATTCTCGGCGACAAGGTCAAGTCCGGCGACCGCATCCAGGTCAATATGAAAGACGGCGATTTCAACTTCGAGCCCATGGCCGAAGCAGCCTAAAATCCTGCTGATCCAACTGGTAGAAGTTGGACTCTGTCCAATTTCCGCCTGTTGGGTTGAAATGTTTGATATCGGAGGCAAGTTCGATAGGAACTTGCCTCCGTTTTTATTGAATCTTACTCTATTAATCTTTATAGTTATACAAAAGCACAAAAGTATCCCTTAGCTAGACGCCGACCAGGTCCTTTTGCAGAGCTTCCAGAGACTTGCCCCGGGTCTCCGGCATCATCTTCCAGACATAGAAAAACTGAAGCACCATCATCAAAGCAAAAAAAGCAAAGACCGTGCCGCCGCCCAGAGTCGTAACCAACCCTGGAAAGACAAGAGAGATGCCAAAGTTGAAAGTCCAGTGAGTGAACGCACCCAGAGATTGACCATGATTGCGAAGCTGATTGGGAAAGACTTCTGCCATAAAGACCCAGCAGACAGCCCCCTGGGAAAATGCGAATGAGGCGATGAAGCCGATCAGATAGAACATCACCGAATATTTGTCGAAGCTCTGGCTGAAGTAAGCGTAGGACATCAGGCTGAGCGAAGCTATCAAGCCAACAGTGCCTGTGTACATAAGCATTTTGCGCCCGAATCTATCGATGGCGAACATCGCCAGCACTGTAAATATGAGATTGGTAACCCCCACGGAAAGAAAAGTCTGCCAGATTGCTTCTTTTGCCGAAAGCCCGGTCAATTCGAAGATTCTCGGCGCATAGTAGATAAAAACATTGATACCGGTCAATTGATTGAAAGAGGCAAATAACACCACCAATAGTGTCACATATCGATAGTGCGCCGAGAAAAGCAGCTTGAAATGAGCTTTACTGGCAGACTGGAGCGAGCCTTTGATCTCGCTCAAGACTTTCTGAGCCTGTTCCGGATCTGAATAGATACTGTTCAGTACTATACCGGCTTCCTCGATTCTTTCGCGCGAAACAAGCCATCTCGGGCTGCGCGGAACAAAGAACAGTAGAACAAAAAACAAGGTCGCCGGTATGGCCTCCACCCCGAACATATAGCGCCAGTTATTCTCCATCGAAATCAGAGAGTCGTTGGAAAAATAGGCGACTACTATGCCGATAACGATATTTAACTGAGCAAGTGCCACCAGCCTCCCTCGCAATCGCGATGGAGAGACCTCGGCGATATACATGGGCGAAAGCACTGAAGCCAAACCTACCCCAATGCCTCCCACAAATCGAGAAGCGACCAGAATCGCCCAGGTCGGCGCCAGGGCACAACCCAGGGCCGAGATCAAATAAAGCACTGCGGCGATGAAAAGACTGTTGCGGCGGCCTAATTTATCGGCAGGCAACCCGGCCGAAATTGAGCCCACGATCGTTCCCAGAAGAGCGCTGGCCACAGTAAAACCCCATTGATTGTCCGTAAGCCCAAAGTATGGAACCACGAAGGGGTCGGTTCCGGATATTACAGCTGTGTCGAATCCGAAGAGGAATCCACCAAGGGCTGCAACAAAAGTGATGAATAACAGTTTTCCGTTCATTAGAGAAAATACCGCAACGAATGGTACCCAAAACAGTTTAGAGCATGCTCTTCGCAAATGCATCCCTGTTTTACTGTATTACATAGTATTAAACAAGAACAAAAAAAACACCGAAGAAGCAGAACTTGCTCCGGTGTTTTCGAAATCAAATCAGCTCAATCAAACTCAGATATCTTCCTTGCGGTCGTAAGACGGCAGGTCAGACTTAGCAGGTGGCTTGGCTCTATCTTCCACCTGGCGAATCTCTTCTGGAAGATTCGCTTTGATGTCCTCTTCGGCTTCGAATTTCTTCTCTTCACCGTACTCGAAAGAATCAATCTGCTCTTGCTCGGACTCGAGGGTTCCGTCCTCCCGATACTTGCGCATCATCCCACTCGACGCATTCTTGCCGTCGAACTCCCGGACCTCTTTCGCGTTGCCGTTGTCCCAGTAGGTGACCTCTCTGGTTTTGATGCCATCGATACCGTATTCGGTGGTCTCATCCAATTTGAATTGAGAGATATCTGTCCGATCAGCTCGATAACCAGGTCCCTTCCAGACCTGTTCGAACTTTTTCTCACCGTTTGGCCAGTAGGCTTCCAGCTCGAAGCGGCCATACTCCGAGTACTCTCGCATCTCGAGAAGATTACCGGTAGGTCCGTAATAAGAAACCCGGGTCATCGAAGACCAGGGATATTCGACCTTCATCCTCACCGCGATGCCGTTGTCGTGGTAGAGGACATATTCCACCTCCTGGTAGTAGGAAGTGTAGCCATAGCCATAGCTGCCACTGCTCTTGCGAGTGGTCATGGACTCTGGGGTGAATCCGTCTTCGCGATAAGTGACAATCAGCGTTTCCTGGCGACTCTTCTCTTTGACCACCCGGGCAAGAGTCCCATCTTCACGGAAGTCCTCCCGAACAGAAAGAAGACCGTACTTGTTCACGACCTGACGCACCAGAAGAACATTGCCGTCCTCGGAAAACTTTTCGCTCTCCCAGCTCTGATCCGCGCGCAAACGAGTCAGAATCTCAAGGGCACCATTTAGGCGATATGTGCGGCTCTCGATGATTTTCTTGCCGGTGGCGTCGAAAGCAGAGACCCGCTTCAAAACACGATTGGCAAGATCAAGCGAATCGGCATCATCTGATGGATAATACTCGGTCTCTTCACGAAGAGTACCGTCGCCGCGAAAGTAGTCGTAGACTGTCAGCCCGTCCCGAAATTCGGTACGAATCTGTACCAGCCTCTCACCATCGTCGGAATACTCTATGAAACGATACTGAATAGAGTCTTCGGACTTGCGAAGCTCGATGCGGGTGTTGAGCTTTTCCGGAAATCCCGGAGAATAGCTCTTCGGGCTTTCAAAATCGATATTCACCGCGATAAAGAGCACGGCGACAAAGGCAAGCAAAGCCAAGATTATGGTTCTCGGTCTCATTATTTGAACTCCAGATTAAGATCTGCCTCCATTACCTGTCGTAGATAACGACCGGTAGGAAAGGACACTCTTGCTGGATAAAGACTTTGGGTAGAAAGAGAAAATGCTCTTTGAAAGAATAAAAGTTGTTCTTTAAAAATACTGTCTTGAGCCTGTAACTCTTCAAGACGAAGTCGATGAAAAGTTTTAGAGAAAGGCGAATACTCATGCAGCCGGAGCAGGTTCTTATTGGCGAGGCTTGTGCTAGCCATTGAAAACCCGCTGTCAAGCCCCTGCGCATCCATCAAAAACCCTTCTGAATCTACAATATCAACACCACATACA
Source organism: uncultured Candidatus Obscuribacterales bacterium (assembly GCA_964496875.1). Lineage (GTDB taxonomy): Bacteria > Cyanobacteriota > Vampirovibrionia > Obscuribacterales > Obscuribacteraceae > RI-106. The sequence goes on along the minus strand of CAZCBH010000054.1, from coordinate 6,040 downwards.
ATGGCTCGCATTAATACTATCGTTTATAGTTTTTGAAAAACAAAAAAAATAGAACCATAGAACTCCTCGCCCTGAAGCAAGGAGTTCCATGGTTCCACAATCATCTCAGGCAAGGCGGCTTGAACCGCTGGTTAGCTCTTCAGCACCGGGGTGCTGTGGAACCAGCGCCAGTGTCCGGCAGCGCGGATATCGATACCGCGGGTGATGCCGGCGGCGAACAGGTACGAGACCATGGCGCCGACCACCAGCCAGGCGGGAACGTATTGATTCGGGTCGCCGACGAAAGTGGCGAGCAGAACCATGGCGACCGCGGTGGTGACGATCACAGCCCAGGCAGCCAGAAAGATCCAGGTGGCAACCTTGAGGCTGGCGAGCCGGCTGGGCAGAAGCTGGCCGACGATGATGCCGACATAGGCGCTGAGACCGCTCCAGAACAGAAGGTCGACGACGAACTCGAGTTGATGCATCTTGAAGATCTCCTTATTCCGATGCGGTAGAGCCACCGACGAGTCGGCCGACGAGATAGTAGCCTGTGCTGGCCGGGATGGCGATGAAGAGGATGGCACGCGCGAAGTAGAGCGCATCGATCCAGGTCAGGGTGGGCGGCGAGACAACCCGGTCAGGATTCATCACCGGAATCGCATACATGGCGAAGGTGAGAATTCCGGCCATGAGGCTGAGGAAGAGGAAGCCGATCAAGTTGACCTTGATGATGCCGGCGGGACCCGTGTCTTTCTCGAAAGCGTTGAGCACGGTACCGATGGCCAGGCCGACGATACCGAAGATGATGGGGACCGCAAGAAGAGATCCGCCTTGCTCGTAGACGGGCGCAAGCATGCCACGGGAGGCTGCGAGCAGAACGAATCCGACGATGGCACCGATGGCGCATGCGACGATCTTGAAGAGAGTTGCCATTTCAAAATTCCCGTTTTGATTTCGTTCAGGGTTCATTTGCCGATTTCTTACCGTCGGCTCAATCGTCTTCTCAGACGAACGCGGCCGCAGACCAGTCAGGAGCGACACAGAAAGCTATACTAGAAAAGGCTCCGGCTGCTGCGTTTGTTTCACTGATTCAATTCTGCCTGGCGTCACAACTGACCGAAGTCAGAAGTGATTGCGCAAGAAAAGCCGAATAGATGTAGCTTTAGAGACTATTTGCCAAACAGAACGAATAGAAGAGAGTATGTTTACTTCTAACATCGGGGAGTAAAAAGGACCTATTACTATGTGTAAAAAGATCCCCTTTACAACCCTTTGCAATAAAGACATCCATTACGGAGAGCCCTTTTACAGTGCCTACACCAATCACAAAGGAAGTCAGGCCGGGTTTCTATTATTGTCTATAGTTGTATCCCGCCAAAAAGAAAGCTGCCACCGCTAAGAGCAGCGACAGCTTTCGACTTCAAGCAAAGCATTCAAGCTTCTCCTGAATTAGAGGGACCTTTCCTGAATCAGGCGACTTTTTCGGAATTGCCTTTATCAGTGCCTTTGCGTGTCAGGGCAAGCCGCTGACGTTCCGCGTCCACGGTCTTGACGCGCACCCGAATCTTCTCGCCGACCTTGAAGGTCTCGCAGACAGAGCCGACCGAGATAAGCTCCGAAGTGTGAAGCAGTCCGTCGACACAGCCACCCACGGTCACGAAGGCACCATAGTCCTGGAACCTTGCCACCACGCCTTCGAGGATATCACCGTCCCGGACGGTCTCGAAGAAGGACTGCTGCAGCACGGCACGACGACTGAGGGAGACCTGGCGCTTGTCCATATTGACGTTGAGCACCTTGACCTCGACCTCGTCACCGACCTTAACCACGTCGGCAGGCTCGACATGACGATTGCCGGAGAGTTCGGTACGATGAATCAAGCCGGTCACATCACCACCCAGATCCACCAGGGCACCGGGCTGGATCAAACGAGAGACTACCCCCTTGAGGATGTCACCGGTTTTGATCGAAGCGAGCTGCTCGTCTTGACGCGTTTCGGTAGCACGACGCTGGCTCAGGATGAGCTGGCCGAAGCGACCTTTGACCGGGTCGGCTTCCAGAACCTTGACCGGAATCTCGGTCTGGAGCAGTTCTTCCAGGTTGCCGCGATAGAGCATCTCGGACCGCGGGATGAAAGCCCGCACTCCGGAGATAACCGCTTTCACGCCAGAGACGCGACCGCCGCGGCTGTGCTGAATGGCATAGACCTTCGCCTGGGCTGTTTCACCGGAATGGACGAGATCAATCAATCCGATCCAGTTGTGAGCCCGGTCGTAGGAGAGCATGACGCCGCCATCTTCATCGGGTTCGGAGAATACGAGGAAGGTGTGGGTGCTACCGTTGTCCAGGTCTTCGGAACATTCCTTGAAACTGACCTCTGCGTCGCACTTCTGACCGATGTCGACGATGTAGCCGTTCTTGGACTTGTTTACTACGACACCCTCCACGATGGCGTTGCGGACAGGCGGAGTGGGAAACTCCGAGGCGAGCATCATCTTTTCGAATTCGCTCAGCTCTTCTCCGGCTGCCAGTTTGTGGTCGAGTGTAAACATCTTCTTGTTCATTCTTTTTGTTTTTCCTTTCATGACGATATAGGTTTGTGCTCGAAGCTAATCGAGCGGTTAACAATGCACCCTCAGCCTTTTACGCAAACGACAAACCACCCCGGGTGCACCGATTGGTGACTCGAGGTTGCTATGGTTCAATAACTACGGGTTATTTAGCCTGTTTTTTCTGCCGGTTCGAAAAGGATGTAAAGGTGTAACTTTACCTTAACGATGGGCAATATCCAAAGCAAGCAAAACCCACTGAATTTAAGGATTTGAAGCATTTCCTCCGTCCCGGAAAAGCTAGCGAAGCCACGCTATTGTCCCAGGAAGAAGCCTCCTCAGCCGCCAATATCTCTATTAAACAAAGCGATTGCGAAGATGAGATGCTCGTATTACCTGCGCTAGCCCACCTGCTCTATAATCTAGGTGGAAGTAGCGCAGACCGTCGCGTCTACCTCGGTAGATGAGGAAAGTCCGGGCACCATAGGGCTGGTTGCTGGGTAACTCCCAGTGCGCGTGAGCGTGAGGATAGTGCCACAGAAATGATGACCGCCAGGCTCGTTCCTGGTAAGGGTGCAACGGTGCGGTAAGAGCGTCACCAGCAAGATCGAGAGGTCTTGGCTAGGTAAACCCCGCTGAAGGTGCAAGGCTACGGTATATCTCGAACAAGCGGTGGCCCGCCGCCCCGAGATGCCAATGCTGCTAGAGGGTACGGGTAACCGTACTCCCAGAGAGATGACGGTCTAGAACAGAACCCGGCTTACGCGCTACTTCTATCTATATATCAGCAAGAAACTTCCTATCTTCTTCGCTCAGGTCGAGCGAAGCGATCAGATCCGGACGTCTCTGGGCGGTTCTTCGCAAAGCCTCCTGACGCCGCCAACGAGCGATCTCTTTATGATCCCCGGAGCGAATCACCTCGGGCACCTCCATGCCTCGAAATTCGGCAGGTTTTGTGTATTGCGGACCTTCCAGTAAACCATCGGCGAAAGACTCATCCACCACCGAAGCGTTCTTGCCCACCACTCCCGGCACCAGCCTGGATACCGCATCAATAATCACCAGGGCAGGCAACTCGCCTCCGGTGAGGACATAATCTCCTATGGAATATTCCTCAGAGGCAAGTTTGCGGATTCTCTCGTCGAAACCTTCATAGTGACCGCAGAATATAGTCAACTCATCTTCGTGGGCCAGTTCCTGGGCGAATTTATGCTTAAAAGGAACCCCCTGGGGGGTCATGATGATAACCGGCGAATCCTGCCGTCTGCGCTCAATCGCCTCGAAAGTCTTGTAAAAAGGCTCCGGCTTGAGGACCATTCCGGCACCGCCACCATAAGGAGTATCATCCACCCTTCTATAGTTATCGGTACAAAAGTCCCTTGGATTGTAGGTTCTCACCTCTATCTTTCCAGCTTTCTGTCCTCTGCCTACAATGCTTGTCTGGCAGTAGCTGCTGATCAACTGCGGAAACAGGGTGATGACGTGAAAGATATGCATCTGGAAGATCGACCGGAAATTAAACTGGAGAAGGAAATAAGGATAGCATCAGAGCATAGGATCTTGCCCCGGCATCAATTCCATTATGATGTTTCCTGATGTCTCAGAATCATGATTATAATGACTGAAGAACGGGAACCTTCTGAATAACACCTTACTAATTCAGATGCCGGGCAGAACGACAATTGGAAGCGAACTGGGAGAATCTCAAACTTGACGCCAACCACGCCGTAGGACGTGGAGACTTTCAGAGCGCCACCGATAGCTGGCTTAAGGCGCTGGAAGCTTTAGATTCCATGGCTGACCATGATCCCAGGGTGGCTCTAACCCTGGACCGACTGGCTGATACCCTTTGCAAAGGCGATAAAGGGGAGCAAGCCGTACCGGTGCTGGTTTATTGCATAGAGCTGAAGGAGAGAGTCCTGGGAAGCGATCACATAGAACTCGCCAACACCCTCAACAACCTTGCCGAACTCTATTACTCGATGGGCAGGTTTGCCGATGGACAACCGCTATCAGAGCGCATCATGTCCATCTATGAACAGGTATTCGGACGAGAGCACCTGGGTCTGGCTATGATCGCCTCCTACCTGGCCCTCATTTATCACGGTCAGGGAAACTATGACAAAGCCGAGCTCCTCTACAAACGAGCGCTCAACATCAAGCAAAAGGTACTGGGCTATAACCATTCTGAAGTGGCTCTATTAATGGAAAACTACGCCGCATTGCTCTACCAGACCAACCGGTCGGAGGAAGCTGACAATCTCTGTTCTAATGTGGGAACGGCTTCCGGATTGTGGAAGAAGATGGCGGCTCAGACCAACCAGCAACTGACCCAGGGAAGTATTGCCGACAGATTGGCAGCGATGAAAAAAGAGAAGCAAGCCTGAAAAGCTCCATAGACCTAATTTAGCCCGAATTTCATTAAATGGCTGCGCCAACATCGCTAACCATGTGTTTGTCAGCAATCATGCGATAAACCAGCGGCAAACCAATATATACCGTACCAACCTCTTGCCATCACCCCATAGAAACCACTACTTTACAAGTACCTTTTTCTCTGTCTCTGCTTTTCCAGGAACCACTTATAGAAACATCAGCTTTTCGCTCTCCCCTTCTCTGTCCGGTGCACTTTGTGCATTGAGCGGAAGAGCGCCTGATGGTTCGCTTGCCGAATCTCCGCGGTAAGTTCAATTTCAAGTTCAAGACCCTGGAAACATGCCCGAGAGAATGGTAATGCCACCATCGTAGCCGACGGTCAAGCCACAGAAGTGATCGTTTGTATCCGGACAAGAATCTCAAGCAGCCATATGAACGGAACTCGGCGGGAACCTTCTTAAGAAAGCTCTCTCCAATCATCCGACCTCTATGTAAGAACTGTCGACCCGAGTAGACGATAGGACAGAAACAAGGGTCGCCACTATTTCCCGGAATCTCGATTTTCGAGACTCCCCGGACAATAGCAACCTAGCTGCTTCGTTCACCCTCGTCCGGCAATCCCGCCGGAGAGGGTTTTTCCTGTAACAACCTTCACCGAAAGGAGAACTGTCATGCGTATGGACCAGTATCGAGGCCTCAATCAGTGGGCCACCAAGAAAGTGCTCAAGCGCGAAAAGGCGCGTCAGGTCGGGACCAACATCTTCGAAGACGGGAGGAAGCGCAAGTATTCCCGTTGGGTCAAGGTGCCCGTGGCGCGTATCCGTATCATCGGCACGATCGCAGGAGTCTACAAGCCCACCGTGGCCGAGCTGCACCGGTACATCATGCCGGACGGCAAGGTCTACGACGAGTTTGTGCAATGCACTCCGTGGTCGGGCGGTCCTGTTTACCACATCGCGTTGAAAGACGCGAGCACCGGTAAGGAGGTCCCCGAGTCGCTCTGGACGGAAGACGAGCTCGCTGACTGTTAGTCGGCGGCTCCAGTGCCGGCACTAGCTGGAAACGGCATTTGAGACCAGGATCGGGGGAGGAGCTTCGCTTCACCCCCGGTCTTCGGTCTTTTTTTTGATTTT
>CAZCBH010000053.1:0-32255 GCA_964496875.1 uncultured Candidatus Obscuribacterales bacterium | reverse complement strand
GAGAGCATATCGACTCTTCCTTTTAGAGACCAGCTCCATACGGGAAGGAAGCTGGGCTTTGTCGCCAGAGACTCCCCGCAAGAAAGAAGCCCTCCCAAAAGGAGGGCTTCTTACAAAGTATTAAGAGCCGGACCAAATCGGGAACAAATCGATCTCAAAAGGGCACATTACTTTTGTGGATATTGGAAGCCCGAAATAAGGACTTCTGAAACAGCATCAGTTCACCTCTTAATCTCCTGAGAGGTGAACTAAGCATGTTTAGAAGAACTTTTGCAAAACCAAGAAGAGAGAGCCGGACAAGGTCCAATTTGTTCTATATAGTGAGCTTGCTGATCATCCTGCTCTCCTCCCTCTTGCTTTCGCCTGAGCCGGAAAAAACGAAAGCGCTACGTCGAATCTCTTGTTCTATTGAACGAGCGGAGATTGAATTAGCCTCACGACTGTGCTATCTCTAGGTCTTTGAATCGAGCGTTCGAGCATATAGGATCCAGACAGTAAACAGATAGAGGTAACCGGGATGAAGGTCGCACTGATAACCGGAGCGAGCAAAGGCATAGGCAGGGCAGTAGCAGAAGGGCTGGCGACGGACGGATTCTCGCTGGCGCTTACAGCACGGTCGAAAGATAGGCTCCAGGAATTAAAGCAGGAGCTGCTAGAAAAGTCAGCCGGCACCGGATGCGATATCAAGGTCGAAACCTACGACCTCGATATCCGCGACAATAGCGCGGTCGAAGCCATGGTCAATGATGTGGTGGAGAAATTCGGCAGAATAGACCTGCTCTTTAACAACGCCGGAATATTTCACGGCGGCACCCTGGATGTAAGTTATGAAGAGTTTTGCGCAATGCTGGATATCAATCTCAAAGCGGCATTTCTGATGCTCAAGTTGGTGGTGCCGGTGATGCGAAAACAGAAACGGGGAACTGTGATTAACCTATCATCCCGTTCCGGATTGATAGCCAAACCTCGCTCCGGAGGCTATGCCGCTTCTAAATTCGGCTTGGTAGGCTTGAGCGAGGCGGTTTATAGAGATGCCATTGAAGATGGTGTCAAAGTGACCGTGCTATGCCCCGGATGGGTCGATACCGATATGGCGGTCATGTCCGGACTGCCCTCCGAAGAGATGATCCAGACAGCGGACATCGTGGAAACAGTGCGCTGGCTCCACAGGCTTTCTCCCTCGGCCTGCGTCAATCAGGTAATGATCGAGTCGATTCGCCAGGTCGTCTAACGCTTTAAGGTAAACGACTAACTGTCTTTGTTGAAGACATACTTTCCAAGCAGATAATCCACCGAGATTTTACCCGGTCCAAAACAAAACACCAGAAGCGCTGTGACCATGAAAAGAAATGGGGTAGCCTCGGTAAAGGGATCGGCGTCTTTGAAGATGTTCTTCACCGCTTCAAGATGTTTTTCCACTGTCAGATAGGCGACACACATGGTGAAGGTTAGAAGCGTCGCCACCGGGCGCGAAACAAAACCGATTGCAAGCAGCACTCCGCCGAAACACTCTGTCGACCCTGCTATCCAGGCATTGAGCTCCGGAAATGGAATGCCCAGACCACTGAAGAATTTGACCGTCTTCTCATGGTTCTGCAACTTACCCCAGCCGGTTTGCATAAACTGCAATCCCCAGTGCAGCCTGAAGACAAGCAAGAGGAAGTGCTGAAGTATGTCCCCTGCGGAGATGAAGAGTCCATAGACCTTTCTTCCGATATTCACAACTGGATTGTCCACGACTTAGCTCCACCTGGTAGTAATCGGAATAATTATAACCTTAATATCGCTTTCTACTTACCGACCGGTATCCCGGACTCCATAAAGCACCGGATCTGCTCCGGGAAGATCCGAACCGACAGAAAAGGCATTGATATAGGTACTGAAGACCTGGGGCGGAGTGTATCGACTACTAGAGCCGAAATAAAGACCACCGTCCGGTCCGATAGCAGGAGAAGCCCTGTCAATATTACCGTCCACTTGAAAAGACCAGAGTACTTTGAACTGCTCCCCTTCCGAGCGCAACGCATAGACTCGCCCGCGGGTCTCGGCGGCGGTGAAACCTTTTTTCTGACCGCGCACCCCTACATAGATTACGCCTTCATTGTCGAGGGAGACATCGGTAAGACCTCCAATACAAGCGGGTCGCGCTTCATTGGGATGCCAGCTTTTGGTCACCATACCGTTGACCGGGTTGAGACGATGCAGGGCACCACCGGGACTATTAGAATAGCTGAGAATACCTGTAGAGATATAGAGGTCGCGAACTCGACCGTCAGACTCGTAGATAGCCGCTCCACAGGCTATATGACTGCGTGGGCGTTCACCGTCGACCATGACCGGCCCCCAGAGCATTTTGCCGCTCTCACCATTGTCTTGCACGGCAAAAGCGACAGGTAAGAAGCTGGCTCCAAGCATGCCGCGTTGAGCCATGCCGGCGACATAGATGGTGCCCTTAGCACCAACGGCGATATCCTGACCGCCGAATCTACTGTGATGCAAACGCCAGATAAGCTTTCCAGTAGCCCTCTCCAGGGCGATGACTTCGCCGCCCTCGCGCTCGTCTATCAAGGCGGTGACGGCGTAAACCCTGGTACCATCAGGAGATAGCGCCACCGGGGCGGTGACCGGGTTACCGAGAGAGCCTGTAGCAGGATAGCGCCACAACATCTTACCGCTGCGATCCAGAGCATAGACTGCGTTGGTCTCGCAACGCACCGTACTGGGAGCCCGATCCTTTTCCGGAGGCCCGGCGGAAGTGGCGAAAATAATCGCACCATCTTCGGTGACAAGTGGTCCGCCGAAGATCTGACCGCCCCCTTCGGGATCATCCGGTCTGACCGGATCATGCGTCTTGAAACTCCAGACGATAGTTCCTTTGCTCGAATCTACAGAATACAGCTTCCCATCGCCTCGGCCGAAATAAATGTTTCCGTTGACAGAATCAAAAGCACCGGTGCCCTCTACCGTTCCGCTATAACCGCTCAGATGATATCCGGGCCCGGCGGCGGCATCTTTTTCTGATGTGGGTCTCGATTTATAGCGATAGGCAAAGCGTGTCTCGTCAAGCTTGAGCGGCTGCCAGAGCGGCTTACCGCTATGGATATCGAGACCATATATCTTACCGTCGAATCTATCCCAGGTACGCTTTCGCTTTCCGAATCCCCGGACCACGCCCCAGGTTCCGAAGAATACTCCCCGCCGGGTCGCTGTCGGCTCCATGTTGATCACATAGCCGTCATTGGCCACATGCTCCCATACCTGATTTCCGACGCGAGGACCGTTGACCACCGAACGACCGGTGCGTCGGGGATCGTGGCTCTCCATGTTCCATCCGCGAAAGTACTCATCCTCTACAGCCTGGACCGGCTTCGGATATACCCCGGAGAGACAGAGGGCAAGAAGCCCTGTCATCAGTATGCGGTCTATGAAGCTGGACAATTGATTTACCTCACTAACCCCATTCTCTCTTCGAGCTGTTCTATCAGCTCTGCCACCGAAACCAGGGTGCTGCTATTGGTCGAACGTTCGAAAATCTCGACCTCCTGGCTGGCGATTTTCTTGCCTACGGTTATTCTAATCGGAATCCCTATTAAATCCCCGTCGTTAAATTTTACCCCAGCTCTCAGAGGCCTGTCGTCAAGCAGAACATCGAAACCAGAGCTTTTCAAACGAGAATAGATCTCCTCGGCGGCTCCGGCAATGGCTTCGTCGTCCATATTGACCGGGGTGATGAGAACAGTATAAGGAGCAATCGCCAGAGGCCAGATTATGCCCTTTTCGTCGTGACTTATCTCCACCGAAGCGGCCAGGACACGCTCGACCCCTATGCCATAACTGCCCATGACCAAAGCAGTCTTACTACCTTTTTCATCTAGCACGGTGGCGCCCAGGGCTTCGGAATAGGATGAGCCCAGCTTGAAGATATGCCCTAGTTCGAGCGCGTTCTCGACCCGGAGAGCATCCGCGCAGTTGACACAGGCATCCCCTTCACGAACCTTTCTGAGAAAAGCCCAGCGGCTGACCTTGATATCCCGGTCGAGAGAGACTCCCCGATAATGAAAACCATCCTGATTGGCTCCGGTCACCATGTTGAATCTGCCGGCAAGGGCTTGATCCGCCAGCACCATAGTCGAGGAGCTAAGCCCGACAGCCCCAAGGGAGCCCGGTTCAGCGCCCAGAAACGCCTTGATCTCTTCCGTATCGGCAGCTTCTACGGACTCGTCATTCATGAATTGACGCAGCCTCTCCAGATCCAGCTCACAGTCTCCCCGCAAAAGTACAAGGAATAAACCGCTCCGACCTCTCAATACCAGGGTTTTGATCTGTCTATCGGCAGACGCCCCTCCTTCAAACGCTTCCAGTTCGAGGATGGTCTTCACACCCGGAGTAGCGAATTTAAGCAGCTCTTCAAAAGACTCGCCATCATCAACGGCATTGACGAGGCTCTCGGCTTTCTCCTGGTTAGATGCGTACTGACAAGAGAGACAGTGAATGAGAACATCCTCTCCTGCCTCGATAGGCAATAGAAACTCGGCAGAGCTGGCACCGCCCATGATACCTGAATCCGCTTCGGCCACTATCACATCGATGCCCAGGCGCTTGAAGATTCTAAGATACGCCTCTTTATGGAGATTATAAGAGTTATCCAGACCAGCCTCATCGAGATCGAAAGAGTAAGAGTCTTTCATGGTGAACTCGCGCACCCGCAACAATCCACTACGCGGTCTGAGTTCATCTCGAAACTTCGTCTGAAAGTGGTACCAGATCTGGGGAAGTTGTTTATAAGATTGAATATGCCTGGACGCCACATGGGTGAAGATCTCCTCATGGGTGACTCCGAGCACCAGCTCACTGGCTTTTCTATCGCGAAGACGAAACATGATCGGTCCCATGGTCGTAAGGCGACCGGATTTTTCCCAGTAATCGGTAGGACTGAGCACCGGCAGAAGACACTCTTGAGCGGCGATTCGCTCCATCTCTTCTCGAATAATGGCGATTATCCTGAGTCTTACCCTTTGAGCAAGCGGCAAAAGACTGTAGACACCGCTGCCTATCTGCTGAATATAACCGGCTCTCGAAAGCAGCCGATGGCTGGCAGACTCGGCTCCTGCCGGATCATCTCTTGATGTCGGGATCAATAACTGGCTCCATCGCATAAGAATTTCCTCCTGGACTATGAACCACAAAAAAAATAAAGCCTCCTTACGAAAGGAGGCGCTTTGCTTTCTGTTCCGATGCTGTTCACGAATTAAGAACTATATTGCATGGTCAGATTCCGCCCCCAAAACTGGTAAGCCTGGAGCGCTTGGTGTTGTATTAAGGGTAGCGGTTACAGCGATGCACATGATGACTAATTATGCAGCCTGGAAGACGACTGTCAACAGAAATCGCTCCAACGCTTAACAAAGACGACGCGATTATAATAGGAACAGAAAAAATGCCCGGTAGATATTCGAAACAGTTGGCGATGAAGAATAAAACCCCGGCCCTGGTAGCGTTTGCAAAAGATCCGGAACGCACCGCGGTCAAAACCAGACTTTCGGACAGCTTCGACAAGAAGCAGCGCCATTGCATATACGCAGCGTTGCTGCGCGACACGCTCGCCACTCTGACCGAGCTTGAGCATTCTGCCAGCATTTACCTGGCTTGCTTTCCCGATTCGAACTCGCCCTTTTTCAAAAAGCTGGCCGATGAGTTTGGGGTCGAATTAACAGATCAAAGAGGAAAAGATCTAGGGGAGCGCCTCGCTTTCTGCCTGGAGCAACTTCTTAAGAGGCATCGACCGGTGATAATATTCGGCACCGACACTCCACTATTGCCTCTAGCCGAAATAGCAGCGGCTATAGAAAGCTGCCAGTATGATCTGATTCTCGGGTCGGCTATGGACGGGGGCTATTATGCTGTCGGTTTGAGCGGTCGCAAGCCTGTTTTCTGCCATGAACTTTTCCGCGGGGTAAAATGGAGCACGGCTTCGGTTATGGAAGACACCCTGAAAAACGCAAGATCACTTTCTCTAGAGACCCAGGCTCTACCGCCTACCAGAGACATAGATACCGGAAGCGACATCGACTCGATACTAGCCAATTTAGATAAGCTAGATGAGGAAAAGAGGAGCAGAATGAAATCCTTTCTACAGACCCAGGGTATTCTGCAAAGAGGATGATCAACGTCACTAACAAGATAGGCGAGTTGATTAGAGACGATGATTTTACCGTCTATGTCGAAGGCGTTCTTTCAGGCAGCAAGGTAAAACACGGCAGCCTTGAAGATTTGAGCGGCAACATCAACCGGGTGAAAAGATTGTCGATATCTCTCACCACCGGAGACACCAGTCTGATTGTCAAACATGTCCCGGAAGCGGGCCGCCTGGCAGGCTATCCCACCCTGTTCTTCTCATCAGATCGGCTCGATTTCGACAACCAGTGGCTCACAACTGCCGCCACGGTCTTAAATAAAGAGAACGGGCAGGGTCTTAAGATACCGGAAATCTTGCACTACGACAGCCTTAATAGAACAATGATCATGGAAGACCCGGGAAGGAAATCTCTTTCGGAAGCACTGCCTGGTTTTAGAGACGCCACCGCAGCGCTCGTCGATCTGCTTACAAAAGCCGGCCGTGAACTGGCCCATGTCCACACAAGAGCAGGAGCATTGGCCAGGAAAACCTGTAACAAAGCGGCAACGGATAACCGTCCCTATCTCTTTTCTTATCACATCAAAGAACCTGAACTGGTGTCATCTATCTGGAAAGACAATGGCGATGACGGTATCGGCATCGATGAGAGAAGAGAGCTTCAAACTGCATTTCTTCGAACTCACCTATCTAAAGTAGAGCCGATTCTAGATCGATTGAGCAGCAGTTTTTCAAAGAAGAAACAGAAAGATAAAAGAGCAAAAGTCTACTGTCATGGAGACCTGCATACAGGAAGCGTAATGCTTTTCGAGGAAAATCAAAACAGCTGCCTGGCGATTATAGATGCCGAATTCTGCGACCAGGGTCCGCCCGGCTTTGATCCAGGGGTGCTTACCGCGCACCTTATGGCAGAGCTTCTAGTTCTGGGATATAGCAAAACCGACACCAGAAATATTCTTACGGCATTTCCAGCAGCGTATATACAAAGCCTGGATGACTTTCCTTCCCCCAAAGAAGATCTGGAGCAGGAGATACTTCTTTACACTGGAGCCGAGCTGCTGCGCAGACTTCTGGGTCCGGCCGGTTTCAATAGAACTCTATCGAGAGAACAGTTCGAAGAGTTGTTAGAGCGGTCGATAGTGCTTCTAACCAAGCCGCAATCGCAAGCAGGAGAATATCTCCATGGCTGAGTTAAAAGACCTGGAGCCGGCTTCCAGGCGCTTTCTAGAGAGGTATCCGTTTCCGAATTTACCGGCACCGATTTTGACACCACTATCGAAGCCGGTATCGGAATGTCGCCTCGCCTTTGTCACCACAGCCGGTTTACACAAGCAAGATGAGCCGCCTTTCAGCCGGTTCTTCGAAAGAAGCGATTGCTCCTATAGAGAGATCCCAGATAAAGCCACCATGAATGACCTTTCAATCAGCCATATAAGTAAAGAGTTTAATAGAGATGGCGTCAACAAAGACTTAAACGTAGTGCTGCCTTTCGACCGCGCCGAAGAGCTTATAGCATCCGGCAACCTCGGCACAGTCAACAGGCGACACTTCAGCTTCATGGGCTCCCTGCCGCGCACAGGCGATCTCAGAAAGAGAACCGCACCGGAGGTAGCTCGAAAGCTCAAAGAAGATCAAGTAGACCTGGTGCTGCTTACACCTGTCTGACCGATGTGCAACCAGACCGCCGGTCTGATCGCAAGGGCTCTGGAAGAGAACGAGATAACCACAGTAATGATTTCGCTACTGGATGAAGTAACAAAAAAAACAAGACCTCCTAGAGTTCTATCGGTCCCTTTCGGATTCGGACAGCCACTGGGACCGCCCGAAGAGGTCACAGTCCAGGCTGAGGTACTGCAACTGGCCCTGAATCTGGCTTCAGAAGCAAAGACACCGGAGACATGGTGGCATTATGGAGCGCCATAGGATTCTGATAGACACCGACATCGCGCTTGGTATTGAACACAGAGACGTGGACGATGGGCTGGCTCTATTGATGGCAAAAAATAGCACCGTACTGGAACTGGGCGGCATCACCCTCACCTACGGCAACGACAGCCTGGAATGCATCAGCGCCAGTATGGACAATCTAATTGGTGCCTGCGGTTCGTTCTCCTGCCCCATAGAAACAGGGGCCGGCGAGAGCCTTGCCCGAACCGGTCCTTTGCCGAGCAAAGCGGCGCAGTTAATTAAAGAATTCTGCCTGGCAGAGCCGGATAGAAAGAAGAAGATTGTCGGCATCGGACCTGTCACCAATATTGCCACCGCCCTTTCACTCTATCCTGAAATCAAAGATTCAATCGAAGAGCTTATTCTGGTAGCAGGCAGAAGACCGGGTCAACGCTTTCTGACAGGCGATCACAAAAGCGCTCATCCGGATCTCAACTTCGAGCGTGATCCCGAAGCGATGCAAATTCTTATCGAAAGCGGCATCGCTCTTACTCTGGCTCCCTTCGAAGTATCAAGCAAGGTATGGATCACCGCCGAGTTCTTGAATAACCTGGAAAAGGCTTCAGCCACCTCGAAACAGGCCGCTTATCTAATCAATCCCCTAAAAAACTGGCTGGCGTTCTGGCATGAGACATTTTCGACATCCACCCGGCCTATTTCAGGCTTCAATCCCTTTGACTGCCTGGCAATAGCCTGGCTGACCGACAGGGACCTGCTGACCTGGACCGATGTAGCGCTTGCCATTGAAGAAGACTGCTACGACACCACCGACGAAGCCGTCCAGGGTACAGGATCCGGGCAGAAGCCCTATCTACATGTTCGTCCCATAGAAAAACCCGAAGAGAGCCCCCATCGCTATATCCACGATGTCGATCAAGAAGTGTTTTTGGAACGACTTTTACGCAGACTCACTCTAGTATAATCTGCTTTCATAAGATTCCTTACACAAGGTGAGAGACCTTTGCAAGTCGGCGATAAAGGAAAGCGCAACCTATTCCTCATACTGAAACTAGCGGGCATTATACTGGTGCTGGCGCTTCTTCTTGTCGCTTCATCCTCGTTCCGCAATCATGTTGATCTCGATGCCTTCCTTGCTTTCATCAAAAGCACCGGGCCGGCCGCACCGGCTGTTTATTGCGGTATCTATCTAATCGGCCCGACCATATTTCTGCCGGCATCAATCCTTACCATGGCAGGCGGGGCTCTCTTTGGTCCGGTTATGGGCACGGCATATACTATTTTTTCCGCCACCGCCGGAGCCACTATCCCATTTTTGATAACCAGAAAGTTCGGCCGCGGTCCGCTGCAAAAGGTGATCGGACGCTACGAAAACTTCGAAAAGAGATTTCAGCGTTTTGAGCATTCGGTAGAAGTAGACGGCTGGAAGTATGTTGCCTTCACAAGACTGGTTACCATCTTTCCTTTTCTGATTCTCAACTACGCTTTCGGCCTGACTAGAATTAAACTCTGGACCTATATATGGGCATCTTTTCTGTTTATGCTGCCGGCAAGCTTCATGTTCAACTATCTTGGCTATGCCGGTCGAGAAGCATTGAAAGGCAGTGAAGACGCAGTCAAGGTCATCTCTTTCGCCGTGGCTCTATTTCTATTGATGAGCACAATTCCTGGACTGGTTAAATTTTGGCGAAAAAAAGAACACCCGGAAGAGAAAGACGATCCGGATATTATCTGAAAGGAGATTCGATTCCGTGGCCAAGATTATAGATGGTGCTCGATATGATCTGGTGGTTATAGGGGGTGGTGCCGCCGGTCTTGTATCCTCCGGCTTCGCCAGGGCTCTGGGTCTCTCGGTAGCTCTCGTAAGCGACGGTCATCCCGGCGGTGAATGTCTGTGGACCGGATGCGTGCCATCGAAAGCCCTGATACACAAAGGACAGATAGCCAGTACTCTGCGCAAATATGACAGCAAAGCAGAAGAGAAGCAGAATCTGTTTAGAGAAGCCTTCGAACACATGCGTAGCGCTCGCTCAAAAATCGCACACCACGACAGTATCGAAACTGTAGAGAAGAGCGGAGTCGAAGTACTGATTGGCAGAGCGCGCTTCTTAAATAGCAATTGCATCGAAGTGGATGGGGCAAGAATATTTGGCAACCGTTTTATCGTAGCCACCGGCGGCTATCAACACATTCCGGAGGCACTACGAGAGGCCGGGGTGCTTACCCACGAATCGATTCTGGAACTCACCGAAAAACCAGAGTCGATCTGCATCGTAGGCGCAGGTCCGGTCGGGGTCGAATACGCCCAGACCTTAAAAAGATTGGGTGTAGAAAAGATCTATTTGATTGAATACTCCGACCGACTCTTGCCGCGAGAAGAGCCGGAGATAAGCATACTGGTCAATGAGATTCTACAAGAGGAAGGCGTTGAGACATTCACCGGATTCAGTGCCGCCGCAGCCACGCGTATTGATGACAGAAAGCGAGTTGTTCTAGAGAGCAAAGACAGGAGAATAGAGCTTGATGTCGACCAGATTCTGCTTGCCACGGGCAAGACCGCTGCCACCAAAGATCTGGGACTGGACGCCGCCGGAGTGAGACTAAACGAACGCGGCTTCATCGAAGTGGATCGTCATCAAAGAAGCAGCGCCCTCAATATATTCGCCGCCGGAGACGTCTGCGGTCTATATCAATTTACTCACTATGCCGACCATACAGCCCAGATAGCAGCACTGGGAGCGGCTTTTCCTCTGTTCATCCCGTTTTTCAACAGAGAAGAGCGAGTGGTGCCCTGGTGCACTTTTTTTGATCCGGAGATTGCCAGTGTCGGTATGAGAAAAGAAGAGGCTCTTGCCCGCCATGGTCAATCGAATGTGTTCGAGCTAAGATACTCCCTGGCGGATTTTGATAGAGCCATTGTAGATGACCAAGCCAGGGGGATGTTGATCGCCCTGGTAGACAAGAAAGGACAGATCCTCGGAGCGACCATAGCCGGCGCAAGAGCCGGTGAAGTCATTCATGAATTCGCCCTGGCCATGCAAAACAAGATAGCGATTACGGCCCTTGCAAGAACCATACATGTCTATCCGACCATGTCGGCTGCGGTTCGCAATCTGAGCGCCCAGTACTATAAAGTGGTCGCAGGCAACAGCGCCTCACTTAAGCTGGCAAAAATGATATCTGCCCTGATGAGATAGATGGAGAATATCAATACACTTTCTATTATCGTTCCGGTAAGCGAAGAGACGGTCTCCAGACTGGACAGCCTGCACCGATGGTTTCTCGAATTGTTGCAATCACCACAATTGTCGACCGCCCCGCAACTGATCTTAGCCCTGGACGACAGCGAAATCACCGCAAACGCTCTTGAGGCGTCCCAATTTGCCGGGGCTGAAGATATGGCATTGATCAAAGTACTAAGTCCAAGAGGGCGGGGACGCCAGATGAATAGAGGCGCCCGGGCAGCCACCGGAGACATTCTAATGTTTCTACACTGCGATACAAAACTGGAGGAAGGCTGGCTCAAGGCTTTGATAAACATCCCTGACATGCAGTGGGGGGCATATACCGCGGCCATAGATGAAGCCGGAGTGCTCTATCGCCTGGCCGAGAACTTCGGTGCCTGGCGCAGTGAAATTCTGGGTCTTCCCTATGGAGACCAGGCAATTTTTCTAACTCGCGCTCTTTTCGAAAAACTGGGAGGCTATAGCGAGGAGCCATCTTTTATGGAAGATCTGGAGTTCGCTTCACGCTTGAAAAAGGAAGCGGGCAAACCGGTTATAATAACCGCTCGGGCTTTCACTTCCGCCAGAGGATGGAAGGCAGAAGGGGCATTTTCAGGACCGAGACGATCTCTCAAAAACCTTATCGCCCTGACGGCTTTTCTTCTTGGAGTAGACCGGGAAAAAATTCGAATCTGGTATCAGTAGAAACCCTGGCTAGAAACTTAAGCAAAAACGAGAATGAGACCGAGCTCGAAAAACTATTCGAAACGAAAAGCCAATGGCAAGACCGGCACCGTAGCCCTTGTCACCCTGGCACTGCTTGTTCTTGTCACCCTGGGCGTTATCTATTTTGCCATCAATTTGAGCCCGGTGGGCTGGCGTCGTGATACCACAGAAGACCTGCCGCTCAAGGCCGAAACCCTGGCAACCTATCTGGAAGATCCGGCCAGCTGTGCGCCTGACTTAGATAAAATCTACGATAAAGTCAGCCTGATTTCAAAAAACGGACCGGTGTACGATATAAATCTCTCGAACCAGGAAGGGAAAGGTCTGTCACTGCATGATATCGACTTGAGAGTTTTCATTCCTTCGACTCCGGAGATAGCCCGGGGAGACAATCTGCTCACTCATGTAACTCTTCTTCAAAGAGAACTGAATCGAATCGACACAACATTCAATAATACCGGATATGATGCCTATAGAATCAATATCTCAAACAACTGCCTGCGCTGCGGACTATGGGAAGCCTATGTGACCAGACGCGACGGAGAGGATAAGGGCAAGATTTTCCACGGCTGGTTCGAGTTTCCGATTCCACTCTATAGAAAACTATTTCAAGAGGTAAACGGATTCGAAACCTCTGCCTATGAAGCGGCCCTGGAACATTACCAGCGTCTCGACGGGAAAAGGCTCGCTCTCAATCATCTCAGAGAGATAAAAGAGACCCACTCTCTATCACCGGCTGATCTACAATTGCATCCGGACGAATCTATAGCGCACTTCGCCGAGCAGAGGGCAAAAGCAAAACTGATAGCGACCAGCGGACTGCATAAGTATAAAGATATCTACGACCGCAAGAAACAGCCGGTGAAGCTCATGCAGTTCGATGAGCCAGGCATTTATAAAAGAAAGAAACTGATGAAGTTCGACTATTCATTTTTTTCTGCACCTGATCAAATAGAGCTTAGAAAGGCTAGTAACAAAAGACTTGGCAAAACCTTCAACGAACTGGAGATTCGGCTGCCCTACGGCAAAAGAAATGCTCCTATCAAAAACTGGCCTTTTGTAGTCTCTAGAAGCGGATTGCGGATTATTCTGGGCGGCTGGACCCTGGATGACATTCCACTGGCGACCGAACAACCCGTACCAGCCTCCGAATTTACTCGATTCACCTTCGGTATCGGCACTCCCGAAATCTATTCTTCTTATGAACAGCGCCTGGCAGATCTGAAGAAAGAAAAGACCGCCTATCTATTATTGGTGGATGAAAACGACCGTTATGTGGACAATCACACCCTCGGTCTCGATCAGATCTATCTGAGCAGGTTGGCAGACGGCACTTTCGTGATGTATCTGGTCTCTTACGAAAGAATCATGCTCATCGCCCACTGGAACTTCAAGCCGCCCCGGCAAATGCTGGTCACCGAAAACCCCCTGGTCCCGAGTTCACATCCAGATATCGGGAGTGGTCCGGATAAAAAACATGACCACGGCGACGACAATGGAGACACTACCAGAAACAAGCATGATTAGCTGGATAATGTCGGTGAAAAGCTTATGCGCCTCATCACCGGCAACAAAAAAGCTGCTGCCTATCAGGCAGACCCCGATAACACCGAACGCCAGGCTGACCATCGCCTTGAACTTAGGTCCTTCTTCATCTTCCATATAGATGAATTGCCCGCAAATTTGTCATGTCAACCGGAGCAGACAGGATAAAACGACAAAGACCCCGGGAAACCGGGGTGGCAGATGATTAAATCGAGAAAGTTTTATTTGATTTAATAAAACCGCAAAGGTACAATTGAGCCACACTTGACATTTAAAATATCTCAGAATCCTGCCCCAAACCCGCGTGCGTCTTCAGTTTATACAGGAAATTCTCAATGGCAACCGCTAATCAGAATCAAAGCAAAGGCTCGGAAGTAGCTGAAAAGTCTGCCCCTACGAGTGTGGAGTCTACGATCCAAGAAACCGCCGCCAATTCGGCAAAGTCGGCGATGGTAGAAGAGATCCATGGTCCCCAGGAGGAGAGCGAAACCGGCGATAAGCTCGATGAAAGCCCCCAGGGTGTAGAGAATCGCGCCGTGGAAGCAGAGCGAGAAGAAGTAGCCGCCGAGAATCCCGAAGTTGCCCAGGCACGAATCGCAGAAATGCGCGAGGAGCGCGGTAAAGATCACGATAGCGAGGGTATGCCAGGAGAACAGGACAGACGCCTTATTGCAGAAGCCGAGAGACACGGCATCCAATTGATGGGCAAAGCCGGTCCTGAAGTGAAAGGCGAAGGCGACATGAACCGCATCCACGAGAGACCTCCTACCGGACTCGGCGAGATAGACAGGGCAAGCGGTGTCGAGACTCCGGGCAAGCTGGATGAAGCAGAAAGACCAAGGGAAGTCACCGAAGGCGAAAGAGCCGGAGAACCCACAACCCTGGAAGACGCGACCCGTCGACTCAAAGAGCTTACCGACGGCAAAATGGGTGTGAACCAGGCATCCTTCGACGCAAACCTCGAAAAATTCCTGAATGATCCCAATCGTTCGGAAAAAGACAAATTAGACACGATCAACACCTTCAGCCGGACGATAGAGGCAGGCGACAAGAGCGCCCGGGAAGGCATCGGTGTCGAGGGCGGCATCAAGCACGATTATCTAGGTACTGGTCAGGAACTTTCGGATAATGTCCGCACGATTATCGCCGGCGGTATGGACAACGCCGCCAATCCGAAATCCATAGACCAGGGCGACAGCCGCCAGTGCAATGCCACAACGGTGCAGGAGCAGCTATTCGGTCAAAACCCCGCCCTTGCTGCTGCAAAATTGAACGAAGTGGTGACCAACGCAACCTTTACCGGAGAGAGAACCTTCGACGCCAACGGCAAAGTAATCAAAGACGGTGGAGAGTTCACTGCAAAAGTACCGCCAGGCATCTTTAAACAAGCTATAGCCGAAGTGGGCAGCGTAGACCAGGCCGGAAACGAAGTTCATAGTGCAGCCACCCGTTTGATGAACGGCGGCATCATCAACCAGACCAAACAGCAACAGGGTCACTGGTATACGGAGAACCCCAGCACCGGCCCCGGAGACAGCGGTGAGCGCCTTTATCACATGTCCGCAGACGGCGGCTTCACCAAACAAAATGTAACCGATGAAGAGGGCAAAATAATCAGAGGTCCTGGAGCCGATATGGTGGATGTGGCCGCCATGGCTAAAGGAGCAGGCGTCAAAGACATTGCGATTATGACCAGCCAGGATTATTTGAGCCGCGGAGGAGATTTGCCCGACAACCTGTACGTCGTGAAAAGCGCCGCCGACGTAGACAGAGCCATGGAAGGCAAAGTCGGAGGTATTCTCGGAGGCAACTCCGGAGATAGGTTCTTTACGGGACGCGGGGACACTAATGGTGGCGGTCACGTGGTAAGCGTCTACAAGAACGACAACGGCAGCTACGAGGTCTCTGACCAATACGGAAGCCAGCGAGACCGCACGGGAATATCATCACAGGTTCTGGCAGATATAACCACAGGTTACCTGGCAAGAGCAAGAGGCGACGTACCTCAGGCCAGGTCCGCAGAAGAATATGGTCGCAGAACCGATGGCGGCTCGACCAGTCCTGGCTACAATCCAGCTACCGACCGCAGTCAAGGCGAATATCCAGGCGGTAGAAGGTACCAGAACAATCCGAACGAAGCGGTCTACTATGACCACGACAATCCCGGAATTCGCGACGCCAACCAGAAATTGCAAGAGGCTTCCGACAAGAAGCCGGAAGAACTCGAGAATAAGAAAGAGGAAAAAGACGGAAATACCGGCAATGATGCCAGAAAAGCGCAAATCCAGGGACAGATAGATGCCTTGCAAGCCGGTCTGAACAAAACAGGAAACGAGATCAACGAGGCTCTAGACTCCAATATCTACAGCCAGATCGCTGCCCTTAGAGGTCAGATGGCAGACCTGGTATGAGGCCGCTTCGGTCTTTTATCTGATGATTGTGCTCACTTTGTAAAATTCGAGTTTCATTAAAGAATCTCGATACTTACCTGCTCGTTTAGATTTTCGGGTCTGTTAGGTCTGTAGAGTTTGTTTCATATGCCAGGGGCGGATGCGGCTTGCACCAGATACAATACTAGCTCTGTAACAATCTTTCTAAAAATCTTTTCCTGCTGACATCAGTTGCCAAGGGCAAGCGATGCGCTACAATGCCGCTACTGAGCCGACACGTCAGATGATCGGCAGTTCATATTTCAATCTTTCGGCAATTCAGGAAATACACAGAGCTTTTTATGACAAAGGTCAATCATTCGCTTATCTCCCTGGCAGCACTGATCACTCTCTTACTGCCGACGGCAGCCTCAGCCAAGACGGCAGAAATACCCCATGTGGAGAAAGTGGTTATCAAAGCACCGCCGAAAGTAGTCTACGACACCATCCTGAAATTCCGTAAGACCTATCCCCAGAACGTCAAAGAGCTTTCCCGCACAGATAAGCATTGTGTGGTCGAAGAGACTTTCAATGTCCTTCCTGTAATAGGAAAAGCGAAGTGCGTCTATAAAGAGACCTATGTCCCGGACAAAGAGGTCACTTATGAGATGGTGGAATCACAACGATTCAAAGCCTTCGAAGGTAAATGGACAATCACCCCGGCAAACGGCGGCAAACACACCAACCTCTCCCTGTCCTCTTATATAGATCCGGGCATCAACCTGCCTTTCGCAAAACAGATCACAAAGATGGAAACGAAGAAGGGTATCAAAAAACGCCTGGCGGCCGTGAAACACAATAGCGAGAAACAACAAGTGGCCCTGGGCGACGGCGGCGGCACCCAGTAGGCATTCACACAGTTACTCTCTCTTTACTCCTCAAACAGAACGAGCTTCCGTCAGACGCTCGATATCTTTGAGCATATCGACACCTTCCTCTTTCATCCTGATGCTGTAATAAAAATTTCCGGCACTCAAAAGATAGACAGGATAAAGATATATGGTTACACAAGACTGCCAGGCCGCGGCTATCATCTGCAAATAAAGCGGCATCGTCAGTAGTGGCGAGCTGGCAATTTGATCTGCACCAGCCGACCAGGACTTTATGAAACTGACCAGGAAGAATATCTGGTATGGCGCAAGAAGAGCCAGGTTGACCGTGGTAATTGCCACATAAGAGAGAAGGAAGAAACCCAGGACTCGAAAGAGATTCCTGAAGCCCATGGAATAAGACCGGCTGATGGTGGCGAAAAATCCGGGCGTTTCCACTGCCACCACAATAAAAATCAAAACCAGAGGAAGAAGAAACGCGATCAATGACACCACAGTAAGCAGAGCCATGACTAAAACAAAAGAGCCGGCTATAAAATCAGGCATATGCAAGACCCTGGCGGCAGCGATAGCAACACCGAACACCAGACCCATTACAAAACACCAGAAAAAGAACGAGAAGATAGAAAAGAAAATGTAAGCCAAAAGCTTCCACTTCTGACCGGCAACTACTCTGGTCTCCGCGGCCAGATCATCGCTTTCCAGAATGATCATTCTTATGTAGCCCAGTTGCCTCAAGAGCAGCCAGAACAAAGCAAAATAAGTAACCAGGGTGCCGACGCCAATGGTCCCGAAGGCAACCAGGCAATCTGTAAGTTCCTTGCCTTGTTTAACAAGTGAAGCGTACTCATGGGCACCCCAGGTGGTAGCAGCCTTGCCTAACACAAGAAAGATGGTCGGAACCATAAGAAGTGAAACCAGTAGTTTAATGTCTCTTCGACAGACTCTGAAAGCCTGACTGATGGAGTCGCCTACGGTCATGATTCGGTTGATCACAATCGATTTCCTATATACCTATTTACCGCTCTGAGCCATTTGTAATTTACGATAAAGGGCTTGAACCATAGCGTATTCACGGTTCAATTCGTCGGATTCAGCCTGAAGCTGATCTCCGTTATAGCTCGGGTCTCCCGGTCCCTGTATGGAGTATCCGGTCGGCTTGAGCGAGTTCAACCGGGAGAGAACCATGAGCGAGAAATTCGTATGCATGTTCGAACGCTGATTGATGGCATTCTCTAGCGCATTGTTGCGCTGAAACTTGCCGTAGACCTGCTGCTGATAGGCAAGAATGCCATCTCTTGTGGCGGTGGTTATCATGTCGTGAATACGTTCGGAAGAAGCAGAAGTCTTGGAAAGACCGAGATGGTTGTACGTCATAGCGTCATCCCGATTCTGCACCGCCAACTGTTGCACCGACGACCACATATTGAAAAACTCGGCATCGCTCTCTTTATTGCGCGCCGCATAGAGATTCTCCAGCATGGTCATCACCTGCTTTTCGTTGGCGAGAAGCCTGGTCTCCAGCTCCACCAGCTGCTGACATTTGTCCGACACCTGAAGCTTGAGCGGTTTAAGATCGGCTAGTTTGCCGATTGGCACATAGGGAGATGAAACCTTCGGTCCCTGGTCTTGTTCGTGATATCTCTTGACGTGAGTTAGATACTCCCTGCGATGCTCACGATAAAGATCCAGAGCCTGGTTGTACTGACTGAGAAGACTGCGATAACTGGATGAGCCGCCTTCTGCCTCGGTTACATTAGAAGCCAGACGAATCATTTCAAGAGCCGAATCATTGAGGCGCCTGGCCGAAGGAATAAGCCTGTCTGCTGACTTTATCCGCTCTTCAAGATCTTCGGCGGAAGCCCCGGGAGATATATAGACTGCGTGTTCGCCGTCCGCCTCTTGCCCTCTGCAACATTCGACGGACAGCTCAGAAGAAGATGCTCCCGAGCTCGATAAAAGAGCCATGCCAATAGACAAAATCGTCAAGCTCACTAGACTGATCGGGATCTTCAAACTGGTCTTCACAGGGCACCGGCCTCTAATAAAACGAGATAAATCTAGCATAACGCCTATTTATAGAAACAAAGTAGAATTAAGGTCATGTTACGCTTGAGATAGTGGCAATTTAAAAGACTAATCCTGTGGAAAACAATCCGGACAAAGTTCCAGCGAATACGGAAAACAAGCGTTCTCAAGAGCAGGCTCCGGAGAGAGGAAGCCCGCCCCCGGGGCAGTCTGATAATCAAAAGCCCCGGGAGAGCCCGCCAATCGCTGCCCCGGCAAAGCGTCCCGGTCCCAGTGCCCGAGAGCTCTATAAAATTCCGACCAGCCCCCTCAAAGGCAAATACGAGTTTTTACAGGTAATCGGTGCCGGCGGCGCCGGTGTGATTTATAAAGCAAAACAGAACCCCCTTGGTCGAATCGTCGCCATAAAGATGGTGCATTCTCATATCGTAAGTGCCACATCTTTGATGCGGTTCGAGAAAGAAGCCAAGACGATAAGTACCCTCTCTCACCCAAATATCATCACCATTCACGATTTCGGCGTCTCTGAAGATGAGCAACCATATATGGTGATGGACTATATGGAGGGCGTCTCTCTATCGGACTATATAAAGGAGCAAGGCCGGCTGTCTATCGATGAGACCTGTGATTATGCCATTCAAATATGTGACGGTCTCAGTCATGCCCACAAAAAAGGAATCCTGCACCGAGATCTAAAACCGAATAACCTCATGCTGGTAAAACTCGAAACAGGAGATTACCACGTAAAAATTCTAGACTTCGGCCTGGCAAAAATGTTGCACGGTGACGAAGAAGAGGATCAAAAAGATCATCTCACCAAAACCGGCGAAACCGTGGGAACCCCAGCATACATGAGTCCAGAACAGGTCATGGGCAAAGCGCTCGATCAAAGAACCGACATCTATTCTCTCGGCTGTGTTATCTACAACTGCCTCACCGGCAGTCCGCCATTTCTTGGCGAAACAAAGATGGAAACGATGCTAATGCATCTGAACAATCCACCCACTCCGGTGAACGAGAAGTTGGACGAAGAGCTTCTCGATCCCTATTTCGATAGAATCCTTTTAAAACTTCTGGCCAAGAGCGCCCAGGACAGATTCGCCGACATGCAAACCGTAAAAGAGAATATCATCGCTGCTCGCAAAGGGCTATTCGAAAGCGATCCTGGGGCAAAAGCACCGCATTTGGATAATAGCCAACTGAAAACCGTGGCTGATACAGAAGATGCAAGAGCACAGAGCCACAGTGTCAAAGGGCAGAGCGCGGATAGCGTTTCCGCCCATTCAGATAACACCACAGCTTTATTTAGCAAACACAAGACCCTTACAATAACTGCTGCGGCTATCATTCTTCTCGGTCTGCCCCTGGCATTTTTGATCAACACGCTCAATCGCTCCGTAGAAGAGGACGCCCGGGACAAGCCGGAGTTAACCGAACGCGAGAAGGAAATGGCGTATCGAAAAAATGCCACCAGGCTGCTTCATAACGGCAATTTTGCCGACTCGGAATTCAATACTTACGTAGAAAGAAACAGGGACAAGACGGCGATTGCCGTGGAGGGCAAAAACATAAGCGATGAAGCCCTCCGGCATCTGGCTAAAGTCAAGATACTCTATACCCTCGACCTGACCGGAGCACCGATAACCGACGAGGGTATGAAGATCCTGGCGAGCTATCCAGGTATAAGAGAGCTCAATCTGACCCGAACTAAAATAAGTGAATCCGGTCTGAAAGAGCTTCTCAAGCTGCCCGCCCTCACCATTCTCAACCTGGAAAAAACTGCTATCACAGACAGTGCGGCTCCGGTTCTATCCCAAATCAAGCGCCTCCAGGGTCTCGACTTAAAAGAAACGGCTGTAACCAGCAAAAGCCTTCTAGAGATCTCTCGCCTCAAGCAGCTTCGCAGACTGAATCTTGGCGATACCAAAGTCGACGACAAAAATCTGGAAACCCTCTCTTCTCCAGAGCAGTTGACCGAGCTTGATCTATCAGGATGCGATATTACCGACGCCGGTCTCGCTAAAATTGCCAGGATCAAAAATCTGGTCAGGCTCAATCTCTCCGGAACAAAAGTGACCGATGAGGGGCTAGTCAGCCTGGTTTCTCTAGAGAACCTCGGTTATCTGGATCTATCGAAAACCAAATTGACCCCTGGCTGCATCAAGAATCTCTGCAAAATCCCCTGGCTCACCGAGTTGAATCTCGGTGGATGCGATATATCCTGGGCGGACCTTGTGCCCTATCAACGAATGAATAAGAATGTAAGAGTACAAAAGGAAGTAGAATGACAGAGAAACTCACCCTCGAGAAGAAAGAGACCCTGATCGAAAGTCATGTGGAAGCGCTCAACGCCTGCAAGCTCTGCCCTTTGATGGTCGGTCCGGTGGTGAGCCATCACGCCATGTTGAGCAAGGTAATGCTGGTAGGTCAGGCCCCCGGTCCCAAAGAAGGCGAGTTCGGCAAGCCGTTTGCCTGGACCGCCGGCAAAACGCTTTTTCGCTGGTTCGCATCCATAGGTGTCGATGAAGAGCTGTTTCGAAAACGGGCTTATATGGCAGCGGTCTGTCGCTGTTTCCCGGGTAAAACCAAACACGGCGGGGACAGAGTACCCTCTAAAAAAGAGGTGGAGAACTGTTCTCAATGGATCAACAGGGAGTTCGAGTTGCTGGAGCCGGAGCTGGTGATTCCGGTGGGACGCCTGGCTATAGACCAGTTCATCGACTATTCCAAACTGACCGACGTAATCGGCAAGGTACATCGACTGGAGGTAAAAGGGAAGATACGAGATTTCATCCCCCTGCCGCATCCTTCCGGAGCCTCTACCTGGTTCAAGAAAGACCCGGGCAAAACCCTTACCGAAGACGCTCTGAATCTGCTGAAAGAGCATGAACAATGGCGAAGAATCTTCGAGACGGAGAGCTGAGCGCTATCATGGATCAATCGAAAGAGAACACAGAATTCAAAAAATTCTTTCCCCAGATGAAAGATGATCGTTATGAATATCTCGGTCACCTGGGCAAAGGAAGAGCCGGTCAGGTATTCAAAGCGAGAGACAAGCTTCTCAAAAAGAACATCGTGATCAAGGTAATGTGTTCAGAGATTCCGCGCCAGGAAGACTTTCAAAGATTCCAGCGAGAAGCGCGCGCTTTCAGCAGCCTGCAGCATCCCAATATTCTACGTGTGCTCGACTTCGGTCTGGCAGCGGACGAAACACCGTATCTGGTGACAGACTTTATAGACGGTATCACCGTTGCCGACTATCAAAAGAAGCACAAACGTTTCACCGTTCAAGAAACGATAGATATAGGCATTCAGATGTGCGATGCCATGGCCCACTCCCACAATCGCGGTGTTCTGCACCGCGATCTGAAACCGAGCAATATTCTGCTCACCGATCCAGGCGCCAAGAGAAAACATGTCTTTATTCTCGATTTCGGCCTTGCCAAATTTACCGACAATCATCCCACTAAAGATCATACGCTAACCAGACCGGGGCAACTCCTGGGCACACCAGAGTACATGAGCCCGGAGCAGGCCCGAGGAGGACAATGCGACGAGCGCTCGGACATCTATTCTCTAGGGTGTATCCTCTTTGAAATGGCTGTCGGGAAGCCGCCTTTCGAAGCGGCAGCGCTTCTAGAAGTAGTCCGCATGCAATGCGAAGACCCTCCACCGGTTGAAAAGCTAGAAGCAGTCGCCCCCGATTCCGGTCTGAGTACGATACTGGAAAAGGCGCTGGCCAAAGATAGAGAAGAGCGTTTTGTCAGCATGGCGGAAATGGCTCTCGCCCTTAAAGAGCTTGTCAACCCCAGTACCATAGAAACCGACAAGTCCTCCACCCAAGAAAGCGACAAGGCAAAATCTAATACAGAAGCCGAAAAAGAACCGGTGACTGGAGCAGATGGGCCGACCCAGGGAAGCACCGTAGGCGGTGCGCAAGCCAGTCAACGAAAGCTCAAGGTTCTGCCTGTGGCCGGACTGTCTTTAGTGCTTTTCTGCAGCGCCGTATTTCTTTTTTCCAGTTTAATAAAGCGTGAAGGCGAATTTGATCCGGGCAAAATCGAAGCAGATGAACATGCGCCGATAGGTAAGATATCCAGGTCAAGGCAAGACGCAAAACCATCCCGCAGCGAAGACCTGGTAAAAGATGCCATGATCATCTCCGGTCGGATGGAAGGTACTCATCTGACTCTATCAGGAACCCTGGGCACCGACGCCCTTGCCGAAGACGCCACCAGAAGCGGCAAGACAATAACCCTGGTGGACGCCAGTCGAGCCCATATGACCGACAAAGGTCTTTCACATTTGCTGATGATCAATCCGGCATCTATGATATTGACCGGTACCAGTATCACCGATAATGGCATCCTCCAAATGAAAGGCAATCAGGTGATCAGGCATCTGTTCATAGACGACACAAGAAACATAAACGGAACCGCCCTGAAAGTGCTGCCGACCCTGCCTAATCTTCAGATTCTCGCCATCGGCAGTGAACGGCTCACTCAACAAAGTCTCTCGCCCCTGACCAACTGTGCCAGGCTGAATGTCCTATGTATCAATGGCAGCCCGAATCTCAGCGACGATATCTTCATCTATATCTCCAGAATCCCTGAGTTGAGCAGTCTCTATCTGGGTGGCTGCCCCGAATTGAGCCCGGAAGGAATCGCCGGTCTGAAGAAGTCCAAGCCCTATCTGAAGATAGAGGTTTCGAACCGGGCTATACCGCTGGAGCAAATAGGTGAGATGAAAGTGGTGCTGGGCGATTCAAACGACTATGGATTCTTAGATTAACTGATATCAAATCAGATCGAATCAGATAAAATCGGAAAGATGGAAATCAATCAGGCTCAATCGACTTTTCTGCTGGTACTAGTAATAGCCTTTCTGGCAGTGGTTTATATACTCATTTTCGGTCCGAGCGGTCATATCCGCAAAGGACGAGAGGCTGAAGCAAAACGTCTGGAGAATAAAATTCGAGTCGGCGGCGGTCTCGAGTTAATCAACGATTTCATGGAGCTGGCCAGGGCCTATATCAAGCTTGGCAGAAATTCCGACGCCGAGAGCGCCATGCGAAAAGCCCTGGCAATGGCCGAGAACGAATACGGCAAAAAGAATGAACGCCTGGCCCCGGTGATCAAAACCTATGCCTGGGTGCTTGCCAGATCGAACCGGACAGTGGAAGCGGAGAATATGCAAAAGCGCATCAAAGATCTGAGCTGACTCTCTGCTGCGCAAAAGACCTTCTTAATCAGTCGCCCTCGCCGTAATTGCGAACATACAAATTAGTACCCCGGGATTGAAGGCGATGCCCTTTCTGGCTGCTCTCCTCTTGCAATAGGTTCTTGAGGTTCTCCGAGGTTCTATGAATCTCGCTCACTTTGCGATGGCTGTCGCTCATTTGATTGATCTGGCGCTTGCTGTAGGCCTCACGCAACTGCTCCAGTTGACGCATATGCTCCCGGGTCAGCCTTGGATTGCGAGAACGTCCTGCCATATCTTTCAACATCTCGAGCCGGGTCTTATTGACCACATCATCGGCCAATCTAGAATAGGATTCGGCCCGCTGCTGGCCCTGCAGACTGTGATTGCTGCCGGCGTTACTGGCTTGCTTGTCGAGAGAATCCAAAGTGCGATTGAGCTCCTGCTCTCGGCGACTGGGCGGTGGCGCCGGCGGTGCTTTGACTATAGAAGGCTCCGGGCTCTCCTTCTTAAAGTCCCCGGTCAGTTTTTCGAGAGCCAATTTTGAAAACTTGCCCGCATCGGTATCAGGTCCAAGGGCATGAGCGATTCTGTATTCTCTTATCGCCGCTTCGGTTTTACCGGTCTCGGCATAGGCATTGGCAAGATAATAATGCACCACCGGATTATTGAACTCAGAGCTGAGGGCGCCGCCCATCAACTGGATAGTCTTTCGATATTCGCCGTTATTAAAAGCTTTGATACCCTGCTTTACCATCTCTTTGTCGGAGACCGCATAAACAGGGCTTGCGTTCATGAAAAGATTCCCCCCCGCCAGAGCGAGAACGAAGGTTGCTGTCAATAAGCGATTATGGATTCCCGTCATGATACTTAGATTATAACCTCATATACCGCTATAAGGATCTCCACCAGGAGGAACGAAATTGATCTTTGTCTCCCTGGCCATTTTGACCACACCAAGACACTGATTAAAACCGGTGCAAGGTGCCCAATCGATTCTACCGGTGAACTTGGTGCCAGCTTCAGGCGGTGGGTTCGATTCTGACACAGGCCAGCATGTGTTGGGCTCTCCATAGAGCGTTTTCTCTTTGAGGACCAAGCCGGGATCTCCATCGAGAGGCAGGTCCTTATTGAGCCAGCCGGGCAGCTTGCCGGTACTCGGAGCCACGGTCAAATAGGGATCGGTGTGGTCCGCGCTTTTATAAACCGGATAAATGTAATAGTCCGATGCTCCGGCGGTTAGGGATACTTTGTCCAGCAGTTTTTTCAACAATTGGTTGGTGAATTTAGGATCGACCTGCTTCAAGCGCTGAGTCATTTTGTTGTAAACGGTTTCTTTGTCTCCACCGGTCATATCCATGAACGCAAGCAAACTTGGCTGGTTGTATTCATTTCCCAGATTGGCCCAGCCGTCGAACTGTTTGTCATCGGGAAGTTTTGCGCCAGGCAAACCCAGGATCTTCTGACCCGGTTCAGACTTGTACTCCAACTCTTTCTTCAATTCGCCTACGACATACCACTTTGACTTATTTGAGATTGTAATCCTGACAAAACCATGGGGAATCGCCAGATCAAACTGCCGCTGCGGATTAGCCACCGCCGAAGCTGACGCCCGCAGATTGCCTTTCTCCCCATACACAACGCCGCTTGCATGCCAGGCATTAGGTATCGGATTACTAAAATCACCCACCGGAGTCACCGTGGGTTTGGACTGTTGAAAGACAGTGTCAGAGATTAGATGCGGCATCTCGGCGGCATGGAAAGTGGTGAAC
Organism: uncultured Candidatus Obscuribacterales bacterium; assembly: GCA_964496875.1. Taxonomy (GTDB): domain Bacteria; phylum Cyanobacteriota; class Vampirovibrionia; order Obscuribacterales; family Obscuribacteraceae; genus RI-106. Next base: position 6,464 of record CAZCBH010000053.1, on the reverse strand, counting down.
ATAAAAGGCTTACCGTTCATCATCATGCTTGTATAGCCAGCCAGATAATTACCGCCTCTAAAATTCAACCCACAGATAGGAGTTTGAGTCGGGAACTGATCAGCTTTGTAGCGAATATTGCTCTCGTCGCCTCTACCGACCATGGCGGTTTGATACTGGGTATCTTTGGCTTTATCGAGCTTGGCGCTTTCGCCTAACAAGGGCGCTCCCCGCCTGTTGGAGGTGTGGCGAAAGTACATGTTCAGACGAATCGGGTCGTTGAGTTTTTCTACTAAGCCATCGTTCAATTGTTTTGCCATCTGGTAAGAGGTGGAGGCATTACCCATGGTGCTGCTGTTTGCCAGACCGGATCTCTGAATCTCTTCGGCGTTGGCGTTAACTAAAAGCGCCTTGCCCCAGACCCGGTTGATATTGCTGATTCCGATATTGCCTGTAGAGTCGGCCACATCGGCAAAAGCGTTATTAGATTTGACCTTGGTTTCAATCTGTCTTTTAGCGACGTTTAGCACAGCGGCATCCACAGCGTTGCGCACCTGCCTGGAGCCACCCATGAGGACGCTCATGTTAAAACCGAAATAAATGAGCAGGACACAAACAAAAAAGAATGCTGCCGCCAGGGCGATAGACGCCCCTTTTTCGCTGCGCCCTCTTTTGATGGAAATAGGCTTTGCTCCTGTTCTGACTTTCGCTTTCAATGACAGGTCCTCTCTACTAGATTGGAGCACGGGTGGAGACTATGGGCTGAATAGATTCGTGGCGAAAAGTCACCACTTCGAAATTAGGAAAGGATATAGGCAGCTTTACATCCATAAGTGTAGTGACCCGCACATGACCTTCGACGGGGTCGAATTTGACCTCATCCACCCGGACACTCTGCACCACAGCCGATAGAGGCACTTGCATTATCGCCTGCTCGGCAATTTCGCGCGCCATGCGAGAATCATTTTGCCGGGCGGCAGCTTTGGCGGCGGTCTCTGCCCACTCTTCATTGAGGTGGCTGCCATTTATAAGGGCTACGATGTCGACAGCAAAGAGAGCAAGCGGAATGAGGATAGAGAGACCGACCAGAGTCTCGACCAGACTCTGACCCCGACGCCGACTGCGGCGTTTATCTCCTTTCCTGAACCTGAACTTCAAGACTTTCCTCCAATACTTAAGGACCGGCTGCCGTGGTCCTGATTGATTTCAGCTAGAGCGCTGAAGAGACTATTGAACTACGCTCCTCAAATTCTCGATAAGCTTCATATTAGTCACCGACAAGGTGGCAGGCGCCCCGAGGGCGGGAATACCCGGGAAAACTGGAATCGTGATCAGGGGATTCACAGTGGCCACAGTAGTAACCTTCACATAGACCCCGCCGGCTCCGGTGATGTACTCGACCTTGGTATCCGGGTGGGCAGGAACACCGGACACAGCTCCGACCACGGAGTTTTTCCACTGAGCTGGGATGCCTGTCTTCACCGGTCCAGTGGCGTCAATGGCCATCGAACGGGGTAATTTGGCCGCTTCTCTAATCTGTAGATCGTTGAGTGTGACACAAGAGCAATAGTTAAATCCCAGGGCGATTACATCGACCACCAGAAAAAGCCCGAAGAATATAAGCAAGAATAGGCCGGGAGCCATCTCGCTAAGAGCAGATCCTTCTTCCGACCTCCGCCGGCGAGTTCTGTATGAAGGCCGGTATTTGGTTTTGGCTGGTCTCTTCCGATTTAATCTTTGGATTATCATCGCTACTTTCTTCAGGACCTAAGTCAATTACTCTATATCTACATATACCAAGGAGTAACTGATTCTAAAAGGACTAGCCCCGCCATCGATGAAGCTCGATGAAGCGTGCTAGATTTCAATGACCGAAGACAGAATGAAATTTGATCAAAGCCATCGGCTAATCTTAGAGATAGCTGCCACTGTAATTGATACCGAAAGTATGGCAGGATAGCATTCAATCTGCTCGCACCGCCCGCTACGCACTTGACATCATTGGCGGTTACAAAGAGATGGTTTGTTCCCAACCGGAAACTCAATGTTTTTAATGATTTCAAGGGATCTTTCTTTTTCTCTGTTCGTCCTCCTAAAAGTGAGCAGTCCAAAGGTGGAAAGGAACAGATTCGAAACCCGTCCGAAAAGATAGCAAATAGGCGGACGGAACATCAAGAAGGAGCCAGAACCATGCTTTTAATCTTCGCATCGATAATCGCAACCACTTCCTTCGGCCTGGTAGTTTCTACCCTGGCAAGAGACTAGGAAGCACCCGCTTTTATGCCCCTGTAATATGTTCAGGAAGGCAAGACGAAAATTTTGCAGCAAGCTAGAATCGCCAGGGCGAATAGCCCGACAAGAACGGCTATAAAAATGTTGCTGGAGCGAGTTTGCTCTTCCGTAAGCACAATCCGCCCATAGGGGTCGAGGCGCAGCATCGTATTGAAGAGCTGGTCCGAAAACATCACCGGAATGAATACAAGTACGATAGGGACTGCGTAATTCGGAAAGAAGTAGAAAAGCAGGATCACGAGGAAGCGCAGCCGGGCATCCAGCCCGGATAGCCAGAGAGAGACTTTCAACACTGGGAAATATAGCGGATTGCGGCTTTTGAGCGCTTCCACCACCCCTTCCCGAGCCCACTCGGAATTGGGCTCCAACCTAAGCCCTTCTTTGAAATGTTCAAAAGCCTCTTTGATAGAGCCCTGTCTCAATTTCACCCAACCTAGATTGACGTGGGTCAAAAAATTAGCCGGCTCCCGCTCCAGGGCACTTGCAAGGGATTGCTCCGCCTCTTCGGCCCGGCCGAGCCGAACCAACACTTGTGCCCTGGCATTAACGGCTTCCACAAGCTCCGGATCCAGGCGCAGAGCGTTCTCTGCCGCTTCGAGCGCTTCAGCAAACCGCTCGTTATAGAAGTAGATTTCGGAGAGCAGAGCGTGGAAATCCGCATCATCCGGGTCCTGACGAATAGCTTCCTGAATAGATGCCATAGCCTCGACCAGGTTGCCTCTATGAAGCTCGATCATGGAGCGCATGTAGTGGGCGAACGGCTGACTGGGATCCATGCCGATAGCAAGCTCGACCTCATCGAGAGCTTCTTCGGTCCTGGCCGTAAGCAGATAGCATCCGGCCAGAAGCGCACGAGCATAAGGATTTTCTGGCTCTTCCGCCACACAGAGCTTTAGCTCTCTTTCGGCGCCTGGGTAATTCTTCTGCTGGTAGAGGATGATGCCTTTGTCCAGATGTCTGGTCATCGCAAAGCTCTGGTTCCTGAATCTCAAACAGTATCAACCCAGTATAAAACTGTTTCGAGTCTACCGTAAAAACGGTCGCCTGAATTCATGGAAACTACTACCACGACGAGTATTTCGGAGAAAAGATTTTTCTAGGAAATGATCTTTTTTGATGCATGTTGTCAAGAAATTCTGGGTAGAATGATCTTGTACGAAATTGATGCACGGCTCTTGTCCGTTCGACACCGGAAGCGCTCCTTGCAGCTAGTCTGCGGTGGTGCGTTTCGTGCGGAGGTCGGTCGTTTCGAGCTTCTCCCCGCCCCCTTCGGGTGGTGGTGTTCGGCTCACTCGGTCGCTTCCCGGCAGGTTGGTTGCCCCCTCGGGTGCTCTGTGTTTTCCGTCTCCTCTGGGGACGGTGGCTCGGTCCCCGGCTCTGGCGGCGCCTTCCCGGCAGGTCGGTCGCCCCCTCGGGTTCCCCGCTGGTTCTCGCTTCTTCGGAGGCTCCTGGCGCGCTCCCGGCTCTGGTGGCTCCTTCCCGACCTCGAGACTTCGCCCCTGGTGCGTTTCCGTAAGCGTCTCCGGACTCCTGTGCTGCCATGCTCCATACCTCCAGCCTCTGTTCTGGAACTATGTGGGCGCTGTGGACCCAGCTTAGGCTTAGCAACTCAGAAGTTTCTTTGACTTTCTCTGCCCTTGCTTTCGGTCTCCGATGACGCTCTTGAGCTATGGTTCCGTAGATCCGGATTCGATCCGAGTCGTGTGTCGTTTAGTGCAGTCGCCTACTCGGCGGCTTGTCTGGAAAGGGTGTGCTTCGGCCGCCCTTTCCTTCTTTTTGCGCAAAAAAAATCAATCTATCTAAAAATCAATAAGTATCTCGTTCTTTCTCTCATTTGCTCAATCATTCACTCATTCACTCATTCATTCAAGAGGAAATACGCACAAATGGAAAAGGTGCCTAAATAGACACCTTCTACCACTCGCTGCTCACAAAAAAATTTCGAACTAGAGATTGTAATACCAGTCGCCACTGGAAACAGGCTGGGAAACTCTCTCGAAATCGCCCATATCACCTTCTAAGATGAAACCACACAACATAGCATCAACAGCACCGGTGGCTCTGGGGGCGAAACTATACAAGGTGGATGAATCGACCTGAACGGAGTCGAACTCCGACAGCATCTTATCGCGCACGTTCTGCGCAAGACGAGAAGCGGACATGTAGTTGACCTCGGTCTCAGGAACAAGGGGTTTGTTCTGAGGAAAAAAACGGAATTTTAAAGGGGGTTTCAGTGGGTAACTGATTTAGGACATTTTGAATATACGGATTAATAGTGACCAATGTGTACCCGATTTAAAAATCCCAAAAATCGTGATGTCCCTTATCTAACCACCTTTATATACAAGTGATCTATAATCTGAAGCCTGGGACCCAAGGTCCTTTTCTGTACGCCCTATTCTATATATTGTTTTAGAATCTCACTTTAGAAAAATTGCTGCTTTGAAAAATACCACCGGTCAAAAATGTATTAAGAGGAAAGTCACCAGCCTGGCTCTTGCCTTCAATATGGTGCTGCCTCTGGGAATTCTGCTGAACGCAGAACCGGTTTATGCACTGAGCAAGGAACTCTCCAGCGACCTTACAAAAATGGAGATCAAATTTTTCGATCATGACTATAAAAAGGAATCCGAAGAGAACAGAATCGAAAGAGTCGAGAAACTGGTGTTCGGAGAATCGAAAACCGGAAGCGAAGAAGATCGAATGTCGGCTCTGTTGGCGGCGGTGCCGGATCTGAATTCTGCAAAAAACAATGACAAGCAAAATGCAAATCAAGACGATGCACAGAGCAGCACAGGTGCCCAGGCAGGCAACGACAGGAGCCAAAGCGCAGATGACCCCAATGCCGATGCTTCCGCCGCCGACCCGAGTACCGACTATCCCAGGGTTGATGCCATAGAGCAGATTCTTCTGGGCAAAACCTATCGCGATGAAGGACTGGGAAAACGGCTGGCGCAGCTAGAGATGAAAGCCTTTAAGAAGGTATCGTCCGATCCCGATCTCAGCAAACGAACGGAAGACCTGGAGAAGTACGTCCAAAAACACTATCACAAGTCGATTTCCAATATCGTCGATCCACGCAACACTATGAACTATCAGGCGGCTGACAACGGCAACAATTACCAAGGTACACCGCCTCAATACGCGCAGGGTTCCGGATATGGATACGGCAGTGGCGGCGCCTATAGCGGTGGCTCAGGTTCGGCGTTTCCTTCAAGCGCGCCTGGTTCTTATGGAATGACTCCGCCGTCCTACGGTGGCGGCTATCACAACGAAAGTCAGGACAGCCCTCCATCTCTGGGCGCACCAGTGGAAGAGCAATTAACATGGCTTGAAGGACATGTCTATGGACATAGTTTTCCACAAAAACCGCTGATTGAAAGAGTTCGCGATCTCGAGAAATCGGTGTTTCCAAACGAACCACCTGATACCAACTCTTCGATCCCGATGCAAGTAAAAGTGCTTGTTAATGCGGTCAGCCTAATGCACAAAGCACCCTCGGCGCCCCCGGTGGCACCAGCCCGACAATCTGCGTCCAGCTTTCCGAATTGGCCGCCCACAGGCAACACCGAAAACGAAAACGCGAACGCGAACGAGAACGGCGGTGGATACTCAAATGGCGGCACTGCAGGTAGTGCGTATGGCGGCTACGCTGCTCAGAATCAGATGAACTCCGGGACTCAGGGTTATAACCAGGGCTATGGAAGTGGCTATCAGAACTCTTACGGCAACCAGAGCAATATGAGTTATCAACCGCCTCAACAGTTTCAGCAACCGCAACAAACCCAGCAGACGCAGCAGCAGCCCCAGCAGAAAAAAGGACATCCTCTTTTGAAAAGTCTGGCTAAGACCCTGCTTACAGTGGGAGCAGTGGCAGCCGGTTCCGTTCTCGGAGGGGGATACGGCGGATATGGCTATGGTGGAGGCGGTTACGGATACGGCAATCCAATGTATGGCGGCGCCTACGGCATGAACGGTGCCTATGGTAGTGGATACTATCGATAGGCCGACAGGGAAAAATCTATTTCCTTCTCAGGATCTTCTCCTTTCCTGAGACATCGATATGACCTTCCCTTCTCTTCTCAGGATCTTCGCCTTTCCTGAGACATCGATATGACCTTCCCTTCTCTTCTCAGGATCTTCGCCTTTCCTGAGACATCGATATGACCTTCCCTTCTCTTCTCAGGATCTTC
>CAZCBH010000052.1:0-33545 GCA_964496875.1 uncultured Candidatus Obscuribacterales bacterium | reverse complement strand
AAAGACCTGGCTGAAGCCATCAAACAATCAGACCAGAGTTTGAAAGAGTATATTCGCGAGCTCATGCAATACTTTACCCAGAATCATCCCGGTCAAAGTCCACCGGTTTGGTGGACCGAGATCTTGAACAGCCAGCCCAATATTCCCGATCAGGGTAACGCCAAGCCGATACCGGTGGTCAATCGTGGTGCGACCAATCAATCTAGTGCGCCACCGCCGGAGGCTCCAGTTGCGCCTGAGGCTCCTTCTCAGAGCCAGCCTGATGTTCCTTCCTCTTCCGGCAATTCCAGTGGTGGAAGCAGAGGCGGTGGCGGCGGTGGTGGCGGTGGTGGCGGCGGTGCCCGTGCCGGTTCTTACAACGGCGGCGGCGACTACTCTCCCAGCAGCTTTCCGGATAGCCCGGCTCCTCAGTTCGAGGACAATAACAATTTCTTCGGCCGATTGAAGAACATGCTCTATGGCAACGAGAGTGGCGGCGATCCTACCAAAGTCAACGAATGGGACAACAACGGAATCTCGGTCGGACTAAGGCAATGGCATGCCGGCGGTGAGCTGCCCGAATTGTTGAACGCCTGGCAAAAAGCCGACCCGCAGAAATTCGAGCAATATTTCGGCGGTCGTACACCGGCTCAAATAGATCAACTGGGCCAGTCGAGAGGCGGTGTCCAGGAGATTCTACCCGGCATGAGACAGGCTCTTGCCGATCCCGAATATCAACAGGTCCAGACCGACCTGGTCGATGATTTCTTGAAGCGTACTGTGCAGCGAGGCATGGACGGTGGATTGAGTACCGAGCGAGAGCTGGCTCAGTATGTCGATTTGACCAATCAGTCACCGGCCTGGGCGCAAGAGGCATTGCCCCTGGGTGCGGCTCCCGGCGACCAGTCTGCCCAGATGGAAGCTGCCACTCGCGGCGGTGAGTATGGTCGATATGCTGCTATTCAACAACAGTTCGGGACTGGCGAAGCTCAACTGGTGGCAAAGGTTCCGGAGCCGACAAATCTGGGTGTGCAACTGGCTGAAGCAGCCAAAGTGCAGGATTCCAGATATCGCGGCACCGGTAACTGCGCCGCTGCTGTGCAAGAAGCGCTTGCCGGAGTCGGTCTCGATCAGTTTATGGGTTCCGGTGACGCCTGGGATATGCTCGGACCTTTGAAGCGCAGCGGGCTTTTTGAAGAGGTGCCGATGGCGGAAGCCACTGTAGGCGACATTATCGTCCGACCACCTTCGGCCAATCGCAACGACAGCAGCGTTCATGGAGATATCTCGGTTGTCACCGCCCGTAATGGCAACAGAATCACCCAGACCAATGATGCAACCTACCAGTTCGACCCTAATAACGATCGTTATGACGGAAGGGCTGTTTTTCTCCGCTACACCGGCGGTGATAGCACCATGGTGGCCAGTAACGAGAGTGGTAAGCGTAACGGCAATAATACTGTCAGTTAGCGGTAGAAATCTTTGCTCTACTGGTCTGCTTTCCTTTCAGATAGTTTTATTGCTAGACAAATTTCAGTCAGAAAAAAGAACAATACTCCTGAGTTGTGAGCAAGCTTCGGATCTTGAGTCATGCTTTCTATCAGTCCGCTGATTCCAAATGCAATACCAGCACAGATTGCGGAAAGGAAAATAAACTTAACAGCAAAGTTATTCATGAATAAACCTCAAAGTGATTTCTGAATTGCAGTAGATGTCGCAATCATTACAATTAGAACAGTAAGGACTGTAGACAAAAAAATCGTTACGATGCCGGCTGAGATAGTTCTGTCATTCCTGAGTGCATACACAAGTGTTGGAGAGTAAAATCCAATAAGGCTGGTCAACATTATCGAGAATAAAGTACTCTCGGCTATCGCAAATGCCAGTTGGTAGCTGACATAAAAGGTTGCCACTAGACCGGTGATAAGAGCCATAGTTGAGCTTATAGTTATAGTGACTATTAACTCTTGAACTATCCAACTCAAGTTGTTATTGACCAACCGAAAGGGATACTGAAATCTCTGAATCGCAAGATATGTGTACTGGATACCAAACCTGCTTGCCAAGCTAACTAAGAGCAGAAGGAACAACATCATGGACAATAGTGATTCAGGATCAGTTTGAATCATAGATGCCAATAGAATACAAGCGACTCCATTCAATAGGGGAATTCCTAAACAACGAGCTCTTTGAAATAGTTGCTTTGTCAGGGACTGTTCCAATAGGTTTACCGGTTTCAGTCCAATCAACTGGTAGGTTAAATTGGCTTGTTGCCTTTGAGCAAAGCTGAGATTCTCTCTACGAAAGAAAGTCAGATCAACAACTCCGAGCAAGCGGTCATCTTCTGACACTACTGGAATTGCCAGCAAATTATGACTGGCAAACAGCTTACAAGCTTGTCGTACTGTTGCAAATTCAGAAAGTGTAGTTACTCTTTCTTGCATAATTGCAGAAACAGGAACAGCTGCTCCAGATGATAGCATTCTTCTTAGCGGTACTATCCCAACAAGTCGATCTGACTTGTCCTTGACGTAAAGGTAGAGCAGCTGTTCTTCAAGTGTTCGTAAGCGAATAAAGTCTATGGACTCTCCTACGCTTAGTTGACTATCAAGTACCAGAAAGTCTTTCCTGGAGAACTTCAAAACTGGCTGAGACAGGTGGTCTTGCAAAGCTTGTCGCATACCACACCTCCTACAAAAGCGTGACACAAACTCAGCACTCAGTATTCTGGAGCAAACAAGGATTGTTCTTTCTCCACATGAACTGAGTGCAGACTGGATTTCAAATAATGACTATTAACAAATAAGTTTTTTGTTGATCAACCAAAGCCTTTTTTTAACAGAAATATTTCTTTGTACGAACCTGGCAAGACTTTCATTTATAACAAGCAGAACATAGGCTCGTTTGTTCAAAACCGTTCCCATCAGTTCAACATCCGGACCAGATTGAGCTGCATTCGGATTTGAATTTAGTCTGGGAAAGATTGATAAAACAGAGCTATGCTTTATTGAGGAAGGATTACTCGTTAGAGTGTTATCTGCAGCAGGGAGCTCATATGTGCCTACAATCAGCACTCCTGAGGTCAGTGCAAGAAGTGCAAGCATAGTTGCCATAAGCAGCAAGACAATTGATCTCTTCATAGTTAGTAACTTTTACCCAGTACGGCTATCTTTAACATATCTACCATCTCCTGTTTTCTTTTTCAGCTTTCTTGTCCCCTAGCTTTGAAAACAGGGACTGCTTGTCAAATACAAAATTCTCTTCGCTTCCTATTACTTCTCCTCTCGACATAAATGAGACACTGTGCGAAGAACCGGTATAGATCATTATCGACTCGATTATGGGCTTTGTGACTTTTGAAACAGAGACCCATTCGATAACAAAGTTGGCACCAGTACCGCCGGTAACATCATGGCTAGGTACAACAAAATCCGCAGTTGAAATGGGGTCCAACTTTATCGGCTCATCCACATAATCTTTTAGGAGTGTCCCATTTGAGCTATAGTGTCTGACTGAGGTCAGCACAATTGAGTTTCTAAGATCAGTATTCCGGATACTCACGGTCTCAGCCAGGTTGAGAAGCTTCGTGTGATCAAAATAGTAGATATGAGTATATACAGGCAGATACACAGTTTCATGAATTGCAAACCGATCCCCGTTTTTAATTTCGAAAGGCTTCAAATGTTGTTGCCACGCCTCTGGCATTTCTTCAACAGATTGGTCTGCTATATTTGCACCACAAGCCCAAATAACAAGACATCCTAAGATAACAAGTAACAGCCACTCTATGAACATCGAAGAGATTGCATATTTCCCTTCTTTGTCTTTTTTAGTTGATTGTTTTGTCTTATCGTTCATATAAAACATGTCCACTTCTATTTGCCTGTCTAACCAAATATTTGTTAGTGATTGCGACCCCTTTTACCTTTCATATCTTCAATTTTGTGCCATCTCAATGAATCAGGATTAGCCATGTAGTACTTAAAGTTTTCCAGATCCATCTTGAATGCTTCCGGAGCCACTTTTAGAAGTCCGTAAAACGGGTTACTGTATATGCTCCATAGAAAAATATTGAGTGAGAGAATCATGGCGCACATGGCGGTCATAAACATATGACCTCGACGATTATGAGTACCAAATACATAAGTGAAGATAACAATGGTTGCTGCTCCGGTAAGAATGACAATCCAAAGAATCGGTGATACTTTAGTCCTACAAGTAACCAATCTTATTCTGCGGCAGTCGTTCAACTGTTCACTGGCATCTAGCAAGAGTGGATAAATGAATTTCTCTCGTTTGGTATCAGGGGTAAAAGAGATTACTTGATTCCAGATTCGATCTAGCAGCTCCCAGGCTTTTTGAGATGCTTCCGGATCATCCATTTTCTCCCATTCGTCTTCGATAACCGATTCTGCATATGCTATGCAATCGGCTTGCAGAGCTTCTCGGGGCCCGCTCGGTAGAGCAGCTGCTAATTGAAAAGTGTCAGCCACTGCTATCGCTTCGTTTTCCACATTGAGACGTGCCTCCTGGAACCGATCCATAGCATGGACAACCAACAATCCAAGCAAAACTGCATAGAGAGTACCGGTAACTTGAAGAAGTGAATCGGCGACAACGTTATTGTGCTTCAATTCATCGGGTTTGAAGAATTTGTGGGCTATAAACAATCCCAGGATTGACAGACCAATGGTAACACCCGCCACAAATAGTCCATAGAGAATCAAATACATTGTTTTTTCATATCCATTTTGTAAAAGGTCGAGTACCGGCAGAACGGGGGAATCAAAATAGGGCTATTCATGGAACTTTCTCATTGCTAATGTTCTTATGTTTCGACTTCCACGCCTCAGCTAGCACACGGGCGGAGCTTACTTGCTCTTTTGCCAGTTTTGCGGCTAGCTGTTCCTTGTATTCGGCAGCGAGATTGGAGTACTTGTTGTTTCCTTTGCTTGCTATTTCCAGCCACATCATAGAGTCAACTAAATTTTGGGATTGGAGATAAAGCATCGATAAACAAAATTGGGCTTTTTTGTCACCTCTGTCCGCTGCCGATAGAAATAAATCTCGTGCTCTGGTTTCATTCCTGACTGTTCCAAGACCCGTAAAATAATGACTGGCCAACGCCGTGTCTTGCGATGGTGCTCTCGTTTTCATTTGCTCGAGTAGATAAACTTGGAGCGCAGGCCGGTTCTGGGTAGCCATGTCTCTGCTTAGAAAATCGTGGAGGGATAAATCGAAAAAATCTTGAGGCTGCTTTCTGGCGCAGGAAGAAGCCAGTATTAGTGGTATTAAAAAATTGGTTATAATGATGATGGACTTGATTTTGCGGAATGTCTTCATGGGCTGGCACCTTCTGCAGTGAGCCTGGGTCCGGGACTAGGAGACAGATCGTATCGGCTTTGCAAAAGATCTAATTGAGCCGAATCTCCAACTGCGTAAATCAGGTCATTTAGATTCAAGCAAAAAATTGGTTTCGGAAATGAAACGGTTTTATGATCTCGCGTGACTGCAGTAATGGTGGCGCCCGTTTCTGCTCTGAAATTAAGATCGGCTATGCTTTTCCCATCAAGCTTTTCGGAGGTTATTTCGAACCATCGGCCAAGCTGATCATCTTCAAAATCGAATCCGATACCTGTGTCCAGTGCGTCGATATCGGGTTGAAAAATAGCGTATCGCCGCGAACGTATCACATTAAGGGCTCTGCGAACTTCATTGAACGGGCGTTGTAAGCTATGAAGAACCAACCTTGTGATTTCTATACTCGCTTCAAATTCAGGCTGGACAATTGCGCTTACCCCGGCAGCTCGAAATGCGGATATGTCATTGTTCCTCTGAGAACGAGCTATTATTCGTATTTCCGGATTTCTCTTCTTTGCGAATTGAGAGACAGCTTCAGTAGCAAGAGGATCTGACATCGTGAGAACAAGGACAGAAGCATGTCTCATCTGGGCCTTGACCAATGTTCTTTGATCCATGGCATCACCAAAGATATGCGGAATTCCTTGTACTGCCAGCTCTTCCACAACACTTCCACTCAGATCGATTACTACGAAAGGAATCTGAAATGCTTCAAGCACATGTCCGAGATTTCTTCCTGTTCGCCCGAAGCCGCAAATAATCACGTGATTTTGAAGTTTCGTCTGATTGGAGTTGGTTGGTAGTTCCGGCTCGCTATTGAAGTGTCGACTGATAAGCTTAGGCACAATTGACATGAGTGCCGGACTGGCGATCATAGAGACTATTGCACCGGCGAAGAAGAGATGATAGATAGAGTCGCTTATGAGCTTATATTCATGACCCATCGTCAAAAGGACGAATGAGAATTCACCGATTTGACTCAAGCCGGTTCCAACAAGAATTGCGCTTCGGATGCTCGTTGTCGCCAGAAGGGCAGAGAGGGCACCTATTAGAGCTTTTCCAATGATCAAAAGCGATACGAATAGTATTACCTGGAGCCAATTTTTCGCAATGAATTCCGGATCCAGCAGCATTCCTACGGAAACGAAAAACACAATGGAGAATATATCTCTTAGAGGAGAAACATCATGGAGCGCCTGATGCGCATATGAAGACTCGCTCATCATCAAGCCTGCAAGAAAGGCACCTAGCGCTATGGAGAAGCCAAGTGATTGGCTCAAGAGTGCAATGGCCAGGCATAGAACCAAAATGGTCAGGAGAAAAACTTCTTTTGAATTGGTTCGAGCTGACCTGGCAAGAATTGGAGGGATGACTTTAGTCGCTCCCAGTACCACTACCGCAAAAAATGCCATTGCTTTTAGTGCTGATGGTAACAGGTCCGATAGAGTCGAATTTGCAGAGCTTTGAAGTATTGGAAGAAATGGAATAATCAGGACTAAGCTCAGGTCTTGAACCAGAGCCAGAGATATGAGAATTCGTCCATGAACCGAGTCGATCTCTCCTCTGTCGAGCAAAGTCCGTGAAATGACAACACTGCTGGATATGGCACAGATGCTTCCGAATAGGAAACCTTCAGCGGGACTGGAAGCAAGACCAACAGAAGTGGCTATCATCCAACCTGTGATCATTGTCAAAACAATCTGCGCTGTGCCAACAGAGAGCATGCGTTTTGCCGAAGACAGGACTTGCTTGAGAGATAGGTCCACGCCAAGAGTGAAAAGAAGCATGGCAACGCCGAATTCCGCCAGAACTTTGATCTGCTCTGTCTGATCTATCCACCTGAGCACGTGAGGCCCCACGACCACACCGGCTAACATATAGCCCGCTATTGCCGGTAGTTTTAGACGAATACAGATATGTCCGGCGGCTAGTGAAGCCATCCAAATTAGGGCTAGATCACGAATCAAGACATATTCATGCATTTGCCACCTCGCGACAGTTCCGTTTATATAGGGCGGTCTGACCGGCAAAGCTGGCAAGACTTAATGCGAAGCCTATTCTAGATAACGGTTTGATAGAATCGATTAACTTACTCACTCCACTACCGATCATCAGATAAATAAGCATCGAAAGCGTATTCAAACAGTACCTCGAGTTCTCTAACTAGTTGCTCTGAGGGCGCAGAAAATCTTGCGGTCTCTTGTTCTTCGAGCGAATGATAAGCAAAACCTAGAGCAACCTTTCAAACCCAGGAAGTCTCGTTTACTGATACACCTGAGTCAATAACTACCCTCAGGGGCAGGATAGTGATGATTGAAAGTTTTATTCTGTACTAACTACCTGCAGCAAGTACTATCACTGGCGGTAGCATCCGCAATCAACATCGCAAAGATCTGTTTAGTAGCCAAATTCTGTGTTTTGATTTATTGAAGGCTCTGAATCGTTGAATTGAAGGATTTTTAGTCGATTGTTTAAACTCACTTATAGTGGTTATACAGCCTGGACCGGAAGAGGTGCCTACATTAAAGTCTTCAACTTCCTGCTTCGAATCGATCCGTGGATGTTTTGACATCAGAGACAGGTGCTTGACTGCCATGATTTTGGAGGCGATGCAATTACCTTCCGAATTGAAGGATTCGGCATATGTTGAAAATGCGGGCACGACTTCCAGCAATGCCAGAAATAGTACGAGCAAAATATGTAAGCAAGTTCTTTTCATTCGGCCAATAATCATACTTGGAATGTTTCAAACTGGCAAACCGCAAAATAAATCAGAGAGTTAAAATCGTTGCAGAGAGTTTGTAGCGCTCTTTTCGGTTGGAACCTTCTCAGGCTGCCGGTCTGAAAGCGATAGTAGTGATTCCAACCCATTTGAATGCGCATGATTGCTCCACTATTTGTATTCCTGTCCGTGGAGAGTGATCGATTGCGGTCAGGAAATTTGATTCTTTCGTATACACTGCCTTTGTATCCACGGACTTGGAATCCTATTTAGTCGCAGATTCTTTTTCTATTCAGTGATTAGTACACTTGCTTCTGTGGGTATACATCTGTCAATGCCAAGAATATTTCTGAGTTTATGTATTGCTTTCCTCCTGTTTGCTTCGGCGAATAGGGTATTTGTATTCAATAATATTGAAGCAATCGCGGAAAGCCATTGCAGTGTTCGGAAAGAGTCCCAGTCTTCGATCAAATCATCATCCCCGCACAGCCCGCTGCACAAGCGACATGATTTTGTGAAGAGAAACCGTACACTACCGGCAAAACCTCAATCAAATGGAGCACCTGTGCCGGTATTGGTTTGTTCATACCACCGGGTGTTTTATCGAAACCTGACGGTGAGCAATTCCGGAGAATTTGATTCTGAGCCCTTGCCACCCAGATATTGGCTACTCTGGGAGCGACTTTTACTCTAACTCGATGGAACTAATCCGAGGCAGTTATCTTGCCTGAATCCAATAGGATTCTATAGCAAGTTTGGCTGTCTTTTGTGTTGCAAACTCAATCAACCCATCGAATCAAATCTATGACGACTAAGACTCAGATTAGAGAAAGATTTTTCTCTAATGTATCTCAGGACTTAGTCGGTGGACTGACAGCAGCGATTGTTGCGTTGCCGATAGCATTGGCTTTTGGCGTAGCATCCGGACTAGGTCCATCGGCCGGTCTATATGGTGCTATCGCCGGCGGATTTTTCGCCGCTATGTTAGGTGGTACCGCTACCCAGGTAACCGGCCCGACAGGACCTATGACCGTGGTGGTGGCTGCGCTCTATGCAACAAATCGAGATAGACCGGAAGTGGTTTTCGCTGCTGTGATTATTGCAGGTATATTGCAGATTCTGCTAGGTAAGATCAAAGCCGGTCAGTTGATCGAATATATGCCTTATCCTGTTGTATCCGGTTTTATGACCGGCATCGGTTTGATAATCATTATTCTTCAAATTAATCCACTACTTGGAAAAGCGCCCCTTGGGAAGGTCGCCGATGCATTGATTGCTGTTCCCGAAGCTCTTCGGGCGTTCAATCTGCAAGCTTTGAGTCTTGGAGTTGCAACTATTCTGCTTCTCTTCTTACTTCCTAAGGTATCAAAGAAACTTCCGAAGGAACTGGTGACTCTAATTGGCACCACACTGTTTGCAGTCAGTTTTATGCCACAGATCCCGGTGATTTCAGAAATCCCGCAGCGTATTCCGATTCCTTCGATTCCGATGCTCGAATTTCATGAAGTGCAGCAGGCTTTCATAGCTGGAATAGCTCTTGCAATTCTAGGATCGCTCGATTCCCTTTTGACTTCTCTAGTGGTTGACAAAACTACCATGACCAGGCACGACAGTAACGAAGAGTTGACGGGCCAGGGTGTGGGAAACATAGCTGCCGGATTTATTGGTGGATTGCCGGGGGCCGGGGCAACCATGAGAACAATAGTCAATATACATTCTGGTGGCAGGTCAAGGTTGTCCGGAATGATTCATTCCCTGGTATTACTTTTAGTTGTGGCTCTGTTAGGTTCCATGGCAAGCCGTATTCCACTGACTGTACTTTCAGGGATTCTCATAGTTGTAGGTATTTCGATAATCGACTATAGGAGCCTGTCACAGATCAAGCAGACGCCAAAGTCTGACGTAATAGTGATGCTGACGGTTCTCTTCCTTACGGTGTTTGTGGATCTGATCATTGCCGTTTTGGTAGGAGTTTGTCTTGCTTGCGCGTTGTTCGTCAAAGAAGTAAGCGATGCTCAGCTATCGGAGCACGGTAACATCGAGACTCTGGAGCATTTGGTGGAAGTGGCTGAAGATCTTCCAGTTGAAACCAGAAAGGCTGTCTATACATATACTTTTAACGGACCGCTCTTTTTTGGTGAAGTAAAAAACTTTCAGGCTGCCATGCAAAGCTTAGAAGGAGCCAGATATATCACTCTTCGATTTACAAATGTACCGATAGTCGATCAAAGTGGTGCACTTGCCCTCGAGGAAGCCGAGAGAATATTGGAGGCAAAAGGGGCTCAGATATTGTTTGTTGGAATCAGACCTGATATCCAAAGAAAGCTGGAAGAGATGAAAGTAATCAGATCTGGTCATCGCTGTTTTCGAACCCTGGAAGAGGCTGTGCAGTTCATCTACAGCATAGAGACATCGCGCAGCAGGTGAGCTGAAATACTGATAGGAGAAGAATGATGGTAGAAAAATTGCTCAGAGAAAAAGGTCTTCAGACCGCAAAGTGGGTCATAAGTAGACTAATAGAGCGGCGTCTAGTCGATGATCGAAGTGATGCAATCAAGAAACTATCGGATGTTAATTGGATTGCTTCCCACGGATTTGGGCATGTGGCTGATTTACTGATGTCGGATACCGGAAAGAAGGCCCTTGATGAAGTGTTCATAGATAGTGAAAGCCAGAAAAAAGAGGAGTAGTAACCCAAGTGTATTCATCTTTCTACATTGATCATCTATTGAGGTAATCATGCAAAAACTCATTCGCGGACTTCATCACTTTCAATCCCAAATTTTTTTGTCACACAAAGAACTTTTTGAACGCCTCACCCGCAAACATACACCGGATGCTCTTTTCATAACTTGTTCGGATTCGAGAATAAATCCAAATCTGATTACCCAGACCGATCCCGGGGAACTATTTATCTTGCGAAATGCCGGTAATATTGTCCCGTCATTCGGTGCCTCCAATGGAGGTGAGGGTGCTACCATCGAGTTTGCGGTGGATGCTCTAGGAATAAATGACATTATCATCTGCGGTCATTCTCTTTGTGGAGCCATTGATGGACTATTGCATCCTGATAAATTGGAGAACTTACCGGCTGTAAAAGCCTGGTTGTCCCATGCTGCCGCAACCAGAAGAATATCGAGAGAGAATTATTCCAATCTTTCAGAGGAAGAGTTGCTCAGCGCTGCTATTCAAGAGAATGTTCTGGTTCAACTGGAGAACCTGCGCACACATCCTTCGGTAGCCACCAAACTATCCAGAGGTGAACTGAATCTTCATGCCTGGGTGTACAAGATCCAAACGGGAGAGGTATTCGGCTATCAACCGGAAGTCGGACAGTTCGTGCCTCTGCTCGAGATCTACCCTGACGACACACAAAGTCGTCCGAGACTTACAAACACCATTTCGATTTAAGGATTTTACTTGCTTTATGCGCTGTTTCAAGACGTTGTCAGTTGAAAAGTATAGTATTGCGATTCTTGGTCAAGATCTTTTGGCGTCTTCTGTGGTTTTCCTGGTTGCGCTGCCCTTGTGTATGGGAATAGCTATTGCATCTGGCATGAGCCCTGCTGCCGGATTAATCACCGGGATAATAGGAGGAGTAGTAGTCGCGCCTCTTAGTGGTTGTCCTCTTCAAGTCAGTGGTCCGGCAGCTGGTCTTGCTGTAATCATCTTCGAGTTATCGAAGAAATATGGTCTTGAATATCTAGGATTCGTCATTGTAATTGCCGGATTTATTCAGATATTTGCTGGATTCAGCAAATCGGCTCAGTGGTTTCGTGCAGTACCACCCGCGGTTATACATGGAATGCTATCTGGAATTGGTGTATTGCTTTTTGCCAGCCAATTTCATGTTATGGTGGATGATATTCCCGGTGAAAGTGGACTTCTTAACCTGACTTCCATTCCTAATGCAATTCTTAAGGGGATTAGTTTCAGCTCGCCGGCAGGACATTTTCAGCCATGTATGATAGGACTGACCGCTATTGCTGTCATGTTGACCTGGAACAGTATCAAGGACCGTTCAAAATCCTATGTGGTTAAATTGATACCGGGATCTTTGTTGGCTATTCTTATTACTACGATATTAGCGTTTGCTTTGAGACTAGATATCAATTATGTTTCTCTGCCCGATAGTTTGATTGCTTCGATAAATCTTCTGAATCCTTCTAAAATTGGAAACTATGCCTTTACCGAA
Source organism: uncultured Candidatus Obscuribacterales bacterium (assembly GCA_964496875.1). Classification (GTDB taxonomy): domain Bacteria; phylum Cyanobacteriota; class Vampirovibrionia; order Obscuribacterales; family Obscuribacteraceae; genus RI-106. Next base: position 21,288 of record CAZCBH010000052.1, on the reverse strand, counting down.
GTCGTCTTGAATGGCCTTGCAGTTGCATTTATTGCCGCAGCTGAGACTTTATTGACAGCAACTGCGGTGGACAAATTGCACAAAGGAGATAGAACGAATTATGACAGAGAACTGGTAGCACTCGGAGTAGGTAATACCATCTGCGGATTTCTCGGAGGGTTGCCGATGACAGGAGTGATGGTAAGAAGCGGAATAAACATCTCGGCTGGAGCCAAAACCAGACTTTCTTCCTTCTTTCATGGTTTATGGTTGCTACTTTTCGTAGCTTTCCTGCCATTTTTGCTGGAGAGAATTCCTACCTCCGCTCTTGCAGCGCTGCTTGTGTATACCGGGTGGAACCTTGCAAACTTTCAGGTTGTTAAGGAACTGTCTAAGTACGGCAGGTTTGAAGCGGTGGTTTACGCCAGCACTGTCGTCGGTATAGTGACTTTTGATTTGCTGATTGGTGTAATTATAGGGGTTTTGCTGGCTTTATTGAAGCTTATCTACATATTCTCCCACCTGGATATCAGTATCGAAGATGATATCTCAAAGAATCAGACCAAAATGTTTCTGCAAGGCTCAGCTACATTTTTGTCTTTACCGAAACTAGTATCTAAACTGGAAACTATTCGAGAAAACACTGAGTTGCATATTCACCTAGAGAGGCTGGATTATATCGATCATGCTTGTCTAGATGCAATCATGTCCTGGGAAGAATTGCATTTAGCCAGTGGTGGACTGTTGATTATCGATTGGGGATCATTAGAAGCCGCTTTCTCTAGACGAGCTAGAGGTGTGAGTGCGTCCGACGCTACTGAAAGGAAGGATGAGATCGGTCAATTCAATTCGAATTGCTAGAAAAAGACACCGAAGAATTTTTCAGTGTCCTTCGGTGTCTTTTCTGTCGCTTATAATCCGACTATCCGGGCTAACCTTTTTTGACCTGGACTTTTTGATTTTTGTCCATCGATTCTTTGGATTTAGGCATCGTCACTTTGAGAACGCCATCTTTGAAACTGGCTTCTACTCTGTCTTGTTCAATTTCGCAGGGTAGCGGCAGTTGTCTGGTGAAGCTGCCATAGCGGCGCTCCAGCCGGTATTGACCTTTCTCTTTGGATTCCTGCTCTTCCCGTTTTTCGCCTTGAATCAAAAGGCTATCCGGGCTTACTGTGAGGTCGATGTCTTCTAGTTTGACACCGGGCAATTCGGCGGTCACAATCAGTTCGTCGTCGTTGTCTCTGATGTCCACGTGGGTTTTTAATTCACCCTGGAACTCTTCCCAACTGGGAAGATGCCTGTGTTCGTAGCCGTGCATGAAGTCTTCGAACCATTTATCCATCTCTTTGCGCAGGTCGGCAAACGGTAGATATGAACTGCGTTTTTGCATCATGCCTTTTGGCTGAGTTTCCGGTTTCCTGGTTATGGTTGCACCTTTCATTTTGAACCTCGCTTCGCGCTTAAAGGCGGTTTTCTGTTTGCAATGGAATGTTCTCATGCAGCCCAGAGAATGGGCATCAGTCTTTCTGGTGATTAGTAGTCTGTTTATGAATCAAGGCTTTAGGAGAGGTGTTTTGCCGTTCCTTCCTTGCTGATCCTCCTGGTTTCCTCCTTTCGGTTGATTCTAGTTGGACGGTTCGGGCTTGTTAACTAGAGTCTTCTGTAGCAGCCAAATGATTGTTGTAATTGCTGCGAAGACAGATCAAATTGCACACCATGTCCCGGCTGTAGCTGCTGCTGTTTTTGCTGTAGCGTATACCAGACAAATGAAAAATGCGCCTGGGATCATTCATTCGAACCCATTTAACTGAAAGTTGGATGCAACTTGCGATCTGTGCACTTTACTGGATTCGAGCAGATTTAATTGACACGCTGGCGATATTTTGATAATCTTGGAAACATGGAAACAAAAGATGCGGTCGAAGCCCTTTCTGCTTTGGCTCAAGAGTCACGGCTGGACATATTCAGGCTGCTGGTAAGAAAAGGTCCCCAGGGTTTATCGCCTGGCGAGCTCAGTGAGGCTATGGAGATACCACCTGCCACTATGTCCTTTCATCTCAAAGAGTTGTCTAGGGCCGGTCTCCTGACCTCGCGGCGAGAGGGGCGTTCGATTATCTATTCGGCTGATTTTGACGGAATGAGAACCCTGATCGATTTCCTTTTGGAGAATTGCTGCTCGGAGAGTGGAGGAAAGTGCTAGTGAAGAGATTACATGTTCACCTCTCGGTATCGGATTTAGAGGCATCTATCAGCTTCTACAACACATTGTTCAAAGCGACGCCGTCTGTCGTCAAACCGGACTACGCCAAGTGGATGCTGGAAGATCCTAGAGTTAATTTCGCCATCTCCACTAAGCGTGCCGAGGCTGGGCTAGACCACTTCGGCATTCAAGTAGACGAGAGAGAAGAATTGAAAGAAGTGGCTGAACATTTAAGATCCGCTGAGATGCAGATTGTCGATGAAGGAGCGACTACTTGTTGTTACGCCAGGTCTGAGAAGGCTTGGGTCGTAGATCCTCAGGGAATTCCCTGGGAGACATTTTTCACTACCGGTGAGGCCACCGTCTATGGTGAGGATTCGGAGAAAGTCGAATCTGCAAGAGACCATAAGAGCGCATGCTGTGCGCCTGAGGACAAGCCTGTATTTCTGGAGATTAAACCCAAATGAGAGTTTTATTCGCCTGTGTTCACAACGCCGGACGCTCGCAAATGGCAGCCGCGCTCTTCAATCAGCTTGCTCCTGATCAAAGCCTGGTTGCAATGTCGGCTGGTACTGAACCTGCAGAAAGAGTCCACCCCGAAGTAGTCCAAGTAATGAGTGAGCTTGATATTGATCTGAGCAAAACCAAACCTCAATTGCTGACAGAAGAACTGGCCGGTCAAGCCGACCTTCTGATTACCATGGGTTGTGGAGAAGCCTGCCCCTATGTGCCAGGTTTGAAGCGACTGGATTGGCCTTTGAAAGACCCGAAGGGGCAGGGCATCGACGATGTAAGAGCAGTAAGAGATGAGATAAGAGAGCGGGTAAGCGTTCTTCTAGAAGAGTCCGCTTCCTTTAGCAGTACCAAATAGATTCTTTCTGGTTGACCAAGTTATTCCATGGTTCTTGATTTTCCAAGAGCCTGGTTCGGTGCGGATTGGCATGGTAGCTCGGCTGGGAGGCATAAGGTGGAAAGACAGATGGAAAGACAGATGGAAACTAATGGTCCCGAAGCAAATACAGATAGGAAGATGACTAACATCTTCGAGAGATACCTGACTCTATGGGTCGGTCTGTGCATCGTTGGCGGTATCATCCTGGGGAAACTGGCTCCTGGATTTGCGCAAAAACTAGATGCAATGGCTATTAGCGTCAATGGAGCTCCAGTTGTCTCTATTCCTATTGCTATTTGTCTGTTTTTCATGATGTATCCGATTATGGTCAAGATAGACTTCGGTTCTGTCATAAAAGCTGGCAAGAGTGGCAAGCCCCTATTCCTAACGTTATTCATCAACTGGTGCGTCAAGCCCTTTACGATGTATGGCATCTCGATGCTTTTCCTTGGAATGTTGTTTCTGGGCTTTATCGGTCCGGAGGCGACCGATCTGGTGAAGATGCCTTTTGGACTTGATTTGCCGGTCGGAGCTACGCATGGCGCCGGAACAGTGGTTTTGCATGAGGGGATAAAAATGCTAGAAATCCCTCTCTGGAGAAGCTATCTGGCCGGAACTATCCTTCTTGGAATCGCACCATGCACAGCCATGGTTCTGGTTTGGGGCTACCTTGCGAAGGGCAACGATGGATTGACACTGGTGATGGTGGCGATAAACTCCTTGATTATGCTTGTTTTATATGGATTGTTGGGAGGCTTCCTGCTCGGTGTCGGTCGCCTTCCCGTCCCATGGCAAGCTCTCCTTTTGTCTATATCAATCTATGTCGCCTTGCCTCTGATTGCCGGCTATTTCTCCAGGATGTGGATTTTGTCAGTCAAAGGAGAGACCTGGTTTAAAGAGAAGTTTTTGAACGTACTCACTCCGGTCACGATAATTGCCTTGCTAACTACGCTGGTCTTGCTGTTTAGTTTCAAAGGCGAAGTTATTGTGGCCAATCCATTGACTATTCTCTGGATTGCCGTGCCTCTATTTATCCAGACTGTGCTCATTTTTGTGCTTGGTTATTGGCTGGCTCATTTATTGAAATTGAGTTACGAAGATGCTGCTCCAGCCGCCATGATCGGAGCTTCCAATCATTTCGAGGTGGCAATCGCTACGGCGACTATGCTTTTCGGTCTCTCTTCAGGAGCCGCTCTTGCCACGGTAGTCGGAGTTCTGATCGAGGTGCCGGTAATGTTGATGCTCGTTCGAATATGCTTGAAAACGCAGGATAGATTTCCCCACTCTAGTCTTGAGTGAATCTCCTTGGCGTACTGGAACGCCTTAGAGAAACTATCGACTTCGTAAATGAGAACGGTGTATGTCCTTGCAAGTTTTCTGCCGGACCCTGTCCTGAAGAAATACCACCGCAAAAGTAGGTACATAACTTTGACGGTATCAAATATAACTCAGTGCACTGCTTTAGAGTGGTATCTGATTATGTGAGGCAGGTTGTCCGTTTAATATGATCGTCGATTTCAAAATGGAGTAAGGTTGGCATGCAAGCATAGCTTGGTGTTGGGCGAGCCTCCACAACTTATCTTGAGCCTGCGAGTTCGACCTATCTAAATTAGTTTTGTGAGTTCGAGTCATGCGCATCTATCAGCCCTGAGCATGGCTGGACTGTGCTTTCAAACGAATCCACCAGCGTCTTGCTGCGACTAGAGACCAGATAGCTTCAACCATTCCAAAAGGCCAGGCTCCTTGCAGGAATCCGTAAATAGATGCCATCAAGCATGATACTGCAAAGAGAATGACGAAGATGACCCCTTTCACTTCGAGCACGTAGAATGCTAGCATCAGCATAACTGAGATCAGTCCATAAAGTGTTAGCCCATCCACCTCACTGTCTCCTCAGCGAATCCGGATTTTTCTGAAAATTAGCATTTATGCTAACCAATCCGCTCACAAACAACCAGGTGATAGAGCGGCGTTCCGAATGGTTCGCTACTATGACTCTCTACGAGGAATCTGTTAAGCGCCTCGGATTCGCTAGTTAGTAAATTAAGCGCCAGGTACTGTCCAAGCCATACTGCCACACTGGTATGTGGTATTACAGTTGATCTGTAGCCTAGTTTCGCCATAGCTGTTACAACCCAGTCAGAGTTAGGCAAGTCCCACTGTACATGCTCTTTTATTAATGAATTATTGGTCAGTTTGAGCATCAGTTCCTGAGCGCTCTTAGAGTCAGGACAAGGATAATTGAGCACTACGAACTTACGAGCGATTCTTGCCAATTCTTTCAGTGCCTCCTGTCTATCGGCAGGCACAATATGTTCGAGGATGTCAATTGCTGTGACTAGGTCATAGGAGCTGTCCGGTGCGGGCTCATGCAATAGAGATGCTCCTGTTGTCGCCGGATCAATTAAATCAAAAGTATATTCGGGGAGAAACAGCGCCAACGCTCCATCGTAACCACCCACATCCAGCAGTTTCGCTTCCGAACGAACCAATTTCTTGACTGCATCAGCGGCAGCCTTTAGTCTTACAAATCGATCCCAGGCCAGTTCGAATTTCTTTTCGGACCTAGTTACTTTTATCCGCTTTACGCCTGTAATGCCAGTCTCCAGGAGTTCGACTCCGTCAATTATCTTAATAGGTACCTGTTTGTTCATATCACTATATTCATGGATTCTCGAGATCTAGACTTGTAATCATTCATTCCAATCGTTCCTTCGGATAGCCCCGTTTCAGCGCTTTCTCGAAGTCTGCATCAGCCTGTTTATCTTTATGTAAAGCGCGATAACAGATTCCCCTATTGTAATATGGGTAGCTGTAGGCAGGGTCCAGAGATATCGCTTTAGACAAATCATCAATGCCTTTCTCGAATTTACCGAGATTTGCCCAGGTTCTGCCTCTGTTGTTCCAGCCATTTACGTTCCCTGGAGAATGTTTTATCGCGTCAGAAAAATCCTTCTGTGCTTCTTCATATCTGTGCAAATGCCTTAGAGCTCTGCCCCGGTTGTTCAATGCGACAGACCAATGTGGTTTCAACTGTAGCGCTCGGTCATAGTCTTTGATGGCTGACTCATACCGTTCAAGTCGGTGCTTTGCAAAACCTCTGTTGTTTAATGCGAAAGGATCATTCGGAGCGGATTTCAACAGCTGATTGTATGCTTCCTCCGCTTTCGTCCAATGCTCGTTATCAAGAAGTTTTCTTGCCTCATCCAGCTGAGCTAGCGCCATCGGCGCCGATATCAAAATTACTGCAATTGTGTACACTATCTGTTTCATTCATTTCTCTCTATTCAAAACACTCGAAATACCATATAAACTCCAAGAGCTGCTATTATTATGAAAAGCATTTTTCTGTACAGTTCCTCAGGCAGCCTGGACAATGCTGCCTTGCCGGCAAAGGTACCGATTATACACCCTGCCGTGGCTAGTGCTATCCAAAGCCAGAGTTTCAACAGCTCATTTCCTTCAGTATAAATGTAAACGGGCATCCGAGCCAGATCGACTATTACTCCAATTGCAGTGGCAGTACCGACGAGTTCGTTTTTCTTCATATTCAGACCTAGCAGTGCTGCCGACCTGATTCCTCCCTGGTTTCCGACCAGTCCACCCAGAAGACCGGATGACAAACCCGCGATCGACGACCATTTCTTGCTTATAGTCAGGCTCTTCGTCCATCCTGTATAACCGCTGGCACCAACATAAATGAGTAGCAGTGCAAACAGGATTGTGAGAGCTGGGTTGCTTGCCATGCTGTGGAAGAGTGCTCCAGCCAGCCCGCCTATGGCACTCAAAGAGCCGAATCCTATGAGAACTTCTTTGTTTATGTGTTTGCGAAGCATCCAGCAGCGCAAACTGGTTGCCACTACATGAGGTATAGAAATTGCGGCGACTGCCAGACCTGTATCTATTCTTGTAGCCAGCAATGGAGTCAGAATACTGCCGATGCCGAATCCGGACAACGATGCGACACCTGCGGCAATCGTACTGACGCAGACAAGTAAGAAATCAAAATATTCAAAAACCATCAGCTGGTTAACACCGGGTGATCTCAGGTTAGCTCTTCGGCGAAGTGACAGGCAGAAAAATGTCCCGGCTCTATCTCGCGCAATTCGGGCTCTTCTGTTTTGCAGCGGTCTCTCGCTATCGGACATCTGGTATGGAAGCGGCAACCGGCAGGCGGATTAGCGGGGCTCGGCAGATCACCTTCGAGCAGTATGCGATTGCTTCTATCAAAGTGGGGATCAGGAACCGGAGCCGCCGAGATAAGAGCCTGGGCATAGGGATGAAGTGGTTTTTCATATACTTCCGCACAGTTGCCTATTTCGACTATCTTGCCCAGATACATAACAGCGATTCGGTCACTGATATAACGCACCACATCGAGGTTGTGGGCGATGAAAAGATAGGTCAGATTGAACTCTTTCTTTAAATCGATCAAGAGATTGAGAATCTGAGCCTGGACGCTTACGTCTAAGGCTGAAACCGGTTCATCGGCTACTATTAAGCGGGGTCGAAGCGCCAGTGCCCTGGCGATGCCGATGCGCTGCCTCTGACCGCCTGAGAATTCATGGGGATAGCGCTCTGCCATCTCTTTTGCCAGACCGACCAGATCCAGAAGCTCCAGCACTTTTGTTTTCAGCTCCTGTCCGCCGGCGACTCGATGTACTTCTAGAGGCTCCGCCACTATCTGATTGATAGTCATTCTCGGATCGAGGCTGGCATAGGGATTTTGAAAGACGATCTGGAGATACTTTCTCAGAGCTTTCATCTCTTTTTCGCCCAGGGTTAAAATATCTTTGTTCTGGAATTTGACCTCACCTTCGGTGGCAGGCAAAAGACGCAGCATCACCCGACCGAGGGTCGACTTGCCGCAGCCTGATTCGCCGACAAGACCGAGGGTCTCTCCTTCTTTGATTTCCAGATCAATCCCGTCGAGGGCTCGGACCGCACCTACCTGCCGGTTGAAAAAGCCTTTGCGGATCGGAAAGTGTTTCTTCAATCCGCTTATTTTCACCAGGGTGTTCTTGTCGTCGCCGGTCATTGGATCTTCTTGTCGAGTCGAGGTAGAAGCTGTTGGGACAATTATAGTGACATATTGACAAGGTTTGTCGAAGCAACACTGCGATAAAAAAACAGGAATCGATTTGATACGATTCCTGTTCTAGATTCTCTATAACCTGGTGAGCTGTTGAACCGCTTCTACTAGCTATCAGGACACTCTGGCGCTCAAGCTGGTCAGTAACCGGCCTAGATAGGCGAGAAGATTGCTGAGTCTCAAGCTGCTTCTGGATTGCTCTTCTTCTATGAGAATCCATCCGTTCTTGAGCTCTTGTTGGGCTCCTCTTGATAATCCTCTAACACCATGTCTGGTGCGCTTGACCATGCGCTTGAACTGAGAATTGATCTTGTGCTTGTTCTTGCCTTTCTGGAGGGAACTTTCTGCTTGTTGAGGAAAGGCGAGTTTGTTCTCTACCGTGGTCATGAACGGCTTGAGATAAGTGGGTTCATTCTTCTCGTCGGAGCCATAAAAGCCCCAGAGATTTTCTTTGACTTCGAACTGCTTCGGCTCTTTGATGAAGATCAAGTAGAACACTAAAGAGAATAGCAACAGCTCGGCAGCTATAAGGGCGTATGCGAACATAACCGCCTCCCGACCCCTCTGGGTCTGACTCGCAGGACACCTATAAATTTTGCACGATGGCAGTAGACTTCTGAAAACTCAACCTACCACTCTAGTTTAACGAAACATTACGAAAATACTAGGCTTTTTTCATAAAATCAGTGATGTCAAGTGATTAAATCGAAAAGCCGCTATGGCTTACTGTACTTGCAAAAAGACCGTAATCCTCCAGCGGTTCTGCGATGCCGGATTTGGTGCCTTCATTTTTCCTTAATGTTTGAAGGGGGATATTACCATTGTCGTCAAGAGGAAAAGCGCCTCGGATTGATGTAAAACTATGATGTTTCACAGTACAGATCAGATCAAATACATATATGAAATGATCGACCTGTATATTGCTTGCCCCGATTCAGAGGAGTTCCATGGAAGTTAGCAGTGTCGCAGTGGTCGGTGCCGGCACCATGGGGGCATCCATAGCAGTTGCTCTCGCCAGTCACGGCTTCGATGTCATTCTCAAAGAGATAAACGAGGAGCTTCTTCAAAAGGGGATCGAGAACATCGATCGTATCAACCAGAAACGCGAAGCCAAGGGGATGTCGGCAGAGGCGCTTTCAGCCGAGCGTAGCCGAATTACCCCTACCACCAGCTTCGATGGTTTCTCGGAAGTGGATCTTGCCATAGAAGCGGTGCCGGAGAAACTCGAGATCAAAGAGAAGGTTTTTCGTGAATTAGACGAATATTGCAACGTCAATGCTATTCTCGCCACCAACACCTCCAGTCTTTCAATCAGCCAGATAGGCGCTTTTACCATGCGGCCCGATAAGGTGATAGGGTTGCATTTTTTCAATCCGGCACATCTTATGAAGCTGGTGGAAGTGATACCGGGTTTGGAGACAGCAGAAGAGACAGTCGAGACCTGTCTTGCCCTTGGACGGGCTCTGGGCAAGCTGTCCGTGCGGGTTGATGAATGCCCCTCATTTCTGGTCAACCGCTTGCTCGGGCGCTATATGAACGAGTCCCTCTGGTGCCTCTCCGAAGGACTTGCCACTATCGAAGAAATCGATAAGTGTGCGGCGGACTATGTCGTTCCGATAGGACCTCTTGCTCTGCGTGATATGAACGGTGCCGATATCGGCCTTGCAGTCTGTCGTTTCAACTTTCAAGAATACGGTCCCCGCTTTGCCGTTCCGGATATCCTCGAGAATATGGTCGAACGCAATCTATTGGGGCGTAAGACCGGTAAAGGCTTTTATCTTTATGACCCTGAGACTCGCAAAAAGACCGGGCCTAACCCCGAGATTGACGAATTTATCAAAGGGAAGAAGAAAAAATCCAAAGTGAAGAAGTCGGACTTCAAAGTGGAGCAGCTCTTTTTGCCGATGATCAATGAGGCATTTCTTGCTTTGCAAGAGCGGGTCTGCAATCCTCAGGATCTAGATCCTGCCTTGATGGCAGGATTAGGCATGCGCCGGGGACCGCTGCGGCTTGCCCATGATATAGGGCTGCCTGAATGTCTTTCGATGATAGAACAGAATTTCGAACTCTATGGAGAGCGCTATCGACCGGCGCCTCTTTTGAAACGTTTTGTCCATGCTAGAAAAGACCTTTTGATTTAGGACCGAGCCCGTTTCAGATAGGCCACGGCTTTGAGCATCTTCTCCCTGGGTAGCTGAGAGAGAAGCAGTCCGGATAGCGCCACCAGCGCCCCCAGGGTCTCGTGGGGATAGACTTTGGCGCCCAGAAAGATGACGCTGAACGTACCTGCCACAAGAGGACAGAGCAAAACCCACAAAGACGAGGCACCGGCGCCCAGGTGTTTTATTGCCCAGTGCCAGAGCGGATGACCGACCAGTATAGGCAGGATGGCAGACCCCAGGATAAGACTCCAGTCGGCGATGGTGACCGCCGACCAGGATTGAGCCAGGAGACTGGCCAGGCAGAAGGGGGTTATCATCAACGCGCTCAGGGTCATGATCCAGAATAGAAGCAGAATCGGATGATAGTGACGGACCAGTCTGCCGACCATGACAGTATGGATGCTCGCCATCACAGCTGCAGCCAGAGCCATGCCCTCGCCGCCCTGGGTGGTGAGGGTGCCGGTGAAGCAGCCCTGGAAAATCAGAAGACCGGTGATACAGATGAATGCTCCCAGCCAGCGGGCACCGGTGACGGTTTCGTAGCGCATGACGGCACAGATAGCCAGGGTGGCAATCGGGCTGGTGGCGCCTATCAAAGATGAGGCGAAAGCGCTGGTATGGTCGAGGGCGATATAGCCAAGCAACTGTGGAATGCCGAAGCCCAACAGGCTGGCTGCCAGAAGCTGTTTGAGGGTGCCTTCTTTCAATTCTATTTTGTGACCGGTGAACCGGGCCAGTAGATAAACAAGGGGAAGAAGGGTCAGAAAACGGGTTCCTAAATAGGCCACCGGCGAAATATGCTGATAGAGAGCTTTGACCGCCACTGTATTCAGCCCCCAGATCAAGACGACCAGGGCTAGCGATATCGGAACTAGAATAGAGTGGCTTCGCATGAGGATAAGATACCACCGGATGGGGTCTCACCTCATACGAAGCCGGAAAAATTCAAGTAATATTTCGGCTGGCTCTTTTTAAGTTCGATCTCGGATCAAGGTCCGCCCAGGGGAGGAAGGGAAGAGGTCGGTCCATAGGCCGGCACCAGGCCGGTGACATCAACAATGGTGGAGCCTCGATTCTCTGCCGGAGAGCCTGCTTTGATGGCATAGCTCTGTTCGGTCCAGGTACGGGGGCGGATGTTTGTTGCTGTAATCGGTGCAGACAGTTGATTGTCGTTGACGAATTGCGGGTCGACAAGCTCCGGGGCGAGTGCCTGGGTGTTGCCGGTTACGCGGTACTGGATGTTGCCGCCGCCGTTAACGTTTTGTCCGACTGCCACATGGATAGAGCCGCCGTAGACGATGGAGTTGCGAACCCGCACCGAACCATTGCCGTTCGTCGATATCTGGTAGAGGTTATAAGGATAGCGAGAGAATCCGGAGAAATTCGGTTCGTAGAAAGTGCAGCGGTTTATTCTGGCGATGGCACCCGGTTCTGAAGAGGGCTCGAACTTGAGGTTGGAGAGAGCCGCTCCTAGAAACAGGCAGTTGGAGACGCTCAGGCGACCCTGGACGAAGTCTATGCCGTTATTGAAGTAGGGACCGAAAACACAGTGGCTTACATAGGTGGTGGTATTCTTGTTGCTGCCGCGACTGCCGTAGATACCGGTGCCGAAGTGACCCCACCAGCCGTAACCGTTGTTGCCGAAAGTGCAATTGTGGAATTGGGTTAGATTTGCGCCGGTATCGGTAGGCCGTTCGACGACGTTAACTGAGGTGTCTCTGATGTCACAGTTTAGGACACGGTTGCCGTAGCCACCATAAACGATACCGCCTACCTGTCCCTGGGCGTAGGGCATATAGCCTGTAGTTCGTGTTAGTTCGACATTTCTCAAGGAGTTGAAATTGGTCTGCATCTTGACGATTTGCGCGGCGAAGTAGGCAATTTTGATGCCCGAGCGCCGAGCTCCTATTACGTGAATATTGGATCCGGAAAATGTCAAACCGGTGGCGGCAGGCGGATTGATGCCCAGCCCTGAGATCGTCACCTGACCGCTGTGACCTTTTCGTCTGCTTTGTCTTATCATAATGTTGCTGACCGGGATATCGACAGCACCCTGATATGTGATACCGCTGGCGCCACCGTCGATTTCGATTGTGTCTCCGGTGTTTACGCTCTTCCAGTTTATGGTCGATGGTGATTTGAAGGCGGTTTTCCAGGTCTTGCCGTCGCTGCCGTCACCATCGGGAGAGACGAAGAGCTGCCGGGCTTTTGCCTCGGCGCTCTGGGTAAAAGCGAGCAGCAGAGCCAATAAAAGTCCTCCCGCCAGTTTTGACTTGAGGTCGTTTTGTATGGTTCTCATTCACAGATCTCCTCTTGCAGTCTCCTGACTATAAGGATTTATCGTGAATTGATCGTGATGCTAAAGTGAAATCAACGTGATGCTTTCGTGAACTGTGCGTGAAGTGAATCTTGTTTGTTCGACAAAAATTCCGGATGTTCTATTTCGCGATAGATTGTTTTCGATATTTTTGACGGTCTTGCGATGATGGGCACGGAACCTATGCCGGGGACCGCACTGAGGTCGAAAACTGGATTTGTAATGAAGTCGGTGGTGATTTTATAACGTATCAGATTACTGGTGCGATTTAGATGAGTTGCCTCGATATTAGCGATATCGTCAATATCATACAGATACTCTCTTTCGGGACTTTCTACAGCCAGTTCAACAGAGATGGGATGATGGTCTGCTTTTAGCTGGAAGATTGCCAGGGCTTTTCCGTCCTCCAGTTTGCAGTTCATTGCTGCCACCATTTCGGTCAGGCATCCGGAATCATTGGCTTTTGAAATTTTATCGGCGCAACTACCGGTGATGTCTTCGGCCAGATAGCAGCCGGCCAGATACGCGGCGACGTTGACCGAGGGAATGAAGGCAAAGACGAAGAAGGCGGCGAAACAGGCGCCAAACTCCGCTATTGCGGAGCCTTGATTTTTTCGTGATTCGCCTATACCCTTCTTTATCTTCTTCATAACGAAATCTCTATTTCGACGGCTAATCTGGATTGATCGTAGCGGCTGCCTGCGCGACTTGCGAAGCGATTGTCTTTGTCTACCGAAGTCTCCCGGACAGAGAGGGTATTTAGCTCATCTATATAATCTATCGAAGGCATAGCCTGGCCGGCGTGCTTGCCTCCATGGATGGTGCCCAGTCTTCTTACCTGATTGCGCAGTTTAAATGTCCAGTTCATGCCGCTGTCACTGAATGCTCCGAAAGAGATTGCGTAGAGCTGATTTTCCTGGGTGCTCTGTCTTCGAAATGGCACCTTTGAAGGAGTCAGAACTTTTACGGCGCCATCGTCGCAGAATCCATATAAGAGGACAAAGAGTCGACTGTTAGTATCTTTTCGATAAGCTAACTTTCGGTCAATATCGGCTATGACCTGATCCGGGGCAAAGTGCATGCGAGCCTGGCGCAGCCAGTCGAAATAGGCCCTGGTGGAGGCATAGCGCAGGGTGCTCTCCGCCTGGTCTTTATCTATTTCGAGCTTCGCTTCGACGTCCAGCGGATAGTCCCCGCCTGTTGCCGTATTCAATCCGATTTTATTCAAGAGAGTGCGTTCGGTGAAGAGATCTCTCAAACGGTTCAAGGATGCTGGTTTTCCCCGGGGAAAGCTCAGACAAAACAAGCCAGGTTTGGTGCGATCCATCTGGTAAAAAGGCTGGGCGCAGGCTCTTGCTTCTTGATCTTGATCTTTGCCAGATTCTCTAAGGCGCGCTTTCAATCTTATAATAGAGCAGATTTGTTCACCATTGCCGTGGCGAAACTGATGCTCGTCCACCAGGCTGGATTGTTCTCCAAGACCGGCAAAGTAAAAGGATTCACCCGCTAGAGGAAGATCCACGAAAGCCGGATAGTATCGGCTACTCTTAAAGCATTTGTCTATCTCGGCAAGGGATCTGTCGGCGGGCAAAGGGCTGTTGGTGGTGCTCGGTCGGCTCAGATAGCCAAGATCCGCGGAGAGATCTTTGAGTGCCAGGCTGTCATCGAGATTTTTTTTGAGTATTGCCTCGGCGCTTTTCAAAGGAGAGATTTTATTGCCGTCCATATCCTCTCCACTTTCCAGGGGCGACGAGAGGATGTTGCGCAGATGATCTTCGAGATCCCTTGCGGTCTTTCTTGCCGCTTCCAGATCCGCCCTGGCGCATTCGAAGGCTTCGTCGGTGCCTATCGCCTTTGCCACCATCAGCTCGTGCCGCGCTGTACCTATCAGAGTGTTGATCCCTGAAACCGGCAATGGCTCGGAATCTCCTGCCAGGGTGGCGGCTCCTACCGGGGCATGATCGGTGAGGGCGACATAGCCCCAGTAGGGGTCATTGATCACTATTCTGGACAGGTCATTGGCGGCGGCTAAAGCTGCTGCCTCCAGGGCGACTTTTGTTCTGAAAGCATTTATAGAGCCCAGGCACAGTTGAGCACCCTGATGAAAGATCGTGATTAGAAAAGCGATCAAGAAAATATATAGGAGGTACAGATTCCCCCTTTCTTTTCGTCCCGCTCTATTTTTATCTGGTCTCATTCGTGCCCTGTTTCCGCTAACTGGCAGCAGTATAGGGGGCGACCGTGAAGTGAGCGTGAAAATGTCAAGAGTTAATCTCGAGTAAAGGCAGTTGCGGAACAAAGGTCAGGCAGCCTCGTCACTAAAGTCTGTGTGAAGCGCTGACAGAATGTTTTGCGCAGGGGGAGAACAAATGAAAGTCGGAAATACCATTGCAAGAACCGTTGTAGCACTAGCCCAGGCTAGTCTTCTTTTAGGTCTGTCGCCGGCGGTTGCCCTCGCCCAGGACTCGTTCAGCAAAAGCGATCTGACAAGAATAGAGAAAGCCGAAAATATGATTTTCGGTGCAGGCGACCGCTCTCTCCTCACCGGCGAAGCCCGGTTGAGAGTACTCGAAACCAATCTTTTCGGTGACTATAAGAAAAGCGGCAGTATCTCGTCGCGGCTTGAAGCCGTGGACGATATGGTAAGCAAGACCCCTTCTCAGGAAGGGCTATTGCTGCCTCCGATCGCGCCTACCTACGATAACGGAAGCAATGCCATTGCCGGATCGCCAGAGATAGCGCCTATGCCGGAAGTGTCGGAAAGTTCGATAGAACCGGGTTCTCGTCTTTTGAAACAGGCCATGGATCGCTATGCTGCCGGTGATTTGGTTTCTGCCAAGAGACTGTTTCAAGAGGTGACCAGAGTAGACTCCGGTTCGGAAGACGCCTACTTCAACCTTGGTGTCATCGCCGAATCGGAAGGCAACAAGAGAGAAGCCCTCGACTATTACCGCCGGGCTTATCAGATCAATCCTTCCGATGCCGAGTTGAGACAGACTGTCGATACTCTCTCCCGCCAGCTTGGCGAAGAGGATAGAGAAGCCAGGCAGCTTGCCCTCGCCAAACAGGAAGAAGCCCGGAAACTCAAAGAAAAACAAGATCTCGAATCGATGCGCAAAACCGTTGCCGATGCTTCCAACGATTATAAAGCCGGTCGTTACGACCAGGCCGCTCGGAAGCTGGAGGCAGTAGCCGCCAAAGCGCCCTCCGAGCCTGACATTCAATATGCTCTCGGTCAGGCCCATAGAGCCAAAGGTGATTTCCGCAGTGCCAAGGTGGCTTTCGACCGGGCCTATGCCCTCAACCCCACGAGCACAGTCTATCGCGGTGCCGTAGAAGAGGTGAACAATCAGATCGCAAGCTCCGGTCAGACATCCCCACCGGCGGTTGCCGACAATACCCCCGCCGGTCAGATCACTCCCTTCACTCCTACCTCTACTGCCAGCAATTCTACCGTGGGTAGAGACTCTTATTCTCTATTCAGTGGCAGTCGAGTTAAAAGAGCCTTGATGGGATCGGCAGCAGGAGCCGCTACCGGCGCCCTTGTCAGCGCTACCACGAAGAGATCCAGTGTCAAATCCGGTGCCATTCAAGGTGCCTTGATGGGTGGATTGCTCGGTTATCTATCAGGACAGTAGAAAGGAGTCCCGTACGATGAACGTCGAAGATGCCATCAAAAAAATCCTACCGGTTGCTCTCGTAATGGCAAGCTCCGCTGCTCTCTGCTCTCCAATAGCCCAGCCGGTAGCGGCTGAGGTCCTGCAAGGAAACATCTCCAAAAATGAGGCTATGACAAGACTTGCCAGACCGAGCGCACTGACGGGAAACTTGAAAAGTCTGAATACGGATACCAAAATGCCTCCCCTTGCTCCTCCGATTCAGGCTCAGTCGAGCCGACTGACGGCTATGGGTTCGAAGTTCGATATTTCCACTTTTAAAGATTCTTTCAGTGGTCTTTCCTCCGGGGCAGCAAAGTCCGATGAATATGCAAGCAAGAACAAATTCGATCTGGGTGCCGACAGAAACAGCCGCGAGTTGACGCTTGCCTGGGAGCGGTGGCACAAACAGCTCTCCAAGGCGATTTACGATAGCTGGAGCAGTCAGGCCGATGAGCCTGGTAGGTCTACTTTGAAAGTTATAGTCCGGCGTGACCGGACCATCCAGGTGGTTCTCGTGAACTCCGACGCCAGTCCTCGCTTCAACAGGCAGCTGAAGGATGTGATCATGTCTCTGCAGGGCAATCCGGGACTCTCTTTCCCCACTAAGTCCCAGCGTTCTCAAGTAAGCTTCGAAGCGGATTATATAGCGGCCCGCAATGTTAGACCCGGCTATAGCTGGGTCAAAGACGACTACGAGACCGTGCGCGAGAACTGATCTGTTGCATTTCTATTCTGATTTGACTGATTTCCCTTCTGCTCTCTTTTGGCTAGCAGGGCAATTTCTAATGCGGTTTTTCAGTTTTCTATATTTGATTTGAGGTATTGTATCTCCATCTCTTGTGGAACCTTTAATCAGCACAGATCTCGATAATTCGGTTAGAATGCAATGGGATATTCCGGTATTTCAGGATGATTAAATGCACATCCGCGCTGGTCTTGTCACTTTTGCTCTCTCTTTACGCGGTCGTTTGTTCGCACTTATTTGTCTTGCTACTTTACCTGCACTCCTTTTTACATTTTATATTGCCGATCTTGAAAGAAGGAATGCTCTTCGTCAGGCAATAGATGAAACACAGAATATAGTCAATTTTATTTCCAGGGAGCACTTCTATCAAATTAGCGGTGCTAAGAGTCTTTTGCGCTGGCTTACCGAAAGTATGGAGAGAGGTGAGAAATTTGATTCTAACTTCCTTGCCGCACTTAAGTCGGGCTATCCTCAAGTAGCCAACATAGCCGTCCTGTCGCCGGATGGAGATGTCATCAGTAGTGCATTTGCATTCAGCGGATCTTTGAACATGTCCAATTTTTCTGCTGTGAGACGGGCGTTGCGGTCAACAGAGTTCGAAACCGGTGAGTATGTAGTAGGACCGATCGTGGGAAAACCCTTGCTGCATTTGAGTCGCGCTGTTAGAGACAAGGGCGGAAAACCCCTATGGATTGTATTTGTAGCTATTGACCTGAATTGGTTAAAGGATCTTTCTGAAAAAATAGAGCTGCCGGCAGATCGGATTCTTTTGATCACAGACCGCAATGGTATCGTCCTTGCCAATTCAAGCTCGTTTCAGAAGTCAGAATATGACCCCGGAGTACGCATTCCGGAACTGGCTGGTCATAATCAATTTAGTCGTGCTGTCCTAGAAGATCAATCTGTGGGATTGAGGCAGTCATTTGTGTCTGTTCCTATGGAGGGTGTTTCAGGGGTATTTGTCGCTAGCGCATTGCCGCTGGATAGAGTTAGAAGAGCGGCGGACACGATTTTTGTACAGAAATTGTCCTTGCTTTTGATGCTCACATTTTTTACGGTCATTTCGGTTCTTTTTCTCGAAGAGGTGGCTTTGCTAGGATTTCTGAGAGCGCTTTCGCGTGCATCAAAACGATTCGGAGAGGGGGATTACCGCTCTAGAGCCCCTATTCCCAGAGGTTATGGAGAACTCGGCAATATGGCCAGGGTTTTCAATGATATGGCTGAGTCCTTGACTCTCAGGCATCAACAACTTTTGCAGGCACATGAAAGATTGAACAGACTTACCCGTCATTTGCAAATTGTGAGGGAATCGGAATCTCAGAGAATTGCAAGAGATCTTCATGATGAGATCGGACAAGTCCTCACCAGCATCAAGATCGACTTGTGCGGTTTTGAGGGTAAGCGCAGCGAAGGGAGCGGTTTCTCATGTAAGTCAAGTATCGATGGAGTGCTTGCAAAGATAGATGGATTGGTCAAATTTGTTCGTCAGATTGCTTCCCAACTCCGTCCTCCGGTTTTAGACAGGATAGGTGTCGTATCTGCTATCGAACTGCTCATTCGTGATAGTGAGCAGAACACCGGCATCATTGCCGATTATAGAGTTCTTGATGTGAAGGAGCCCCTGGACTGGCTTTTGTCTATCACTATTTACAGAATCGTCCAAGAAGCACTGACAAATATTTCCCGACATGCGAAAGCTTCGAAAGTAACTATAGTTTTGAGGCAGGATGAAGGCAAAATTCTTTTGGAGATCAATGATGATGGAGCCGGTTTTGTTTATGGTGATGAGTTTAGGAATTCACTTGGAATTATTGGAATGCAGGAACGCGCAGGTCTGGTTGGCGGAAGTTTTGAACTGATATCGGCTCCGGGCGAAGGAACGAGTATTCGAGTAGAAATACCAATTGATGGCACCACAGAGGGTACTCTTTTACAGAACAACGACTACAAGGATTATTTAGATGAGAATTTTACTGGCTGACGATCATGCTATGTTTCGCTCCGGATTGCGAAGTATTCTTGAACGGCGATTCAGCAATGCTTTCATTCAAGAGGCTTGTTCCTGTCATGAAGTTTTGGCTTTGGTTAGAGAGGAGAGCTGGACCATTGCTATACTTGACATTGCAATGGGAGCAGAGAACACTCTTTCTATCTTGCCTGAGGTTAAGCAATTGAGACCAAATTTGCCCGTATTGATCCTTAGCATGTATGGTGAAAAGCAGTTTGTTATTGAGGCCCTTCGTGCCGGAGCGGCAGGATATATCACCAAGGAGCACACAACTGATGAGCTTGTAAGGGGCATCGAGAGTACATTAAGCGGACGCAGGTTCATCACCGAGTCCGTAGCATCAAATCTTGCTGACTATTTCTCGCTCGAGCAGTCCGTTTCTCCACATGACAGCTTGTCAGCTCGAGAGCTCGAAGTTCTCAGATTTATCGCTGCAGGACATTCCGTGTCGGAAATTGCGGGAATGCTTTCCTTGAGTGTAAAGACTGTCAGCACCTATAGGTCACGAATACTGGAGAAGATGAATCTCCGGTCGAATGCAGACCTGATCAGGTATGCATTACAGAATAATCTGGTCCAGTGAAGATTTGTAGGTTTTTGTCTTACAGGTAAAGATTGAATTCTTACATCGAATTTCATCCATCTCCGATACTCGCCAGGGCGCGTTTGTTTCACAATTGGAGTATGATGGAAATCGATTGCACATGGAATACGAAAAGGACTAAGTTCGCCATTCAGGGAAGGGCTGCTGCTTATTTTCAATCTCGAGTGGCAGTTTTTCATCCGGCTTATTTTGCTCTGGTTATGGCGACTGGTATCGTATCCATCGGATGTCATCTCCTCGGATTGAAGGAGTTTGCCGTACTTCTTTTTGCAATAAATATTCTTGCTTATCTCATTCTTTGGATTTTGTACTTTGTCCGTGCTTTTTTCTTTTGGGATGAGTTTGTTAAGGACTGGTTTTCCCACAAAAGGGCATTTGGTTTTTTTACCTTAGTTGCCGGTACTAATGTAGTTGGCTCTCAATGCGCGGTTGTATGTGGAAATCTGGCTCTTGCATCTTCTCTTTGGGTATTCGGTTTGATTTTGTGGTTTATTTGCACCTACGGTGTTTTTGTCTTTTTGATTATCGGAAAAGAGAAGCCATCTATTGAAGTTGGTATCAATGGCGGTTGGTTAGTCGCTGTCGTAGCGACTCAGTCAATCTGTGTTCTTGGTTCCCAGCTAGCTTCAGGCTCGATTTTTCTCTGTGACGTTTTCGCCTTATCACTGCTATCTTTTTGGATGTTCGGTGGGATGTTGTACATATGGCTGATTTCCTTGATTGTTTACCGGTACTTGTTTTTCAAATTTGAGCCCTCGGATCTGATACCTCCCTACTGGATAAATATGGGTGCCATGGCTATTACCACTCTTGCAGGAGCCGAACTGATAAGAGTCTTCGCTGAGGTGAATCCAATTTGTGAGATGCTGCCATTCGTAAAGGGGTTGACTACTATGTACTGGGCTACTGCAACATGGTGGATTCCCATGCTGTTAGTGCTGGGGGTTTGGAGGCATTTCATAAGAAGGTTCAAATTTCAATACGACCCGCTCTACTGGGGTTTGGTTTTTCCGCTCGGCATGTATAGCGTTTGTTCGCTTAAATTGGGAGTGATATTGAAAGTCGGGGTGATGCATTGGATTGCTCAGGGCTTTCTTATTGTCGGTCTACTGGCATGGCTGATTACATTTTTGAGTATGTTGCAGAGGCCACTATATTTGGTAGTTCTGGCTTTGAGGCAGAGAAGCACAGCGGTTTTGAGCGCGGAGGATTAGTATAGATTATGCATATGATAGATGGTAGTAATGCCGAATGGCGATCCGGAGAGTTTGATGTTTTAGAGTCTCGGGACGAGCTTGCGGCAGATTGTTCTTCTGAATATTCTTCAAAGATGCAGCAGGGCAAACAGCTGGTCATCAGCGGTTTTATGGTTTGCGTTATTGGGCTTGGGTTTTATTGTTTCTTCTCTTTCTCAGCAGAGTTGGCTCATCAGGAACCGAGGTATATCACCGAATCTTTGTTGATTGTGTTTTTTGGATTTTTGTGTTGGTTATTTGGAGCCTTTCGATATATTCAGGCTGCATGCAGTGAGATAGGAGAATCGGAGGAAGACATCTTCTAGAGGGAGCAGATACTCTAGCAGGCTGTTGAAAAACACCGATGATAATACTGAATTTTACTTGAATAGGAT
>CAZCBH010000051.1:15843-33774 GCA_964496875.1 uncultured Candidatus Obscuribacterales bacterium | reverse complement strand
AGATAGGGGGCGGTCTTGCTCTTTTTTGATTTGACTATCTCTGCCGGGGGACCGGCTGCCACCACTTTGCCGCCGGCTACTCCTGCTCCCGGACCCATATCGATAACCCAGTCGCAAGAAGCGATCACGTCGAGATCATGCTCCACAACTATCACTGTGTTTCCGGCTTCGACCAGCCGCTCTAATTGAGCCATCAGCCGCTCTACATCAGCTGGATGCAGCCCGGTGGTCGGTTCATCGAGCAGATAGAGAGTGTTCCCTTTTTGAATTCTCTGCAGCTCCGAAGACAGCTTTATGCGCTGGGCTTCGCCCCCGGATAAATCCGTCGCCGGTTGGCCGAGCGTCAAATAGCCCAGTCCGACCTCATTGAGTGTGCTAAGCGCTCTTTCTACCGCTGGAAGATCCTTGAAAAACTCCAGCGCGTCTTCGACGCTGAAAGAGAGCACCTCTGAGATATCGAGCCCTTTGTATTTGACCTCGAGAGTCTCACTATTGTAGCGAGCACCATGGCAGCTAGAGCAGGGGGCATAAACACTGGGTAAGAAAAGCAGCTCTACCGAAATAAAACCCTCGCCTTCACAGGTGGTGCATCGACCGCCGTCTACATTGAAGGAGAATCTACCTGCTTTGTATTTACGCTTTTTAGAGAGATCTTGGCAAGCGTAGAGCTTGCGAACATGGTCAAAGAGCCCGGTATAGGTAGCCAGATTAGAGCGAGGTGTCCTACCTATCGGCTTTTGATCGACACTGACCAGTCTTTTGATTTTAGAAAGTCCCTCGGCAATAACGGCTCCGCCATTGTTTTTGCTCTCGGTCATCTCCTCTAACTTGTCATAGTCTTCGATGCCATAGAGAGTTTCGTCCTCGCTTTCTTCCCGTTCTTTATCATCGCAGCCGGTGCCAAGATTGTCTTTTATAGTCTGGGCAAGCACCTTTGTGACCAGGGTAGACTTGCCTGCTCCCGATACCCCGGTTACGGCGGTAAGCATACCTAGAGGAAACTCGACTTCGAGATTATCCAGATTATGGCGGCTGACATTGCTAAGTTTGATATGACCCTTAGCATTACGAGAAGTTTTGTCGCGCCTCTTCGGCAACTCTCCAGAAACATACTTGGCGGTAATAGAACCCTTGCAACGGACAAGATCATCTGCCGGTCCGCTGTAGAGCAACTGCCCCCCGGCGGAGCCTGCACCGGGGCCGATGTCGACTATCCAGTCGGCTTCTTTAATGATATCCATTTCGTGCTCGATCACAAACAGGCTGTTTCCCAGCTCTTTCAACTTTTGTAGAGTAGCAATCAATGCCCGGTTGTCGGCAGGATGAAGACCGGCGGAGGGCTCATCCAGGACATAGACGACCCCGAAAAGCCCACTGTGAATCTGGGTCAGAAGACGCAGGCGCTGCATCTCTCCCATAGAAAGCGTCGGGGCGCTTCTATCCAAAGAGAGATAATCCAGACCCAGCGAAGAGATAAGCGCAAAGCGCTCTAGCAAATCCTCTATTATCAGAGAAGCTACCTCTTTTTTGTCTTCGGCTCTGTCCGAATTTAACAAAGTCTTGAGCTCTTTCGAGAGAATCTCGGCCAGTCTGGAAAAAGGCAATTTACCTAAATCGGCTATGTCGAAGCCGCCGAAAGTCACCGATAAAGACTCGGCTTTGAGCTTCTTTCCATTACATGACGAACAGACCGATGATTCCATAAAGCGAGCCGCTTTTTTTCTTAGTGTGGCGCTCTGGGTGGTGGCGAAAGTATGCCGGACATATTTAGCCGCGCTCATATAAGTGCCTTTATAAGGTCTCTGTATACGGTGCGCTTCTCGTTCGGCATGAACTGTCACCACCGGCTGTTCTTCGGTGAAAAGAATCCAGTTTTTGTCTTTAGAGGATAGATCCTTGAAGGGACAATCTATGTTATAGCCCAGAGTGGCGAGAATATCGCGATAGTTCTTGCCCTGCCAGGCACCAGGCCAGGCAGCTATCGCTTTTTCTCGAATACTCAAAGACGGGTCCGGTACTAAAGAGGCTTCGGTGACATCATGCACCACACCGGTGCCATGGCAGGTCGGACAGGCACCAGCCGGGGTGTTACTGGAGAAGGCGTCGGAGTCCAGTCGAGTTTTGAGATCATTAGGATAAGAACCTGCTCGGGAGAAGAGCATACGCAGGGAATTGGAGAGGGTGGTCAGGGTGCCTACCGTGGATCTAGAACCGCCATCACTGCGTTTTTGTTCCAGCGCTACTGCAGGAGGCAATCCCAGAATTTCGCCAACCCTGGGCGCCGGGAGCTGAGAGATAAGCCTTCTTGCGTAAGGTGCCACCGATTCGAAATAACGTCTTTGCGCTTCGGCGTATATAGTATGGAAGGCTAAAGAAGATTTGCCCGAGCCGGAAATCCCGGTGAATACGACTAAAGCGTTTCTGGGAATCTCCACATCAATCGCTTTTAGATTATTTTCTCGCGCCTGACGAACAACCACAGAGCCGTTTCCGGTTCTGTGGTTCTTTTCATCAATTCCTGCGCCTTTTGCCACCATCGGTTTCCTATTCAAAATCTAAATCAGTGAAAGAACCGCATCAACTTCTTCTCACGGTCGACGGTAAAACGTCTGCCGTGCAAGAAGTTCTGACCGATGGCAGAGCCGGCATGACCTCCGACCATGACAGGGAAGGACTCATAGCTGATTGGACCGAGCCGGGCCCGGACGAAAACCTGTCTGAATACGACAGAACCGCCGACGCCACCACCAGAGTAAACCGGTGCATTGGGTGGAATCTCGATACCGGCACCTGCTGCCATCTCTATAGAAAGGATGGTACTGGAAGCGCCGGTATCTATTAGAACATGGCTGACATCTTGACCATTGAGGTTGACGGTAACATACTCCCGGTCGTTCTCTACCTCGCAGGGGACATCATAGAGCTTGTTAATCGGTCTATCAGTTTCGCTGGTTTTGACGGTCTTTTTGGTGAGCACCATTCTGCCGCCATCTCTATCGATGGAATATTGATAGTCCCTGACGAACTCCTGCCCTACCAAAGGGTCCATATGCCAGCTCTCTGAAACCGACACAGGAATCACTCTTTCTATGGTGCCTATTTTGACCCGTGCTTTAATCTTCCAGATAGGAACCGGACGTCCTGCCCAACCTGTGGCATAAGAATCTGGCTTGCCCTGGGGACGCTTGATGCCCATCTGATTGAGATGATTCATTCCAAAGTATCCGGAAGCGCCGGTATCGAACATGCAGGTTATCGGTTTGCCGTTGACATGGGCGCTGACTTTCATGTGTCCGCCTTCCCCATGGGTGAACTTGATTTCGGCTTTATCCGGTAGCGATGAATACTCTTTCTGGTATGAAGCGATGGAAGCCTCTTTGCCCTCTTCCAGCTTTTCTTTCCCCTTCTTAAAGAGCAACTTTCCGCCGGCATCATAGTTGACATTGATGTCTTCTAGAAATGCTCTACCTAATTCCGGAACACCATATCTCTCTTCATAGACCATTACCGGCACTTTGCGGGTGATGTCACCCACCGATACTTTGATGCTCTTCTTCCAGAGACCGACTTTCTTCTTGGTGCTGTTATCCTCTTCTGTGTCATCCGGCTTTCCTTCCGGCACTTCCATGCCAAGCCCTTTCCAGTCTTTGAAGGAGAGCCGGCTGTCCCACTTCTTGCCGAAGGTCATCTCGAGCTTCTTGCCGTTTATGGTGGCAGGGACCAACAAATCACCGGCATATTGACGATAGGCTACCCGACTCTCTTTCGGCATAGCGTCGAATTCCTTCTTGTATTCGGCATCCGAGTGGACCAGACGCTTGCCTTGATAGCGCCCCAGCAGCTGACCGGAATCCGATCTTGCACCGGTACCAGAACTAGAACCGGAATCAGCTGCACTGGAAGCAGAAGCGCTCGAAGAAGGCGAGACCCCGAGACGGGAAAGGGCGCTGCGAGCATGGCCGGCTTCTTGCGACTGGGGAAAGTTCTTGGCGATATAGTCGAATAACTCTTTCGCCCTTGTCATGCGGTTGCACTGCATATTAGAGAGGGCAAGATAATAGGTCGTTCTTGGGTCCGGTGAACGCCCGGTCATATACTTTCGAAAGTGTTCACAGGCAGCCTGATAGTCTTTCTTCCCATAGGCAGCCAGTCCAAGGCTGAACTCGTTATCTTTAGAGCCGTTTTCGGCAGCTTGCGCTGTCGGTATTAAAATAAGAGCAGCTAAAATCAGCAGCGTATTTTTTTTCATAGCTGACTCATTATAGCCAATGCTATTTTATTTAGGAGCTTAGTCCCAAGTTAGAGCCGCCTGAGACCCGTCATGCAAAACCATGCTTCGAGAATTCCATTTAGCCCCATATCCGTTGTGGTTACCGGAAAACTGCATTATCGGCTCTATTTCGAAGTCGATGATGAGCACGGCATCAACCAGAGAGTATTCGAGTTCCTGGTCGATGAGGCAAGCGGTATCGTCACCTGGCAGCCTGGCTTCGAAGCCGCCATGGGTGGCGATCTTAGATCTTCAAGGCACTTAGTAGACTGTGTCAGTGCCATCGACTCTATTCAAAGCAGCCGCCAGAGTAAAGGTGCTATTACGCCCCTGGCAGAAAGCCAGTTTTTCAAGCCGCTCTGTATTGAACTGACACTACCCGGGCTCTACAGCGTCGAATTCACCTATGGTGGGAATGCAGGTAAGCCGATGAAGGTGAGCTTCTCTGTCCACGGCGATAGTGTCGAGGTAGAGCCGGTGGATCAAGAAGCCTGGTTCGATCTTGTTGATCATCAGGGCTTCCGTGACCATGTCTATGCGGCTCTGCTGGCTTTCGACCGAGCCAGACGCCTGGCAGAGTCGGAAGGGTAACTTGACTGTCACAGTCAGCGATTCTGGCGATTTCGTAACTTTTTAGAGCTCTAATCTTCCCTTTTACCTGTTTACAACTATAATAATCTCCGGCAGTCAAGGTTTATAACCTCGCGACCAGGCCGAATCAAGATTTTCGGAATCCTAATGAATCATCACATAGAGCATCTGCCCACCTTCGTAGCTATTTTGCTGGTGGCATGTTTCGTGGGTATCGCCGTTAAGTGGATCAAGATGCCCTACACCATCGGTCTTGTTCTAGCAGGACTGGCTATCGGTGAGTTCTCTCTTCTACCGGTGGTGAGAATGGACCCCCATCTCGTCCTGTTCATAATGTTGCCGCCTTTGCTTTTCACCGCCTCATACAACATAGACTTGAAAAAATTCAGATATGTCTGGGGACCGGTGCTTCTGCTGGGCACCATCGGTGTTCTTGTATCAACCATCATTATCGGCTGTGGGCTTCACTATGGGCTTGGCATGAACGCCTTAGTAGGACTGATTATCGGAGCGATTCTGGCGACCACCGACCCGGTTGCGGTGGTGGCAATATTTCAGAAGCTCGATGTCGATGAGAAGACTATCTATTTAATGGAGGGCGAGAGCCTCATCAATGACGGTATCGCCGTCGCGCTTTTTCTAGCGCTCGAAGCAGCCTTGATAAGCGGATTTCCGGTCTCCCAGGCAATTAATCAAGCCTCCATCAACTTTCTGACCATGGCCGGCGGTGGACTCTTGCTGGGTATGGTTTTTGGTTATGGTCTCTCGAAAGTCCAGAGACTGTACGAAGATCATCTGCTCCAGATAGCCCTCACCATCGTGGTCGCCTACGGCACCTTTATAGTCGCCGAAAATTTGCATGTCTCAGCGATTATAGCCGTGGTCACTGCCTCGGTGGTATTCGGTCATATGGCTCGCATGGAATATGTCTCTCCCACCACCCTTTATTCTACTCAAGTCTTCTGGGATTCAATATCTTTCATTGTGAACTCCTGTATCTTTATTCTTGTCGGTATGGAGCTCTCCAACCCTAACTTCTATGAATATCGCTACTACATTCTCGCCACTCTTGCTATCAGCATATTGGCAAGGGTGATCCTGGCTTACGGCATAGCACCCCTGGCCAGTTCTCGCTTTTATAAAATCACTCTGCCAATACGACACTTGCTCTTCTTCGGAGCCCTACGCGGTGCGCTTTCGATGGCGATGGCTCTAAGTATTCCCTTAGAGGTCGAAGCACGAGAGATGATCATAACCGTCACCTACTCGGTGGTTCTGATCTCGCTTGTCGCCCAGGGACTGAGTATCGAAAAACTCTCTCAGATCTTCAAACTGATAGAGAAAGAAGACGTCACCACCCTGGCGCATAGAATAAGGCTGAAACTCGCTGCAGAAGAGCAGGTAAACGAATACCTGCGCGAGATGTACAAAGAAGCCCGGGTGTCAGGCTCGGTTTACGACCAGCTCAAGTCTAGAATCAAGGCAAAACAGCTGACCTATTATGAACATCTCCACGAGATGGCACCCTGTAATGACCGGGCCACTCGAAAAGAGCTGCACGAGCTAATCGTCCATCTTGATGATAAACGAAAGGTGTTACTTGAATCTATTGAAAGCGGCGAGGTCTCCCTTACCGATGATGCCGACCATTTGCAAAAGATAGTGCGGAAGTCGTCCTGACTAAGCAGGTTGCAGTATGGCATCGAGGTCTTTTTTCGGATCGACCGCAGCCTGGATATTGTAGTTTTCCACCAGGAGCTTGAGCACGTTGGCAGAAAGAAATGCCGGCAGGGTCGGTCCCAGACGGATGTCTTTGAGTCCCAGATAGAGCAGGGTGAGAAGCACCGCCACCGCCTTCTGCTCGAACCAGGAGATGATCAAAGAGAGGGGCAGATCATTTACTTCTACTTCAAAAGCGTCAGCTAATGCCGTCGCTATTTTTATAGCAGAGTAAGAATCGTTGCACTGCCCTAGATCAAGCAATCTGGGAATACCTTCGATGTCTCCGTATTCATGCTGATTGACCCGGAACTTGCCGCAACCAAGGGTGAGGATCACCGTGTCATCGGGAGACTGGTCGGCGAAGTCCGTGTAATAGTTGCGAGCGAACTCGGCACCATCACAGCCGCCAATCAGGAAGAAGTGCTTGATCTTGCCTCTTTTCACAAGGTCGACAACTTTCTCGGCAGCGCCAAGCACCGCATTATGTGCAAATCCAATGGTCGAAGTCCGCTTCTCAGGGGTCTCTTTGAATCCGGGCTCTTTTAACGCTGCTTCAATCAGAGGAGCATAGTCATAGCCCTGGATTTTGGCACAATCTTTATGACCGACCACATCCATGGTGAAGAGCCTGTGTTTATAAGAATCTTCCGGCGGCTTCAAGCAGTTGGTGGTTAACAAAATGCTACCGGGAAACTCGGCGAATTCTTTTTGCTGATTCTGCCATGCTGTACCGAAATTGCCTTTTAGATGCTCGAATTTTTTCAATTCCGGATAAGCATTCGCCGGCAGCAACTCACCGTGGGTATAGACATTGATTCCTTTGCCCTCGGTCGCTTTCAACAATTCGTAGGTCGCTTTCAGATCGTGCCCGGATACAAGAATGGCTTTACCTTCGGTGGGGGTTAGAGCTACTTGTGTCGGTTCGGGATGACCGAAGCTTTCGGTATGGGCCCGGTCCAACATCTCCATCACTTTTAAATTGACCTCGCCTGCTCTCAGGCAGTATTCGAGCAGTTTGTTCAGATCCTGCTCCGGCTCGGTCAGATAGTCGAAGGCTTCGTTTACGAAAGCGTAGACACAGTCTTCTTCGTATCCCAGAAGCAGGGCGTGATGGGCATAGGCGGCAAGCCCTTTGATGCCGTAGGTAAGGAGCTCTTGCAGAGAGGCTATATCAGGGTCCATATCTCTCTGCCGGGCTTCGATGCCGACAGAATCGGCAAAGACAAGCAGCTCTTCTTCACCGGTAAAAGGCTTAAATTGCGCCGGTCCGGTCAAAGCTTCGGCTTGCTTGCCTTCTTGTTTGCATAAAGATTGATAATACTCTTTTGCTTCGGTCAGAGTTTTATAGAGCTTCCCATTTATATACGAGACATGTTCCGCTTCGTCGAAATTGACATTGGTGAGGGTCATGAACAGGGCTTCGAGCAGGGTGCGGTCGGCTGAGGCCAGGCTGCCGCCCAGCTGACGCGAGCGGTTGCTGTACTGGGCGATGCCTTTGCATATATGCACCATCACATCCTGCAATTTTGTAGTATGGGGGTCTTTCCCGCATACACCGAGAGTGGTGCAACCTGTCCCCTGGGATGTTTGTTCGCACTGATAACAATACATATGATGCATATTTACAGCCCTCCGCCGGCTGCAATCTTCTTCTTCGCTTCCAATTTACCTGTTTTTCGAGATTCCGAGGAACTTCCGTTGAGAGATGTCAGATAAGCGGCTAGCTTATCCATGTCTTCTCGATCGCCCACAAAAGGCGGCATCAATCCGCTATAAGGATTTTTCTCAGGATCGGTCTCTTTCATTAGATTGAGAAATCCTACTACGGCTTCTTTGTCTCTTTCGCCAATCAGTTTTTTCATGCTGCGATAGCCGTTTTCCGTGTGGCAGCTCATACACTGATATTTGAAGATGGTCTTACCGTGGGCGATATCTGTGTTGTCGGCAGTATGCCATTTTGTGGCATTGTAGAAGTTTTTCTTCTGTAGTTCAGGAATTTCGGTTTTCCTAATGCCGTTTGAATACATGTAATCATAGACTACATAGGGTTTTCTCAACATCTCCCGCATCCATTCTGCAGTACCTGTGGTAAGCAGTCCACAGACCATAAATGCAAGAGCAATCTTAAAGGTGAAGCCACGCGGGTTCAAATATGGACCTACATAGGCGAATATCAAAACCGTACCCGATAGAATCAGACACAGATAAAGTGCTCTAGCGAGGATGGAGAAATTACCGAGACCGGAGGTCTGAATGCCTTCAAAAATCGTTGTGATACTGGCCTGGGGTACGTTATAGAGATAGTACAATCCGACTATCGGTCCGAGGAAGAAGATAGGCATCAGCCAGCGGGCGCAGAAGCGGACCATATAGACCCTCAAGTGTTCGTCTTTGATTCTGGTGGCGGTGACCAGTCCATACATGCCGGCGATGGCAAACATAATGAGCAGCCGGATGATAAGAGAGGGCAGATAGGTCTGGTTGAAGAACCCATGTAACCAGTTTTTCGATTCGATCCAGCCACCCGGTGTAAGTTGGAAGGTGATGATGCCGTTTATGATCACAAGCGTAAATACGGAGAAGATGAAATAGAATCGAGCCAACTGCAAGTGCTTCGCTCTGTCGAGGGTATTCCAGGTGTAATAGTAGGCAAAGGCGGTGGCAAGCTCGGCTACGAAAAATAGATACTCTTCGGCCCAGCCCAGGGTGAAGATCTGAATAAGAGAAGCGGTTCCATCCGGATTGACCAGGGAGATGGAGAACCAGATACCGACTCCGGTCACGGCTCCGAAAACTGTAGTTATAAGAACGAAGAATCGAGAATGACTTTTTAGATAGTCGTAGAGTCTCTCATCGTTTTTCTTGTAAGCCAGGTGCTCTACCATGGCAAGCCAGGCACCACCGCCGACGGCGAAGTGGGATACATAGATATGAACGATGGCAATTATGCCTATTACCCAGCTTCCGCCTATGACGGGCACATCCCAGAGTGGATAATTCATCTCTTACATTGCCCCCCAAACTGTAAAGAATACCGCTGCCACCAGGACGACGATGCCGAAAACAGTGGCAAATTTCGAGCGACTCTCCGAATCGCCCCGGTCCCAGAACGGAACCGTCAATAGAACAAGACCGATAAGACCCATAGCCATGATTCCGAAGAGTTCGCCTTCCATGGGACCGACTTCCGGTGGTATCAATTTTAGTGCCTGGAACGGGGCAAGGAAGTACCACTCCGGCTTGATTCCCATAGGAGCAGGTGCATAAGGGTCAGCCTCCGGACCGAGCCCCCAGGGAGAGAGAGTGACGAGCACAGCCAGTCCGTTGAAGGCAAGCACCCATACTAATAGGTCCTTCATCAGAAAGTTCGGAAAGAATTTCTCTTTCTTTAGATTGTCCCCGCTTTTCTCCAGGATACTCTTGGGGGTAGACATGCCGTGCATCTGTACCAACAAAACATGAACAGCGACAAGACCGAGAAGAAGCAAAGGCAGTATCGCCACATGAATGACGAAGAATCTAGAGAGGGTCTCCTGCCCTATCTCTGCACCACCGCGCAGCATATAGGCAATCGGCTCTCCTAAAAGAGGCATCTTGCCGGCTATATCGAGGCCGATTTTAGTGGCGAAGAAAGAGACTTCGTCCCAGGGCAGAAGATAACCGGTGAATCCGAAAGTCAAAGAGAGAGCCAACAAGAATATCCCGGAGAACCAGGTTATCTCCCGGGGCTTTCTATAGGCTTTCATAAAGTAGGTGCTGAAGAGATGGAGAATGACGAAAAGGATCATCAAATTCGCGCCCCAGCTATGCAAAGAGCGAATAAACCAACCGAATTCCACTTTGGTATTCAGCTTTAGAATGCTGGCGTGGGCCGATTCAAGCGCCGGGACATAATAGACCATCAACAATATGCCGGTCACGACCTGAATCGCTATATACATTAGGGTGATACCACCCATGTAATACCACACCGAATGTTTGTGTAGAGGAACCTCTTTCTTCTCCGCCATCGCTTTGAGCTCGGTGAGGTGAAGACGCTGGTTGAACCAGTCGAAGAGGGAGTTTTTGCTTTTCATGTCTTGCATCTCGTTCCCTCCTAAGCTCTCGAGACGACGATGTTGCCGTCTACATTGGCGACCTTAAGAGGAGCAAGCGGCTTGGGTGGCGGTCCCTGGACGTTTTTTCCTGACGAAGGATCATAAGCGCCACCATGACAGGCGCACCAGATAAGATCCTTTTCGTTGTTGAACTGAACCGTACAACCAAGATGGGTGCAAATCGCGATAAACGCGTGCAATTGTCCATCTTCGGTATGGGTTACAAGAGCTGGTTTGTGACCGAACTTGAAGTTCTTACCTGATCCCGGAGGCAGGTCGGAAGCCTTGCAGACAGTGACACTCTCCACCACTGTTTTCTCATCTTCCCCGCCGGTGGGTGTAAGATAGCGGCAGACCGGATACAGGGTCATCAATCCCCAGGCTCCGGCAAAGCCATAGAAGCAGGTCTGCATGAAAGCGCCGCGACTGAGAGGGGCAAGCTCGAGCTTTCCGTTCGAATCTGATCCTGATTCCGTTTCTTTCGCTAGATTGTTGTCTTCGGAATGCTGCTTTTTATCTTTCTCTTCGGATTCCATTATCAGTGTCCCCTTCTCAAGAGTGGATTGTTAGCGCCCCATACCAGCCTGGACAGCCAGATTAAATAAGCTATCAATGCGACTGCAGAGATTATGAAAACTATCAACAGGTCCCACTGTGTGCTCACCGGAAGCTTCTCTGGATCTACGTAAGGAGCCAGATGATAGATTCTCAACTGGTGTCGCATGACAACCATGGCGAGCACCGTCAATAGTGCCGATACCAGACCGGTGATAAACATCTTTCTGGAGCCGCCGCTAAAAGCGAGACCGGTCCCGACAATGGAGACCATCATAAAGACCATAGACACGACAAATGTGATGGTGGCAAGCTGATCCTGCCCCATATACTTCATCATCATCTCTTTCGGCAAGCTCATCAAGAACCAGCCGCCGACACCTATCTGTACCAGAGTGATAAGAAGATAGATAGCCGAGCCTTTCTTAATGAGATAGCCCGCGAACTCTTCGTCTCTTTTGTTGATGGCAAGACCGAAGCAACCCAGAGCGAGACCCGTTACAGCAAAACCGGCAAGAAAGAAGTGAAGAAAGCGTGCCATCGTGTTGACATCCATACCAGGCAAGTTGAGCCCGTTTTGATTGGCTTGATACAGTGCCTGCCAGCGTTCCGGATGAAGCATCAGAGTCATATTGGTGACAAACAGATATGCTACACCGAGAAAGATAAAGGACATGAGCAAAAGCACCACCGGAGCCATGCCCTTGTTTGCCTCTTCGTCCTTTTTCTTCAAGTACTTGTAAATGGTCCAATAGGACATGTAATAAGCGACGATGATCAGGAGAATGACCGCTAACCAGGGAACCGCTATCAACACCGAAGAGGTATAGAACATCGGTCCGTAA
This sequence comes from uncultured Candidatus Obscuribacterales bacterium, assembly GCA_964496875.1. Taxonomy (GTDB): domain Bacteria; phylum Cyanobacteriota; class Vampirovibrionia; order Obscuribacterales; family Obscuribacteraceae; genus RI-106. The sequence continues at coordinate 21,694 of CAZCBH010000051.1, read as the reverse complement.
AGCAGCTGCAAAAACAGAAGCGGTACTATGCCCTGGGTGATGGCGAAGGAGATAAAGAGAGGCAGCGAAGTCGCCAGAGCTTTACCCATCCGATAGAGGTCTCCGTCCTTGTTCCCGCGTCCCAGGTATAGACAGGCCGACGAAACAAAACCTCCACCCAGCACCACATTCATGGGCACAGCGTGGAGGAAGAAGCCTAGAACCAGGAGGAGCTGCAGGAGCCAGACCGGAGCGGGTAGAGGAATAGGTTGATAATCAGGAATTAGAGCAAGACCTTCCATGTTTTTTTTGACTCCGGGTTTCCGATCACGGTTGCTATGAACTATAGCCATTGGCTGCAACAATTGTTTCTCTCAGAAAGATTGGCTTCATCGACCTATCGGCTATCTTGATAAATCGATACATCGCTATGTAGTTGATTAAATAGGAAATCGCCTTGTCATTGAGTTCTAGACGTCCTAGTCAAAAAAGTCAGAACCTATATCTGCCGATTCTGTGACTCTGTCTCGATTAATAAATTGCAACACTACTAACCTTTCGGTTAGTCACTAATACTTTCGGATGAGTACCCGAGCTATACCAACTGGAATAAACCGGCCGAGTTATAAAGACCGTGTCGAATCATCGGGTTCGATCTCGATCTCCTCTTCTGAGCTATCAATTAAATTGATTCTTTTCCCGGACCCGGGAAGAAGCAGCTCGATCCTCGACCAGTTCCAGTCCCCTTCCGTTTTCTTGCCGACAATACGCAATTTACCGCTTGCCTTGCTTCCTTTTACAGGAAAGGTCATATCTATTCTGCCCCTGTCATTTTCAATCTTGAAATCTCCGGTGGGAATCCCCTCTCGAACGATATTCTCGCCAAGTGCCGCTTTCAGCCGCGGATCTCGCTCCATCAGTTCGGTAAGCTTCTTATAAGGAGCAGTCTTCTTGAAAGTTCGATCCACCACAGAAGAGGTCTGGGTGACGAGCAAACCGCCTAACAGAACCGTTCCGATACCAGCCAGGATGCCCAGCATAACCAGAACGAAGCCGGCGATGGCCCACTTCCTCTGAACCCGACGGAAATCATGCACGCTTGCCCAGCGTTTGTTTCTCCAGGCCCATTCGCTGCCTTTCAGTCCCAGCACAAAAATCATGATCGGACTTAACAAAGGTATGAAACAGAGCAGGGAGATATATACACCGTTGCATAGACCCCAGATCCAGCTCAGAAAGAAAGCACCCCAGTTCCACCCTCTCACTTCAAGAGGAATGTCGGAAGAAGGACCATGGCCGGATGTATTCTCCGCATCTGGAAACATAATTTTTTTTCAGCCTTGTATCAAATCGTAGAAAGGCTAAATATAACCTATTTCAAACCGATGTATCCAGTATTGCTCTTGGTCACCGTGGTGTTGGTGGTGGTGACCGGCTCTCCGGTGGTCGGATCGGTAACGGGATCTCCGGTGGTCGGGTCGGTCATCGGAATGGTCTCGGTGTTTTGATTCTCTACCTGGACCTGCCGGCGAAATCTTATGTCACAGACCACACCATTTTTCTGGTAGGTAAGGCGTTTTCCTGAACCCACCGGAAACTGCTTATAAGCTGCAGGATCTCGAAATACTTCCATGGACTGGGATGCATTGTTATAGGTAAATGCAAAGTCCTCCTGGGGCATTATCATCGGTAGAGCACCTGCTCCCTGTCCTACCGAGGGACCTTTCTGTTTGGCACCCTGGCTGCCCCAGGATACAGAGTCGAATTCCGCGTGACCGCCCTTACCTGCATCCGCGATGTTTACCGTGCCTTTGTCGAAGGTTACGAAAGGATCGTCTTCGATGGGCTCACCGGCGTGTTTGCCGCCGGCGGCTTTGCCCGGTCTGCGAGCGAAGTCTCTTATGTAGAGATCATACTTTGTCGTAAGGGTGAGCTTGCCGTAAGGGTCGTCAATGGGCGGTCCCAGATTGATAGGAGTCACTGTCTGGGCACTGGATGCACCATAGGTGAGGACTTCGAAAGATTCGAACAAAGTCTGTTGATCAGAGACCACATAATAAGGAGAAGGAGTTATGACCTTGCTCTGCATGGTGACATTGCCATTCGGATCGAAGCGGAAGATCTCGGCCACACCATTGGGAATTTGTATGGAGGCAGAGCCGCCCGGGGGCCACTGTACTCTCAGCGGCGTGGGCTGGTTAAAAGCGGTGGAGTGCATATTAACAACGGCGCTGACACTTGCCTTGGTACCGGCTCTTTTATACCAGTCATAGACGGCAATTTTGCAGGCGTTCGCCCCTGTTTGCAAAGTATCATAAGGGAATGGCCAACCGGTGTTATCGGCGACAATAGTGGTGCCTGCATCAGTCGGGTAGTCGCCTCCTGAGGAGATGTACATATCAGAAGCGTCATCGGAATCGCTCAAACATCCGCCGTAGAGGTCGAATATGCGATTTATGGAGCAAGTACCATCAGGAATACCATCCGGGAAGGAAATCACCAGCGCTCCCGGCGCCGGCTTGGGGTCGAAAACGCTGGCCGGTTGGGCACAGGCAACGGTTTTCAGTTGCTGGTTGCTGCCATTGTTGTTGACGTTGTGAACCGCCTCGGCGCGCACCACCGTCTGGTGCTGCCAGGGAAGACCACTGGAAGAGGCGACCCATTTTTTGTTGTCGACAAGTTTGACCGATTCGCCGATACCGGCAAAAACCCAGGTCCTGCCGTCATAATTTATTGGTGTATAAGAACGGTAGTGATTGGCGATGGTAGCCGAAGAAGGGAAAGAGCCGCCCCAACCTGCCGGTGTCGGGATGTTGGTGGATAGTCCTCCCTGGACAGAGCCGAGAGAGAGCTGTAGCGAGCCTGGCTGGTAAGAGGAAGCACCTGCCATTCTTACCTGGGCTTTTTTGTAGGCGTTCTCGGCTGCGGCATATGGAGTAACGGCGTTGCCGTCCTTGTCGGTGCCGCTGCCACCGGGGGCGATTGCATTGACGAGCGCAATCTTCAATTGATCCGCAGCTGTTCTGGCTTTGTTGTAGTCTTGAATGGCCAGATTTTTCAGCTCTGTGTCGCCCAGGCTGTCGGCAATAATGTAATCGAGCAGAGTGGTGCCGAGGATGGTGTTGATACCGTGCACCGAAGTGTAGAAATTGTCTGCCGCCTGGGTATCTGTGCCGACCGGTGCGGAATCGGATAGACCGACCATACCGAAATCGTTGTTCTCGACCACTATCTTGCTCATCTCCCGAGCGGCTGTCAGCGCCGCCGATTCTATGGCCGTTTTGCGTTCGGTCTGGGTGCCCATCAGCCGGACATAACCGACCATGAAGATCAAAATTGCGACAATAATACCTACCGTGACGGCAGTTACAAGAATGAGCATATTGCCCCGTTTTTCTCGTAGCGCGATTTTATTGTCTCTTTTCCGATTGGCTAAACTCGATATATAAGGATATCTGTTTCTTTTCATAGCAATCTCTGAAATAGTAAGTGGGTCGGGAGCGGCGACAATTATTAAACAAAACTCATATTTCTATCCTAGAATAGATGGTCTGAGTCGTCAATGGCTTCAGAGGCCCAAAAACGAAACCATGGACAGCTGACCTAAACTCCCTTTGCTCTTCTGTTACTAATATATTTACCCGCTGAAGCAGCAAAAGCCCGTTTACTTGATCACTTTGACTTCGCTATCCCCTTTTTCCGCCGGTCTCTCTCGACCGGTGTAGTTGACTCTCTGGGAGTACTTTTTAGCCTGTTCTTCGGTGTACAAATATGGATAAACCGTTCTGTTTGTAGGGATGCGCCCTTCTGGAAGCTTGCCGGGTGCTATCAGCTTCCGATCTACCGGGGCAACGTAAGAAGAACGGTAAGAGCGATGGGGCGACTGGGTTGCCTGGCGTCTGGTCGAGGGATTGGTTGCCGCTTTATCGCTTTTAGAAGAGCTGTCGCCGCCGGTTTTGGCGTCGGTTTTGGGCTCAGTACTCTGGTCCCCGGTCAAAATCACTTCGTCCTCCGGGGAAGCTGCCGAGTCCGCGTCACCCGCCTTTTTATTGAAGAGCTGATCTGTTAGTTGCAGCGACACCTGCTGAAACTTATCCTTAAGGGAAGAGTAATTCAAAATCACATAGCCTGAAAACACCAGGATAAACACAATCTGGGATACAAGAATCAAAGTCGCTTTGACCGGGGACTGCCTGGCTCCACCACTGGCAAGAGTGGTGAATTTCATCATCAAGGTGCCTTCCTTGTCATACTGGGTCTGCCGCAATTTGACCTGATCTTGAATTATCGCCTTCAGACTGGACTCTCTTTCGGCTCGGTCGACTTCCCTGCTCGGTCGATTCTGCACCCAGCGAGTAAGCTCACGGCTCAACTCGGCGACGCTCTGAAAACGCTGTTGCGGGTCCAGTCGCATTGCTTTATCGAGAATCTGATTCAAGACTTTGACATTGCGCAGATCCTGCCGGTAGGCTGTGATGTCGGCAGAGGTGGCTTCTTGCTCGAGAATGGCGTTCATTATCGCGCTAAAAGATCCCCCGGTCACCGGTTCTATGCCGGTGATCATTTTGAAGCCGAGCACCCCTAGCTGGTAAATGTCCGAACTCAAACCGACCGGTTCATCTCTGAATTGCTCCGGGCTCATAAAGAGGGCATAGTTGGCCGAAGGAGCTTCCCCGGTTACTTTGTAGTACTCGAATCTCGCTTCGGACATACCAAAATCAAGCACCTTAACGACTATGCGACCATTTTCCTCTTGCAGGAGAATATTGCTGGGTCTCAAATTGCCATGCACTACGTTCTTGCCGTGGGCATATTCCACTGCTGCGCAAATTTGCTCGAAGATTTGGGAGAACTCGGTAATAGTATCTATGCGACCGACCGACTTGAGCAGATCGTCCAGGGAGACTCCCTTTATGTAGTCCATGATAAAGAAGGGGCGACCCAGGGATGTATCCACAGAGCCCACCGAGCGGACAATGTTCTCGTGCAGTAGAAGCGCGTGTTTCTGAGCCTGGCGAACGAAGACCCTGGTCACTTTCTCATCGACGGGTTTAAGCGTCTTGGCGGCGACGATAGTACCTGTATTGGTCTCCTTTGCCTTAAACACCGTGTAAATATCGCTGGTACCAAGCTCTACCATCTTCTGATAGCTGTTTTGCTTAGCAGCCGGCCCGATCATGGTGGAAGCCACTCTTCGAGCGGACGCCATCGCGGCACTCCTGACTCTTTGCTGGGGAGATTTTGGTTTCTCCTCTTCAACCCTGGAGGCAGCCGGTCTGGCTATGCCTATGGAGTCTGAGATCTCCTCTACCTCTGCCGGTAGAGAAAGCTTTATCGACTCTGCCTGTGGCATCTCGTTAGAGGTAGAGGCAGCCTCAATCTTCACCGCTTCTAGAGAATTCGATATGGCAGTTTCAGCGTCGGAAGGTGCGGAAGCGGGTCTTTGTTCCTCGCTGTCCTCTTCGACGGAAGACTCGGTTTCTGACAGAGTCTCTATATTAGCGGCGACTTGCCCTGCATCGAGACCGTTATCATCTCCGAAGAGGGCATCGGAAATTCCTTTGAAATCAACTTGCGTTTTCTTGCTTTCAGCAGACTCTTCGGAATCTTGCTTCCGAAAGGCACCGGCTATCGATTTGAAATCATCTCGATCGGTTATGGTTAGCCTCTCTGAATCTGCCGACGGCTCATCCGGGGCTTCAATCTGGTCGCCCTGATCGATTGCTTTCCTTTTGAAATCTATTAGAGCATTCAGCCCGCTTGCGCTGATCGCTTTCAATTGGCTGCGTTCTTTGTCTGCGGCTTCGTCACCGTCTATGGCATCAAGCTTGTCTTCGGAAAATAACCTGGCAAGATCTATCTCTACCGGCTC
>CAZCBH010000051.1:0-15743 GCA_964496875.1 uncultured Candidatus Obscuribacterales bacterium | reverse complement strand
TGGCATCAAGCTTGTCTTCGGAAAATAACCTGGCAAGATCTATCTCTACCGGCTCTGGCTCTGGCTCAGATTCCTGTTCTATCTCTGTCGCCGGCTCCGGCTCTATTTCTGCTTCAAGCGCTTCTTCTTCTTCCGACTCGATCTCAATCTCATGCTCTAGTTCTAGTTCTAGTTCTGGTTCTGGTTCTGCCTCTGGTTCTAGTTCTATTATGAGTTCTGAATCCGAATCCGGATCTCTGGTCGAGACTTCAAGCTCCGAATCATCCTCTTCATCTATGTGTTCAAGTTCTTCGGGCGGCTCCTCTTCGCCTTCCTGATCTATTTCAACCTGTTCTTGTTCTTGTTCTTGTTCTTGTTCTGTTTTCGATTCTACTTCCGGCTCTGCTTCGGAAGTATCTAGAAGGCTGTCGATATCCGGTAGAGGAATACTGGAACTTTCAGGCTCTTCTGCAGTTTCGGACGGTTCACTTTCATCATGCTCTATTTGCTCATCAGGCGCTTCTTTGATCTCGTTCTCGAAATTCTCCAATTCATCAAGGGCAGAGAGCCTCTTCTGAATAGACCCCAGTACCTCTTTCAACTCGCCACAATTTTGATAGCGCTCTTCAGGGTCGAATTCCAGACACTTTTGAATTAGCTGCTCAAGCGCCCTGGACATTTCTTGGTCCTTAATAAAGTCCGATAGATCGATGGCATTTTTAGCTTGATAGATTTTGTCGAAATCGGGAGACTGTCCCGCCACCACCACATAAAACAGGCAGCCCAGAGAAAATACATCAGACCTGAAATCCACTTCTTCCGTTTCCAGTTGCTCCGGGCTATAGAACGGCTCTACCGGCAACTCACTATCATCGTACTCGCGATATTCATTGGGATAAATATCCAGAAGACCGCTCATTTTTAGATTCAACGGCATGAAACTCAATTCTTTGAACGGGTGTACGTTCAATAACGAAAGACTACCGTGCATGACCCCTTTAGAGTGCAGGTACTCAATTCCTTCGACGGCTTTTTCACAGAACTCAAGCCCTTCTTTAAGCTTGAACTGTCCGTTTTCCAGCAAATAGTCGAACAGATTCGAACCCTGGAATTTCTCGAAAACGAGAAACGGTATCTTCTCTTCATTAATGCCGAAATCCATCACCCTGATTAGATTCTGGTGTTTCAATCGAGCTACGATCTCTGCCTGGGGCAAGAAATCTTCGACATCATCGGACTCGGCTAGTTCTGGGATCTCTTTGATATGGACAAGTTGTCTGGTCTCTGCATCAAAAGCCTCTATCACCCCTTCCGGCAAAGTGTCGGAATCGACGGACTTGATTTCGTATCGCCCGCCATAGAGAGGCTTTTTTTCCGGAGGTTTCTCTTCTAAAGTCGCCATATCTTGAGGCCATTATCTAATGTAATGTAATTGTGCCACTTAGGAGAGTAAATACCCTGCTCCGCATAGATTATTCGGAGCAGGCGCAGCAAGATCGGATTTTCAGCGCGCGAAAGAGTCCAATAATATTTTGCGCTTTAACTGAACCGCGTTCAGCAAGCCTCTACTTCATAAGATCAGTGGCGAATTTACTGGTACTGCCGGCGGTGACTGTCTTAAAGATCAGAGAAAGATGTTGTCGGTCTTTTCCTTGGTCTATGACCACACACCTGACAGTTGGTCTGCCCATTTAAAGGCCACTTGCAATTTTCGCAATTTGCCTCTTCTTCTGCTTCTTGCTTTTCCTTCTCTTTTATCTCTTCTTCAGAAATTGCTTTCCATGATCCGGTAATCATACCCATGGCCATGGTGCTCATATGCTCCGCTTCCATCTCTCGATGGGTCTCTCGCAATAGTTCAGCGTAGCTCTTGAGCAGACGAGAGGTCGAGGGATGATTCGAGCCGAAGATCTTGTTCTTCAACTCCAAGCACAGTTTGTATTTCTCTTCGGCCTTTGTGTATTTCTTCTGGACATGATAAAGCGTGGCAAGGTTGTGCAAGCTGCTTGCGACACTGGGATGTTCCTCTCCAAGGCGGTCCTGATAGACTTTTATACAGAACTCGGTTAGTTCTACTGCTTCGTCTAGATAGCCGAGACCGTAATAGATACCGGCAAGTTTGTTGGCGGAGTGAGCCACGTCGATATTGCCCTCGCCATGCAAGTCGATTCTAAGCTCATGGGCCTTCTTTGCGTAATCCACAGCATCCTTGGTCAAACCCATCTGCTGTTTCAACTGCACGAGACTATCCAGGGTCTCGAGCAACATGTCGTCTTTGACCTCGAATTGCTCCAAAAGCTTCAAATTGATCATCTGAAGCAAGACCGCAACTTCGATATCCCCTGATTCCTGGTTGCTTTTAGCCGTAAACTGATTGCTTAAGAAAACAGCCTCCGCTTCTGCCTTTGAGAAACAAACGGCAATTTCACCAGGACCTGGCGTCACCACTTTGACTGATGCCGATACCGGCGGTAGACCTTCGCTATAATCCACCACCTCGGGCTCTTCTTGAATCGGGGGAGCACCCTGGGCGGAGGCTGATCTGGAGGCTGTTTTTCTGGGACTCTCCTTTACTTCCGAGTCCTTTTCTGCACCGGTCTTCGCAACAGTGCCGAGGTCCGGAGGAGGAGGCGGCATCATTGCTCCGGGAACTGGTGCACCGGATGATGGTGGCAGTTTCATCCCTCCGTAAGCAGATGTCTTACTCTGCGGCACTGTTGAAATAGAAGGAGCTGACACAGAGCTGGCCGGAATTGCTGCTGGACTGCCCATAGAGTCTTTGATCATCTTCAAGACTTCGCTCGGTAACCAGTCGCTGGTTGTAATTACTTTAGGCTCGACATGAAGTGATTCCATCTTTTCGGTGTAACCGGCCTTATCAAGCAGGTCGGCATGAAGCCCACGGATTTTCTGTACGATTATGTGATCGACTCCGAACACTGTCCTCGCCAGATTATAGGCATCGAGATAATAACGATCACCTCTATCAAACTGCCTGGCAGCATGGTTGACCATAGCCAGGTTAATGGTGTAGGCAAGGCGGTTGACCGGCTCCAACTCTTCCGGATGCCGTTCATGGATATCAACCAGTTTCTGGCAGTGTTCTATCGCTTCATCGAAGCGACCTAAAAACCATAAAGACTGAACCAACTTTTCCAGAGTGTAGATGAGCTGATAGTCGGTCTCTTCAAAATATTCCTGCGCTTCGGTTAAAGCAGCAAAAAGCACCGACTCGGATAGATCATAGTTTCCTTCGCTAATCGCCTTGTCCGCGGATTCCTTGTATTTCAGCCACTGCTTGCTAGCTTTCTCTAGAGAAGGCTTTTGAATCATTGGATCTGCCTCTGGTATTCACTGACGCAATATCATTATAGTGAATACGAGAAATCAAGAGCATACTTGTTCGAATAAATCATTGAGAAAACGATGATGACCTTACTGGCGATGGCATGAATCTAGTTCAGGATCGAACCTTCTCGGTAGAGCCAGACTCCATCTTCTTTCGTGAAAAGACTTTTTTCAGTGAAAGACAGATCTTCTTCTCCCTTAGAAATAAACGCCCGGAAGGTGACCTCGGATTGGCAATCCCCGTCTACAAACTCCAGGATTTTCAAGCTGTCGAAACGTGCCTGGGAAGCGATAGCATCCAGATCTCGCTTCCATCGCTCCGGGTCTGTCTCGGTTTTGCGCTCCGGGTTCTCACTGTGGGTGGTCTTTACAAGATAATCGGTCAATCCAAGGGCAAAAGCGGCAAAGCGGGATCTCATCAAATCAAGGGCGGTGGGAGGCAACTCTTTTCCAGAGTGAAAAGGTCCGCAGCACTTGTTATAGAGCTTGCCGGAGGTACAAGGACAGGGAGAGTATTTGCTGCTCAAAGAGAATAACCTGCTTCAAAAACTTTTTGTAGGTTCTAAAGTGAATGAGGCCGGGAGAAGTCCGGGATATGGCAATTTTAACTCTTTCCAATCCAAGAAGCGAAAGTTCTACTAATGAAAGGTCGATATCCCGGGGGGTAAACTGAAACCATGATTACCACTAGATTTAAGACACTTACCGGCCGGTGCGCAGCGCTTGTCTGCTTAATTGTAATAGCCGCTACCTTTTCACCTCTGTCTTCTTTCGCCGAGAGTTCAGAAGAGAATGCATCTATTTCTAAGTCGACGCAGAAAAGCCGGGGACTTAAAAAAGCAAAAGAGAGCGAAGCCGGCAAACCCGGGTTGTCAGTCACGGAGCACAGTGTGATCATCGACGGCAAACCGGTCAAATACACGGCGACCACCGGATATATGTTGCTAAAGGATTTTGAACCGGAGAAAAAAGAGGGTAGAGACTCTCAGAAAACCGAGTCGAAAGATACCCAACAAGCTGCCAAGAAGCCAGAGAAGGATATACACAAATCCCTGGCGAAAGTCTTCTTTATCGCCTATACCCGCAACGACAAAGTGGAGACTTCTACAAGACCGATTGCCTTTACTTTCAACGGCGGACCGGGAGCGGCATCAATCTGGCTGCATATGGGAGCCATGGGACCAAAGACGGCGACGCTCACAGAAAGAGGAGAAGCACCGCCTCCGCCTTACAAACTCGAAGAAAACCAGCACTCCTGGCTGGATGTCGCCGACCTGGTCTTTATCGACCCTGTTTCCACCGGTTTCAGCAGGTCAGAACCCGATGAAGATCCGAAGAATTTTTATGGCTACAAAGCAGACATAGAATCGGTGGCAGAGTTCATCCGGCTATATCTGACCAAATACAAGCGCTGGTCCTCGCCCAAATTCCTGGTGGGAGAAAGCTATGGCACCACTCGCGCCGCCGGCTTGAGCAACTATCTGCAAAATAGATACGCAATCAATCTAAACGGTATCGTCCTCGTGTCATCGGTATTGAATTTCGCCACCCTCGACTTTACTCCCGGTAATGACCTGCCTTTTGTCTTCTTCCTTCCATCCTACGCAGCCACCGCCTGGTATCACCAGCGGTTAGCCGAGCCGCTTCAGAGCAAGACTCTTGATGCGGTGCTTTTGGAAGCGGAGAATTTTGCTTCTCGAGATTATCTGCTTGCTCTCTTTAAGGGCGACAGCCTGAATGAAGCAGAGAAAGAGCAGATCTCCTCACGCCTGGCCGAATTTACCGGACTGTCGAAAGAGCAAATAAAGAGACTGAACAATAGAATTCCGGCAGAGACATTTTTCAATCATCTTCTCATGCAAGACAACAGAAGGGTCGGCAGATTCGACAGTCGCTATACCGGTCCCCGCTATTTCCCCGGAACAGAAAAATATGATTATGACCCGAGTTTCGAAGCAGTATCAGGCCCATACTCATCGACCTTTAACGACTATGTCAGACGAGAGCTGAAGTTCGAAAGCGAGCTACCCTACGAAATTCTCACCGATGTCAGCCCCTGGCCGTTTAAACAGGCCAACAATCGATATTTGAACGTCGCAGAAGACCTGAGAAAAGCGATGACCCGCAATCCCTATCTGAAGGTGCTGGTCTGCTCCGGCTATTATGATCTGGCCACGCCCTATTATGCCACCAGGTACACCGCCGATCAGATGTATCTAGATCCGCTGGTCAAAAGTAATTTGAGTCACGCATTCTACCCGAGCGGTCATATGATGTACACCTTGAAAGAGGCAAGAGCCAAATTCAAAGAGGATTTCGCTCGTTTTATAGAGAAAGCCATACTGCCGCCTTCCCGGGCAATACATACTGCCAGTCCGGTTTCACGATAAATAACTGAGTTTCCTTGGTTACCAAACCTTTTCGAGATAACAAGACTGCATAACCTGAATGTGACATGGTCAGACCGGCAAAATTAGTTCTGGCTAAGGTCTTCAAGGGGTGCAGTGACTCATAGTGCCACTGTTTGCAATATCACTGACCCTGGATCATCGCCCAGCTATTATCGAACTTGCGCTCGAGCAGGCGATCCCGCTCAATCATGATGTAGAGCATGCCTTGATCGCTCCACTCTATTCCGCATTCAGGTTCTCTATCGATTTGCATCAGCATGACCCAGGAGCCGGCTTCTGAGGCTATCTCTCTTGCTCTATCCATAGCCCGACCATCGAAATCTCCTTCATAGGTCCCATCGGAAGCCAGAGCACATTCTTCTCGAACATCGCCCTCGAGCAGTTGCGGATATCCAAGTAGGCGATGACAGCCCGCCTGTGAAGCCGACTGCTGATACCAGCTATTTAAAAACGATTTATAAGATTCTGATTCGGCAAAAGTCAAATTCTCCGCAAGACAATCCTTGAAATCCGGGAATGTAAGCTCGTCTTCAAAGTGAATTTTGGAAGCGGGCAAAACCAAGCTCTCGTTCAAATTGAGTGGGGCGATGGTAGGCACCAGATTAACGTCTCTATCATGAAAGTAGACCCGCAATCCGTCTTTGTCTCCCGATTGAAATCCTCGGGGCTGCTCGCCCAGATCATAGAAAACAGTGAGAACCCCCTCCGGCGGTAGATGATTTCGTTCCGCCCAGAAAGAGATCTCGGACAGGTCCAGGCGGGCAAGGGCAGAAAGCGGTCTGCCGTCCTGCCTTCTGGGCCACTGAAAGTCTGCGGGCAAATCCGGAACTCCGCCAAAATGCGAACTGCCGCGTTCTTTAGAATCCGGTTCGACTCTCAGGCGTTTTGATTCAAGCGCCTGTTCCTTGATAGCGGCTTCAAACTCTCCCAGTCCGAAAAAACGAATCAGTCCTTGTAAATCCCGCTTGTCTATGAAGTGCTGTATCGCTTCATCGTTAAAAGACATCGTCATCTTTGTAGTTTTCTCTGCTCTTCTCTAAGCTCTAACCAGAGCCAGTTTATCATTGCCTGATACCCTACTGGAGTTTTCCGCAGAAGAAAAATCTCCGCAGGTGCCGGTCTGCGGTGATGCCAGAAAATTGAATTTATAGGGAATTCAATACGGAATTATGCGATGAGCTATAGCCCATATAGGCTATACTGGTAACGGCGGCAAATCTTCTGCCGGTAAGGGTTTCGGTCAATTTTTGCAAAGAAGTATCGTCCGACCGTTACTGACCAGATCAAGAGATTCAAGCCATCGAGATTGATTCAATCCATCTAGATCCTTTTTCTATCTTTCTCGAGCAGGCATCTTCAGAAACAAAAAATACGATTCATCCGATGGCGGCTTCTTCAAGCCGTCGATATTGGCAAGCGTTCAACTCTAAAACTTACTACCGAGGAGACTTTTGGAGGTTGATGGCGCTATGTTCTCTAGAGAAGTGAAGAATTTTATGTGTAACTATATGCAGCACGTCGATACGGGCTATCCAAAGCACTCCGGAGAGATTCAATCTTTCTCGCCCGGTTTGATAGCGTCGGATCCGAAGACACCACCTGCAGTACTGGAGCTTTTTCTAATTAGCTCCGACACCGGCATCATAGAAAAAGCGGCAGGCAATCCGAGTCTGCCTGTGGATGCCCTTACCGAGTTGAGCCAGCACTATGATCCTGCAGTGAAAGAGGCGGTGATAGACAACTGCCGTACACCAAAAGAGGTTTTGCTTTCTTTAGCCGCGGATCCTGATCCGGATATTCGTTACTATCTGGCGGAATCGCATAACGTAGACGATGAGGTGATTCTGCTACTCTGTGACGATGAGAATCCCTATGTTGCCGCCAGGGCAAACCAGACCTGGTGCCGAATCAGCCAGGAGATGCATCGCCGGCTGACCAAGAAAGAAGAGGAGATATCCATATGAGAAACACCACAGCGCAAGAGAGCGATTATACCCAAGAAGCGCTCATGATATCCATCTTCATAGCCTCAGTCGGCCTCTTCACCATCTGTGTCACCCTGCTGAGATCTATTTGAAGTCTATCTGAGGTCTATTTAGAGCCCAGCGACCTTATTTCTCCAGAGCGACTACTCGCTCGGCGACACCACTGTAGAAGTCATCGCCCTGATCATTGATTACGACAAAGGCAGGGAAATTCTCAATCTCCACCTTGTGCACAGCTTCCATACCAAGCTCCGGAAAGTCGATCACCTCAACTTTTTTTATGGCATCCTGCGCCAATCTGGCGGCAGCACCGCCGATGGTACCCAAATAGAAACCACCGAATTTGCCGCAAGCCTCTTTCACCTGGGCGCTGCGGTTGCCTTTGGCAAGCATTATCATACTGGCGCCCCGTTCTTGAAGAAGCCCTACATAAGAGTCCATTCTACCGGCGGTGGTCGGTCCAAAAGAGCCCGAGGCATAACCGTCCGGTTTCTTAGCAGGACCGGCATAATAGACCGGATGCTGTTTTGTATATTCGGGTAACTCCGAACCGGAATCGAGCATCTCTTTCCAGCGCGCATGGGCGATATCCCGGGCGACTATAAGAGTGCCGTTCAACATCAGCCTGGTTCCGACCGGAGTGCCTTTCAGCCCCGCCAGAACCTCTTTCATAGGCTTATTGAGATCGACATGGACAGTCTTATCACCAAGCTCTTTCTCTTTGACCTCAGGCAGAAAACGAGCCGGGTCTTGCTCCAACTGCTCGAGCCAGATTCCTTTGCTGTCGATGCGGGCTTTGGCCTGCCGATCCGCACTGCAAGAGACGCCTATGCCGATGGGCAGACTGGCTCCGTGTCGAGGAAGACGAATTACTCTTACGTCATGGCAGAAATATTTACCGCCGAATTGAGCCCCGATGCCTATCTCCCGGGTGATTTCTAGGATCTCCTTTTCCATCTCCAGATCTCTAAAAGCGCGCCCGTCTTTGTCGCCTTCGGTAGGCAGCCCGTCTAGATAATGACAGCTAGCAAGCTTCACGGTCTTCAGGGTAAGCTCCGCCGACAATCCGCCGACTACCACGGCCAGGTGATAGGGCGGACAGGCAGAGGTGCCGAGACCGGCAATTTTTTCGGTCAGCAGCTTTCTGAGCGACTTTGGATTGAGTACCGACTTGGTCTCTTGCAAAAGATAGGTTTTATTGGCAGAGCCGCCCCCTTTAGCGATAAAGAGAAACTCATAGACATTGCCCGGGTCCGAGTAGATTTCAATCTGGGCAGGCAGATTGCTGCCGGTATTCGCCTCTTTATACATGTCTAGAGGAGCCATCTGACTGTAACGCAGATTGCATTCGTTGTAAGTCTTTTTGACCCCTTCGGCAATCAGGGCGGCATCATCGGCACCGGTAAAGACATCTTCGCCCTTGTGACCCATGACAATGGCTGTGCCTGTGTCCTGACACATGGGCAGGGTACCGCCGGCGGCGATACTGGCGTTTTTCAGCAATTCGAGGGCGACAAAACGGTCGTTATCCGAGGCTTCCGGGTCTTTGAGTATAGAGGCCAGCTTCTCTAGATGACTCGTTCGGAGCAGGTGGGAGATATCGGTGAAAGCCTGCTTGGCAAGCAGTTTCAGACCTTCTTTCTCTACCTTGAGAATTTTGCGTCCGTCCATCTCTACTTCCGAGACATAGTCGGAGGTCAGAAGGCGATATTTGGTTTCATCCTCTTTGAGATGGAAGATACTGGCAACACTGTTGGACATCTTGACTCCTGACTCCTGCTCTATATTCAAATAATCGGTTAAAAAACGCCTAAATGATAACGTATTCTCTTACCAGTTGTACTGCTTGATGTGATCGTTTCGATTCACCGGGCTATTGGTATTTTTCTGATTCTGGATAGAATTGCCTTGCCCCGGCGGCAATCGACGAAACTGTCCACCGGGTGGCGGCGGGAAACCGCCTGCCCCAGGGACTCCTCCTGGTCGCATGGGCGGGAAGCCGCCCGTCCCAGGATTTCCTCCTGGTCGCATGGGCGCAAAGCCACCCGGATGGGGCGGCGGGAACGCACCGGGTCCACCGGGAGGAAAGCCACCCGCTCCAGGGGCTCCGCCATCAGGGCGGGAAGGCGGCAGGCTGCGATGCTTGAAACTGTCGTCGGGGGTGCCTTTGAAAAGCCTCGGTATAAAAGGATAATCGTAAGTCAGGTAATAGTGATAAGTCCCTTCGGGAAACTCCGGCGTCACTCCAAAGCGGCCATTGCAGTCGTCGAGGTCGCCTTTGCCTTGAACCCACTCGAAATCTTGCAAGAAAGTGCCATCGTATTTGCCACCAGGTCCATCCGGTCGTGTCCCGGATTTGAGCCGATAGCCTGTGGTTATCTTCTTCAAGCCTTTCTTGGGACTCTTAGGATCGATATAACCATAGGGACCATAGAAAGGAAAGCCATCGGCGGCAAATCCCATCAGAACCATTTTGGGCTTGCCTTCGGTCAATCTCTCCAGAAGTGCGGTGGGAATGCCATGATAGTGGTAGGTGCCATCCGGCTGAACATGGGCATTGTTCTGGTCGCAACCCAGATTGATATGTCCGGTGAGCGCTTCATAGCGCCAGCTTTTCGACATAGGATTGCCATCCCAGGTCTCTCCGGTATTAGGATCGAGAGGAACGCCATTGACAGCCACCCCGAAGATTCCGGAGAAGCGCTGACCTTTCTGATTCAGCGCTTTCGGTTTCACCGGCATCTTGAAGGTTACATCCTGGGCTTTGATGCTGTTGGGATTGCCGGCATTTGGGAAAGTTCCGGTGGCATGATCCGGTATGCAATTGGTCTTGATATAGCGATAGGAACCGCTCACCGAGATCTCGACTTTGTTGGCAGGAAGTGCGGTTGGAGTGCGATAAGCTATCTGAAGCTTGTCTTTCGATTGCTCAGTCTGACTATGATCGTGGTGATGATGACTGTGGTGGGGATGAGCCAGGGCGGCCTCATATGATACCGTCATTGATGCCGCTACGGTCAAGACCAGGGCGATTCTCGAATCTCTCATCTCTTTTCCTTTAGAGCGCTGTTTCATATTAACGGCTCGATTCTAGCGAGAGAGAAGCTGCTCTTCATTAACTAGCTCTATTTATGGAATCTCCAGCACTGCGAAATTCTTGTTCTTCGAGGCTTTCGTCCGATTTGAGTTTTGTATTACTATAAAAGCATGAGCCTAAAAGATACTCTCGTCAATAAACTATTAAGCCACTTTGTCCTCCCGATGAAGGCGACTATACGCGCACTCTTACCAGATGAGATCACTCTGGAGAAAGATGAGGCAGAAAATACGAGAGAACTCGCTCTTCTTGAGATGAAGGAATGTGACTACCGGAAAGAAATTGAATTCCTGTACTTCTTTATCAATGAGAGAAGACAAAGCAGTAAAGGAAGAGGCAAAAGGAAGAAAAAGCGTAAGCGGAAGCCCGAGTTAGATCCAAATAGTCTCTCAGAATTCAAGCCGCCTAACACAGTTGATGAAGCGAACTCACGAATTAAAAGTCTGAAGCTGAAGGTAAAAGAGCTAGATAGACAGAAGAGCAAACTAAAAGCAGATCTGGACCATTGCCGACACTCGCTCTACAGAATAAGAGCCAATAGAGCCGATAGTGCGGCTTTGCTATATCAACAAAAAAATCTCCGATCGCTTTTGAAAGATATTGAAGAAAGTCGCTCTAACTTCTCCAGAGTAGAGGCGCTGTTTATTGAAAGACATAAGCAATCATGCGAAGCACCACATGAGAGAGAACTTCGCCAGGTAAAGGACCTTAAATCCATAGACGAGACAATTTTGAAGACTCAACGCCTTCTAACAAGGTGCAGACTCGATAAAACTCTTATTGCGATTAGTCGTCCAGTACCGATATTAGAAGAGCTTCTGCCCGAGCTTATTTCCGCAAGAGCGTATCTGACCGTTTTTCTAGAAATCGACATCGCTCCTGCTGACAGGAAGGAAGGTGTGTCAAGAATTGCCCAGAAGCTCACAATTGCATCTAATGAGAAACTCTCTGCCATGGCGGAATTTCTTCGAGCAGAAGAAGAGAGTCAAAATTCCGACTGCGAAGCTGAAATGGAGCCGGATTCTTTGTCTGAGGATTTGCAGAAATCCCTGGAGGATTTGGAGCTGGCTCTAACAGATCTCTACGGCGAAATAAGAAAAGCTATAGAGCAGAAAAGGACCTGGGAAGAGAGAAGTCAGGCATGCCTGGACCGGGACAATGTTGATGGTTTTTCTGATTGCGAGTTTCGCCTGGCCGGGGTCTGCGAGTCGATTGCCTCTCTGACAGAAACGCTCGTGCAGGCTTTGATTTCGGGACAGCACTTGTTTAAACGTAAAAGGGAACCTCAGGTCAGTTAGACCGGCGAAATATTAACCTCTTTGGAGAAAGTTCGACAAAAGTTTGAAAATGAATATTGGAAGGCTTAGCTGTGGCATAACTCACTAAAGAATGGAATCCCGGTATCTGTCCAAAATAAGCCAATTTTGTTACCTTCGGCAATTTACCAGATGATTGAAAACAAGCTTGAACATAGCGTCCTTGTAGACGACCAGGAAATAACGATCAATTCGGATGAAGAACCCACCATAAACTATGACTCGGGTTCGGTTATCCTCTCGGTGGGCGAAGCGGGGCAGCTTCTGCTCTCGAGCAAAGACCACGCCATGGAAGAGATCAGGATAAACGACCGGGATATGCCCCGCTGGCTCAAACAGATAGAGCTTCATCCAGGCACAGTCATAAGACTGGGCGCCAGCCAATCGAAATTTATAGAGGTACCGGTCAAAAAGGGAGATGGAGATACCCAGTCCCAGTATATCACCGTCAAATCGGGC
This sequence comes from uncultured Candidatus Obscuribacterales bacterium, assembly GCA_964496875.1. Classification (GTDB taxonomy): domain Bacteria; phylum Cyanobacteriota; class Vampirovibrionia; order Obscuribacterales; family Obscuribacteraceae; genus RI-106. The sequence goes on along the minus strand of CAZCBH010000051.1, from coordinate 3,148 downwards.
TCCAATAGAATAACCGTCAAACCGAATCGACTAGTTTTTCTTGGGCTGGAGGACAATGACACCCGGGCGATGCTGCGCTGGGACGGTCGCAGTTCTCTTATAGCCGCGGTGCGTGAGAAGGACCTGGCTTTTGTTTATAACGGCAAAGCGAACTACCTTCTGCCTTATTGCTGGTATTCGGTCTCTCCAAAGGAAGAGCTGCGTTTTGGCGGTGCTAACGGCTACCGGATAGACATCCCTGAATATGAGCATATCCCCCCTTCGACACGCCTGGATTCGCCGGAGGGCACCGTCGAGCCACCGATTCTCTACATAGATAGCGCCAGGATAGGCTCCCTGGTGAATGGCGAGATGGAAATGGACGCCAGGGAGTCCGAGAAGCTTCCCCGCTCACCGTTTCTAGAACATCTGCTTTGCTCCGGACTAGATCGCGCCATGGAGACCGGCTGGCGTCTGCGTAATCAAGGACTGGCCAACCGCAGAGAATTCATTTATTCAAGGCGACTGGCCGACGATTATCCCTCTATGATTGAGATAAGCTCGCCGGATCATAGAAGCAATCCCAGAGAGTACTATGAAAGAGCCGACTTCATCCTCAGCAGAATCCGCCATCCCCATCTAGTCAAGGTTCTGGAATACGGCACCTTCGCCCATCCCAACCATAAATACGGCGATTATCACGCTCGGGTCCAGGACCGCGTCAATGGAGTCGGACTTTTACAGGTTCTCAACCAATGTGGAAGATTCGACGGCAAAACCGCGCTCAGTGTGATGATTCCGGTGGTGGACGCCCTTAAAAAAGCTGCTTCGATTGAGGCGGAATTTAGACCCAGCCGCGCCCTGTTAGAGACCAGAAAAAAGTTCGGACCGGATAGAGAAGAGATGTTTCCTTCTCTCAATCGAATTTGTTCTGATCTTTTTTCTGTCTCTCAAATCTGGCTCTGTGTGCTGCCTGACGGTCGTTTAATAGCCAAAGTAGACGCCCATGTCCCCGACAATCATACCGAGATAAGCTTCTCCAACGTTTCAGAATTCGCCGATCTCGGCGTCAAGGGAGACACGGAAGAAGCGGCGGTGGTCGCCACCGGAAGGGTTTTGTATAAGCTCATAACCGGTAGGACTTTCCGCCTCAAAGGAGCGAAACTGGAGCTTTCTAAAGAGCTCAGCGGCTTTGATTCTCGCTTAGAGGAACTGGCCCTCTCCTGTATCGTGGGCAAGCCCCTGGACCGACCGAAGACACTGGGGGCGGTGCAAAAACTAATGGAAGAAGTCTGGCGCTATATGCACTTTTAAATCGCTATTTGAGCAGCGGATCTATGTAATGCTTGAGCGCATCGGCAACTTCAGCTTCGCTACCCCCGGGAACGCCGCGCATCCTTTGAGCTTCCTTGCCATTTCTATCGAGAAATATCACGGTGGGATAGGCTTTAATCTTGTACTGACTGACTAGGGAGGCATTCTGAGGCGCTTCGGCGTCCAGTCTCTGGAATTCAACCTTACCCGAATAGCTTCGCTCTACGGTCTCGAGAATAGGAGCAAGCATCTTGCATGGACCGCACCAGGTGGTATAGAAATCCAGCACTTTGGGTTTGCGGCTGCTGTATCGAGAATAGCCGCCTGAAGAGGATGTTGCAGTTGTGCCAGAAGAGGCTGATGAGCTACCGCTTCCCTGATATGAGCCGCTGCGTTTCTCCAGTCCTGCAAGCGCTTTTTGCGCATTGGCAGCCAGGGAGTTGTTGCCGGTTTTGGCTACCCATTCATATTCTTGTTTAGCCTGGGAGATCTGATTCATATAGTGCAGGGAGAGAGCTTTGTAGTAGTGCGCTCCCACGTCGGTGGGGTTGGCACGAATAGCCTGATTACAATAATTAAGAGCCGACTTGTAATCTTTGCTCTTAAAAGCGGCTACGGCACTAGCCAGGCTGGCTTCTTTGCCGCTTCCCTGGGCGAATGCGACACTGGATAAAGCAATTATGACAAGAGCGAGCAGTAGAGTCAGCGCCTTAGGAAATACGTTCTTCATCAGTTCTCCCTGTTTGAGTTCGAAAATCCACTATATAAGAATAACCAACATTCTGTCACAGACATGGTTACAAATCCAATTTCCCGAAAGTCGAGTATTCTCCAGGAATTAATCTCGCCTTAACCGATTTCCTCCCGCATTCCTCACAATGGCGAAGTAAGATCTAGACATTTATTAGGCTCTGGTTCTCGGGAATTCTGTCGATGATCAACCACGGCGAGATTATCTCTGTCTATTTACCAATTATTCTCTCTCTGGTTGTGCTTGAAGGACTACTCTCCATAGACAACGCCATGATCATCGCCGCCATGGTTGATCACCTGCCCGAGCGTCAGAAGAGATTAGCACTTTTGGCCGGACTGGCAGGAGCCTATCTGTTTCGTGGTTTGATGATCCTCTTTGCCGCGATATTAATCACCTTCGAATGGTTGAAGATTCTAGGAGCTTGTTATCTTCTTTATTTGATGATCGAACACTTCGGCAATCGCTATCACGAAGAGGAGAACAAGGAAGCGCACGGAAAACGTCATGGCTTCTGGGGCACTGTGCTTATGGTAGAGCTTACCGACCTGGCCTTCTCCATAGACAATGTTATCGCGGCTGTTGCCCTGAGCCCAAATCTCTGGGTGGTTATCACCGGTGTTTTCATCGGCATCGCCGCCATGAGGCTTCTGGCAAATTACTGTATAGAACTGATGAAATCATATCCGGTTCTGCATTCGGTGGCATATATCCTGGTCGGTTTTGTCGGGTTGCAACTGATTGTCCAGGAGATGACCGATCACCATCTGCCTTCGGTGGCTAAACTGGTTGTTATAAGCGCTATAGCCGCTTTCTGCATCTGTTATGAACGGAATGCTCTATTGCAATTCGTTCTAAAGCCCATACTGAAGAAGCTATGTTTCTTGATGTTTTTACTGAACAAGCTCATCTCTTATCCTATTAATCTTCTGCAACTGGCACTGGGTATCAAGAAACCTGTGCCGGTGCCGATAGCAGTACCAGAAGATAACGCCGAAGCAGAACTCAGATAAAAACAGGGTTCTACGCTATCTATATACCGGTGCCTAGAAATTCGTCATGCACTCTTTGATAACGATCGGAGATGGACTTGCAGACTACATT
>CAZCBH010000050.1:27206-34258 GCA_964496875.1 uncultured Candidatus Obscuribacterales bacterium | reverse complement strand
TTCATCGGCATCGGCATCGGGCTCAATGACGCCAAAGAGGCGTTCAAAACCCTCGCCGGTGAAGGGTTCAAGCAACTCGGTCACGGCGCCGAGAATCTGAAGGAAGGCGCCAGCCATCTGGTCGATGCCCTGTCGCGCCCCGCGGACATCAACGAGGCGGTCGTCAAAGAGACCCAGGCGGTGTTGAAAGTCCTTGCCGAGGACCCGAATGCCGTTAACAAAGCGCTCTCGAAAGGTCTGGATGGCGCCACCCATGCTGTGCAGCCCATGTTCGATGCCGGCGGCAAAATGCTGCATGATATGTCTGAGAATCCTCAGTACTTAAATGATGCTCTCGCCAAAGGTCTTGGTATCGCGGGCAATGCCGTACTGAAAGCAAGTAATGAGTACTCTAATCTGCCTCCCAGGGAGAAGGGTCGCGTCATCGGCTTGCTAATGTTCGATATGATCAATCCCGAAGGCACGCTGGAAGCACCGACGCTGATGGCGCAAACAGCCAAGCGTGGCACCAATGCGGCGAAAGAAATCGTTCAGGTCGCTGCTAGCTCAGCGACGGTGCAAGAAGCTAAAGCCAATCTCTATATCCTTGAAGATTTGGTCAAGTCCGATGAGTTCAAGGATCTGTTGCAGAATGGTGTATTTGAAGCGCTTAATATAGGCAAGCAAGAGTCGTTCGCTGCCCTTGGACCGCAGTTCGATAACTTCAACATGGCGATGATGGGGGATGGTTTTTGGGAGCCGGTTAAGTATCGGTGGCGATGCCTGAACAGTGAATTGGGACGCATAGATTCAAGATTTAGGAGATACAGGCAAGATCTGCCCAGTCCATTTGAAAAAGGTTTGAGTTCAGAACAACAAACTGAACGGGCTGTAGATTGGCTATTGGAACGAGTTCCTGAAAGTGCGGAGCACTTTGATCATTATTCGGTTTGTCGTCAAACTCTTCTTGAACATCATGAGCCACAGGACCTTTTGACGCTCTGCGAGCGAAATCATATGATAATGGCTGAAGATAAGATGGAGGATGTAATTCCTAAGATTGCCGAGATGCGGTGTCCGGACAATAAGGAATTATTCCAGGATAACTTTCCGGCTGTAACCAATTACGATGACAAGTACACTATTATCACTAAACGCAGAGCGGAGATTTTAAGAGATCAGGGCGAGATGTCCGTTCGAGAGCCGAAGCGATGGGTCGTCAATTCTGAAGATTCCAGAGTAGATGGAATAGTTCGTCATGAGCTTGGACAGATTCTGAGTTCGAAATATAATTGGACAAATGAGATTCTATCTGACCCTCAGATGAAAGCGGCTTACTTCGAGAGACAGAGTGTTTGGAGGAAAGCTGTCGGCGATGTTCTAGAGCAACAGACTAAACTTCAGAAGGCCGATTTGACTTCAGTTGAATATCAGATTCAGGACAAAATTGTCTCTAACAAATACGACAAGCTTATGAAATTCAGGGGACATTTCCTAGGCAATGACTATGGTCTAGGCCAAACTGTAACAGACTTGTATGCTATAGAGAATGGCGGTTCAATGTACTCTGAGGAGTTTGAAAGTGAGCTGCTGAAATTGTTTGGCGAATTGCGTGATGGGTTAAGAGAGAAAGGATGGTATCGGAAATAGTGCAATGAAAGATGCTAGCGTATGGACAGAGGGGTTTGTGAGGACCCTGGTAAAAGGAAATCTAATGTTGATGGCGCGGTGTGATGAAAACGGTTACATTTCAGCGAAGTACATGATGTCCAGTCAAGGGCGGTCGATTGTATATGAGAAAGAACTGGCTCCTGGAACCAGCGAGTATGATGCTGTTCAAGCAGTTCTTGGTCCGATGAGACCGAATGAATTGAAGACTTTCGATTTGCCGGATGTAAGAGAATCGGTAGAGTATTCCTCGGAAGATGTACAAACTTCAATATCAAGGGGATACTTTAAGAAGGCTGAATTGCTTCAAGATCGAGGCGTGAGGCTCTATTTTTGGAATGACTTTCTAGATGACTGGAGTCATCAATTGTTTCCTGCAAATTCTGAGCAGGCCCAAGCAATTCTTGAAGTTACCGGTCCTCTTGAAGTCGGCCAGATATTCGAGTTTCAACCAAGTACTGAGTAGCTTTCGTCAATGCGTTTCATAGATAGCTCTAATTAGCTATGAATTGTTAATGGCGACAATCTGGGTAGAATCATGACCAACAAAGTACAGTGGAGCAAACAATACATCAAAGAGTTGCTGGATAACCAGAACATCACTTCTGCTAAATGTGAAAGCGATGGCTCTATTGCCCTAAGCTGCTTTCTTAAAGGTAGAAGTCAGTTTATAACACCGGAAAAGATACTGCTGCCAGAGTCACAAGAACTTAGCGACTTCCTTGATCTTGTAGGTCCAATGCGAATTGGAGAACTAAAGATCTTTTGGGATTATCAGAAAGAGTCACAAGATGAGCCGGTTGCCGAGAGCATTCGCGCTGCGGTTAGCAGTGGATACTACTCTAAAGTTGAGTTGCTTCCCGAGGGTTCCTTGAAAGTTCATGCATGGAATGACCTAACTGAAAGTTTGTTGCACAAAATCTTTCCAGGGGACTCTCAAGAGGCTAGCGCCATCCTAGAAATCACCGGTCCTCTTAATGTCGGCGAAGTCCACGAGTTTAAGCCCAACTCTGACTGATTTTGTCGAAGTCGCTTGACTATAATCAGGAGTTAGGTTGAATATAGACTTATGAGTGCAGAAATCAAATTCAGCAAAAACTTGTACTTGACCTTGCTAAGAGAAGGCAATTTAATCTGCGCTGTTATGAGACCAGATAAAAGCATTGTCTATAATTACTTAGCTAGAGGGAAAAGCCAGGCGTTTACAGCTTCTGCAGAATTGTCTCCTGGGACTCCTGCGCATCAGGAGTTTCTGGAAGTTGTGGGACCATTGTCGCCGGGAGAGAAGAAAGTCTTTGTAGATATCAGACCTGCGGAGGAAGAGTACACTCCGGTGCTGCTGGGAGCTGCTATTTCAAATGGTAGCTATCAGAAAGCCGAGATGATGCCGGAAGGGCATCTAAAACTATTCATGTGGAACGAGATTACGAACAAGTGGATGGAAGACATCTATTCTGCAAACTCAGAGCATGCTCAAGTCATCCTGAGAGTTACCGGTCCACTGAAAGTCGGAGATGTTTTTGAGTTTCAATCAAGCAAGAAATAATGTTCGTCAATGCTGCTATGAAAAAAGAAGAACAATGGAGTAGGTCTTACCTGCAAAAGATGATTGATAGTCAGAGTATAACCGCTGCTGATTATCATGGTAACGGATCCATCGTCCTGAGCTGTTTCTTCAAGGGAATGAGTCAGTCGATGACAACGGAGAAAATATTGTCTCCTGGGACTCAAGAACATTCGGACTTTTTAGAACTCGTTGCTCCTTTCCAGCGAGGCGAAACAAAATATTTTTGGGACTGTGCGGCAGAGGGATCTACGGAGCGTACAGCAGAAGATGTTCGCTACGCGATTGAGAGTTGCTATTATCAAAAAGCAGAAATGTTGCCCAGTGGTGATTTGAAGCTGTGCAAGTGGAGTGATGTAGCAAAAGTGTGGCACGAGGATCATTACCGTGCCGAAACAGAACAGGCAAAGACCATCCTAGAAATCACCGGTCCTCTGAAAGTCGGCGAAGTCCACGAGTTCAAGCCGAGTTCGGATTGAGGCAATTCAAATCCTACTGAACGCAGTCGATGCTCTCACGCACAAGATCATTTTCCAGCAAGAAGAGCAGATCGTTTTTAGCCTGCGACCATTCGGCAGTCAGAGCGCGCGACTCAGCGCCTATTCTACTGGCTGCAGCCAAGAGCGGGAATGTCGATGCATCTTCCTTTATCCATTCTCCGGTCGCCCGGTCAAGCTTCCGAGTCCGGTGTTCGCCCCAAGCGTGTCTCTGTACTTTTATGACACCATCGGGAGCATCACCATCGATAAGCTCGATGCACTCCGCGATCGCATCGAGGGGTAGCGGTCTGCTCATCGCCTTGGACCAGGAGAGGAGAAATGATAATCCTCTGAGAATGTCGTATTCATAAAATCGAGGGAAAGACAATTTCGTCCAGCCTTCGATAATGGGCTCGCCTGTGCAGGAGGATCGAAACAGTCTCTTTGATATCAAATACGATGCCCCTTTCTCGAGATAATCCGCTTCCTCGGCGGAGTCCTCTTTCAATGACAGCAATATTGCCTCTAGTGATGGCAAGGTCGAGACGACTGAGCTCTTCGGCTCGCTTCGAATGTAAGCTTCCTCATCACAGTTCAAGCCGCCGTCAGGAAGCTGATACTTGAGAAACCATGGACGTATCCATGGTAAGCGACTGTCAATATCTAGTCCATAATGGAAGAGTAAACCGTATATCGTACCCAGCTGACAATGACAGGCTACCGAATTGAGCGGGTCCATCCCTTCTGGAACTTCCTCCTCTCTAAAAGGAAAAAAGCGCAAGAACTTCTCTTGCAGAGCCTTGACTATCGATTCTACGGCGCGCTCTGGAATCCGCTCCGTAAGCCCGAGTTCATGAAGCAGCATCATATGCCACCAGGGGCTGTTCCATTTTGGCCAGTAGGCATCATCGGCGATACTGGCGGCGGCTTCGTCCGAGCCCAGGTATGATATGGACTCTGCGATGAGCGACTCGTCCAAACTATCCGGCAAGGAGGGCGCGGCTTTTCTGGCGATTGCTTTGAGCGATTCGATTTTTTGATTCATGCGATTGACAACGGTAGGGGATCAAACACCGTTTGCATTATATGATGTCGCATCCTCGCGTTCTAGAGAAGCCTGGATTATTTTCGACTGGAGACCCCGGGTAATAGAAATCGCACAGTGTTCCCGGTTTATTGCGCGCTGGGTGCCTGAATATCCAGGGTGTCTCTTTTCTGGTCTGTGTTCCCTGGCTCTTTGTTCGGAAGAGTACTTTCCGTCGGGCTGTTGTTCTGGTCAGACAAAATTAAGTCTGTGTCGATGATTCTCATCAGATCCCTGATATGGTGGGTCATCAGAGCCGCCACATTGCTTACATCCGATATCATCGCAATCGAGTCGTTCAGGTCGTCTATAGATATGTGCTTGCCGACGTTGACACCGCATACTATATCGAGCTTCAATTTTTCGCGTGCCGAACCGATTGGTTCCAGATGTTTTACAGCAATCCAGTGGTTCTCGAGCAATTGCGCCCTTGTGTATAACGGTTGCCCAGGAGCGCGGCTGTGAAAAAAACGCCAGACGCTTTCGGGATAACTGGTCTGTGCATTGACAGGTCTTCCGAACAATTCTGCCAGGACTGTCGGGTGTTCTTTTGATTCTGTCCGCCCACCACTATTCTGCTTCAAAGCATATGAGGACATGCCGGTTGCCACCACTCCCGATAGCATTTGGTTTAGGTTGCCCGAAAGTGGTGGCATGCTTGCCGAGAATCCCAGAATAGAGCCGATTGTGTTGAGGGTGCCGGAGAGTATAAAATTGGCTGCGTTATTGAGGTTGACAGCCCGATCGCGTTTGGATGACATGATTTCGAGCTGACTGTTGAGCCTGCCGATTTCTCTGTTGGCTTCGCCCTGAAGGCTGGCCGCGTCGAAATACGCTTCCAGCAGAGTCTCCAGGACTTTCATTCTAATTATCATTTTTTCTTCTTTGCCAAGCCCGCTTTTCTGGTTGTACAGCAACTGCAGCTGTTCGGTTAACTCCAGTCTATCGGCTAGTTCTCTGGTCGATGGCGAGAGCTTGTCCATGCTTTGTTTGGGAAGAAGTTCCTGCCGTGGTCTGGTCACCAATCGACTGGGCGCAGTATTTTGATTTGAGTCAGCGGTAGCGCCCGCTGCAGACCCGCCACTGGATCTAGCCAGAGCTGGCGCCGGTGCAGGCAAGAAACATGCACAGATCAGCAAAATCGAAACCGACCTTATCGAGGACTCTTTGAATCTGCGAAGCTTAAAAGAGTTAAAAGAGATAGATTGGGAATGTCTTCGGGCGCGCATTGATTTTTATAGTTAATCTCGGTTACCGATAGCGCTTCATTGAGAGATTTAGATTACTATAAAAGGCGGGCAAGATTTATAGTTTGCCTAATTTTAAGCACACCAGGGCGCCCATTGATCTCTTTTGAATCTACCCCCATGATTAGGTCGAAGCGAAATTCACGAATATTAGCCATCTCACTTTTCTCGCTTCTCGCGATGCCGGCGTTGTCAGGCTGGCTCTGTCTGCAGGCATGCATGGTGGCGTTCCTGCCTTGCTCTCTCCTCTCGGCGGCATCTGCCCAGGATGAGGCATCGACGAAATCCCGGTCGACCAGCACGGTGATCACCAGGCTCGATAGCGCCAGCCGCTTTATCGCGCTGCCACCATCGCAGGAGAAGAAGATCGGCGATGAGATGAACGCCGAGATTCGCAAAACCAACAAAGTTTCGACCAACAAAAATTTGAATCTTTTTGTCGCCGACGTAGGCGCCAGGCTGGCGGCACAAGCCGGGGCAAGGCTGCCCCTCTCTTTTACGGTGCTGGATGATGACGAGACAGTGAATGCTTTTGCCATTCCCGGTGGTTATATTTTCATCACCACAGGTATGATCCGGCGGCTCGACTCCGAGGGGGAACTGGCGGCGGTGCTTGGTCACGAGATTGGTCACGTCACCGAGAATCACGTCAGTGCCAGGCTGCGCAACCTGACCGGCACTAAGTTGCTGGTCGGTTTTTTAGGAAAGCTCACCGGCAAGAATCTGTCTGATTCCCATGTTGTGAAGGTTGGAAAGTATCTGTTGATGCAGAAATTCTCTCGCGGGCATGAGTATGAGGCAGATGTAGCCGGCGCGGATCTAATGGCGAAAGCCGGCTACAATCCGCGTGCGATGGTGTCTCTGCAGGAGAAGCTTTATAAATTGAGCCAGGGCAGACTGAGCGTCGAGTTTTTGAACAGCCATCCTTCCAGCGCCAAGCGTGCCCAGGAGGTTGATGAGTACATCCGGTCGAAAGGGCTCGAGAAACCGGGCATGATATTGGATACCGGTAGATTCAAATCTGTGAAGCC
>CAZCBH010000050.1:0-27106 GCA_964496875.1 uncultured Candidatus Obscuribacterales bacterium | reverse complement strand
GGCTCGAGAAACCGGGCATGATATTGGATACCGGTAGATTCAAATCTGTGAAGCCTTAGTAGAGATCGCAGCAGCATTGCCGGAAGGGGTCAGGCTAGACAAACATGAGCAACGAGACCGACGACACTAGCGAAAGCAGCGAAAGCAGCGAGACCAGCGCCAATCAATGGGACCGATCCTATATGCAGCGGCTGCTAGGCACTCTGACAATCACTTCTGCCGAATGCAAGCAAGACGGCTCCATCCATTTGAGCTGCTGCGCTAAAGGCACCAGCCAGGTCGTCGCCTTCGACAAGATCCTTCCCCCAGGTTCCAGTGAGCACGCTGACTTTCTAGCCATCGTCGGCCCCATGTACGCAGGAGAACTAAAGCTGTTCTGGGACCCCAGAAAAGAAGCCTTCGAGAAACCGAGTGCCGAAGAAATTCGCGCTGCCGTCGACAGCGGTCACTACCGCAATGTAGAGCTGCTCTCCGATGGCGCCCTGAAAGTCCACGTCTATGAGAGCGCCACCGAGAGCTATCGCTACAAAATCTTCTTCGCCGACACAGAACAAGCCCGCGCCATCCTGGACCTGACCGGCCCCCTTGTGGTCGGCGTAGTCCACCAGTTTCAAGTTGAGCCAGTCCAGACCGAATAGACGAAGCTTAGTAGCAGAGAAGGTGAAATAGCCTGTTATTAAAGCGAAGCCCCTTATCCTTTAATAACGCCTCTGTCTATTAAAGGTCCCTTTAATAACATCTGAATCCTCTCTTCATAGTAAACTTCTGGCGATGGCTTGCCCCATCACCAACCCTAAATTCATCCCGAGAACCGAGAACCAAGCATGTCCCTAGCGATATTGATCATCACCGCCATCATCGTCCTTGCCGTAATCGGGCAGGTTTTCACCCGCAGAGTTGTTCAGACCGATCATCTTGAACTCAGCCAGGGCATGGTCGAAGCGATGCTAGGCGTGGTTGGCACGCTCTTCTCTCTGCTGCTCGGGTTGCTCGTCGCCAACGCCATCGAGTCCTATCACGAGATTAAGCTTCAGGTCTCCGAGGAAGCCAATTCTCTGGCGAATATATATCGCCTCTCCGAAGGGCTTGCCTCTGAAGACCGCATCAAAATTCGGGAGAATTGCGCCTCTTACAACCGCAAGGTTATAAACGACGAGTGGCCCAAAATGGCTAACATGGAGATGTCCCAGGATTGCTGGGACCTCTATGGCAAAATCTGGTCGGACTGTGTTTTGCTGAAGCCTGAAACCGAGCAGGCGTCGAACATCCAGTCGAGCTTATTAGACTCTGCCAAAAACCTGGGCGAGACCCGCCGCGCCCGCAGCATTACGTGCAAAGCCAAGCTGTCGCCCATTTTATGGGCGGCGATATTCTTTGGCTCAATCATCACCATCGTCTTCACCTATTTCTTTACTTCCAAGGTAGGGCGCCTGCATACCCTTTTGACGGTCCTGATCGCGATTTCGCTGGGGCTCAATATATGGTTGCTCGCCGCTTACAGCCTGCCCTTCAGCAGCGAGCTCAAAATTCAGCCCGAAATCTTCGAAATTCTCCAGCAGCAGGTCTTTAAGGCGCACTAGCGCCCTAATCTACATTTTTTATATAGAAGTCAAAAATCTGGACGGTTGACCGGCCAAATAACAAAATTCCTGAAAAGACCCTCAACCGTCCATCGGTCCAATTTTGCCCGTCACGTAGCGGTTGTATTCGGGTCGTAATATCAAAATATTCCCTCTGCCCCTGACAGATTCTGAGTTTCTTCAATCATGGTCAATTCGCTAAGTTTAAAAAGCCTCAAAAGCAATGCCGACACCGGGAGTGCTGACACAGGGCGCGCCTACGCCGCCCCCGAAGCCGCCGAATCCTCTAGGACAGGGGCTGAGCATGGCTCCGATCACGGCTCCGACCACAGCCTCAACCTGGTTCAAAGCGGTGGTCTCAAAGACGTCCGCGATTCTATAAAGCAGGGCAAAGGCTCTGATGGCACTGGCACCCTTGCCGCTTTCGACGGCGCCAACGCCCCGATTATCGAGGGCGTCGCCGATAGAAGAGGGGAGCACTCTGACTTTACTAATCCGAAGAGTCATGAACTCTACAGAATGCGTGTAATTGACGCAGAAGAGTTCACCCAGAATCAGATAATGAAGCAGATGGAGAAAGATCAAGCACAGGCTCCCGAGTTGTTAATAGCACCTGAAGTTTCAGTACCGGAAGAAGATCCGGTTCAGTACGACCTTAGCTTTGACTACGAACGCCGCGCATCCGTGGAGTTCGACAAAGATGGTAAATCCGCTACTGTCACCATCCGCGATGGCGATGTTCGCTATGAATTCAAGTCTACTCCAAATGGTATCACTCGTACCCGCGCCACCGACAGAGGCAAGGAAGAGGTTCAATTCGACGCCGACGGAAAGCCTGTGGCCAAGTATATTTTGACGCCCGACGCCGATGAAGTCGCTACCGAGCCGGTTAATTCTGCAGACACAATGATAGTTTCAACAGATAGCAAAGGCGACATCGTTTTAAAGACAAAAGACACCGAGCGCAATACCGAGATCTCGGTGGTGCTCAGTCAAGACGGCGTGGTCAAGTCCAAAGAAGAGCAACAGCATAAGGACCGCACGAAGCGGTCCACGCTATATGCCGCCGACGGCTCTGTCGCCCGTGATACCCAAGAGAAGTTGGACGAGAGCGGTCGCATGGTGGAACGCACGGTGCAGGAAGGTGATATGCGCGCCGTCGAGCGCTTCGACGAGAAGGGCAAGGTTGTCGGGCAGACCGTATATGGTGACGGATTCCAGGAGACCACCAGCTTTCGCGATGACGGCAGCGTTCAGAAAGAGCGCGATACTCTAGACGGCAAGCGCTACGGCGTGATTGAGCAGCCCGACGGCGGTAAGGTGGAGACTTTTTCCGATGCCGTCAATTTTGTAAATCAGATCAAAATCATCAACAAAGATGGCTCGTATACTATAAGCCAGGAAGACAAGATTGGTTCGTCGTATCAGGTAGGCGATGCCGGAGGCAACTGGATGTCGGTGAGGACTCCCCGTAATTCGAATCTCTCCATCATCTCGCGTGGCAAGGGGGATGAAGTCTATGAAGAGAGGATTCGGCAGGGGCTTTAGTTCTTGGCAAGAGCTGCATGGGTCTGCATTGGTCCGCAAGGGTCTGCAGTGGGCTGTATGGGTCGGCACGGGTCGGCACGGCTTAGCTAATACGCCTGCCAGGCTTCTGAATGTATTAACAGCAAAATTCCCCGGCAGGCTCTATACTTATTCAGATATGTTTTTCAGATAAGTTTTTCAGATAAGTTTAGACAAGAGAACAGAAAGCCCGTCATTACCATGTCATCCATGAAAGCTCCTTTTTTCATTCCCCTGGCCTCGCTTCTTTTGGTGAGCGTTTGTGTGGGCTCAGGTATATATATGCAAAATTCTATTGCTGCCTCAGCTGGCGCCGCAGAAGATGACTGTTGCAAGGCACAGCAGAAGCCGCCACAAGTCAGGTCCGCAGCCGCGATTCTAAAACTGCCCGAGCACTATCGCGCCTCTGCCATTCAAAAGGAGATTGCCGAGGGCGTCATCTATTATCGGCTTCAGTCGGGCAAAATGATAGCGCATTTGATATCGATGGATCTCAATAACCCCTCATACAAAGTGGTTCCGCTGATAGCGCAAAACCGCGATACAACAACCGATCTCACCGTCCGCGCCAGTGCAGTCGCCGGGATTAATGCCGGCTATTTCAACCTCACCGATGGTGTCAGTGCAAGCTATGTTACCGAAGAAGGCAAGCCGGTTCTCGACCCTACTGTAAACAAGGCGCTCATAGAAAACCCCAGTCTCAAGCCTTTCTTGAAGCAGATTTTCGACAGGAGCGAGCTGCGCATATACGAGCCGAATGAATCAAAAGTAGCCTCTTCTAAAGAAGCAGCTGCCGGCAAAGGGCGAAATGCAGGCGACTTGCGGGCGGTTATCGTCGAGCATAATAAGCCTGCACCGGCTGATGTCCGCATTCTTCATGCCATGCAGGGCGGACCGGCGTTGCTGCCCGGCATACGCTCCGAAGCGGAAGCCTTCATTAGAAAAGGCAAGGACGGCAAGAGTGTCGACGCCATCGGCACTACCAGAATGGCTGCTCGCACCGCTATCGGAATAACTCCCGGCGGTGGCATAGTCTTTGCCATTATCGAAGGCTCGCGCGGCAAAGAGTTCAAAGCCGGCGCCTCTCTAAATGATATGGCGCAGCTTCTTAAGGAGGTCGGCTGTAATTCTGCTCTCAATCTAGATGGTGGCACCAGTACCACCATGACAGTACGTGGCACCGCCGAGCAGCTCGGTCTCGAGCCTAGCATGGTGAGAGCCGCGGGCAAATATGCCGTTGTCTTCTCCAACGAGGAGGAGCGCAAAGTGAAGTCGGTGCTGGCGATAGTGCCCAGATAGATGGTATCCTTGAGCGATCAGGCGTCATTTGGTTCGGGTTCTTTTGAATAAAGAGAAAAGAGAGCAGAGATAAGCTGGAAGCTAGATGCTATGTACGAGCAGAGCGACATCCCTATTGGTTCTCATATTGGCAGATATAAGGTGGTGGAGATGCTCGGCACCGGCGCCATGGGCATCGTCCTCAAGGGGGTCGAGCCCCATACCGGTGAAGAGGTGGCCATCAAGCTTCTGGCAAGCGAGCTGGTCAAAGACAATGTCGCCATCCAGAGAATGGCCCAGGAGGCTCAGCTTCTCTCGCACCTGAAGCACCCTAATATTCCGGAAACCTATAATTTCGGCACTCTCGATAACGGTCGGGCTTATCTGGTTATGGAGTTTGTCCAGGGGGAGACCCTGGAGAGCTATGTAGAGCGCAAAGGCACAGCGCCTTTAGATATGACCATCAATGTCGGCTTGCAGCTAGCCCATGCCATGCAGGCGGCCCATACCGAGGGCATTGTGCACCGCGATCTGAAGCCACCGAATGTGATGCTGGGCAAGGTCGACGATAAGCTTGCCATTAAGGTGCTCGATTTTGGTGTCGCCCGCATATTGTCCGATTCGCGCCGTCTGACCAAAACCGGCGAGGCTGTGGGCAGTCCTATTTTTATGAGCCCCGAGCAGTGCCAGGGCAAGCCGATGGATCATCGCTCCGATATGTATTCCTACGCGATTATCTTGTTCTATTGTCTGACCGGGCGTTTCCCGCATAAAGCCTCGAATCTGCACGATACTTTTGTGATGAAGACCACTTTAGAGTGTCCTAAGATAAAGGATTTCAATCCTGCTCATAGCGGGCCGCCTGCCCTGGACGAACTTATATATAAGTGCATGCGGATCTCGCCCGATGAGCGTTTCGAAGATATGGGCGAGGTTTTTAGAGAGCTCAAAAAAGTGGCCGAAGCGGCCCAGATTAGAACAGATTCTCTGGCTGTACTGGATCTGGGCTATGGTGTAAGTCATTCCGGTTTCAGTACAAGTACAGGCACCGGTGGTGCTGGAGATGGTGCCAATCGAGTCGGCGATCTGCATACCAAAGCCGACGTCGACATGGATACCGATTGGGGTCGAGACAGAGGCTCCGGGGCGGCTGCCTGGGCTCGTGACTCCAAGAAGCTGCAGCGCAATTCTTTTGAGTGGAAGAGTCCCCAGGCACTGGTGGTAGGTCTATGTGCCCTGCTTGCAGTCGCTTTTGCGGTGATGGCTCTGGTCTCTTTCAACCAGCCTGCCGGAAAGAAACCTGCCGTACAGGAGGCGTCCGGCAAAGACCGGGCGCCGGAGGCCCGAGCAGAAGCCGGCGCCGAAGCCAGTTCAAAGACTGATTCGAAATCTCAATTTCAATCACAATCTAATAATCACAGAAGTCCAAATCGTCTGGGCGCGACGCCATCTTCAGAGCAGCTTAGATATAAAACTATTAGAGACCAGCTTCCTTCGACCGGCAAGCCGTTGGCGACAGGTGCTACAGCCTCGCCTGCCGGTAATGCCGGTAATAGAGCTGCCTCCTCTCCAGCTTCTAACGCGACAACCTCCAAGTCTGCTCCTGCGCGGCATAATTCTAAGAAGTCTTCAAAGGGATCTTCGGCCGCCTTCGCCTCCACACCGGCTTCGTCGGCTGCCCGGACCGGCAGTCTGGCTCCGGCCCAGGTTCCATCGCGCAGCGCAGCCCCGGCGCGCTCTCCCTATCGCCTCAATCGACCAACCGGCAGCAGAGCCTCAGATCAAGATAGGGTCGATGACACCTGGTGGCGTTATCGCCTGAAGCATCAGGATTGAGCAAGTGGCGGCTCGCATGCGAGCTGTATTCAGAGATACCTGATACGAAAGAGAGTCATTTAAATTGCCAGATCCCGATAATACATCTCAGAAGCCGGCCTCTCTCACCCAGTGGATATTCAGGCGCGGAGCCGAAGAGGTTGTAGCTGGTGGCGCCTGTGAAGGCGCCATAATAGAGTGTCCCGAATGCGGACTCAAACAGATGCCCAGGAAAGAAGGCTCTCTTACCCAGTGGATCTTGCAGCCTTTGTATTGCCGCTGCGCAATAGATGGCATGGCCGGCAGCAATGCATCCTTAAGCCGTGGTCGAGCAATCGGATCTGAGTCCGACTCAAGAGCGGCACCGGGATTTGAGTTGGAAGATATCGACGCTATCGAAGTCACCGGTGAGGCTCCCGCCGAGTTTCCAGCCGATCGGTTCAAGTTTGTGCGGCGCATCGGGGGCGGTGCCTCTGGTACTATCTGTCTTGCGGTGGACAGGCTGCTTTTGAAGAGAGTGGCAATCAAACTTTTGCATGTCACCAATCAAAGTGCGTACATGGACTTTCAGAATGAAGCCCGGGCTGTCTCTATTCTGGATCATCCCAATATTCTCAAAGTTCTGGATTTTGCCGTCAGCGAGAGTGGTGCTCCATATATGGTGATGGAGTACATAGAAGGAGTGCCTTTTCATACTTATATAAATTCTTTCGCTCCGCTAGAAGTCGGCGAAGCGCTCAGTTTTATGGCTCCGATAGTAGAAGCCATCGCCAGCGCTCATAGCAGGGGTGTTCTCCATCGAGACTTGAAGCCGGAGAATATTTTGATAGTAGGCAGTAGCGGAGACGCTTCTATAAAAGTCGTCGATTTTGGTCTTTCTAGAATAGAGAGAGAGGATCTCTACGAAACTGCCGGCGGCAATCGAATGATTGCAGGAACGCCCGCTTATATGAGCCCGGATGTTTTTCGCGGAAGGGCTTTTGACCCTCGCTCCGATATTTATTCACTGGGGGTGGTGCTCTTCGAAGCGCTTACCGGCAGCCAGCCTTATGAGGCAGATAGCGCCATAGCGCTTCTGTCACTAAAGTCTACTCAGGCGCCTCCTTCTTTGGGCCAGGCGATTGATCGTGAGTTCCCTCCCGAGGTCGAAGCGCTTGTGCAAAAGGCGATGGCTTTAGAGCCGGAAGCTCGCTTTCAGACCATGACCGAGTTGAAAGAAGCCTTAGAACAATGTCTGGAAAAGATTGCTGACAGGGGGCGGGAATCGGACGCACCGGCTGTGGCGGCATCGCCTTCTAGGAAGCCGTTGTCGGCAGGTTTGATAGCCTCTATTTTAGGGCTGGGTTTTCTAGGAATCTGTCTGTCTTTCTTTTTTGTCTACAAGTATTTTGAGTCGACCCTGGCCGAGCGCGGCAAGCAAGAAAAGCCGGTTGCCGAGAGTCCCAGGCTCCATATCCAACAGCTGGAGGCGATGGAGGGAGTTAGCGGCGAGATCCGGGCGATATATGAAAAAGCAAAGCATGGCGATATTCCGTCCATGATCGAGTTGGGCGATATTCTCTTCAAGGGTGAGGGTGTGGCAAAAAATATTCCTGCTGCCAGAAAAACTTACGAAGTGGCTGCTAGTGCCGGTGATACCAACGCTCAGAACCGCCTGGGTTGGTTGTTGGAACAAAGCGGCAACGAGAGCGAGAAAGCTAAAGAATGGTATCGAAAAGCCGCCTTGAAAGGGCATAAAGAGGCGGCTTTGAATTTGACTCGTTTGCTCCGGTATGAAGAGATCGGTTTTAGAAACAGTGGAAAGCCCAGGAATTTTTCGCCTGAGGAGTTGATCAAATGGCACAAGATTTTGGCAGACAAAGGGGACCCCACGGCACTGCAATTTTTGTCTACATATTATGAGGAAGGCAGGTATCTTCCCCGGGACGACGCCAAAGCGGCCGAGTTGCTTGAAAAGGCGGCGAAGGCTGGAAGTGCTCAGGCTGCCCTTGGCCTGGCAAACCGGTATGAAGCCGGACAGGGGGTAGAGAAAGATCCGGAGAAGGCTAAACAATGGTTGGCATTCGCCGCCAGACGCGGGGATCCGGTTACAAGTGCCTTGGCCAAATCCGGTGGATTCAAAAGTATGCATATGAGCCCGACGGCTAAGATGCTTGAAAGTGATGCAAAGAAAGGCGACGCAGGTTCCATGGGCAGGCTTGGTGCTTTTTACCTTGTAGAGAAGCAGTATGACAAAGCGCTGCCCTGGTTAGAAAAGGCAGCCGCGAAAGGGGACCTTTCTGCCTGTGGCAATCTGGGTTATATGTACGACAATGGTGCAGGCGTTAAAAAGAATTACCAGAAAGCTTTTAAATACTTCAGTAAGGCTGCCGAAGAGGGAACCCCAGTCTCTTTATCTAATCTGGCAGAAGCCTATGAACTGGGCCATGGCACGCCGGTGAATTATGGCAAGGCGATGGCTTTGTATCGCAAAGCTGCCGAGGCAAAATATGCCGCGGCCGAGTTGGCGGTGGCGAGAATGCTAGAGAAAGGTCTTGGCGCCGAGCCGGATCTAAAACAAGCGGACCACTGGTATCGGCGTGCCGCTTTTCATGGTAGCCTCGAAGCTAGGAAGAAAGTCTATGGCACCGAAGCGGAATTGGTTCGGCAAAAGAAGCCAGTGACTGAGCGCTATATAAAGATCGATGGCAAATGGGTGCTGCAACAGGGCCACAGATGAATCGATGCCTGTTCCGAGCATTCTTAAGACAGTTTCGTTTTTCTCTTTCAGAGGTCGCGTTCGCTACTACCGATTCTTCTTGCGGCGTTGAGCAAACTCCACCGCTTTCAGACGGGCGATGGCGCGGGCAAGGGCCATCTCGGTAAGGTAAGTGTCGAGCTTGTCGGTCTTCTGGGTCTTCTCAGCTTCGGCTCTCGCTTTAGCTTCGTTGGCTCTGGCCTGGTCGATTTCCACTCCTAGCTCGGCGACATTGCTTAGAACATGGACCTCTTCGTTGCCGACTTCGAGGATGCCACCGATGACAGCGGCACTCTCTTCGACACCGTCTTTGGTGTATCGAAGAATGTCGATTCCCAGGGCTGTCACCAGAGGCTCGTGGTTGGGCAGGATGGTGAGCTCGCCATCGACGGCGGTGGCGGTCAGTTTCTCCGCTTCCGTCTCCAGTACCACTCTTTCCGGGGTGATTATATTGAGCTTGAATTTGCTTGCCATAATTGCATTCCCTTGATTTTAACTACTTCCGGGTGGAAGCTTTGCGTGTTCTGGTGCCAGCTGTTTTCTTGCCTGCTCTGGCTCTTGCGCCTGCTTTCGGTTTGGCTTTGCCGCCGGTTCCAGATCTGTGCTTGATGATGCTGTCGATCAGTCCGTACTTCTTAGCCTCTTCGGCGTTCAGGTAATGATCCCGCTCGATGTCTCTACGCAGGGTCTCTCTCGATTGCCCGGTGCACTTGTGCAAGAGCTCTATCTGGGCGTCGCGGAAGCGCTTGCCCTGCTCCGCCTGAATCTCGAGCGCGGTGATATCACCTTCCGCTTCCCAGATGGTCTGGTGGAACATCAGGGTGGAGAATTCGTAGGCGGAGCGCTCGCCTGTACCGGAGGCAAGAATCTCGCAGGCGCCGGATAATGCGTGACCGAGACAGATGGTATTAACCGGAGGCTCGATGCTGTGCATTATCGCGATGATGGCGTCGGCGTTATAGCCGTTGCCGCCGGAAGAGTTGATGTAGAGATCTATAGGATCTACCGCATTTCTCTCCGCCAGCCTGAGAAGTCGTCTAATCACAGGGACCGCAATTTCATTTTCGAGCCTGCCGAAAATGTAGACACTGCGAGAGCCTGTATCTTTCTCTTCTTCTTTTTCCTGCTCTTCGGCAGCTTTTTTCTTGTCTTTGCTCACTTAGGCTTCCTGAATCTTCTTG
This sequence comes from uncultured Candidatus Obscuribacterales bacterium, assembly GCA_964496875.1. Classification (GTDB taxonomy): domain Bacteria; phylum Cyanobacteriota; class Vampirovibrionia; order Obscuribacterales; family Obscuribacteraceae; genus RI-106. The sequence goes on along the minus strand of CAZCBH010000050.1, from coordinate 16,949 downwards.
GCTTCTTCTCTTGCTTCGTCGATGGAGCCGACCATGTAGAAGGCTTGCTCGGGCATGTCGTCGCATTTACCTTCGATGATCTCTTTGAAGCCTTCTACAGTATCCTTGAGCTTCACATATTTACCGGGGCGGCCTGTGAAGATTTCGGCGACGTGGAAAGGCTGGCTGAGGAAGCGCTGGATTTTTCTGGCGCGGTTGACGGCCAGTTTGTCGTCTTCAGAAAGTTCGTCCATACCCAAGATGGCGATGATGTCTTGCAGATCTTTGTATTTTTGCAGAGTCTGCTGCACTTCACGGGCCACTCTATAGTGCTCTTCACCGACAACTTCGGGTTTGAGAGCGGTACTTGTAGAAGCAAGCGGGTCGACGGCGGGGTAGATACCGAGCTCGGAAATCTGTCTGCTGAGAACGGTGGTGGCGTCGAGGTGACCGAAAGTGGTGGCAGGTGCCGGGTCGGTCAAGTCGTCGGCGGGAACGTATACGGCTTGTACCGAGGTGATGGAGCCGTTCTTGGTAGAGGTGATGCGCTCTTGCAGTTCGCCCATCTCATTGGCGAGGGTAGGCTGATAACCAACTGCCGAAGGCATACGTCCTAGAAGCGCAGACACCTCAGAACCGGCTTGCACGAAACGGAAGATGTTGTCGACGAAGAGAAGAACGTCCTGTTTGCTCACGTCACGGAAGTATTCCGCAACGGTAAGAGCAGAGAGACCGACTCTCATTCTGGCGCCGGGCGGCTCGTTCATCTGACCGTAGACCAGGGCGACCTTGTCGATAACGTTTGACTCGATGAATTCGTTCCAGAGGTCGTTACCTTCTCTTGTTCTCTCACCAACGCCGCCGAACACGGAGTAACCACCGTGGTGCATGGCGATGTTGTGGATAAGCTCCTGGATGATAACGGTCTTACCTACACCGGCTCCACCGAAGAGACCGACCTTACCACCTTTAATATAGGGTTCGAGAAGGTCGACAACTTTGATACCGGTTTCGAATACCACAGTGGCGGTGTCCAGTTCGGTGAGGTCGGGACAGGGTCGGTGAATCGGCCACATGTCGTCGGCTTTGATTTCGCCGGCGTTGTCCACGGGCTCTCCGAGCACATTCAGGATACGGCCGAGGGTGGCGGTGCCTACCGGAACTTTGATAGGAGAGCCGGTGTTGATGGCGGTCATGCCGCGCACCAGACCGTCGGTGGTGCTCATGGCAACGGTTCTGACCCGGTTGTCACCGAGCATCTGCTGCACTTCGCAAACAACTTTCTTCTCTTCTCCGGCGGGGTTCGTGCCGATGATCTCCAGAGCGTGATAGATCTCGGGAAGATGACCGCTTTCGAATTCGACGTCGACAACGGCTCCGATTACCTGTACCACGCGACCTTGTGTGCCTGTTTTGGCTTCCAGAACTGTGCTCATTTTCTCTCCAGTAGCTGTGCGGTAATAAGAACGAAAATCTTATTCGGGTAGGGTATACCAAAAACGCTGCTTTTACCCGGTCGTTTATGATACTTTTCGTATGCGAGAGCAACATCCTTAACGCTTTGTTGCAAAAGCACCGCCTAAAGGTTTTAAATCTTTGGCAATAACATTTTTTGGAATTTTGGAATTTTTGAAAGAAAGCATTGAGTAATCCCAAGACCCAGAGATTCCTGTCGGATTTCGTGAAGTTAATATTGCTGGTCATCGTAGGCACGGTGGGATTCATGCTGGTCGAGCGCTGGAGCTTTCTCGATTCTCTATATATGACCGTGATTACCTTGACGACGGTGGGTTACGGTGAAGTTTATCCCCTTGATACCAACGGCAAGATTTATTCAATCGTTCTCATTCTTGTCGGCGCCGGCGTGGTGCTTTACATCCTGGGGGACATGGTAGAACTTTTAATTGATATAAACCTCGGTGGAAGAATGAGATACAAAATTGTCAAGTTGCAGCAGCACCAGATAGTCTGCGGCTTCGGAAGAACCGGTCAGGAAGTGTGCGAGCACTTCAAAGCCAACAAGATTCCTTTTGTGGTCATCGAGCAGGACCCTCTGGTGGCGCGAGAAGCCGAAGACCTGGGCATGCTTGTTTTGCAAGGTGATGCCTCCACCGACGAGGCTCTTTTAGATGCGCAGATAACCAAAGCCCGGGGCATCGTCTGTGCCCTGCCCGACGACACCCACAATACTTTCATAGCCTTGACAGCCAAGGGGCTGAACGAGAACATCGACATAGTCTCGAGGGCGGCTAATCCCGGTTCGGAAGCGAAGCTCAAACGAGCCGGAGCCCGCATGGTTATTTCGCCTTATATAATCTGCGGCAAGCGCCTGGCGGCGGCGGTCACCCATCCCCTCGTTACACAATTCCTGGACTTCGTCATGCACACTCCGGGCAAGGATTTGCGGCTCGAACAGGTCCATATCGCCGACGATTCATCCTTGATAAGTCGGACCCTGAAAGAAACGAATATAAAGCAGACCTCGGGTGCGATGATCCTGGCGGTCAACCAAAGTGGTAAGCTGATTACTAATCCTTCACCGGATCTCATTTTTTGTGCCGGGGATGAACTGATAGCATTAGGGGCGCAACAGGATCTGAATAGATTGACCAAGCTCGCGTCTAATCGAAATTGAGGAGTAACAATGTCTAACGAGTCCGCTCAACAGCAAGAGGAAGTAATCATCACCCTGGAAGGGGAGGACGGCTCCGCATACACCTGCCAGATTCTCGATGCTATAGATTTCGAAAACAATCGCTATGTCATCCTTCTCAAGCTCAAGGACGAGAACGCTCCGGAAGGTGCCGAAGCCGCCGAGGAAGCCGATGATGACGATCAGTCCCTGGTGATCATGCGTCTTGTCGAGAAAGACGGGCAGAATATTTTTCGCACTATAGAAAGCGACGAAGAGTTCGAGAAAGTTGTCGATCATCTCTCCGAAATAGCCAGGCTGTCCGCCGGCGAAGATGAAGACGACGACGGCGACGACTCGGACGACGAAGGTTAGTTTTCAAGACAAATTGGAACAAGTGGCAATTCGCTAGAGGGTGACCATGTCCAATCAATATCTAAACGACTTGATTGGCACCCAGATAGGTGAATACACAATCCAGGAGCTGGTGGGAGAGGGTACTTTCTCTCTGGTTTTTCGTGCTGTCGATAAGCTGGGCAGAAACACCAGGGCAATTAAAATTCCCCGCTCTTTTACAGCGGCTCCGCCCCGTTCTGATGACTCCGTCCCCACCCAGGTTTTCATCAGAAGACAGGATCGCTATTCGCCCCAGGAAGCCTCTCCGATTCATATTCAAAAAATTCAGGTGGCGCGCACGCGCACCGTCAAAGATAGGGGTCTGGTCAGTGTCACCGACTACTCTTTCGATGAGGCGAGCAAGTCTTATATAGCCATGCCGCTCATTACAGGAACGCCCTTTCGCCAGTACATGCAGGGCGGACCGGTGTCGGTCGATCTGTTGCATAATCTCGCTCTCACTCTAGATAGGCTCTCCCAAAACGACGAGTTCGGCTATCACGGTGATGTCAAGCCGGAGAATATGATCGTCACCGAAGAAGGAGTGGTGTTGGTAGACTGCGGCTATTTCGGCTCTATCGAGCCTGAGTCTACCCCGGATAACGACAAGAAGACTCTCATCGTCACCACACCTCGATACTATCCCCATCTAATCGCCGACGACCTGCTCGCTTTCGGTCTGCTTCTCTGGGAAAGCGCCTGTCGCAAGCCTTTATTAGGCAAGGTCTCTTACTCTAAAGATCACGATATTTCTAAGGTGGGCGACGAGCTTCTTTCGGTCGTCTACGAAGAGGAAGCTCTGGGCAACTTTCATTTTTCGCGCATCGTAAAAGCGAAGCGACCCTCCGAATATCGACCGGGTATGCCCGAGGTGATGGAAGAGGTTTTGCTTAAATCAGTCCGGTTATGCTTCGACCGGGAGGGTGTGCTCGATTTCGATGAAGGCTATGAGACTTTCGAAGAGATAGCCTATGATCTCTCCAGCTTGATCGAACAGGGCATCTATTATCTCTAGCTATTAGAAGGACGGGGCTGTGAGCCAGGGCGGCGAAGAGCGCGAATTTTGCGAGAATTGCGGGCAACTTGCCTCCGATTGCACCTGCCGGACTGTTTACACGGGTACCTCTTCTGGTAGTGCTTCGCCTCAAATCTTTCAAACCGGTGCTCATAAAATCGGCCATGTGGTGGCAGGGCGTTATGTGATCAAGGGCGTGATCGGGGTCGGCGGTATGGGCACCGTATACGATGCCAGGCATATTGTGCTCGACAATAGAGTCGCGCTAAAAGTATTGCGCCAGGAGCTGGTGGAAGAAGAGTCCGTTATGAAGCGCTTCGAACAAGAGGCGCGTGCCTGCGCCGCTCTTATTCATCCGAATCTGGTCTCAGTCTATGACTGCGGCATATCCGAGCATGGTGAGCCTTTTCTTGTGATGCAGTTTCTAGAAGGACCGCTTTTGCTGGATGACATCAAGCATGACGGCAAGCTTTCTCTAGATCGTTTTTTCGAGGTCTTTATTCAGGTATGCACGGCGCTTTCCTACGCCCATGGCGAAGGGGTGGTGCATCGCGATCTGAAGCCCGCCAATATCATCGTTACCCGCACTCCCGAAGGGGCGAGGGTGCCTGTCGTGGTGGACTTCGGCATAGCCAAGATAGAGGATCTGGGCGGCAATATGCAGATGCTCACCCAAACAGGAGAGGTCTTCGGCAGCCCCGCCTATATGAGCCCGGAGCAATGTCAGGGCACCACCATCGATGGCAGGACAGATATCTATGCCCTGGGCTGTGTCATGTACGAAGCCCTTACCGGGCGCCAGGCTTTTGCCGGTCATAATATAATGACTATCTTAGAAAAGCAGCTCAACGAGATGCCCCGCTCCTTCGCCGAGTTGAGTGTGGGCTCCGGTGCCGGCGTCGGCGGCGAAGAGATTCCGGAAGCCCTGGCGAAAGTGGTGATGAGGTGCCTGGAGAAAGATCCGGATTATCGCTATCAGAGTTGCGAAGATCTGAAAGACTCTTTGCTGAGGGTTAAGGATGATTTGCTCGCCTCCCATACCGTAAAAATCGGCTCGAGAATATTTCGGTTCGAGTCTATAACGGCGCTACTGATAATGGTGGCAATAGGACTTTGTATTTTCAGCTTCTTGAAATTTGTTCCTGAAGCAATCAAAAACCGCTCTTTAGGCCGAGTTGGGCTTGGGGTTGGGGGCGATTCTGCCGCAGTTCGAAAAGTAGAAGAGCGAGACTTGCAAGAGTTGCTGTTTGCCGACTACGCTTGCCGCAAAGAAGTTTTTAGTGATTCGGTTCCTGTATATCAGAGAGTCTTAAAGCGGCTCGAGACCCGGGGCGCTTCTGACGCGACCCTGGTGGCGGTGATCATGAAGACCATGGCCGCCTACGAATCTTTCAAGCAGTATCATGAGGGTGGAGTTTTCTATACCAAGCATCTCGATTATCTGCACAAGGTCGAGGCGGCAGGCAGTGCGTTGAAGAAGGACCCGGTTTTCGCCACAATGCTATCCATGTCCCACCGCTATGGTGGACTTTGTCTCTGGGAGCGTGATGACTTTATTGGCGCCTATTCGGCTTTTAAGACGGCTTCATCCACGGCGTCAAGATTCGGGGCGCCTTACTGGATCCGCGCCAAGATTTGTCTATCTTTGAGCGAGCTTTTGAAAGATGATCTCAAGCGTCCTGCCGAAGCCCATGATTGGGCTAATCGGGCTCAGGTCCTGATTGAGGCGATGCCGCCGGCGGAGATGCCCAATCGACTTTTCGAGTTGGAAGAGAGCTACCGCTGGCAGTGCTATACCAGCTGGAGCCTGGGTAGGTTAGACCGGGCCGAGCGCGAAATACGAGATGCCATAACTATATCCAGGCGAAGAAAGAGCGAGTCGAGAACGATAGAGAATTACGATAATCTTTTTCTTCTATTAGAACAGCAGGGTAAAAGCGATCAAATCGCCGCCGAGAAAAAGAGTCTGGCGGATTTCGTCAGGCTATTTCATCCTCGATCAGCCAAGTAGTAATCTCGGCTCTTTTTTGAAGGCTTCGGGCTCTTTCAGAAGATCCATGACCATCTCGTTCACCACTATATCCAGTGGCGCTCTGGGGTGGAAAGTGCGGTGCGATTTGCCCTGGGTCCACATGCCGTCCTCGGCTCTACCCGTCGAATAAACCGAGATGAACTTGGGTCCTTTGTGAATGATATACATCACCGAGAAACGCTCGAAATCAGACCATTTGCCGATATTCAGCTTCTCTAAAATGGCTGAGCCGGGGTTGGTGGTTTGATCTCTGCCCTTGATATATTTGAGCCCTTCGACAAGCTGTTTATAGACATGGGCTTTCCAGGTATCGACATCGGTCACGTCGAACATCTCTACCGGTGCGGTCTCCACCAGCATGCCGTCTTCGGTCTGGGCCATTTTCGGAATGAGGACCTTGCGGTCGATTCCATAGAGATAAACGCGGACCATGCTCATTCTTATTTGCTCTGGGAGTTCTGGGCACTCTCTTCTTTCTCTTCGCCGCTCTTATGAAGTGGTTTCATGGTCGGAAAAGCAATGACGTCTCTTATCGAAGCCGAGTCGGTGAGGAACATCACCAGTCTATCGATGCCGATGCCGATACCCATGGTGGGCGGCATGCCGTATTCCATAGCGCAGACGAAATCGAGATCCACCTGGGTGGCTTCGTCGTCGCCGGCTTCTTTCTTGTCGGCCTGGGCAACTAAGCGATCTCTTTGATCAATTGGATCGGTAAGCTCGCTATAGCCATTGGCCAGCTCCCTGCCGAAGACAAAGAGTTCGAAGCGTTCTACTTCGCCCGGGTTCTTACGATGAGCTTTGGTCAGAGGCGATATCTCGACCGGATAGTCGATGATGAAGGTCGGCTGTATTAAGGTCGACTCGACTTTCTCTTCGAAGATGGTGTTGATGATCTCGCCCCGGCTGCGTTCTTTCTCGAGTGGAACCTTAAGGTCGGCAGCCACCTTCTTCATGGCATCGAAATCTTCTATCGCTTCGACATCGACCCCGGTGACTTTCTTAATGGCGTCCACCATTCTTACTTTGGCAAATGGCGGAGCGAAGCTTATCTTCTCGCCTTGATACTCCACATCTTCGGTGCCGCAGACCGATTTCGCCGTCTCTGAGAGCATCTCTTCGGTGAATTTCATCAGGTCGTTATAGTCGCCATAGGCACAATACATCTCGAGCATGGTGAACTCGGGGTTGTGTCTGGGGCTTATTCCTTCGTTCCTGAAGATCCGGCCTATCTCATAGACCCGCTCGAAGCCGCCTACGATAAGGCGCTTCAGATGCAGTTCGGTGGCGATTCTCAAATAGAGATCCATATGGAGGGTGTTGTGGTGCGTTATAAAAGGACGCGCATCGGCGCCGCCGGCTTCTACTTGCAGAACCGGGGTTTCGATTTCGAGAAAATCCCGGTCATCGAGAAACTTACGAATCGCCCTTATAGTGACGCTGCGCTTGCGCAGGGTGTCGCGCACCGACGAGTTGATGATCATGTCGACATAGCGCTGGCGATAGCGGGCTTCCACATCGGTGAAACCTTCCCAGCTGTCGGGCAGGGGCAGAAGGGTTTTGCAGAGGACCTCATAGTCGGTCACCCGGACAGAAAGCTCACCGGCTTTCGTTCTTCTTATGGTCCCGGTGACGCCGATGTAGTCTCCTTTGTCCAGGAGCTTCATCTGCTTGAGTTTTTCAGGGTCGAGGCTCTGTTTATGACAGAAGAGCTGAATCTTGCCCGAGTCGTCATAAAGATCGACAAACATCCAGGTGTTGCGCTCGTTCATTACCTTGCCGCAAACCCGGACCACGTCTTCGGTCTCTTCCTCGTTGGCCAGGTCCTTATACTTGTCATGCAGTTCGGAGGCTTTGTGAGAGCGCTCGAATCGGTAGGGATAGGGTTGGATGCCCAGATCCTGGAGCTCGCTCAGTTTACGCAGTCTCTCCTGCTTGAGGCGGGAGTCTTCTTTTTCCATAGTAGTTACCACTTTGTTTCTCCGCGGCAATTATATAAGGGCCCGATAGCTAAAAAATGCCTATTCTGAATTATCTTGTTTCGGCGCAGAATCGCTATATTCAGGGCATAAATGTGAACGGTATTTTGACATAGTAGAGGATTAAGATTTCATCATCGGCGGTAGCAGAAGCGCCGGCCTGTGTAAAAGCAAATCTGGCTAAAACCAGCTTCACCAGCCGGATAGCGTGACATGATATACTTCCTCGAGTTATATACATAAGATAACCCCGGAAGAAGAAAGGAGTTTCTGAAACGTGGCTGAGAACACAGGTAGCGATAGTTCCCAGGGTCGCATCGTCGATGTCCAGTTGAACGAAGAGATGCGCAAGTCCTTCATCGACTATGCGATGTCCGTAATTGTAAGCCGGGCCATTCCTGATGTCCGGGACGGTCTGAAGCCGGTGCACCGGCGGATTATTTTCGGTATGAACGAGCAGGGTCTCGGTCCCACCAGCAAATACCGTAAGTCCGCCAAGACGGTCGGTGAGGTGATGGGTAACTACCACCCCCACGGCGACTCGGCTATCTATGATTCTCTGGTTCGTCTTGCCCAGCCTGATTCCAGCCGCTACACCCTGGTGGACGGTCACGGAAACTTCGGCGATCTCGACAACCCGCCGGCGGCGATGCGTTATACCGAAGCCCGTCTGACCAAACTATCCCAGGAGATGCTCGCCGATATCGATGCCGAAACCGTCGATATGCGTCCCAACTTCGACGAGAGTTTGCAAGAGCCGGTGGTGCTGCCTTCCAAGGTTCCTACCTTGCTTTTGAACGGCTCTGCCGGAATTGCCGTGGGCATGGCCACCAATATTCCGCCCCATAACCTGAGAGAAGTTGTCAACGGCTGTATCGAAATCGTCGAAGACAAAGATCTGTATGAGAAGGCCAACAGCGAAGACCCGGCTGTGGTCGCCGAAGCTTCTCTGAAGCTGATGAAGCATGTCAAAGGTCCTGACTTCCCGAATGGCGGAGTGATCATGGGCACCGAGGGCATCGTCGACGCCTATACGACAGGACGCGGTTCCATTAAATGCCGCGGAGATGCCGCCATAGAGCAGCTGCCCGGCAGCGGCGGTCGTCAGAGCCGTATGGCTATCATCGTCACATCGCTGCCCTTCTTAGTGGGGCCGGAAGCCTTCTCACGGCGGGTGGCCGATATGGTCAAAGCCGATAAGCTTACCGGCATCAGCGACATCAACGACGAGACCGATCGTAACGGCATCCGGGTGGTAATAGAGCTCAAGAGAGACGCCCATCCCGAGGTGATTCTCAACAACCTCTACAAACACACCCAGCTTCAGCAGTCTTTTGCGGTCAACTCCCTGGCTCTGGTCCGGGGCAGACCCTGCACCCTGCAGCTGGCCTCGATGCTGGTGGAATTTGTCGACCACCGTATCGATGTGGTGACAAGGCGTACTCGTTATCATCTGCGTAAAGCCGAAGAGAGAGCGCATATCTTAGCCGGTTATCTGAAAGCCCTCGAGAATATCGACGCGGTTATAAAGATAATCCGTGGTTCGGCTTCGGCAGAAGATGCCCGGGCAGAGTTGGGCAAGAAATTCAAGCTTGACGAAACCCAGGCCAACGCCATTCTCGAGATGCAACTGCGTCGGTTGACCGGCATGGAGCGGGAGAAAATCGAGAACGAGTATCAAGAGAAATTGGCTGCCATCGAAAAGTACAAAGCGATTCTCGGTGACAGACAACTGGTGTTAGACATAATCAAAGAAGAGCTCGAGGAAGTGCGGGAGAAGCACGGCGATGATCGAAAGACCCGCATCGAAAGAGACGCGGAGGACGATATCTCGGCCAAGGATCTCACCCCCAATGAGCCCATGGCGGTTTTCATCACCAACCAGAACTATGTGAAGCGTATCCCGCTCGATACTTTCAAACGTCAGAAACGCAACACTCGCGGTGTCACCGGCGTCAAGACCCGAGACGAGGATGAACTGAAGCATTTCTTCGTGGCCAATATGCACGACCGCTTATTAGTGTTCACCACCCGTGGGGTCGTCTATCCTCTCGAGGTTATGGATCTACCCGAAGGCGGCCGGAGCGCCCGGGGTCTTGCCCTGGTCAACTTGGTCCCTATCGGCCAGGATGAGAACGTCACTGCGGTGATACCGGTTTCGGAATTCAGAGATGATGATTACCTCATCATGCTGACCCGGCAGGCTTTCATCAAAAAGGTCTCTATGTCAGAATTCGCCAACACAAGACGGAGCGGTATCATCGCCATTACGCTTAGCGATGGCGACGGTCTTGGCTGGGTGCGTTCTTCTTCCGGTAAGTCCGATGTGATCATCGGCACCGCCAACGGTATGTGTATTCGCTACAGCGAAGCAGAGTTGCGTCCTATGGGCCGCTCCGCTCGCGGGGTGCGTGCTATCTCGTTGCGGGACAAGGACAAGATTGTCGGTTGCGACGCCATCGAACCGAGCGAGAAGTCTTTTGTTCTGGTCTTGACCAATGACGGCTACGGCAAACGGGTCAAGCTAGAAGAGTTCCGCCAGCAGGGTAGAGGTGGTGTCGGTATCATCGGAACCAAGTTCAAAGGCGCCAACTCCAGGCTTGCTTGCTTGAACGTTGTCGAGGTCGGAGACCAGATCGTGATTGCCACTGCCAATGGTGTGGTGGTCCGTCAGCAGGTCTCCGCCATCAGCGCCCAGGGCAGGATGGCCACCGGAGTGAGAATCCAGCAGCTTGCCGAGGACGATTCGGTCGTTTCTGTAAGCCCCATTATCGAGCCCGAATCGGCCACCGATGACGATGACGAAGCGGATGTTTCAGTTTCTGATGCTTCGGAGTCCACAGAAGAGAAGGCTGAGGACAAAGGCGGTAAAGGCAAGAAGGGCAAAGCAGAAGAATCAGACGAATCTGAAGAATCCGAAGAATAGACTTCGCTGAAAGCGCCAGCTAAATAAATAAAGCCGCCGTTTCTAGAGGGAATCGGCGGCTTATTTTTATATCTGTGGATAGATAGAGATAAAAGTGGGGAAGGGACTTTTCTAAATTCAAGAAGAGAGCTGGGCAATTTGCTGCTCTACCGGCAAATTGAGCTCTTTGCACTTGGAAGAACACCAGTTAATCGCCAGCTGTTTGGCTAGCTCCAGGTTCTGGCTTGTCTCCGGGCAGTTCTTGAACACTTTGTTGAGCAGCGCCTCCAGCTCGTGGGAGTGGGGGCGCAGGTCGACAGGTACAGTCAGTCTCTCAAGTAAGGCTTTGCCGGTAGTGACTGTCGTCTCTTCCTGGGCAAAAATATTGCTTGGTGCTGTGGATAGCATGGTTCTGTCCCTTATTCGATGGATTCCCTGTCGGCACCCCATTCCCCTTGGTCAGGGCTCGGAGCACCTCTCTCGAGATAGGCGGGCTAGTTCTTAGACCTTTCCGATTCGAGTGTCCAGTTATCATAACGTTACATTCATCTTTTTCACAATACCCTTTATCTTTTCCTTGGCTTTCTTTAAGCGTTGTCAGTGGGAACATCCCCATGATATTCCCCTCTTTTAATCGGCGGAAGGCAAAAAGCACCCGTTTTCCGGGTGCTTTTCTAGAATTCTGCTTCTATTTATAGGTCTATCTGGAAGAATCTTCTTCGCGCAGGACATAGCCTTCGCCCCGGACAGTCTGGATGAGACGTTTTTGATTGCCGTCTTCCAGTTTGGAGCGCAGATAACGGATATAGACCTCGATTACGTTCGATTCTCCGATGAAATCATAGCCCCAGACTTTGTCGAAGATGAATTCCCGGGAGAGAACCTGTTCGGGATACTGCATGAAAAGTCTGAGCAGGTCGAATTCTTTTGCTCTGAGGTCGAGCTGGCGTTCGCCACGTTTGACCACACGGTTGAGCTGGTCCATCCAGAGGTCGGCATAGGTAAGGATGCCTTCCTGGGGTTTGCGGCGCATCACTGCCCGGATTCGAGCCAGCAATTCTTCGGTGGCAAAAGGCTTGGTGAGATAGTCGTCGGCACCGCTGTCGAGACCGACAACTCTGTCCTGGACGCCATCTTTGGCGGTAAGCATGATAACGGGCACTTTGGACATCTGTCTGAGACGCTTGCAGACCTCGACTCCATCGAGACCGGGGAGCATCACATCGAGGAGTACTAGGTCGGGCTGGTCTTTCTTGAAAAGGTCTAGTCCCTGGTTCCCTTCATGAGCTACGGATACTTGATATCCCTCATATCCGAGTTCCAGTTCGATTAGACGTGCGATATTCACATCGTCCTCAATAATCAGAATCTTTAGCGAATTCGCATCATTTCCTGTTGCCACGATTAGCTTTAACCCCCGTTGAATCCGTCATTCTTTCCAGTGGATTTGTGAGACCGGTTTCATTATGCCCGATTCTCTCCGATGGAGAAGGTCTTAATTACGGTTTACCCGCCATGTTAGTTCATACTCGTTGTTGATAACTAGATATCTAGGTATTTGAACATTTATAGGTCATTTCCATATGGATTACCCATATGACAATTGACTCCGAGTTATGAACATTAAATCTACCAGGTGTTTAATGTTTGGGGAAGAGGTTAGACGCCAATAAGTTTTATTTTGTAGCCTAGCTATCAAATTTATTTGCTCAGCGCTTCAGAGTATGTTGAGAGTATGGTGGAAATTTTGCCTGTGACCCGTACCGATAATCAAAATTGGGAGCACGGGTTTCGAGAATTCAAGATAGACCCTCAGGCGATCACCATGTTCGCTCTCAAGTCGGCAGTGGTGGTGGCTACGGTCCTGGCGATACCAGATGCAGTAGCGCTTATTCCATCTGTCTCCACCATCACATCCTGGATCCTCAAGCTTGTCGCTTGCTGGACCACGGCGCTTATCGCCTGGTTCCTTTTCGCCCTGGGGCTCATGCAGGTGGTGCGTTTTGTGGCAGGTGGTATTTATGTTGGTGAAAACGGCATCCGTATGTGGCGTTTCGGGCGACTCATTCCTTACGACGCCGTAGACGCCATCGCTCTGGAGCCGGAGTTTCTTTTCACCGCGATTTTCTCCTACGACCAGGTCATTCACCGTCTTACCATCTACAAGCGACTGACCGCCGGCTCCTCCGTTTTGAAGAAGCTGCATCTGCCTCTTTCTATTCCGCTCTATATTCCTTCTTATCTGTTTAAAAAATCAGAATTTCTTGCCCTCAGCCGTCTTCTGGTCGAGCGCAAATACGGCTTTACTCCTGGCGATTTCAGCTATTTGAGCTTTCCCGGCGAGAATTACGAGGCGGTCCGGCGCAGTTATCGCTTTGTGAGTTGGCAGAGGTTCTTTCTTTCGTTTCTAATAGGCTTGGGCGTATCCCTTTTTTTAGTACGCAAAGCCTGTGTGCTCTATGCTTATAACGAGGGCTTACGAGAATTCCGCCAGTATCGCTTTGCCGATGCCAGCAAGTCTTTCGCCTTTGCTCTCGGTCTCGATCCTACCTTTGCGCCAGGCTGGCATGGCATCGCCGGCTCTCAATTCAACCAGGGAGATTTCGAAGGGGCGGCCAGGAGCTGGAAAAAAGCTCTGGATTGGAAACCCGATTATGTAGAGGCCAAGGTCAGCCTGGCCTATCTCAGTCTTCAGAATAGGCAATTCGAGAAGGCTCAGAAGCTTCTTGAAAGCGCGCTCAAGATCGATCCTTATAATTCCGAAGCGCTCTTGAACAAAGCTGATCTCGAACTCAGGCGCGGCAGAATAAAAGAGAGCGAGAAGCTATCTCGTCTGATTATTGCCAGAGAAGAAGGCGGTGCCTATCGCCATGTCTATATGGCCAGATGTCTGCTTGCCCAGGCCAGGCTGCAAGAAGGGCTTGCCGCCCAGGGGCTCAAAGAGATTGTCCATCTGCCCTTTGCCGAAGACAAGTTGCGGGGCGGAGAGAATCTAACTTATCGACTTATGGTAGGCAGTCGTATCTATCTTGCCCTGGGCGAAAATCAGAAAGCCCTCAAAATGGCCAGGCTCGCTTTGAGTCGGGTCTGCAATGTCGACACCCTGCTTGTGATGGCCGAGGTGCGTATAAAGACCGGCGAATTGAAATTGGCTCGCAATATTCTGGAGCGTTGCAGAGAGCTTATGCCGGAGAACCCGTGGATCTATGTTCTGGCTGCCGAGATAAATCTGGCATCTAATAATGAAGAGAATGCCTATACCAATCTGGTCGATGCCCTCAATTGCGGGCCGGTTAAAGACGCCAACTCGTTAGCCCGGGCGGCGGAACTCTTTCATCGAATTCACAAAGACGAGATTGCTCGGAAGGTCATCAAAGAAGTGCTGTCCATAGACAGTGATTATCCACTTTCGACCGAGCTCAAGAAGCTCAGTTCGGGCGGTTCTTGAACTTGAACCAGAGGTCCGCCTCTTTGCCTGCCGGCACCACTATCGGTTTCACCGGCTGGGACTGTTGGGTGGGATCGTTTTGATAGATTATGGTCGGCGGTTTGACGGGGGTCTGTGCCGGCTGTTGAGTCGGCAGTTGACTGGGTGGCGCCTGAGTGGTGGTGGTCGCCGGTTTATCAATTATCTTTTTTGGTGGCGGGCTGTCTGACTTCTTGATGGCCACTTCATAGACAAAGGGGTGTTTCTTGTCCGCAAAGACTTCCCTGGGGGCTGCCGGTTTGGCGGTCAGTCTGAGAGGGTCGCCTTCCCAGTGGCTGTGCATGACCGGGGTCTGAAAAGCCTGGCGGTCGAAGCGCACTTCGGATTGGACCGAGTCTTTGAGGGTATCGAAAGCTTTGGAAAGATCGGTGTCGCTGGCTTCTTTATTCTTCTCCAGCACCTGTATTAGAGAGCGAGTGAATACGCCGTTTTTATAACGCTTCGACTCCCAGGAGCGCTGGTTGGCATCGGAAGAGCTGATTACAATCTGACCTTTGCCGGCGATAGCATCGACATCGAAGTTGGTGCTTCTGAAAAGTCCTTTGCCACCGGTTTTAGCCGCACCGGAGTTGCAGGCGTCTAGAATGAGCACCACCCGGTCGCAATGGGTTCTTTGTTTTATCGTAGGGGCGAGATCTTCCAGCTTTATGCCAGTGGTGAAGAGCTCTTCGCGTTTGGTGTCATGGGCGATAAGAAAGTTGTCGCCGCCGACATCTATCTCTTTGGGGCTGCCGTGGGTCGAGGCATAGATAACCACCAGGTCGTCGTCGAGGGCCCGCTTGGGCAGCCAGGAGTCGGCCAGGCAGGAGATTATGTTGTGTTTGGTCGCGTCTTCGTTCAGTAGAAGGAGCACATGATCTTTGGCGAAATTGCCTTTCTCCACCAGAAATGTGGCGAAGTCCCGGGCGTCTTTTGCCGCATAGCGCAGAGTAGGAATAGATTTATCCTCGAATCTGTTGACGCCTATGACCACAGCCCATTTGTCTTTAATAGGCCTGACCGAAGCGGCTTGTAAAAGCTTCTCTTTTGCCTCTTCGCTGGGACCCTTGCCGGAATCTGTCTTGGTTTCAGATTTGGCCGCCCAGGCGCAATCGCTGGCAGTCAGCCCTGTTCCAAGAACCAGAGAGAGGATCGTGAGAGAGGAGAGACAAATTTTTTCGATACGCAGTTTCTTCATCGCTTTTACTCTATGGATAAAGCACCCAGCCTTATTATGTTTTTT
This sequence comes from uncultured Candidatus Obscuribacterales bacterium, assembly GCA_964496875.1. GTDB lineage: Bacteria > Cyanobacteriota > Vampirovibrionia > Obscuribacterales > Obscuribacteraceae > RI-106. The sequence continues at coordinate 1,302 of CAZCBH010000050.1, read as the reverse complement.
GACTATGGCCTATTATGCCAAGAGATGACACGAATTGCCTACAGTCGATTTAATCCACTGAGTTCAGGAAACATTTAGGAAGAACTTTCGTCGGGCTGGTGTTTGATTTCAGTCGAGCAGATTATTTGCTTTCGCCCAATCTATCTCGGCTTTGATCGCTTTGTTCAGAGGGGTTCTCGGTTTGAAGCCGGTCACTTTGGAGAGTTTGTCCACGGAGCAGGTTGTCTCGGTAGTCAGTTTCTCTACCTGTTCGCTGGATACCGGCGATTTGCCAAAGAGCTCTGCCGCTTTTACGCCCCATTTCACCAGTGGTGCAGGCACCGAGGGGATCTTTTTCTCTATCTCCAGGCAGGCGGCAATCTCTTCGGCCAGGTCATGCACCGTCACCGGCTCGGGATTGGCGACGTTGAACACATGAAAACCTTCCGGCACTCGCTTGAGACAGCCGAGCATGGCCCTGGCTACATCTTTTACATAGATGACACTCTTGGGGGTATCTCCTGCGCCGATGTGCTTGTAGCGCTGGCTTTTAATCTCTTTGATCATTTTGATCAGGTTGCCCTGATCGCCTTCACCGACCACCAGTGATGGTCGAAGAACAATTATTCTTGGAATTCCCTGGAAGTTCTTCAGGAAATTCTCCGAGGTCATTTTCGAGACGGCATAGGGGCTTTCGGCTTTGAGAGGCGCCTCTTCGGGCACAGCCGAAAAAGGACCCGGTCCGTAGACCGCCGAGGAGCTGATGAATACTAAAGTATGCACTCCCGTCGCTCTGGCTGCTTCGGCGATGGCCTGGGTGGCTCTGACATTGACCACTTCGTATTCTTGATAAGGGGCGTTCGGTCTGTGGGCCAGACCGGCACAATGAATAACCGTCTTGCAGCCCTGGGTCAGGTTGATATGGTCCTGCTCCAGCATCATCGTGAAATCTGCGTTTTCGATTTCGGCAAGAGCAAAGTCGAAGGCGGTGCCGGCTTTTTCGCGGGCTTCGGTGCGGTCTCTGACCTGGGCACGAACCACTCCGTAACTCGAGCCTTGCAGGGCAGCGCAAAACTGACGACCTATCATTCCGGCTGCACCGGTAACAAGCACTCTATTATTGTTGGCGGATCCCATTTTCTGCTCTGTTTTTCTAGCGGTTAGCGGTTTTTGGAGTTTGCTAAAGGTTCGGACTCTCTGTCCGTCGCGTTGCCCGGCGGTCGAGAATCAACTTTCCCCGGCGGCAGCTCTTTGCTTGGTCCGAAGAAACCCCGCAATAAGTTTACTAGAATAAACAGGCCAGCGCGGCACCAAATTGCTGCA
>CAZCBH010000049.1:12907-35166 GCA_964496875.1 uncultured Candidatus Obscuribacterales bacterium | reverse complement strand
ATTTTCCGCTTCGAATTCATCGTTTTCTTCCTACAGTTTTCTTTAGACTATCCTTTTCGGGAAAAGGACTCAGGTCGAATTGTCATTTATCGTCGTTTTAAGTCTAGCAATGTTCCCGGATAATAGTCTGAAAGTTTAATAAGACCCTCAAACAATGCCGATCTTAAGTGGTCAAGACCTAAGTATATTCTAGCAATTGCTCATCGATTCCGCTCTATTAAGACCTTACTTATACTATTCATGTCATACTTTTGAACCGTTATCGAAATTGGAGTCCGTTCACTGTCATGCCCGAATCTCATCGTGATAGGTATGCCCTGGTTACCGGTGCCGGTCGAGGTATCGGTAGAGCTTGTGCGCTTAGATTAGCAGGGCAGGGAGTGAAAGTGGCTGCCACAGCTCGGACAGAGTCCGAACTGTTGAGTTTGCAGGTAGAGATCGAGAAAAGCGGCGGCTTTTGCCGGGTAATTATTCATGACCTGCAAGACCTGGCAGATTCATCCTCTCTGGAGAGTTTCTGCCAATCTGTCCTGGCTGAGTTCGGCCGGGTCGATATCCTTGTAAACAACGCCGGTATCTATGGCACGGATTCTCTTGACGACTCCGGACGCTCCCTGGATCTATTTAAAACTTCCATAGAAATAAACCTCTCCGCGCCTTATGTGCTTTCTAGATATTTCGGCGCCGCGATGAAAAAGTCGGGTTGGGGCCGAATAATCAATATCTCATCCATATCAGGGCAAAAGGCCGAGGTCTTCGGGGCGGCTTATTCCACAACTAAGTTCGGGCTACTGGGGATGACCCAGGCTCTTGCCCTGGAACTGGCCGAATATGGAACGACGGTTAATGCGGTCTGTCCCGGTTGGGTCGACACCAAATTAGCGCGGGAGCAAATTAACGATCCGGAATGGTGTAAGCTCAATCATATCGAGCCATCGGAGTCCTTGGACATCGCAAGATTCTCTGTCCCGATCAAGCGCTTGATCAGACCCGATGAAGTGGCTTCCCTGGTAGCCTTTCTCGCCAGTGAACAAGCTGCGGCTATTACCGGGCAGTCCATCAACATATGCGGAGGCTTGTCAATAACTTGAGCGCGACCAAGAACAAGATCATCACAAAGTCCCTTCAAACTAACGTCTGGAACCAGAAGGTTTCAGGCGACCTTCAGTTGATAACTTCTCCTGTGCTGGAGAAATTCGAGAATCTGGTCCATGGATTTACCACCAGGCTGGGAGGTGAGAGCAAGGCACCGTATGATTCTTTCAATCTGGGTAGACATGTGGAGGATGAGGCGGTCAGGGAAGACGCCGTCAATAACCGGGCCAGGCTTTGCAAGGCTCTCGGTCTCGATTTCGAGAAGGCTGCTATTCCTGGGCAGGTTCATTCGAGCACGGTTAAATCGGTGGAGGAGAATCTTGAGCGACCCGAAATGAAGGCTGTGGACGGGCTTTTGACCAGCTCTGCCGGTTTGCCCCTGATCCTCCATTTTGCCGATTGCGTGCCGGTTATTGTCTACGACCCGGTTCGCTCGGTAGCGGGCATATTTCATGCCGGTTGGAGAGGCACTGCCGGCCGCATAGTCCGGGTAGGCGTCGAGAAGATGATAGGCGATTATGGCTGTCACGCTAAAGACATGGTGGCAGCGGTGGGACCGGCTATCGGTCGATGCTGCTATCCGACCGGTGAAGAGGCTTTTCAGCAATTGCACGAGAGTGTGGATTATCCGGAGCCTCTCTTCGGTGATATGGAAGGGCAGAAGTGCCCTGATTTGAAAGCGATCAATGCCATGCAATTGATGGAATCAGGGTTAGAGGAGGTGGATATCTCTCACTGGTGTACTGCATGCAATCCCGAAATATTCTACTCTCACAGGCAATCCGGGGGCGTTACCGGTCGCCAGGCAGCCATAGTCTCTTTAATTTAGCCGCCGTGGTTAAATTAAGTCGATCTCCCTTCTAATGTCCGTATTTCAGTTATATTGGTAGATGTGTTCTTGAAAAGAAATTCGAAATCCGAATCAGTTTTTGAGTCCTACCTCTACCGCCTCTACCGGAGGACTACCTCTGCATGTCTTGTTCTGATTCTGCTGTCGCTCTCTTGCGATCTGGAGTTTGCGCCGGCTTTTAGCGAAGAGCTTCGCATTGACAGACCGGTAACTCCAGCCGAAGCACCTGAGCGTTCTGCCACTTCAAGAATAGCCAGACCCGATAATAAGAAGGGGGCAGAGCCGAATAAAGCACCATCGGTAGTGAACCAGCCTCGAGCTCAAGGCAAGGATAAAATGCCTCCGGTCGCTCCCAGTTTCAAGCCGGCGGCGCAGGCTCAGCCGAAACTTATCAAACAGACCCCACAGTTGGCGGATGAGAAGACGTCGGTATCAGGAGAGGAAGAGAAGTCTACATCACCGCCTGCAGTGTCAGGCTCGAATAGACCCGGCTCCGGCAGTTCGGATATGCCGGAGATTGCCGGAGAGGACAAGTATCCTGTGGTCGGTCGCCTGGAGAATCTCACTTTTGGTCGCACCAGTCCGGACCGCGATGTTGCTTCTCGGTTGAGCAGTCTCGAAAACTCCATCTTCGCCAGGGTTTACAGCGAAGAGTCTCTATTCGACCGGACAGAGCGTCTGAAGCGAACTCTTCTGGGCACGGATTCTTATGACCCGGCAATGTCGGTCGGTGCGCCTGATCTGGATCCTTATGCCTACAGTGATCTAGATTCTCCTGTGCTGGAGCTCAGAAACAAAGATGCGGATTTCTCTTATTTGGATGAGATGGCTAAAAATCCGGATAACCTGAGTGAGCAACCACTGACCGTTTTGCAGGCGTATTGCGAAGAGCTCATTAATTTCGAGCGGCGCAAGCGTAATATAGAGCCGCTCGAGAATGATAAGCTCATTCAGGATATGGCCGAGCAGCAGATGGTGGAGATGCTCGAGCTCAGGCAGCTATCCCATAGCGATCAGTATGGGCAGAATCCCGATAGGCGCTATACCCTGGTCGGTGGAACCGATGCTGTCAGCGAAGGTCTCGTTGCAATGAGCACGGCCGACCTGCCTTCTTCCAAGCTCACCAAAGCGGCTGTCTGTCTCTTGCTCAAGAAGATGCTGATGCGTCAGGATGATAGAGAGGCGCTGCTCTCTGCCGAAGCCACCCACCTGGCTTCTTCTTTTGGCGTCAATGGAAACGGTACCAAGCTATTCGGCTGTACAGAAGTTTTGACAAGACATTCGAAAATGGAGCCCCTGGCAAGGACGGCGAAGGTTGGAGAGAAGGTCACCGTGGCAGGAGAGATCTTCAAGCCGTATCAATTCGATAAGATAACCCTGGCCTGGGAAGAGGCTCTCGACTCTCCCATCGAAGAGGAGCCTGGCTCCGATGAGGCGCTGCCTTACTTCCCGCCTTTAGACTATGTTGCCTATGACACCAAATCAGAACGGGATCATACGAAGGCAATAACCGCCTTGAAAGCGCTGGGAGTGATGGCAGCCATCGCAGGAGGCATGTTCGTTCCGCCGGTGGCTCTGGCGGCACCGTTGATTGTGCTTGCCGGACCGGGCGCTTCAGAGATGAGACCCCAGTCCGATATTCCGGTTAAGGGCGGAGTGAAGCTCAATGGATCCAGTTTTAAGGTCAATCTTCCCCTCGACAATGAGAACCAGGGAGGACTTTACTATGTCACCGTCTGGGCCAGTCTCGGCGAGGGCTCCAGACCTTTTGCCGTCAGCCGCCGAGCCATACTTGTAACCGGTGGCGAGAGCAAAGAAGAAACAAATAAAAAGAAAGACACGTCCCAAGAGAATTCGCAGCCGATTGAGTACACTAATGGTGATGAGAAAAAAGACGAAGCTGGGAACGGAAACGGAAACGGAAACAAGAACGGTGACGGAAAGAGTGACAGTCAGGATCAGGGGAAATAGAACCGGACCGCTTTCAATATGCACCGGGATCTTCTCAGTTCTATTTCTTTCGCTTGTTTTTGTCGCGTCGGTAAGGGCGGAGAACTCGATACCGGACATGCCTCAACCGGTGCTCGAAAGTGGGACCTCTTCCACTACGCTCTCAACCGGAACCGCGTCTACGACTCTTTCCACCGGAACGGCATCCACTACGCTTTCGACCGGCACTGCTTCGACCACGCTTGAAGCAGGCACCGCATCTATGATGATCAAGGCAAGAGCTATTAAGAAGCAGAAGCCGACCACTATTCTTTTTGTCGTCGATGCTTCTTTGAGCATGAAAGAGACCATCGACCGGGATGAACATGGCAGAAAGATTCAGAAGATAGATGCAGCCAAACAGGTCTTGCAAAAAGCGATGATGAAGATTCCTACCGGCGTCGATGTCGGTTTGCGTGTCTTCGGTCATCTCAGTCAACCAGGACTGGAATGTCAGGCGACAGCTTTACTGGTACCGCCGGGTAAAGGCAATAGAACCGCCATCATCAGCCGGGTCCGACCGATCCGGCCAACGGGGCTTACCCCGCTCACTTATGCTCTTCATCAGGCGGCGGAATACGACCTTCGTCGCGCACCGGGTCAGAAGACGATTATTTTGATCACCGATGGTGTCGATACCTGTGGTCATGATCCCTGCGCTTACATAAAGACCCTCAAACCCCGGGGCATAGACCTCAAAGTCGATATAGTCGGTCTCGATATTCGCCGGGATTTTGCCAAGAAGAAGCTCGACTGTATCGCCACCAGTTCCGGCGGCAAGTACTATGACGCCAACACTGCCGCCGATTTGATTGATTCAGTCTCCCATAGCGTCTCCCAGGCTATATCGGGAGAAGTTATTATCGGTGGCTCCGAAGAGAATAAGATGAAAAACACTCTTACACCGGCTGAACTTATTCCTATATTGCCGATGGATCACTTTGATAGTTCCAGTCCCAAAGATCAGAATCAGAAATCCAAATAGAAGTAGAGCATGACCATTAAGGAGTCCACCAAAGACAGGGATAGCGCCGCCGGCGGTGGAGACCTTTTAATCCGGCTGGTTCTCTGTCTGCTTATTGTCGCCATCGTATTCGGTGTCTATTATTGCACCCTTGGTGTCGGATTCTTATTAGATGACTTCTATCATATGGACTATCTGCTGCGGGCTTTCGACGGTGACAACTCCGAGCTCATGAAAGTCCTTTTCGGTTCCTGGTCAGGTCCTACCGGCTTGAACAGCTTTCGACCTTTAACATCTTTCGGGCTCATGATCGATTTCATACTCTGGAAGGAGAACGCGTTCGGCTATCATCTCTCCAACCTCTTAATGTACTCTTCCACCTGTCTTTGTGTCTTCTGGCTGGTGAGCCGGGTCCTGGCTAATCTAGGGCGTTCATCGCTACTGGCTGCTTTTCTTGCCGGGGCGCTCTTTGCGCTCTATCCGATTCATCCGGAATCTGTCGCCTGGATAATCGGTAGGGTCGACACCCAGTGCGTCCTGTTCTTTCTGCTTTCTCTTGTTTTCTATTTTAAGCATCGTAAACGAGGCAGCAACCTCTCTTTGGCTTTGTCTTTCCTCTTCTTCCTGGCTTCCCTGACCACCAAAGAGATGGCGGTGGTACTGCCGGCAGTGGTGGCGGCAGCGGAGCTCTTGCTTGCCGATGATCTGGGTTGGCAGAAGCGAACCAAACCTTCTCGATTGATTCTAGTCTCTTCTTTTTTTGCTTTCCTGGCTGTTTTCGCCGTGGTTCGCACCGCAGCAATAGGGACCCTGGTGGGCGGTTACGGTGATGGCGGTGCGGGTTCCACTCTGAGCCTGTTTCGGAACTTTCTCGATGTCGATACGATTAAGAAAATCATCTTCGGTGTAAATGAAGAGAATCCTATGAAGCGAGATTTAAGCGGCTGGGCCAATGCCGCGTTTTTGCTTTCTATGCTTCCTCTAATTTATAGTTTGATCTCGAAAAGGTATCTGCGTCTGGTGCTCTTCCTCTTGTTCTGGCTCATGGTAGCTTTGCTGCCCACTTTTCAGATCTGGCATATACATCCCAATTTGGTCGGATCGAGATTGTTTTTTCTCGGCTCTGTCCCGTTTTGTATGTTGATTGCCATAGCAAGTGTTCTGCCTTTTTCCGATTTCCCCGAGAAGCTAGCGAAAGTAACCGTCGCCTTTAGAGCTGTTTCGATACTGGCGGCAGTGGCGCTCGGTCTTTTCTGGCTGGTGGCGGTTCGTCAGAATCTTCAAATCTGGGTAAGAGCCGGTGATGAGATCCGGCAGATTCACAACCATGTAGAGCACCTTGTCGGCGCCGATACAAAAGGCAATGGCAAGCTGCTTTATTTTGTCGATCTTCCTCAAGATGATGCCGGTGCCGGTTTAATAGGACGTCCGGAGTATATGCGCACCATGCTCAGTCCACCCCTGGCCCGTAAGGACTTTGAAGAGCTCGTGATCACAAGCGAGCGTATTCTCTCGCGCAATCGCGAGTTCATCTATCCCGGTTTGATTGAGAACGTGGTCAAAAGTCCGCAGTTGAAAGAGATATTGCTCTGGAGCCAGAAAGATAGAGCATTTAAACCCTGGCGTTTTCCGGTTGGCAAAAATCTGGCTGTTGGAGAAGCGGTTTCTCTGACCCTAAAAGACGAGAATTACAAATTCAAAAAAGGCGAGCAGCTCTGGTTCAAGACAGAGGCAGGCGGCTTGAATCCTTTCAGTGTGGGCGCCTTGAAGCTGGAGTTTCCCGGATCTCAAATCAAACCGGACAAAGTAAAAGCGAAATTGCTCTACAGATCCAGTCACCAGCCACCTTCCTGGATAGACTATTCGAACGGACCGGTCACGGACACTGACGGTTACTTCATCCCTTTTTGGAACCGATCCTGGTTATTGAACGGAGATATAACCGAAGTAGGCATAGAGTTTCTCGATCTGCCGTCGGGCTTCTCCAGCACCTCTCCGCCAAAACTTACAGCGTTGCCAGCCGCTCAATTTTTTCCTTCCATAGAATTGAACGATTGCTCGCCTGTGGATGAGGATGAGCGCTCCGTATCGCGCATGATAAAACTGCCCTGTGACAGCATCTCTCCTATAAAAGTCTCTTACGATGTCGAAGCTATCCCCGGCGCAGAAGGGGTTATGGTGATGGTGGCATTGCCGGAGCAATCGATTACAGTCTATCCTGGCGACGAGTTTCCTGCCGATGCCTGCCTTCTATATAAGAAACGCCTGGATAATTTGAAAGGCGAGATCGCCATTCCGGACAATCTGATCAATAAATCCATCGGTAGGCACCAGGTCGTGGTTCTGGCAATAGATAAGCAAGGCAATCCGATGGGCTATTTGAGCGAGCCCAGGATATTTGAAATCTGTCCTGACCGGCCACCCGAGATCAAATGAGCTGATTAGAGGTCGTTTTTGGGAGCGCCGGAAGTATTCAGCGAGACATGGCTTCTCGAGATCACGCTGGCGGTTATTCTATCGCCGACCGATCCGTAGAGGTTGGTCAGCCAGATAGGATAGACACCGAAAGCCAGAATGGATATGGCGAGACAGGCTCCGACCACCCGTTCTGTGACGGTGGCATCATAGAGATGGTCTTTCCACTTGGGCTGTTCCGGTCCGTAGAAAAGGCGCTTGAGCAGCCAGAGCATGTAGCCGGCGGTGAGCACCACGCCCAGTGCGGCCAGGTAGATCCAGCTTCTGGTCCAGTCGCCATGGAGAGCGGAGTAAGCCATAGGTGAAGTGATGGTGCCATAGAATATCGTCACTTCGCCAACGAAGCCGGAGAGCGCTGGTAGACCAAGGTTGGCCATGGTGGCGAACATCCAGAAGTAGAAGAGAATCGGCATCTTGAAAGCAAGGCCGCCGCCTATCTCCGGCAGCAGTCTTGTATGGGTCCTTTCGTAAACACATCCGACCAGGAAGAAGAGCATGGCTGAGATAAAGCCGTGGGAGAGCATCTGGAAGATCGCTCCATTAACGGCCGTGTTTGAAAGCGAGCCTATACCCAGCAGGATAAAGCCCATGTGAGAGACGCTGGAGAAAGCGATGATTCGCTTCATGTCCTGTTGAACCAGGCAGGCGATTGCGCCCCAGAGAATGTTGATCGCACCCAGTGCCACTATTTGCGGTCCGTATTCGACGAAGAAAGCTGGGAAGAAGCCCATACAAATTCTGACCAGACCGTAAGAACCCATTTTGAGCAGCAGTCCTGCCAGGATCATCGATATAGGTGTAGGCGCTTCTACGTGGGCGTCGGGCAACCATGTGTGGAATGGGACCGACGGTAGTTTGATTATGAAAGCGAGGAAGAAGCACAGACAGGCAATGCTTTGATTCGAAACCGGCAGATTATTGGCAGAAGAGGCAAGCACGCTCATATTGAAGGAGGCGGCGCTCGGATCTATCGCCATCAGCTCCGAATAGGTGTACAACAAGCCCGCCAGCATGATGACACCGCCGAAGAATGTATACAAAAGGAACTTCATGGCGGCATAGCCACGTCTGGGACCGCCCCAGATGGCGATCAAGAAATACATCGGCACCAGTTCCAGTTCATACATGACGAAGAACTGAACCAGGTTTTGCGAGACGAATACTCCAAGTACCGAGAAGGTGAGGAGCATCACAAGGCTGTAGTAGAGTTTGCAGCGTTTTGTGATTGAGTAGCTGGCCAGCACCGACATCAAGGTGACGAATGTTGTCAGAAGCACCATAGATAGGCTCAGTCCATCGAGTCCGACATGATAGGCAATACTTACCGGCGTGGATACCCAGGGCTGGTAGGTGACGAACTGCATGCTGGCATTGCCGAAGTGGAACTGACCGAGAATGATGAGCGACACAACGAACATTGCCAGGCTGAATCCAATCGCCATGCCCCGGGCGCTTTTCTCGTTCGGCACCAGCGGAATTAAGATGGTCGCTATCAAGGGTAATAGTAATAAGATGTTCAAATAAAGTGCGGAGTCGTTCACTTTTTCGCCTCGCCAGCCGTTCTACTGCGTTTGTAATGCGTAACTAGTAATTAAGGAAACAGGCCACACAGTATATAAGGGTCAGCTCGATTCCTGCCAGCGATTTTGGTACCAAAACCCCCTCTTTGAAGAATTATTGAAATGAAAAATCTTTTCACCCGGCATATGTGATCCGGGAGCATCTCGGCCGGATGGCACCAGTTATCAATCATTCAGGGTAGCCAAGAACCGCGTCTGGTGCTCGAAAGATCTTCTTGAGATCCCGGGTGAGCTCACTTCGCTTAAAGCGTGCTTTATCAACCGGGCAAGAATGCCGTCGGTCCATGTATATTATTGAAGCCAAATATTCACGGCATTTACTATCGAAAAATCTGACTATCGTCAGAAGTGGAGAGCGCTACCGATGACCCCCGAGTTTCTTAGAGCTTGCGTTGAGAATTCATGGATGATTGTGGCATTACCGTTTTTCGTCGGTTTTGCGATCATCACCTGTTTTATGCTTGCCGGTCTTGATATAGGCCAGCGCCGCTGGTTCAAGACATCGAGCATGGTGCTTTCGGTGGGAGCGATCACCATCGGTTTCATGCATTCTCTTTTGATTCTGCAAGCTTTCCTGGTCGACCCCAGTCTCTCCGGTTTCCAGCTCAACTTCGATTGGTTCACCTGTGAGCAATTCAAGCTCTCGGTGGGCATCCTTGTAGACAATCTCACCGTGATGATGCTCATCGTCGTAACCACTGTGAGCATGCTGGTTCAGATCTACACCCACGGTTATATGCGGGATGATCCCGGCTATGCCAGATTCTATTCTTATCTATCCTTATTTACCGGCTCCATGCTCGGTCTGGTTGTCTCCACCAACCTCTTTCAGATGTATGGTTTCTGGGAACTGGTCGGGGTGTGCAGTTACTTCCTTATCGGTTTCTGGTGGTATAAAAACTCCGCTGCGGCGGCCTGTTTAAAAGCTTTCGTCGTAAACAGAGTCGGTGACTTCGGTTTCCTTATCGGTGTTTTGATGTTCTTCTTCGTGACCAAAGATTTCTGGTCCGGTGGAACTATTCTCGCCTTCACCAAAGAGGTGGGCGGCAACGACCTTGCCGGAGCGATTCAACAGGCGGTGGCATCCAATACCCTGGCTCCTGACGCCGGTTTCGTCCTCACCGTAATTGCGCTTCTCATCTTTATGGGACCGATGGCCAAGTCGGCTCAGTTCCCTTTACACGTATGGTTGCCCGATGCCATGGAAGGCCCCACGCCTATCTCAGCGCTCATCCATGCTGCCACCATGGTTGCTGCCGGTATCTATCTTGTCGCTAGAGCTTACCCTGTCTTCCTTTCTCCCACCGGAGGAACCGACAGCACGGCCCTTCTGGTGGTCGCTTCGGTCGGAGCCTTTACCGCTTTCATGGCTGCCACCATCGCCATGAGTCAGTACGACATCAAGCGGGTCCTGGCCTGGTCGACTTGTTCGCAGCTCGGTTATATGTTCGTCGGTCTGGGCGCCGGAGCCTTCTCTGCCGGTCTCTTCCATCTGATGACCCACGCTTTCTTCAAAGCTATGCTCTTCCTTGGTAGTGGTGCCGTGATCATCGGTCTGCACCATGAACAAGACATCAGAAAGATGGGTGGTCTCTTCGGACCGATGAAAAAGACAGCGATTCCGTTTTTAATCGGTACTGCCACCATCGCTGGATGCCCGCCTTTTGCGGCGTTTTTCTCCAAGGATGAGATCGTCTCGGCGGCTTACGCCTACAATCCTATTATAGGTATTGTCCTGATCGTCACCGCCGGTCTTACCGCATTCTATATGTTCCGGCTCTATTTTCTGGTCTTTACAGGAGAGTTTCGCGGCCATGGTGAGCCCCATGAGGTCAGTCCCGTTATGTGGGGACCGCTCTGGGCCCTTGCCGTGCCTTCTTTGTTTGCCGGTCTGATGCTCGGTTTCAATAAGCTCTCTTTCTTCGAAAACACCGCCGCCGCCAACGCTTTCGGCAGCTTCGTCTACTTCGGTCATCCGCACCAGGAAGTGGTCAACTGGAGCATGGTCGGTATCTCCACCGGTGTTGCTTTGCTTGGCTTTATCGTCGCCTATGTCATGTATGTAGCGAAGTCCTGGACTCCTAACGAAGCGATTGCAAGAGATCAGGGACTGCTCTATCGAATCTCTTACAACAAATGGTATATGGACCACTTTTATCTCTGGCTGGTCAACAGCGTCTTCCTGCCTGCTTTCGACAATGTCTGGAGAGTGCTCGATAGTGTCTTTGTCGATCAAGTAATCGTGAACGGCTCGAGCATTGTCACGGTGGCGACCGGCGAGGCTCTGCGCTACACCCAGACCGGCCGAGGTCAGTACTATGCCCTGGTCATCTTCTTCTGGGTGGCGGTGCTTGCCTGGATAGGCTTCATCTTCTGCCCGTGATACTCAGTATTTGATTTCCTGATTGCCTAGAATTCACTAAGAGGTTGACATGTCCCACCACGATCACGATGAAAACGAACACGAACACGAACATCATGAAGTCGGTCCGGCCCAGGCTACCGAGATAGTTCCTGAAACCAGTCCGGAGGATATGACTCTCTCCGGTTTGATTGTGGTCTGTGCCATTGCTCTTATGGTTGGTCTGGGCAGTTGGATGCAAATTGAGATGCCTTCAGGCGGCGGTCATGGTCACGGCGGCGAAGCCCACGAAAGTCATGAGAGCCATGAGAGCCCGGAAGCAGGACACAGCCACTAATTCGTCTTTCAAGATTGATGTCAAGGGTTTTGATATCCTGGCTATTTCAGCCCTTCTTGAAGTTGTAAAAACTTTTGTTGCCTTAATTAAACAGCTAAAACGGCTGGCCTTGCCATCTTTTCGTTTTACAGTGATATAGTATTCAGCCAGGTCATATCTGGATGTCGAAGAGCCTGTTCTTCGGCAGGGGCACGAACTTATGCCCGGAAAAGCCACCTTGTCAGGGTAGGGAGGAAAGCACTCAATGCAGGAAGTCACCATTGGAATTGCAGGCGCAGCCGGCGACGGATTGGATAAATCCGGAGATACCTTAGCTCGGTCCTGCGGAAGGCAAGGACTTCACGTTTACGCTTACAACAGCTATCAGTCGATTATCCGGGGCGGTCATATCTGGCTCAAGGTTAGAGTCGGCGATGAAAAAGTTTATTCTCATGGTGATGGCCTCAACGCGCTCATCGCCCTCAATCAAGATTCCATCGAGCGTCATGCTGCCGAAGTAGAAGAAGGCGGCGTGATTATCTTTAATGGCGACAGAATCAAGTGTGAAGACTCACTGGTCAGAAAAGGCGTTCAGGTCCTTGCCATTCCTATGAAGGAAGTGACCAAGGAAGTTGCCGAGAAATACGGTCCGGTCAAGCCTATCATGCAGAACACCGTCGCCATAGGTGCGGTCGCTTATCTTGCCCATATCGGCATGGAAGGACCGACAAAAGTTCTCTCCGATACCTTCTCCCACAAAGGTCAGGAAGTGATCGACCAGAACATCGCTCTTCTCAAAGCCGGTTATGACTATGCCGAAGCCAACGCCAAGCCTTTCGCCGAAGAGTGGAAAGCAGACGGCAAGGCTCGTCCTTTCATCACCGGAAATGAAGCTATCGCCATGGCTGCCTATGCCGCCGGTTGCAAGTTCTACTCTGCGTACCCCATGACTCCTGCTTCCACCATCCTTCACTGGATGGCATCGCACGCCAAGGATACCGGTATCTGCGTCAAGCAGTGCGAAGACGAGCTCTCGGTAATAAACATGGCCATTGGAGCCGGTATCGGTGGAGTGCGCTCTATGTGTGCCACTGCCGGTGGTGGTTTTGCCCTGATGACCGAAGCGGTCGGAATGGCTGGAATCATGGAAGTACCTGTGGTCTGTGTGGAAGTACAGCGTGGTGGTCCTTCCACCGGTCTGCCCACCAAGACAGAGCAAGCCGACCTCTTCCAGGTCTTCGGCGCTTCTCAAGGTGAGTTCCCCCGTCTGATCGTCGCTCCTTTCACCGTGGCTGACGCCTTCGACACCACCGTCGATGCCTTCAACATTGCTGAAAGATTCCAGCTGCCTGTTCTGATGATGACCGACCTTTTGCTCTCCGAGCACCCTGAAACCGTCGATCCTGAAGTCTTCAAAGCAGACGTCGAGATCAATCGCGGTGAGATGGTCAAAGAATGGTCCGAAGACCAGGGTCAGTACAAGAGATTCAAGTTCACCGAATCCGGCGTCTCGCCTAGAGCCCTTCCTGGTACGGCTAATGCCTGCTATACCTCGGGTTCCGACGATCACGACGAGCGCGGTATCCTGATCTCCGACATGTTCACCGCTCCTGCCGTTCGCAGAAAGATCATGGAGAAGCGTATGAGAAAGGTCGAGAACCTGCTCAAAGAGCTTCCCGCACCTAAGCTGGAAGGACCGGCCGACGCCGAGTTGACGCTGGTCACCTGGGGCTCCACCTACGGTGTGGTCAAAGAGACCGCCGAAGAGCTGACCAAAGCCGGCACCAAGACCAACTTCCTCTGCATCAAGTACATCGCTCCTTTCCACTCCAAAGAAGTGAAAGAGTTGCTCTCCAAATGCAAGAAGAAAGTCTCGGTCGAAGTCAACTTCACCTCGGTGATGGCTAAATTCATCAAGATGGAAACCGGTGTCTCCATGGACGGCCACGTCAATAGATATGACGGTGAGCCCCTCGAGCCCGCTTACATCATCGAGAGAGTCAATCAGATTTTGAAAGGCAAAGAGTTCGACCTCGATGTTACCGAGGAAGAAGCCAAAGAGTTTGTCTATCACTATCTCAGAACCCACAGCGCCGAAAAATTCAGACCGGTCAAACTCATTAAAGAGTCCGCCAACGGATACGGTGAGCCTGTCTGGAACATCGAGCTGGCCGAAAGATTTACCGGCAAAGCCGGCGGCACCATGAAAGTCGGCACGAAAACCGGTTCTACCTACGAGTACACCCCCGCCTCGGCTGAATAAGCGAGTGCATTCATTACCCAATTTCGAAAGAGGAATTAATTAGATGGCGACAGTAATCGAACTTCCAATCGAAACCTATAAAGGACCGGTGGACCCTGACTGGTGTCCCGGTTGTGGTGATTTCGGTGTGCTCAAGTCCGTCCAGGAAGCAGCCGGCAAACTCGGTATCAAACCCGAGAATCTGATGGTTGTCTCCGGTATCGGATGCTCTTCGAACCTGCCTGGTTTCATCCACTCTTACGGAGTGCACAGTCTCCACGGTCGGGCTGTACCGGTTGCCACCGGTGTGCACCTGGCCAACACCGATTTGAAGACAGTTATCACCGGCGGTGATGGCGATGGCTACGGAATCGGCGTCGGTCACCTGCTGCACGCCATGAGACGGAATCTGGATGTCACCTATGTGGTGATGGATAACCAGATTTATGGTCTCACCACCGGTCAGACCTCACCGACCACCACCATCGGTCACAAAACCAAATCTACTCCCCAGGGCAATATCGAGAATCCGCTCAACCCGCTCGCTCTTGCCATTACCGCCGGTGCTACCTTCGTAGCTCGTGGTTTCTCCGGGGAGCAGAAACATCTGGCTGACACCATCGCCCAGGGTATGGCTCATAAGGGCTTCTCTCTAATCGATGTCTTCAGCCCCTGTGTTACCTACAATAAAATCAACACCTACCCCTGGTTCAAAGAGAGAGTCTACAAACTCGAGGACGAAGGTTGGGATCCGGGTGATTTTTATAAGTCCTACGAGAAAGCTTTCGAGTGGGGCGACAGAGTACCTCTTGGTGTCATCTACAAGACCGAGATGCCTACCTACGAAGACGGCGAACCCGCCTTCAAGAAAGGCGCTCTTGCCAAGCAAGAACTCGGTGCTTGCCCTGACGCCATGAAGTCATTCGTGGACGAATTGATCTAGATAAGCGTCCAATTACAGTGGAATGTCAAGCAGGCGTTCCTTGTCAATTAAGAAAAATGATGCGATGCTCATCTCAGCTTGTCATGCTGTGGTGAGCATCTTTTATTTTGTTTCTATAGCGAGGGTTTGTTAATGCGTGCAAAGTCTCTTCTCATGAGAAAGTCTCCCGACGCCAGAAGATTTACCAGGGATGAGGTGGTCGGATTCAAGCTCCGTTCCCAGTCGGACCCTTCTTTAGTGCCCTTTGAGTACAAAGCGCGCTCGGCATTTCAGAACCTCATGCACTTCTTCACCTTTAGAGCCGGACTGGGTCGCAACCAGTGTCGTCAGTACGGCCATGTTTTGCCCCGGGAAAATGTGCTGGTCAAATATTCCAACCATTGTCGCGAGTGCGGGGCCGCGGTGACTGAAATGGAACAGTTGCGTCGAGCTTAAATCTGGGTATGATCTTCCGAGACTTCATTGGGAGAACACAGGATAGTGCGTGTTCTTGTTGTAGAAGGAAGCCATACATTTCTATTGTCCATCAGCATCAGCCTCGAAAAGCGGGGGCTGGAGGTTGAGGATGCCGCCAGCCTTGAAGAGGCTCTCACCAGGCTGAAGAACAATCGTTATGACGCCATTCTCCTCGATCTCTCTTTGCCTGATTGTTCCGGTCTGGAGAGTTTCTATCAGGTCAAACGTCTGTGCGGTCAGACACCTGTAATTATCTTCACCGAGATAGGCGAAGAGGACCTTGCCCATGGCGCCATCGAAAAGGGGGCTGACGGGCATATCGTCAAAGAGTTGGCAAGCAACGAATCTATTTATAGAAGGCTGGAGTATGCCATAGAGCGCAGCAAGGTAGAAAGGGCGGTGCGGCGAAGTGAGAAGAGGCTGAGGATTATTCTCGAAAACTCTTATGATGCCTTTATTTCTGCAGATTCCGATTGGCGCATAACAGACTGGAATAGAAAGGCGGTAGAGACCTTCGGTTGGAAGAGGGATGAGATCCTAGGCAAGCCACTATCCACCATCGTTCCCCATCACCTGAGAGTGCACTATGCCAAGACGGTGGAGGACCAGTTCGGAGACAATGTCGGCAATTTATTGAGGCTCAACTTCGAGTTCATCGCCTGTGACAAAGAGGGACGGGAGTTTACCATCGAGTTTGTCATTTTCAAAATTATCGAGGATGACGACTATATCTATTGCGCTTTCGTGCGCGACATCAGCGAGCGCAAAAAGCTGGAAGAGGAGCTTGAGCGTTTAGTAGACGAACGTACAGAAGCGCTTTTGCAGAGCAACGAAGAGCTCAAACAATTCGCTAAAATAGCATCTCATGATCTGCAGGAGCCACTGCGGGCGGTGCAGGGCTTTGCCAATCTATTGCAGGAAAATACCCGGGGCAAGCTGGATGAAGATTCTTCCGAGTTCGTCGAATATATTCTCGATGGTACCAAAAGAATGCAAAATCTCATCCAGGCGGTCTTGAGCCACTCGAACATAGACGCATCCGAATCCACCAACCAGTCTACGAAGTGCAATCTGGTCATGGAGGATGTGCTTGCCGACCTCAGCCAAGCTATTAAGGAGACCAAAGCTGATTTCGAAATAGACGATCTGCCCGAAGTGGCCGTGGAGCGTTCTCACTTGCATCAGCTATTTTTGAATCTCGTATCGAATGCTTTGAAATATCGGAGCGAAGAGAGACGGCCCCATGTGGTAGTCAAGGTGGATTCATCGGGTGATATGTGGTTGTTTTCGGTGAGGGACAACGGCATCGGCTTCGATCCCAAGTATTCGGATCGAATCTTCGATATGTTCGCCCGCTTGCACGGCAAGACCCAGTATTCCGGCACAGGAATGGGACTAGCTATTTGCAAGCGCATAGTTACCTCCCATGGTGGTACCATATCGGTTGAATCCGAACCCGGTCACGGCTCGATTTTTCTTTTCACGCTACCGGCCGTAATCCAAGACAAGGAGTTAGAGGATGGCAAATAAGATTGAAATATTGCTCGTAGAGGATACCCCTTCTGATATCAGACTGACCCAGGAAGCGTTGAAACGCTCGTCTCTCGATTATGGTCTCGATGTGGTCAATGATGGTGAAGAGGCGATGAGCTATCTCAATAAAGCCGGAAAAGAGGGTAAGCTTCCCGACATCGTTCTCCTTGATCTCAATATGCCGAAGAAGAACGGCCATGAAGTTTTAGAAGATATGACCGCCAATGAAGACTTGAAAAAGATTCCAGTGGTTGTCCTTACTGTTTCTCAGCGGGATGAGGATGTCATGGAAGCGTTGCGCTTGAAGATGAACTACTATCTCGCCAAGCCTGTCACATCCCAGAAGCTCTCCACTCTGATCAAAGCTATCCATGAACTGGAGTCCGGCGCCGGTCAAAAGAGCGCCAATGGAGACCATGAGGTGCACATGCTGAAAGTGCTGGCGGGCAATCCTCATACGTCAGCCATGGTTCTCGAAAAGCTTTCCAAGAACGAGAACGAGAAGGTGCGCTCTAGAGTTTCGGAGAACCCCAATATCTCAGCCAGTACTTTGCTCACGCTGGCTAAGGATAGAAGTACCGAGGTACGGCTCTCGGTTCTGGAGAACCCCAGGGCATCGGAAGCTGTTTTCGAACTGCTTGCCTCGGACGAATCTGAGGATGTGAGGCTGGGATTGTCTTCTAACCACAATGTGCCCAGGGCTATTTTAGAGAAGCTTTCTGAAGACGAGAATGTTTTTGTTGCTGACCGGGCCAAGCGGACTCTAAGTGAACTCTAATTGAATTCGGCAAATAGTATCGCTGATGGTGCTGTTTGGATTTTTGTCCGCTTTTGATATTGCGGCGAATTCAGGGACTATTTGAATAAATTTCTCAAAGTTCTGATTCAAAATGTCTTTTTCATGATAATTTAGACATCTTCGGTTCTTTTCATCCGTGCTTCCGCCAGCCAGTGAGGGGTCTCGCCATGAAGTTCGTAATCTGTCGTAGTTGCGGTCATTCCATGACCACCGGGGTTACCTATTGTCTGTGCTGCAAGGACAGCGATCTCGAGTTTCACGATCTCTATTACGACACCAGCGCTTTCGAGCTGACCAAGCGTCTCGATCAATTGATGGCGCCTTATAGAAAGCGGCATGCCAGTCCGGTCTGGGGCATCCTTGCCGTGGGACTTTTTGCCGCTTTTTTCGTCGGGTTTCATCAGTACGCCTATAATCCGGGCGGTTATATCGCACGGGCAACCACCGCCGCCATTCAAACGGCAAGCGTGGCCGCTCCTTCAAGAACCGGTCTGAATCTGTAATCAGCCTTTATTGAAGCGTGCAGGTCTGCTTGTATTGAGCGACTTGATCTCACCGGGTCGAAAGCCTCTTCCCGGTCTGACCGATTGAATAGAATAATCGTAGGTCGCTTTGACAGAATCGCTCGGTAGAAGCGGGCTGGTTTCAGGCGCTATCTGAATGGTCATGTCTGTCCGGGTTCTCTGGATTGGATTCATAACCACGGCCCAGCCTTTGAAGGCCGGGAATTTCTCTTTGAGGGAGTCCGTGATTGTGTCATCGGCACGGAAGCTGTTCAGCTCTATTTGTTCGTGTTGACAGTCGCCCGGGCGGCATCTGATCATGGAACGCACCTTGTAGCCGGCCAGGAGCAAACTGTCCTGGAAGTCCTTTGCCGTATCCTCCTGACCGCGAGGGTAGCGGATTACCACGGCATATGGGCGCTTGCTGTAAG
This sequence comes from uncultured Candidatus Obscuribacterales bacterium, assembly GCA_964496875.1. Classification (GTDB taxonomy): domain Bacteria; phylum Cyanobacteriota; class Vampirovibrionia; order Obscuribacterales; family Obscuribacteraceae; genus RI-106. The sequence goes on along the minus strand of CAZCBH010000049.1, from coordinate 16,628 downwards.
CCGCCGCGTAGGAGTCCTGGAAAGAGTCATTATCGTGGACTTTCATTCGGTTGCGTTGAAAAGGATATTCGCTTTCGAAAGTATCGGTCCCGTAGACCAGCTCTTCTTCAGGGTCTTGGTCTGAAGTGGCCTCTGCGATTCGAGCCACCGATGGAGAGACCCCGGCTAATCTTTTTAACACCAGAGCCGAGGCTTCAGGATCGATGACCCAGTAGCTGCCACCGTGGATGGTGGTGCCTTCGCCGGGCAGCGTCGCAGTTTCTATCGAGTCTGAACCGATATCTTTGGCGAATCCGAAAAGGGCGGTCATGTCCTGGACGTTCATGTCCGTAACCACGTAATTGCTGGCGAATTGAATGAGATTGGGAATTTTTAGAAGGACGGAGGGGTCTTTCAGTTTATTCTGGGCCTGTCTCAGAAACCATTGTTGTCTTGCTATCCGGCCGATATCACCTTTCTGGTCGTAGCGAAAACGCAGATATTCTTCTACCTGATGGGCATCCAGCTCTTGCACGCCCGGTTGAAGATCTATATCCAGACCGGAAGCGCGGTCCCTGTAGCGCATTCGCTTTTCGACATTGACCGTGACAGGTCCTATGGCTTCGAATACATCTCGCAAACCGACCCGGTCGATGACCACATAATGATCGACAGGGACAGCAAGCGCCGATTCGACAGTTCTCACCGCCAGTTCCGGTCCGCCCAGGGCGTGGGCCGCGTTAATCTTGTCCAGGTGATTCTTCTCTGGGATTCGCACCCGGCTGTCCCGGGGAATGGAGATAAGACCGACCTTCTTATTGAATGGGTCGATACTGGCAAGGATCATAGTATCCGAGCGAGTGTTCTCGAAACGCTGGGTGTTCTTGCCGTTCGAGTCCACTCCCATAAGAAGGATATTGGTCCTGCCCGATAGTGACGGCCACAGCTTGACCTTGCTTATATCAAATAAAGCCGGCGCCTCGGCCTGGGGATTTGCCGCCCCGAGGGATTGAGCCACAAGGGGCTGGGCTTTACGGGGCTGGCCCTGGCCGTAGCTGAACAACAAACCGATCGCTATGCCCAGGATTGCTGCCAAAAGCGCCTGGCCCATAGAAGGAAAATATTGTCTTGTCGGTGACGGGGAGTCGCTCATTTGAATGGTTTGAATATGTCGAACAGCAAGTCTAAGTAGCGCTTCTGACAATGCCCTATGTTTACAACCCTTATAAGATTGATCTTAGCCTGAGTGTCTATCGGCTATACTCATGTAGCCTTAGATTTCAACTAGTTTTAACTTGCCCTTTGCAAAGGAGCTTCAGCAGTGTATTTATTCCTGGATACGGCCAACATAGACGAAATTACCGAAATTAATCAGTGGGGCGTGCTCGACGGCGTCACCACCAATCCTTCGCTAGTCGGTAAAGAGGAAAAGGATTTCAAAACCCTGGTCCAGAAAATATGCGCCATCGTCGAAGGTCCTGTAAGCGCAGAAGTTACCGGCGAAGATGCCGAGTCCATGATCAAGGAAGGGCGCGAAATCGCCAAATGGGCAGAGAATGTCGTGGTCAAATGTCCTCTCACCGAGGCCGGTCTTGCAGCCACCCGGGTACTCAGCGATGAAGACATCAAAGTCAATGTCACCCTCTGTTTCTCGGTCAACCAGGCTCTACTGGCTGCCCGGGCCGGCGCCTATTTTGTCAGCCCCTTTATCGGACGCCTGGATGACATCAACCAGGATGGCTGTCTTCTGGTAGAAGAAATTGCCGAGATGTTCGAAATCCAGGGGCTCGAGACCCATGTTCTGGCTGCCAGCATCAGAACCCCTATGCATGTCCAGCGTGTGGCTCTCGCCGGTGCCGATATCGCCACCCTGCCCTATAAAGTCTTCAAACAACTGGTCAAACACCCCTTGACCGACCAGGGCATGGAGAAATTCATGGCAGACTGGAAAAAGTCCCAGGATAAGCTGGCAGCGGCTAAATAAAAGAACGGTACTGAAAAAGGCCGTATACTAAAACTACAGTTTAGTGTACTGGGTGTACTCGGTAGCATGTCGGTGAGTGATAAGGTTCAGGCGAACGCTGTTCGCGGACCCAGTGGATTTCTCGAGATTGGCGGCCAGATGCTGGTGGTCGATTTCGGTCGTATTTATCAGGATGGCAACCCTACCGGGGTTATCTATGATGACGGCTATCTCCAGAACACCTCCGGTCTGCTCGGCACCTATCGCAAACTTCGACCGATAGAGGCGGTGCCCGGATGTGTCTTCCGGGGCATAGACTCGAACGGGCTTGCCCTGGTTTTGCCTTCGGATGTTCCAGGTCCGACCGGGTCGATGAAGTTCAATAATGTTCTCTACCATGTGGTCAACGGCCGCATCGCCGCTTCTGATCACAGTCTGGTCGGTGAAGTCGACGACGAACTCAATATCTTTTTGAGAGACAAGCATCTCAAGGAAGTCCAGATCAAGCTCGATGAGAATACTCAGCTCAACACCGTATTCAGTGGCAAGAAGAGTACCGGAGAAGAGATCAAGCATGAGTGGTTCAGACCACTCATGAAGCAGGACAAGAGTTATTCGGAAGCGGAAATGATCCGTTATTTCATGGACTACGATAAGCTCAAGGCTCAGCAGAAGAAGTATCTGTTCGAGAATCTCAAGCTCTGGGCCTGTTGCGGAATGCTTAATGTGGTGCGAAAGAAGGAAGGCAACTGCGCCCTGGGAAATGTCAAGCATGGTGCGGCAGGGCAGACCGGTGTGAGAACCGGCAATGTCACCCTGGATAAAGATGAATTCAATCGAGACATCAATCTTTATTATGAACATGGCTGCTTTGCTGTGGTCCATACCAAATACAAGCCCCTTTGCGAGGTCCGGGTAAATCTGGTGGTCGCCCATGAGTTCGGGCATCAGCTCGAATTCGTACTCTCCCAGGCGACTCAAGAGAGAATCAAAGACCTTTATCGATCCCGAAAAAAACTGTGTGATGAGAAGCATCCCCTGCCCGATGAGTATCCGGGCGCCTCAGAGCTTTTGCCCCATGAAGAGGTGATGAACCGGCTCTTCATCTCGGGCTATGCCAGGTCCAGTCACCATGAATATTGGGCTGAGTGCGTAGCGGCGTATACAATAAAGGAGAGTCGTCGTTTTCTCGAACGGCATGATCCGGCAATTTATGAACTTTTGAATGATGTGGTATTCAACCCGGAAAAGGTGGTGCAGCCCAATCTTGTCGAGTGGGTGCAGCATCTTCAGGCGGCTTTGCGGGTCGGGGGCGAATTCTCAGATCAGTTACTGTCCGGAACGACCTAGGCGAAGGGCGATGAATACGGTCAGAAGAGCCAGGAATTTGCGGCTGAGGGAGATTGTCCTTCTTCTCTCTCTTGTATTGAACCTGGGGGCTGGGGTGGCTTTTGCTGCCGCTCCTGAGTTGAAGCCTGTGTTGAAGCCGATAGATCCGAGCATGGCCAAACTCGACACCCCGGAGCCGGAGCCTGCTCCCCAGCCAAAAGAAGATCCTGCCGCCAAGTATAATCGCGAACATCCTTTGCCTTCAGGCTCTTACGGCATGAGCGGCGGCGGCAACAACAATTACCAGCCTTCTGTAGATCCGAACGACCGGCGCAACCAGGTTTTTACTCCCCCCTGGCAGCAGCCGTATCAGCAGCCCTATCAACAGCCCTATCAACAGCAGCAGCAGTATCAGCAGCCATATCAGCAGCCCTATCAACAACCATATCA
>CAZCBH010000049.1:0-12807 GCA_964496875.1 uncultured Candidatus Obscuribacterales bacterium | reverse complement strand
TATCAGCAGCCCTATCAACAGCCCTATCAACAACCATATCAACAGTCATATCAGCAGCGGCAGTATCAGCAGCCCTATCAACAACAACAGTATCAGCAGCCATATCAGCAGCCCTATCAACAACAACAGTATCAGCAGCCATATCAGCAGCCCTATCAGCAACAACAGTATCAGCAGCCGTATCAACAGCCATATCAACAACCGCAGTATCAGCAGCCGTCCGGTGGCTTCCCTTCACCGGACATGATACCGGATTTCAATAAGCCTTTACCTTCCGGCTACTCCAGTAAAGGTGCCGGGGGACGTTGGACCGCCGGCCCCGCTCCCCAGGCTCAGATGAGCCCCTCCAGCGGTCCGGAAGCCAGGGTGGAGCGTCTTGAGAAACTGGCTTTCGGGACTGTCTACCCTGAGCACGATGTGGAAGCCAGATTAGATCACCTAGAAAAGGAGATTTTCGGCTCGACCAGTCAGGGCTCTGTCGAACAAAGACTCAGTCGCCTGGAGCAGAAGCTAGGCGGACAGGGAGCTTTTCAGAGCAATGCCGGCAAGACAGATAGTATTGCCAGCGGTGCCGGAGCCGCTTCCATTGTCGCCCGCATACCCTATGACAGGCAGGCTGGAGACTATTTTGACAAGATCAAGCGTTTCCCTGGAAATAGCGTGGCTCGCTGGACGAACTTTCCTGTGAAAGTGAGGATTCCCGAGGAGACTCCATCGCAATGGAAGCTCTCTTTGACCGAAGCTATCGAGAGCTGGTCCCGTTACATACCCCTAACTCTGGCAGAAAGAGCCGAGGCTGCCGATGTGGAGGTGAGCTGGGTCAATCATCTCAATCCACGCTTGCTCGGGGTAACTCGGCTGACCGCTTTCAATGGTAATCCGAAAGTGAGAATCTATCTGCTGCGCCCCACCTATTATGTGGAGCCGCTTTCCGAGAACGCTCTCGGCGGTATTTTTCAGCATGAACTCGGTCACGGTCTGGGGCTTTTCGGTCACAGCGATAGAAACGGAGACACCATGTATCTCACCGAGCTTTCAGCCGAAGGGAAGGTGACAAGCAGGAATATGAAGCGACCGAGCGAGCGGGATCTCAATACTCTCCGCCGTGTTTACGAAGCCAGCCCGCTACCCCGGGGCTTCTCCACCAGCAAGCCGGTGGAGTGGAGCTGAATGCGTCTAAAGTTGATCTCTTCAATCTTAATATATTAGTGTCCTTTAGAGCGTTTCGGCTTTATCAAGGCGAAAATTCTCCGGTGCCTGTTTTTAGTCTTCAGTGAGGTCCCTGCCATGTCTTGCCAACTCAAAGAGATCGTGGTCGCCCATAGCCCGGATTCAGACGATGCCTTCATGTTCTACGGCATTGCCAAGGGCTTATTGGACACTGACGGATTGAAGATCAAGCAGGTTCATAAAGATATCCAGAGTCTCAACCAGGAAGCCCTGGAGGGCAAATATGAAGTATCGGCAATCTCTTTTGCCGCCTATCCTCATATAGCGGACACCTACAAGATCATGACCTGTGGCGCCAGTATGGGCGATAACTACGGACCGGTTCTTGTTTGCCGCGAAGGTTTCGACGAGGCAGATCTCGATAAAACCGTGGTGGCGATTCCAGGAAAGTTGACCACCGCTTATCTGGCGCTGAATCTCTATAAACCCGGTTTGGAGACAAAAGAAGAGGAGTTCGATCAGATCATAAATATGGTGGCTGATGGCAGATATGATGCCGGTCTACTTATACACGAAGGGCAGCTCACTTATAAAGATCTCGGTCTCAAAAAGCTGGTGGATCTGGGCGAGTGGTTCATGACCGAGACCAATCTGCCGCTTCCCCTGGGCGGCAACGCTATTAGACGTGATCTCGGCGACGAGATGATCAGTAAATTGAGCGATATTCTCAAGCGCTCCATCCAGTTTTCCCTGGATAACCGCAAAGATGCTCTCGCCTACGCAATGACCTTCGCGCCGGATATTCCCGAAGATCTAGCCGATCGTTTTGTCGGAATGTATGTCAACGATCTGACGGTAGATCAGGGCAAACGCGGTGAGGCGGCGATTCGCAAGCTCTTCGAAATGGCTAATGAACGTGGTCTCTACTCCAAGCCGGTGGTGCCCGATTTCGTCTGATTTATTCGGAAGCGAGAAACTGATTGATAGCCGCCACCACTTTCAGGGCGTGTTCAGGATAGATGTCGTTATGTCCTTTGCCTTTTAGAATAAGGAGCTGCTTGGGCTGAATCGCGGCTTTATAGATCTCTTTTGAATAGGCCGGATTCAAGATCCAGTCCTTGTCTCCATGGATGAGAAGCAAGGGGGGATGCTTGGTTTTATATGGAGTGAGATTATCCAGATGATTCTGCTCGAACATGAAATCGGGATAGATTTTTGCCCAGGCGATTTTGTCTTTGGCTGTTCTTGCCAGATTTATAAAAGGGGACTGCAGAATCACAGCCTTAACCGGACGGCTCTGCATTAGGGCGGTGGAGACGGCACAGCCCAGCGACTCTCCGTAGAGAACGATTGAGTCCGGTTTGACTTTCAGGTCTTTGACCAGATAATCGTAAGCGGCAACACTGTCTTCTACTATGTTTCGATCATTGGGCTCGCCCTGGCTCTTGCCATAGCCGTGATAGTCATAGATAAAAACCGAGCCGTCCGCTTCGAAGAGCACCATGAAGATCAAATAGCGATGGGAGAGATTGCCGGCGTTGCCGTGGGAAATCAAAAAAGTGCGCTTGGCGCCTGGCTTTTTGAAGTACCAGCCATGGAGCCAGGTACCATCTTTTGAGCGGAAATCTTGATCAAAGACCGTGACACCGTATTTCTCTTTGAATATTTTGAGAGCGTCTTTATCCACAAAGAGCTGCTTTTCCGGGTGGAAGAGAATCATATTTACCACTCGACTGTTATAGGGAGAGCCCAGTGCAAGCAGAAAGATAGTGACCACGGCAAGCTCTGTCCATAGAAGCTTGCCGAATCCTTTTGCGGTTAGTCTTTGTTCTTGTTCGACCGCTGAGCCGTTAGAATCGATGTCCTGGGTTGGCATAAGAGTAACAGGGAGGCTAAAGGGTATTTATCCATCATATTGGTGATTTTGTCCAGACTGACCCATCGATGAACAATCATAGAAGAGTTGTTTACACAGACTGATATGAAGGCAGAGTAGGATTTAGCCGGAACGGGAATATTTGGTACATTCAAGCCAAGAGGGTATCCTTTACTAGAAATGGATAGCGCCAACGAGTCGATCACCTGGACAAATTATCTCGAAGCCGGAGAACGTGCTTTCGAGTTCGGGCGCTATGCCGATGCTGAAAAACTCTTTCAGAAAGCCCTTATAGAAGCCCGTAAACAGTTTGCCCAGGGACCTTTGAAAGAGCCCGATGATGGCGAGTCTAGCTCCTCGGAGGGGCTTGACGCGGTGATGCCTTCGGATTCATCCATGGTGAAGGTCAAGGAACACCCCAGTTTTGCCGAGATCTATCTTCGTTTCGGAGACCTCTATCGGGTCCAGGGCAATTATTCAAGGGCTGAAGAAGCGCTGAAGCTTGCCCTTTCTGTCCAGGAAAAATGTTTTGGCGAGAACGCGCCAGAGGTTGCTTTTACCCTGAATAAGCTCGGTCAGGTGTTTCGTGCCCAGGGCAAGTTCTCCGAGGTCGAGCCCTATTACAGAAGGGCGCTTTCTATTTATGAAGATTGCGCCGAGGGGCATCGGGCCGACCATGCCAGCACCCTGGAGGGTCTGGCCGATTTCTATCGCGCCCACGGCAAGTTCGAGCAGGCAGAGCCGCTGTTTCGCCGGGCGATATCCGAGCACGAAGCTGAATTCGGACCGGAGGACCCGAGCTTGATTACCATGCTCAAAAATCTGGCCCTGCTCTATCATGCCGACAGTAAATACGATAAGGCCGAGCCTCTTTATGACCGGGCGCTCAGGCTCAGTGAAGCCCACTGGGGCGAAAGCCACCCCAGTGTCGCCACCCTGCTCAATTATCAAGGCGAGCTCAGTCGTATGAAAGGTGATTTCGAGCTTTCGGAAAAGCTTCACTGGCGCGCTCTTAAAATAAGACAGACCGTTTTAGGTCTGACCCATCCGTCCACCGCTCAATCTCTGGGCAATCTGGCCCTGCTTTTTCATATCCAGTGCCGCTATGATCAGGCGGAGCCGCTCTACAAGACTCTTCTGGATATACGCACTAAGGACTGGGGACCTAAGCACATGCATGTGGCAGAAGTGCTCAACTCGCTGGCTGAAGTCTATAAAGATCAGGGCAACTATTCCGAAGCCGAGCAACACTACTGGCGGGCGATGACCATCACCCAGGAGAATTTGGGACCCGAGCATCCATCGGTGGCTACCAGCCTCCAGAACCTGGCGGAGCTCTATGAGCTGGCGGAGAACTTCGACGAAGCCGATCGCCTTTACAAATGGGGTCTTGGCCTGAGCGAGAAGACCCTGGGGGCGGAGCACCCGGAGGTGGCGCAGCTCATGTCTCGCTATGCCGCTTTGCAGCGCAAGATGAACGATGACGATGAGGACAACACCCTCAATCTCTGGCAGGACTGAATCTAAAAGAGCTTAAGAAGCCGCTTTTTTACCGTTGGCTGCGGCAACCTTGCCCGGTAGAATCTCTCGGGTAAGTCGTTTTTTAATGCCCTCACCGGCAAGTAAACCACTGGTGGTGGCTTGACCGACTCCTCTGGTCCAGCTGCTGGAGTCGCCTATTATAAAGAGATTGGGGATATTGGTCTCCATATCTTTTTTGACCGATATAGAATCCGGGTAGCTTTTGCACTCAGGAGCGAAAAGCAGGGTGGCATCACCGGCGACACCAGGACAGATTTTGTCGAGGGCATCGAGATATTCTATGATGCCTGCCAGAATGCGATGAGGATAAGCTAGAGAGATATCGCCGCATTCAGCTTCTAGCGTCGGTTTGATCAAATTATTCGCCAGGGTTTTAGTTCTTCGACCTGCTCTTAGATCGCCCAGTTTCTGTACCAAGGGTCCGCCGCCGGCAAGCATATTGACCACTTTGGCGATGGTCTGGGAATAGAGCTGAGGGTCTTTGAAAGGACGGGTGAAAGTCTTGGAGACCAGTACGGCAAAGTTGTTGTTCTCGGATTTCTCGAACATCTTAGAATGTCCGTTGACTAGAACATAATCTCGATGGTTCTCCGGAGTGACATAACCTCTGGGGTTCGAACAGAAATTACGGACCACGTCATTGGAGTGACGAGAGGTGTAATAGAGTTTCGGTTCATAGAAGCGCTTATCCACCTCTTCGGTGAAGTAGCAGCTGGTCTCTACCCTGATGCCGATATCGACCTGACCCGGGTAGATATCGAGGTCTTTGTAGAACTCTTGTTGGGTCAGCCAGTGGGCGCCACCACGACCGACAGAGAGCACCATGAAATCGAAGAGCTCTTCTTTTTCGTCGCCGGGATTTCGATAGCGGTCATAGTTGACCGCGAACTTTTCGCCTCTTCTGCCCACCGAGAGCACTTTCGTATCCCAGTGGAACTCGATGTTGGAGCCGGTTTCCATGATCTCGTTCAGGATGCTTGTGTTAATCGCCGGGGCATTGTCCGAGCCGCAATGCAGAAGCTCCTGGTAGTGATAGGTCATACCTGCCAGGGTTGCACGTTTGGTTATCCATTCCAGATCATCTTTGTCGGGCTTGACCACCGGAATCTCCACCGGGGCATGATCCAAGATGGTCTTTCTGACTATGTCCAGCTTGTCTTGGAGAGGCTTCTCGCCTATCAAGTCGTAGAGCCTGCCGCCTATAACAGGAGAAGCCGAGAGAATCACCTTGAAGTCGTTCCAGGAGCCGGCCGACTGACCAGGGGCACAATAGCTGCAAGCTTTAGGAGGGCAGACTTCGAGCTTGCCCTGATCTATCGGACAGGGATAACGCTTGGCGTAGTTAGGTCCGACATCGAATACGTGGACTTCCACATCTGCTCCGGCAAGCTCTTTTAGAGCGAATAAGCCTGAAGCTCCCAGTCCCACTAACGCTAGTCTCTGCATATCAGTATTCCCGAGTTCCAATCTCTCGTCGAGACCTAGATGATATCATTATTTTGCCGGGTTTCTAAGAGATTGTTTCGAGATAATTGTAAGCGGCTCAATCAGCCTAAAGCCGCAACAGTGCGGCTATTCGATATAGATTGCCTGTCTGCTATTTTCAATTTCATTTAACATGGATGAAATCTGCTTAAAAATCTCTTCGGTTACCTGATTTACGGCTTCTTTCTTGTTTCTGGCATAGTCGTCTTTATACTCTTTCAGGTCAATTGGATCTCCAACGCGAAGGATGACTGTACGGGGACCTTTGTAGGTCTCATACTCTCCCATCACCTCTTTTTCCAGGCGACCGACGATATCGGCACAGCGTTCCTGGGTCATGTTTTCTGAAAGATATCCGTCATAAATAGATATGAAATTGACCACCCGATCAAGATCTTTGTATAGACCGCGGATGCGTTCGGCTTCTTCCTGATGTACTTTCTTCTCGTAGTGAGAGCCGTTTCTTTCGGTATCGTATATGAAGTCATCTATTTTGTTGCGAAGCACCCGGACATTTTCCAGCTCTCGTTTCGTCTGGTCTAGATTGATATCGAGCTGGTCGGCTACCCGGTCGAGAATCGACTTTCTCAACTCGGCCACCCGTTTGTTCATGGTCAGATCTTTGTCGTCATTAGACTCGAAGCGATATTCTTTTTCCAGCGCCGACAGTAAGACTTCGCAGATTTTTCGAACTCGTTTTCTAATTGAGATCACGTCGTTCTTGATACCAAGCTCTTTTTCGAGGGTTATCAAAGACGCTCTTATGGTGCTTGATATATCGGAGGTAAAAATATACTTCATCGCGATTGGCACTATATGTAGTGTTTCGCCTGGATTCTTCTTGAGAATGTCGGACAGGGCCCAGAATGAGAGCTGTGCTGCGCCTGACTCCAGCGCTAGAAGCGTATCGTTTTGACGAGAAATTTCTCCTTCTGGAAAGAGCACCAGTTTTTTCCGGCCCGAGGCCAGTATTTCTCTTGTGGTCTTGAAAGAGTCTCTGTCTACAGCACCGCGGACCACAGAATAGGTGCCGACTTTCTGGAGAAACCAGCCGTTCAAGCCGTGCTTCCAGTCGAAGACTTCCCGGGCGGCGATATAGTTGAATGACTCTCCTACTTCTTTCGAGAAGGCGAACATCACCTCCGGATCTCTTCTATTGCTGTGGTTAGGGCAAATCATCGCCCTTTTGCCTTTGAGCTTCTGAAATTTTTTTATGTCCGCTTCCGAGACCTGAATTTTCGATTCGCCCAGACCGAGTTTCAAAATTACCGGACTGAATGCTTTGAGAATCGAGATCAGAACCGGCGAGTCTTTGGGCGGGCGGAAATCGAGCACCTTTCCTCTCCTTGGTTAATCAGTCGTGGGCTGTGTGGGCTATTGCGTCGAATTCGAAGCCTTGCTCCCGGACTCTATCTATCACCATTCCGGTGGCATTCAGGCACTGGCTTCGATTCCTCTCCGTCTCATGGAGCACGATAATAGTACCAGGTTCCAGTTGTTTGTCGATTCTCCTGACCACCTCGACCTCGCCTATGGCCTGCCAGTCCTCGGCCAGGGCTCCCCAGTAGACAAGCTTCATTTCCATCGCCTCCACCGCAAGCGCCCGGCTTTTGTCGATTATGCCGAAGGGGGGTCGATATACCACCGGTCTTTTGCCGGAGGCTTCTTCTATATAGTTGTTGGTTAGCTCCAGGCTTTTGCGGAAAGCTTCTTTAGATTCGGCGTAGCAAAAGAGATGGGAGTAAGAGTGATTGCCGATTTGATGTCCGGCTTCGACCACGGTTCTGACCAGTTCGGGATATTTGCGGGCGTTCTCGCCGGTGAAGAAAAAGGTGGCGCTCACGCCTCTTTCGAAGAGTAGTTCGGCTAGATAGGGCGTGGTTTCGGGAAAAGGTCCGTCATCGAAGGTGAGATGGCAGTCTTCCAAATGGTTTTCCCAGTAACCGTCGGGCAGGACCTTGCGGGCTGCCTGCCTCAGAAGTTTCAGTCTTATATCGCATATTGCCTTATCCATAATCTACATTATCCACAAATCGAGCAAAAAGGACCGGCATCCGGGAAACAGATTCCAGATTGTGGGTCGGCTCAGGATCTGGCTTCCGAAGGCAGCTCGTCGCCGGTCTTGGTCGTATGTTGAATCAGGCTGTGGATTGTCTTTCTGGCTTTGTCGCCCACTTCATTCGATCGTCTCTGGGCGATGGATTCGATGGCGCTGGCAAAGGCATAGAAGCGTTCGATAGATATATGGGTGGCTTTGGGATGGGGCAGAAGGCTGCGCATATAGCCCCTCAGGTTATTGGTCTCTTTCTCTGAAAGGGGCTGGAGGATGGCTATCAACTGTTTGAGGCTTTTGAGCGGTACCATAGGAGTCTGGTAGGAGAGGGTCCCTTTGCGCAGCGCCCGGGTGATGAGCATACACTCTTTGAGGGGCGCTTGCTTTTCGTTGGGCGAAGGGGGCGTGCGCTCCAGGCTGTCTTCCCATTTACTGAATTCATAGATCAAATGAAGGAGAGAATCGGTGGACTTCGCCCTTTTGTCTTTAGTAGGAATAAGTCCATAGACCAGGGAGCGGGCCTCGCATTCGTCCACGTCTTTAGAGACATTGAGAAGGGTGCCGGAGATATTGGCCGCCTGGACAACGAGAGCATCTTCATCCAGATCTTTGACCCGACCAGGCGCAAAAGCGACCTCTTTGATGGCGAACTCCTGGCAGAGCAACAAGTCGAGCACATCGCTGCCTTTGAGATCGCCGAACTCTGCCGCACCTACGGAACCGGCCACGAAATAGACTGTGACTTCAGGAATATTCCTGCCGAATCTGATTGTCAAGTTTCCCGTCACACGTTCGAGGCTGAGGAACTGCATCACATTGAATATGGTGCCTTCTCGAACTGACGTTATATGAAAACTGATACCCACTTTAGAATCCGATACTACGAAGAAGTCGGGAAGCCCCTTAATACTTTACCCAATCACCTGCCCTGAGGATAGTCTTTTGGTAAGCCCTTGACGGACTTTTTGACGATCGTCGAAATCGAGAACCTTATCTTTGATGAGCTGGTAGGTTTCATGACCTTTTCCGGCGACAACAATGACATCCTCGACGGCTGCTTCTTGAATTGCCTGCTCTATCGACTTTTCACGGTCCTCTTCTACCTGGACATTCTGCATGCGGCTCAAGCCCGCCAGTATATCGGCGATTATCTGTTTGGGCTCTTCGGAGCGGGGATTGTCCGAGGTCACATAGAGTCTATCTGCCAGTCTTTCGGCAATGGCTCCCATCTGGGGACGTTTAGAAGTGTCCCGGTCGCCGCCGCAGCCGAAGACCACCACAAGTTTGCCCCCTTCAGGGACCACTTCCCGGGCTGCTTTCAGCACATTCTCCAGACCATCGGGGGTATGGGCATAGTCGACAATGCACAGCGGGTATTCAGAACCGTTTTTGCTTCCGTTCTCGCTCAGTCTCACCACTTCGAAGCGGCCGTCCACCCCGGTGAATTCCGAGAGGGCTTCTTTTATCGTCTTTAAGTCTATCTGCTCGGCGCAAGCTATGGTCAGGCCGGCTAAGGCATTGTAGAGATTGAATCTTCCCAGAATTTTGAGATTGAAGTCTTCCTCGCCTTCGGGCAGGGCTACTCGGATGTCGGTTCCCAGTCCCCGCGGGGTCTCTTCTATGATTCTGAAATCGGCTTCTTCTGAGAATCCATAGGAGTAAAGCTCGGTAGCACTGTCTTTGAGAATCGCCTTGAACTCTGAAAAGGCTGCATCGTCGGCATTGAGCACGGCATAGGTCTCTTTGTGACAGCTTTCTTTGAGAGAAGAAAAAAGAATTGCCTTGGCTTCTTTGTAGTTCTCCATTGTTTTATGGAAATCGAGGTGATCCTGGGTGATATTGGTCAGACAGCCACCGACGAAATTAGCTAATCCGACCCTCTTTTGATAAAGAGCGTGGCTCGAGACTTCCATCACCACATGACTTACTCCGGCTTTTACCATGGTGTCCAGCACTTGATAAAAATCGATGCACTGGGGGGTGGTGTGGTGGAGGTCGAGCATATCTTTTTTGAGATTGCCGGGAGTCGACCAGCGCGCTCCCATGGTGCCGATAAGACCGGTTTTGTATCCGGCTGCGAGCAGAATCCTTTCAACAATGTGGGTGGTGGAAGTTTTGCCGTTGGTGCCGGTTACACCAATTAACCTTAGCTTGCTGGTCGGATCATCATAAAAATAGCGAGCCGCCTGGGCCATGGCCAGGCGAATGTCGTCCACCACCACATAGTTGTCACAGGGAGCAGCCGGTTTCTTTCTCTGGCTGACCACCAGACAGGCACCTCTGGATATTACATCAGCCACAAAATTGTTGCCGTCGAAGTGTTCACCTTCGATGCAAAAGAATATATTGCCCGGCTTCGTTGCGCGGGAGTCATAAGACAGACCGGTTATCCGGGTATCGCGGAGGCGGTCTTTTACTTGGTCTGGGGCAACCCAGAGCTCTAACAAAGAGAGGATCGGTTTTTCTGCGCTGGTCATTGGTTCGACTGAGTTCAAGGATTTTCCTAAAGGTCTATTATGCAAAAAAATGGGGATGTTTTTCCAGTGCTATCGACTAAGAGGGGTCACCGATAATGGTGGCACCAGAAAAAAGCACCGCATTTGTAATACGGTGCTTTTGATAATTTCGTGCTTGAACCCGATTTATTGCGGTACGGGCTGGGGGTAGACACTCACTCTCTTTTTGCCTTTGCAGACCTCGAAAGTGACCACACCTTCGATCATCGAGTAAAGAGTGTCATCGGCGCCTTTCTTGACATTGAATCCGGGGTGGATTCTGGTGCCACGCTGGCGAACGATGATATTTCCGGGGATGACTTTTTCGCCGCCGTAGGCTTTTACGCCCAGGCGCTTGGGATTGCTATCGCGACCATTTCTTGTGGAGCCTGCGCCCTTCTTATGTGCCATGAGAATGAACTCCTTCTTCTATAGACTAAGCTTTGGGAGCCGAGGCGACGGTCTTGTCTTTGACGGAAATGGAGTCGATCATGACTCTGGTGTATTCCGTTCTGTGACCGTGCTTGACCCTTGTGCCTTTTTTGGGTTTCTGCTTATAGACAATTATTTTCTTGCTTCTAATAGACGAGGTGATTCTTCCGGTCACTTCGTTTTCTTTGAGGTTGGAGATGACCTTGCCCTTGACCGCGGCACCTTCTACATAAGGCTGACCAACGGTGGATTTGTCTCCGTCCACCAGCATTAGAACTTTGTCGAACACGCAATCAGCGCCTTCCTGGTCGTCAGTACGGTCAATATCTATAAAGCGACCTGGCTCTAATTTGAACTGCCGACCACCGGCTTCTACTATTGCAAACATCATCGTCTCCGGAAATTGAGCTTTCGAACTTCACTGAATAACCGAGCACTCAGCAATCTCGTTGCTAAGAGTCGTACGGGTGAATCGGAATAGTATCAAATAGTGCGGTCGATTATCAATTCACAGTCTATTTGTTTGCTTAATGTGAAGGGGGTTTGTGGATATATCCCCCTTATCTATTTTTAAGGCGGCGGTTGCCCTCTCTTCTTTGCTTCTTCATTCGGTATCATTAAATCGAGCCCCGGCTATGGAGAAGGTGAGTCATGGCTGATTCTGTAAACGAAGCGGAGCTGGGCAGAAGTAAGCAGAGCGAGACTCCCAGGGAGCATCTGCTGCACCTGCTCACGGTGGGTTGGGATCCCGAAGCTCCCCTTATAAAAAAGTACGTTGCCGAGAACGGACTGCATTCGGTCCTCCGGGACTGGTTGAAAAGTGAAGGCGAAATGAAAAGGCTCTTCCCTTAACCTTTAACCTTGAATTCTAGTGCTGTCCTCAATTATGCATTTTGTATTAAATCGACCTCATTCCGGCGATTATGGATCTACCATCGTGTAATCGTTCTTACTCAATAACTATTGGAGTTATCGCCTTATGTTGCAAGTTGGAAAAAAAGCTCCTCCGTTCGACATGCCGTCTACGAAGGATATGAAAGATCTGAAAGAGAATGTCAGCCTCAGTGATTACAGAGGAAAATGGCTTATTCTCTTCTTCTATCCTCTAGATTTCACCTTTGTTTGCCCCACAGAGATCAAAGCATTCAACGATAAATACGAAGAGATCAAGAAAGCCGGTGCCGACGTTCTCGGTATCTCCACCGACAGCGTATTCAGCCACAGAGCCTGGATCAATACCCCTGAAGATCAGGGTGGACTGGGCTCCCTCAAATACGTTCTCGCTTCTGACATCACCAAAGATGTAAGCCGCGATTTCGGTGTGCTTCTCGAAGATAAAGGTATCGCTCTTCGCGGTCTTTTCATCATCGATCCCGATGGCTATCTGCAGTATCAAGTTGTTCACAGCTTGAACACCGGCAGATCCGTTGATGAAACCCTCCGTGTTCTCGAGGCGCTCAAGACCGGCGGTCTCTGCCAGGCAGACTGGAAACCCGGACAGAAGCCCCTTTCTGTCGGCTAGTTCTCCAACTGAATCAAGAGCTCAAAGAAAAGTCGTCGATGTCGGCGACTTTTCTCTTAAGTCTTAGCAAAATTCCGGCTTTTGTTGAGCCTGCAAGGATAGAATATTGAAGGTCAGATTTTAGTTTTTCTGGAGGTTTTATGCCGCTCCGAATGGATACCCCGCTGCCTTCTCTTGAAGGCGGAACCGACTGGTTCAACTCCGAGCCCATCACAAACGAAGATTTGAAGGG
>CAZCBH010000048.1:0-35758 GCA_964496875.1 uncultured Candidatus Obscuribacterales bacterium | reverse complement strand
CATTATGAACGGCATTTTTGAAAACCCCTGATTTGGTGATATCCTGAATTCGCTTATACTCATTGATATTCTTCAGTACAGGGTCGAAAGCCCCCTGGGACTCGAGAGTCTTGCCTTCCGCTTTGCTGACTTCGACCTGCCCCTGAAGCAGCTTGGGGTAATGAGTATCCACAATAGAAAGAGTCTCTTCCAGGGTAAGCCTCGATTGAGGCGCAAAAGTCTTCTCCGGACGCGAGCGAGGAACAGGCGCCACCTTTATCGACTTTATCTTGCGATCGGTGTCATCGCGGAAGAGCTTAATAGGCTGCAGATTAAAACGATCCTTGCTTCCCTGATCAACTGCAGAGCTCTGCGACCCATGGCAGAGAAAAAGAAGGGCGAAGAAGGTGGTCAAAATGAAGTGATTTAATCGGAATTCGAACAATCTCATTTAGACTTTCTCTTTACATCGCCAAGCTTGGATTGCATTTCTTCTTTGTTCAGGCTGGGCGGAAATGCGTTGAACTGGCGCCATAGCTCAAATCCTAATGGCACCGTATTCAGCATCACCCAGCCATGCACCTCAGAACCGGGACGAAGAAACTGAGAACTCGGCCAGGGCTGATCCTCGTTCAATTCCACTGCCTTCTCATCAGGAACCACGATAATCCTGAACTTTCCGGTTCCATCATCCACGGCGTCTACAACGGACACTCTTCCGGCAAAGGTTCCCACCGCCACCGAAGGCCAACCGGTGAACTGCACTGCCGGCCAACCAGCGAACTGAAGCCGGACCGGACGACCTGTCGAGATCAGCGGAGCATCATTGCCTTTAACCACCAACTCGGCAGCCAGGTCGTTGGTAGCCGGCGCTATTACAGCCATCTGAGTACCGGCCGAAACGGTCTCACCGGCACCGGCCACGAGAAGACGCACTACTTTGCCATCGCACGGCGCGGTCAAGATGCGTTGAACAATGCGATTCTCGAGACTGCCTATCTCTATTATCAATTTTTGAATATCGGCTTCCGTGGTGGCAACGGTCTCCCGGGCGCTACTGAGGGAAGCGGAAGTAGAATCAATTTTAGCCATAGTATCTGCGTCGGTCTTGGATAACTCGAAATCGGCGACTTCCATCTCTTTTCGAGCCACTTCCAGCTGCACCAAAGCTCTTTCCAACTCGGTCTTGTTCTTGACCATCTCCTGCTCAGCCAGTTCGAGATCCCGCTTGGATCGAAGTCCTTTTTCATAAAGCGACTGCCTTCTCTCGAGGTTCAGTTCGGAGGTTTTCAGATTTTGCTGAGCAATAGTAACCGCTTGTTTCGCCGCGCTGTATCGGTCGAGAGTCTGCGCCTTCTTCATATCTACCGAAGCGACCGAGGAGGATCGAGAGAGCTTCAGGCTCTTGATCTGCGACTCCATAGCCTTAACCTTGGCGACAGCGGCAGCCTTCTTTTCCTGCAACGCTGTAAGATGCGCTTGCATTCTCAAAAGCTGATTACCTGCCAGATACTTAGGATCGACTTCACTGAGTTCGACAATGGGGTCCCCTTTCTTGACAGTTTCACCGTCTCGAATAAACCATTTCAGTATTCGACCTGGTATGGGAGCCTCGAGGTGCTGCGGTCTTTCCATGGGAGAGAAGATAATCACCTTGCCTCGTCCGTCTATAGATTGCTGCCATGGCACAAAGACCAGGCAGAGTGCCACCGCCACCACTAAAACGATGCAACAGACCGACAAGATAACAAAGCTGTTCGGGACCTTGATCATGGAGAGCGCTCGGCTTCTGTATGTGCCGACGAATACGCCGTTTATCTCCGGTCTTTCGATATATTTGATGTAACGGCAGTGAAGCTCTGCCTTTCTGCCGCTCTCCACCCCTTGCGAGCCGTTATGCTCGGAAGAATCTCGAGCATCCGATCCGGAGATATCAGACTCGGACTCTTTGCTATCGAGATAATTTTCCATGGGACTCTTTCCAGTCGAGATGATGAGAGAACAATGCGGCAAACCTGCTGGTCGGCCTATCAATCAATTCTACAGGGCTTCCACTTTCTACAATTAAGCCATCTTCGAGGACATTCACCGAATCGCACTCGAGCACTGTCTGAATATCATGGGAAATATTGATAACCGTCCAGGGATTGGACCTATCGAAAATATCTCTCATTATCTGGAGCTTCCTGTGCTCGTCGATTCCGGTGAAAGCCTCATCGAGGATAAGAAGCTGAGGTCTTTCAACAATGGCACGGGCAATTAGAATTCGTTGAACCTGGCCCCTTGAAAGATTTCTGCCAGAGCTGACCAGCTCTGTCTTGAGACCTTCGGAAAACTGAACCATATCCTCATCTAATCTGGTCATCGAAAGAGCCCAGACAACATCGGTATAGTTCACGAAATCTCGACCTATGGTGATGTTCTCTTCAATGGTTCCATCGAAGATCTCATTAGCATCCGAAACAAGCGCTACATGCTTACGCAAATTTTTCAAAGAGATGTCTGAGACATCTATATGATTCAACTGAATACTGCCGTGGGTAGGAGCCTGTAATCGAGAGATCAAGGCAGCCAGGGTGGATTTGCCGCAACCGCTGCGACCAACCAGGGCGAAACGCTCACCTGAAGAGACGCTGAACTCCAGATCAGAAAAAATATCGATGTGGTCGTTGTATGAAAAATGCAAGCCCGAAACGTTAACTTCCGCGCCTTTTTCGCCCCAATCCACATCGAGTCCCTGATGCATTTCGGTTGGCAAGTCGGTAACATGCCCTACCTTGTGAAGCCCAGTTACCAGATCGAAATAGGTCTCGATACTTCGGATCAATTTCTCTACAGAGCCGAGCACCACCACCACTATAATTTCTGCTGCGACAAGCTGACCCAGAGTAAGCTGCCGGTCTATTACAAGAAAGCCGCCTATTCCCAGAATGCCGGCGCTGGCAAAAGCCTGGAAAGCATAGGAGCCTATGGCTTGCCTGAGCAAAACCGAGAAATGAGAACGTCTCGCCTCTATATACTTGACTACCAACTGATCGGTCTTGCGGATGAGATATGTCGGAATGCTGCACATCTTGAAACTGGTCTCGCAACGAGCCAACTCCTCTAGCCACTCTGCAACCCGGTACTTCTCATCTGACTCTTTTATACTGGTTTTAACACCACCTCTTCCCAGGCCAAACATAATAACGAATAGAGCTACGATGATCACTAAATCGAAGGCAAGCAGAATCGGACTATAAAACGCCATAAGAATGAGTCCCACCGCCACTTGCAAAAAAGCGGCAGGCACATCCAGAAGCAGTTTAGCCCAGGATTTCTGAATAGTAACTACATCAAAAAAACGATTGACCAGCTCTGGCATGTACTCATCGGATAGAACCACATGCTCGATCCGAGGAATTCTTCGCCCCAGCCTCAAAGCCACCTCGGCAAAAGTCTTCTGCTGGATGGTCTCCACAAGAGAGAGCTTCAATACCCGCAAGATTCCGGTCACAACAAGCCCGGCGAACAATAACAGAGTTAAGATCACCAGGGGCTGAATGAACATTCCTGCGGCTATCGTATTGACCAGGGATTGAGCGGCAAGAGGCACAGCCAGGGAAAGAAGCCCTGTCAGGAATGTGTAGGAAAGCAGAACCACGAGAATATCGCGATGATCTCGGACCATGCCGAAAAATCGATCCACCGGATCGGGATGGGGAATAACCTGACCCGCTTTGGCGTGATTATCATGCTCGGAGCTCTGCATTTTTAAACCTGAATACTCCTGGATATTGCCAAGGAACCGACTTTATGGAATTATATAATAATATCGATAATTTCGCAGGTTTGAATATATGAATTCTTACATTAATTCAACAGACCTGGCCAGAAAGCTGGCCGCCATCGCCCACCCTTCCAGGCTGTCGATTTTAGAGCAATTGAGCACCGGAGAGAAGAACGTATCCGAGCTGTGTAAAGAACTGGGCAAAGAGCAACCTTATATATCTCAGCATTTGAGACAGTTGAGAGCCCATCAAATAATAAGCTACAGACGCTCCGGACAAAAAATCTTTTACAGCGCACCAAAAGAGATCTACCAGTGGATACGAAAAGGTCAAGAACTTCTAATTGAAGTCGATTCCTGAAAACTACTTCAAACGGACGCGCCTTTTTAGGCTTGATAAAAACAGAGGCAAGCCGGTTCAAACTTAGCCTGCCTTCGCCCGCAAACTTGAGAGCCGGCGACGCCAGACGGTAAATGTTCAAATTCGTAAAGCAAAGGGTTTGACACCGTCAGTCGATCATTTATAATTTCATTTGTCGATAGTTTCATAGTTTTGAATATTTAGACATGTTCAATTTCCGGACGCAACCGGAACTCCGGCAGCCCACTAAAAACATAACGGAAAAGAATTCATATTCATAGAAGGAGCTCGTTCAAGTCATGATCCCTGAAGTTTCGACATTAGCAGGATTGATCGCTATCAGTAGTCCTTTTATATCAAGGACCGCATCGGCAATTTCAAAAGAAGAGAAAATCAGACTCAACTCCTCTCTATCCGGCCAGATCATCTCCCTCGGCGCGGCTCTAACAGGACTGATCACAATCCTCTGCTATCAAAGTGCAGCAGTTCCGGTTGAAATTATCATTCCGCTGCTGCGCTTTGACATCACCGCGCTATTCTTGATGGTAGCTATCTTTTTCATCGGCTCGGTGGTGACCGCCTACTCCGGGAGATATCTCATCGCCTGGACGAAGCGAGTAGAATTTGTGGAAGGCGTCACTCTGCTCGCTTCGATATCAGCGGTGATGGCAGCTTCCAATAACCTGCTTCTCTCTATGACCGCCTGGACAGGTATATCGATCTGTCTCTGGTACCTCATCAAAATCAGCCCGAGTGGTTCTAAATCAGCCTCTGCTGTGCTTCGCTATCATATGTATAGCGACATTCTCTTCGCCATCGCCACAATTTCGATTTGCCTGGGATACGAATGTTACGAATTCGGAAAGCTAGGCGAGTTAACTCCCAGAGTAGCACTCGCTTTTGAGATCGCGGGACAAAACTTTTCGATAAGCAATCTAGAAATTCTCTCCACAATTCTGGTTCTTGCCTTCATCGTAAAGTCGGCTTTATTTCCTTTTCACGGATGGCTGCTTGCCACCCTCGATGCGCCTACTCCGCTTTCCGGATTGCTACACGCCGGGGTTGTTAACATAGCGGCTGTTGCCGCGACAAGATTCTTTCCACTACTGCAGGAGTCTCCGATCGCTTTATACACACTGGCTTTCTTCGGCACTATGTCTGCATTATTCGGCACCCTGGTAATGTCGGTGCAATCAGACGTTAAAAGAAAACTCGTTTACTCCACTGTCGGTCAGATGGGATTCATGTGCCTGCAGTGCGCGACCGGTCTGATTCCCCTGGCTATCTTCCATCTGATCGCCCATGGATTGTTTAAATGCCATCTCTTCCTTATCTCCGGCAGTGCGGTGGAAGAAGGAAAAATCAAAGCTTCCTGGGGTATCGAAAGAGTGGGAGGCAGTAAAACAAACGCATTCATATTGACTCTGACTATCGCGATTGCACTGGGGCTTATCTTGACCAAAAATCTCGAAGCCAATTTAATGACAACGGCTTTCGTCGCAACTCTGGCGATGATATTGCTCCAAATTCCTTCGGTGGCAAGAATCAACCTGGTATTTCTGGCGGTAGCAAGTTCGGCTGCTCTATGCGTAGCCATGCTGTCTCATCGTTTCATGCACCTGTTTTCAGATACGATTAGTTACGGAAACCGGCAGTTCGATCTCTTTCTTCTTTCGGTGGGAATCATATTCACTGCGCAAATTCTTATTCTGCTCCTCAGAAAAACAGAACTGGGAGCCGCTCTCTACATGCTGTGCTTGAACAGGTTCTACCTGGAAGAACTCTTTCAACACACGGTTCGCGGTCGAGTCACGAAAGAGAAACTACAATAAGGAGTGATCATGAATAAAGTAATCAACAAAGAGTCCATCGACAGCCTCGAAATCGTAAACGAGGCGGCTCGAACCTTCAGCGCACTCTATCCTCTCAAGAGCTTCATCGCTTGCAATAATCTCAGCGGCATGGAGAGCCTCGACTTCGACCGGGCCATGGAAACCGCCGGCGAGATTTATGGAAGCCACGGCTATCTTCCCCTTAGCGACTATCGTGCCATGTATGAAACCGGCAGGATCAATCCGGTTGACTTTCGAGAGGCTTTTGCCCGGCTGAAAGAACCGGAGAATGCCTCTGTAAAAGATTCCACATCAGATGAGACTCTAGCGCTTTCCAGAACCTGGACGGAGCTGGCCGACAGAACCTTCAGTACTGACCTCGACAATAAGCTCAACCGGATAATGCTACGCTGGCTGGCTTCTCACTTTGACAGAAACCAGGCGCAGTGGAAGGTCCTCAAAGATATGACTCTCTTTCAGAGATGGAAAAAACTGGCCGTGCATGATCTGAACCTCAGCATAGCTGGTGCCAAAAACTGGAAGAAACATCTTCTCTCCCTACCTGAAAACTCTGATGATGCATTGCGATCTTTGCTCGAGGAGATTGGCGTACATGATAAAAGCGCGACCCGAGACTTTCTTGCCAGGCACCTGACCAGATTGCCCGGCTGGTCCGCACATCTGAAGTGGCATTGCGAAAGAGGTGGAATGCCCTACGCCCTTGTCGATTATCTGTGCGTCCGATTGTTCTATGAGCTTCACTTGATGAGAAGCGATCTTTCTCCCACCGAAAAGAGCTGGGAGCAGCTCATGCGAGCGGACCGCCTGATCGGCGCTTACGAAGCAAACAGAGCCTCCCGTCCGGACGATTACTCCGGCGTCTGGCAGGAAGCCTACGAGATCAACTATAGAAACGCTCTACTCAAAGACATAGTTTCGTCAATGAATGGAAATATGTCCGAAACCGTCCCTGCGGATTGTCACATAGTATTCTGCATCGACTGCCGCTCCGAGCCCGTTCGTCGCCATTTAGAGAAGCTGGGCAGCTATGCTACCTATGGCTATGCCGGCTTTTTCGGCTTCCCAATGAAATACGTTCAAGCCTGCAGTGACAACACCGTCGACCTTTGCCCTGTTCTGATCGAACCGGAGAAAGTCGTAAAAGAGAATCTGGAGAGAAATAAAAGCAATCTTCGCCTTAGCGGTCAGAATTTGATAGGCTCAGCTCTTCTTATGCGTAAGAAGCTGAAGAGTAGCGTTCTATCAGCCTTTGCCCTGGTAGAGATGGCAGGGATCTGGTCTTCGATTCCTCTTGCAGCAAAAACCTTTTTCCCCATACAATCGGAAAGAATGCTCTCGATAATCAAAGAGAATATATTTCTTGGGGATACCGGTGAGCTTGATGTCTCGCTATTCACGCTAGACGAAAAGGTCTCGCTGGCATCCGGCAATCTGGCAGCCATGGCGCTCTCGGATCTGTCTGCACCACTCATAGTACTATGCGGACACATTAGCCAGTCCCAGAATAATCCTTATGCCTCATCTCTCGACTGTGGTGCCTGCGGGGGCAATCCAGGCGGTGCCAGCGCCAGATTGGCTGCAACTGTATTCAACGACAGAGAAGTCCGAAAGAGGCTGGCTGAGCAAGGTCTGTGCATCGGCGAGGATACATTCTTCATCGCTGCCCAGCACAATACCACCACGGATAGTTTCGAGATTTTCGACCAGGAAAGAGTACCTCAATCCCATCGAAAGATTCTCCAACGCGTGAAAGCAGATCTTGCCGAAGCCGGAAGAAGAGCGGCAGATGAGCGAAAAAGATTTTTGCCACAAGAAGTGGGGATTGGTTTGACCTCCGCCGAAGCCAGAGCAACTGACTGGGCCCAGGTAGCACCAGAATGGGGGCTGGCGAGAAACGCCGCTTTCATTGCAGCTCCCAGAGCCCTGACAAAAAAAATAGATCTGGGCGGAAGGACTTTCCTGCATGGCTACGACTGGGACAAAGATTTAGAAGGAAAAATACTGGAAACGATAATGACAGCCCCCATGGTTGTCGCTCAATGGATAAACAATCAATACTATCTCTCTACGGTAGACAACCATGTGTTCGGCTCGGGCAGCAAAGCACTTCATAACGTTGTCGGTGACTTCGCTGTTATGTCCGGCGAGGAAAGCGATCTAAGACTTGGTTTGCCGCTTGAATCGGTCTACCAGAATGAGTCGAAAAGATTCCATGAACCGATGCGATTGATGGTCCTGATCCGGGCACCACTTGCAAAAATCGATGGCGTGCTGGAAAAGCATGAGAACGTTCGCAATCTCGTAAACAATCGATGGATAAGACTGGTGGCGCTGAATCCAGAAGACGAGTCCTTCTACCAGGCTGATAGAGCATTTGACTGGAGAAAGTTGATGGAGAAAGAGATGGTTTTCGTAAGCTAGAAAAAAGGCTGAAGAATTACTTCTTTCAAATCAAAGCGACTCGGCACCAAGCTCAACCAGCTCTTTGTCGAGGGCTTCGAGCTCTTTTTTGTACTTATCTTCATGTGCATCGATCCAACTGGCGATGGCGCTGACGGTGTCAGAGTTTATGTACTTCGTCTCCAGCAGCAAATGCGAAAGATGCTGCATCCAGCGCAGGGTCTGATCATCCGAGCTTACCGAACCGAGCAGCTTCGTCACCCGGCGAGGCACCACGCACCGATCCTTGCTGCCCTGTAGTATCAAAAGCGGTATCTCCGGCTCCAGCTTGCGTGCGAATTTGACATTCTTTCTGACGTAAGCATCTGTCCTCAGCAAATCCAATATGGTCATCTTCTTGCGAATCAGAGGGTCATTCTCCAACTCACTCACTATGCGCGTGTCTTGAGAAACCAACCTGCGCATGAAAAAGCCCAGGTCGACATTGAAATGCGGATCAATCACAAGCCCCCAGGCCCCGGCAAAAACACTCTGGGGATGCACCAGCATGATCGGATTCACCGTCACCGCCGGCCCGGAGAGAATGATGCCATCCACATCTTCCGGATACTGACTGGCGAGCCGCAGACATGGCGTAGCGCCCAGACTCTCCCCTACCAGAATCAGTTTGACTCCGGGATATTTTTTCCTGGCCAGCTTCACCAGCTCGACCATATCCCGGTAGCTTCCCTCATAATCCAGCTTCCTCTTATGAAACTTGTCATCGGGGTCGATGTAGCAACGCCCGAAACCGCGCATATCGAACGAAACCGCATAATAGTTGCCTGAAGCAAAAGCCTTGCCTGCCAGGTCATACTTTTTGCCATGCAGAGTAAGACCGTGCACAAAGACGATGATGCCGCCGGGCGGTTCGTTGTAACCTTCCGGAATCCATTCGTAAGTAGGAACTTTCAAGGCTCGGTAATCCGGGCCGTCTTGAACATAGCTGAATTTTACTTTCACATCGGGTTCGTGGGTCCTGCCCAGGGCGGAGGCCCGAACCGGCACCGCGGAGAGGATTAGACTCAAGAAGACCAGTAATATGGTTCCTGGAATCAGGAGAACCTTCTGGAAAGAAGCAGCTTTAGCACGGGCATAGATCATAGCGTTAAAGAATACATGATCCGCCCGTATAGAAAGAACATCATTACTAGATTAAAAACGGTCTACGTAGAATTCACATTGACCCGGAGCCGCCCCTGACTCATCATAGATAGACTGAATTGCAATAGAAACCGAGGGTTATCGCATGGGCGACGGTCTTGAACCAGTAAGAATCGAAGGAACAGGCTCCCAGGGGGATACGGTAGAGGTTGCCCAGGAGAGCTTTGCCGATAGAATGCGCAAAGAATTCGATCGCAAACCAGAAGTCCCACCAACGAAGGATACGAAACCCGCCAACGATGGCAGAACCGATGCTGGAACAGACGGCGCCGACCGGGCCGCGGGCAGCCCCGAAAAAGTGGCGACCCAACCCAGAGAATTCAAATCGGTAATCGAAGCCGATTTTAACGACATGCCCAATTCTCAAATAGGCCGCCTCTTCTACGAAGCGATAAAAGTAGAGAATGTGCCCAAAGGACTCATACCGGACAAAGTCGTGCCATCTCACTATGTCAACGACAATGGCCACTTCTTCTTCTTCATGCCCAAGGACGGCTCTACTCCGATAGACAAAGGCAATCACTATGAGCTCGCCGACGGCACCAAGTTTCCGAAAGGGATCTTCTATTACTCTCAAACAGCCAAACAAATAGAGATGACCGATACCGACGGCAAGGTGGTTGCTTCGCTCAATTTGACCGAGGGTCGCAAAGCCGCAGACGCAGCCTATCAACAGAGAGAAGGGCACCCTCACCAGGCTTACGACGTGTATAAAAGACGCTATGAGGCTTTCGCCTCGCTAGAAGGGAAGAAGAGCGACACGAGCAACCCATTGACCTACATGAACAACCTCTCCAAACTGGCCGATAGAGGCATCGATCAAAACATCGAATCTCTGCGTCAGATGGCGGAAGGCAATCCTAATCCCTATTACAAGATTTATCTTGCCGACATGCTGCTGGCAAAAGCGATGCTGCCCATCGGCCGGTCTATAAGGGAGAATCCGGTGCAAGCTCTCAATGACGCTAGATTCGTCCAGCTCAATAATCCAGAAACTATGCGTTTGTTAGATGAGGCTATCAGAAATCTCGAGGATGTCTCGAAAGAATCCGGCGATACTCTGCACTCCAAGGGAATGCGCACGCCGGGCAATGTCTTGATGCCCATGCATCCCTGGGGCTATGGAAACAACGACCGCGACGGCTATTATCGCTTCTGGGGCGGCAGCCTCGACCAGGCCCGGCACCGGGAACTGCAACTCAAATTCCTCAAAGGCTTCCTCCAGGCCATGCCCACTGTGGAGCTTCCGGGCAATCTGCCGGCTAGAAAATACTGAAGATAAATATGCAATAGTTAAATAAGGTTCGGCCTCAATAAAAGAAATGCCGCTCCCAGGTGCTATAGTTGAACTAGCTTTTGCTATTCCCTATTTAGTAGTCCTTTCCTTCATCGCGCCAGATAAGAATCCATAGAATGAGCCCCATAAACGACGACGAAGCTTTATTCGGAAGAGAATCATTATTTCGCCAGAAACTGCACCGGCTGAGATCCCAGTGGTCCGCTCCCCAGGACGCTAGAAAAACCACCGAGGAGATAAGCCAGTACACCTACATAACCGGAGCCGAACAGAGCCTCAAGTCAAGAGACTCCAACGAAATGGAGCGCCTTGCTTTATTAGATTCGGTAACCGGGCTTTACAACCAGCAAGCCATCTTGAAAATCCTCGACTCCGAGGTAAAACGAGCAAAACGCTATAAAAGACCGGTCGCTCTGCTCTTTATCGAGGCAGACCAGTATGATCAGATAGCCGATATGGCTGGTAATCTGGTAATCGACACCCTCATGAAAGGTCTCTCCGACCTGGTCATGAAAACCGTCCGAGACGTGGACATTCCCTCCCGATTCTCCGCCGGATGTTTCATGGTCGTCTGCCCGGAGACCAACGCCCAGGGCGCCCTGATTATCGCCGACCGGATGCGCTCCAGAATCGCCAACGAGTTTACCCTCCAGGTAGATAGAAACTGGTCCGTAACCGCATCCATAGGCTATGCCGCCTGCCCTCGCCACGCCATGACCGCCGACGACCTGATTGTCAAAGGCGAACAAGCGATGACGCGGGCGAGAACCGCCGGCGGCGACCGTTGCGAATCGGCTTGATCGCCGGCTGATTCTGTTATAAATACGGCATGAACAAAACAAGCCCTAAAAAAAGACTCGCTTTGTTAGGCAGCACAGGTTCGATAGGAACCCAGACCCTGGATGTGGTCAGGGCTCATCCAGAGAGCCTGGAGGTCATTACACTTGCGGCAGGAAACAAATCTCTGCCATTGCTTGCCGAGCAGATTAGAGAATTTCGCCCAAAATTGATATCTTTGCCGAAAGAGGCCGATTTGAAGCCCCTGATGACGCTGCTCGAAGGCTTTGAAGCGCCGCCGGAATTTGTATTCGGCGACGAGGGCTTAGTACAATGCGCCACCCACGGCGATGTGGAGACCGTGGTCACCGGCGTTGTCGGATTCCTGGGCGTAAAGCCTACTCTGGAAGCGATAAAGAAAGGCAAAACCATAGCACTTGCCAACAAAGAGACCATGGTGGCTGCCGGCCCAGTGATAGTGAAAGCCCTGAAACAATACGGTGCCACCATTATCCCGGTAGACAGCGAGCATTCCGCCATATTTCAATCGATGCAAGGCTATTGCGTAGCCGATCTAGAAAAAATCTGGCTGACGGCTTCCGGCGGACCATTTAGGACCTGGTCGAAAGAAGCGATAGAAAACGCCACCATAGATGATGCGCTCAAGCATCCGAACTGGTCCATGGGTCCGAAGATAACCATAGACTCGGCAACGATGATGAATAAAGGACTGGAGGTTATCGAAGCGCGCTGGCTCTTTGATATGCCGCCCGAGAATATAGCCGTTGTCGTTCATCCCCAGTCGATACTACATTCGGCGGTTCAATATAAAGACGGCTCGATTGTAGGTCAGCTCGGTGTGCCGGATATGCGCCTGCCTATTCATTATGCTCTTTTCTATCCGGCAAGAGAGCCTTCACAGAAAGTACCACGACTGGATCTGACCCAGTTAAGCGAGCTTAATTTTGAAGCGCCCGATCTGGATAAATTCCCCTGTTTGAGACTGGCTCAAGAAGTCGCCCGGGAAGACAACACCCTGGCATGCGTTCTCAATGCCGCCAACGAAGTGATTGTAGAGTCGTTCTTAGAAGGCAAGGTCGCATTTGCCCGTATCCATGAGCAAATTGAAAGGGTTCTCACGCTTCACAAAGCGGTAAATGATCCTGATTTAGAGGATATACTAGAGGCTGATCGCTGGGCGCGGCAAGAAGCCCGGGAGCGTGTTCTGGCTAAATAAGAGGATGGAGTTCAAAAAATCATGATCGAAACAAGCACAAAACTGAAGGTAGTCGATCATCCGCTGGTGAAGCAGTCTTTGACCAGATTGAGAGACCATCAGACCCCGAGCAACGAATTCAGAGCGACCGCACTCAGACTGAGCAGATTTCTGGTTTATGAAGCCATGCAAGACCTCAGCGTCAGACCGGTAGGAGTTGAAACCCCGGTGGGACCCGGCGAAGGCGTGGTCCTCAGCGACTATGTCATCCTCGCCCCTGTACTGCGTGCCGGGCTGGTGCTGTCCGAAGCCGCCGAGGATCTCTTTCCCAATGTGAGAATCTATCATGTCGGACTGAAGCGCGATGAGATAACCCTGGAGGCTATCTCCTATTACGCCAAACTGCCCGATTCCCTGCCACCGGACTGCAAAGTCTATGTCCTCGATCCGATGCTTGCCACCGGCGGCTCGGCAGTGGCGGCAATCTCTCTGTTCCAGAAACTGGATGTCAAAACCATCAACCTGGTCTCCTTTGTGGCGGCACCGGAAGGGATTGAGAAAGTCCATAAAGAATTCCCCGACGTCACCATCACCACCGCTGCGGTGGACGACCATTTGAACGAGCACGGATACATCGTTCCTGGTCTGGGAGACGCCGGGGACCGGATCTTCGGTACCTAGAGCCCGGACTCCAAACTCTAAGCGCTATTCTCTATTACTCATCGAGTTTGAAGCCGACCTTCATGGTTGTTTGATACTCGGCGATTTTGCCGTCTTTGATCTTGCCGCGCATTTCGGTGACTTCGAACCATCTGAGCCCGCGCAAGGTCTTGGATGCTCTCTCCACCCCTTTGTTGGCTGCGTCGGCGAAGCTCTTTTCAGAAATACCTACAATCTCGGTCATTTTGTATACGTCTGACATCTGAATCTCCTTGTCAAGCATGCGATTTGGTCTTACTAGCACGAATTCTCAGAACCTAAGCAGTTAAGCAGTTAAACAACAATACGACTAAACCGCTAACCTGGCTGAGTTTGAGAGATTCTACCAACTGGGATAGGTCAAAACAACTTGCAAAGAACCACATTTAATATCACGGTCATCTCCTTGTTTTATTGATACATATAGAACGGGTAAAATAGATTGAGATCTCCTTCCCCGAGAAAAAATGAACGTCAAAGCCCCCGAAAGACTATCAGACAAAATTCGCCAGTCCGGAACCACTCTCTTCAAAGATTGGCAGGATTGCGTTGAAGCCTTCCGTATTTTTTTGAAAGACGGAATCGGCACCATTGATGATGGCACCGAATCCATCGTTATCGTCACCGCCTCTTTTATGATCTCAGAAGAGGAGGAAGGCAAGAAAGTCTTAGCAATGAGCGAAGCCGCTAGAATCAATAGCAAGGACAAAGACGAGAACATTGCCGGTGATTATCCTCTCGAAGCTTATACAAGCCCCGAGCACATCCTGGAAGCTTCTTTAGATCAGCGTTCTCATATCTATTCTCTGGGCTGCGTCATCTACGAGTGCCTGGCCGGGCGACCGCCATTTGCCATGAAGAGCAAGAAGGCTCTCATCGAACAACATGTGGCTTTCGATCCCCCGGCTCTGATTCGATTAAGCAACGGAGAAAAGTTTCCTCTCTGTGTCAACGACGTTGTTTTAAAATGTCTGGCCAAAAATCCCAACGAACGCTACCAGAGCTACGAAGACCTGGCAGTTGCCCTGGCCGAGCTACCGCAAAGAGCGATCGAAGAAGAGAAGCAAAGGGAGGAGTTGACGGAAGCCAGAAGCAAAACCGTTCTCGATCGCAAGCCCCTCCTGATCTCTGGCAGCATAATGGCGGTACTGACCGGTCTTATCGTGGGCACCATCTATCTGGTCAACTCCGATAGTTTTCGTTCTTATATTTTCCAGACCCGAAACAAACATAAAAACATCTATGCTCTCAGCCTGGAAGACGGCAAGTATCGCCTGCAGATGGACTTCAAGGATGGCAGGCCGACACCGGAAGACGGCAAGATACCACTGGTGCTGCGCCAGAAGAAAGACGGCGCGGTGATTTTTGCCACCACCAAAATAACAACGATAAAAGAGGCTTTGAAAGAAGCCTGGGATCGCGGATTGCCCCTTAATCAAATAGATCTGCGCGAGACCGATTTAAGCAATGGCAACTTAGCAGGCTATGACATGAGAGACGGGGACCTGACCGGTGCGAACTTGAGCGGAGCCGACCTCACCGGTGTCAATCTGACCCGGGCTTCTCTGCGCTTCGCCAACCTGGAAAAGGCCAGGCTGGATAATTGCAACATGCCTTTTATAGATATGCGCAAAGCCAATCTCACTGGTGCTTCGATGGTCAAAGCCTTTATGCCCAAGTCCACTATGGAAGGAGCCAACCTAAAAGATGCCAACCTGGAAGGTGCCACCATATCAGGAGTCATTGTCTCCGGTGCCAATTTGGAGAACGCAAACCTCTCGGATGCGATGACTGCCAATGTAGACTGGAGCAATGCCGTCAACTTTACCGAAAGTCAGTTCAAATCCACCCTGGAGGAGAAGATGGCAGAAAAGCAGCGAAAGATGAAAGAACGGAAGAAATAGGCTCTACGACTGACTTATGACTGAAAAGATCAAAATAGTGGTGATAGAAGACCATCAAGTGACCCTTGAAGGACTGATCAACGGCCTATCACGGGAAGAAGACTTCGAGGTCATAGGCTCTTCGGACAATATCGACGACGGTCTCAAAGTTACCGAAGAGACCAGACCGGATATTCTTGTCCTGGATCTTCACCTTCCCGGCAGCCTCGGTCCCAAGGGCATGATCGCCGAATTTCTGCGCTTCCCCGGTCTCAAACTTGTGATATTCTCAGCCGAAAGCCGCCAGGCTTTCATCCATTCGGTGCTCTCTCTGGGTGTTAGCGCCTACCTGCTCAAATCCGAGCGCATCGCCACCGTGGCAGATACAATAAGAAGGGTGATGGCCGGAGAAACCAATATCGTCACCAAAGACATCAGCTACGACAGAAAGAAGTTGACCCCTTCGGAGCAAGAGGTTCTACACATGCTCGGTCGTGGAATGAAGTACCAGGAGATAGCCGACGAGCGATGCACTTCGGTTGCCACCGCCCGAAAGCAGTGCGAAGTACTTTTGCTGAAGCTCGATCTGGCCAATAGAGAACAACTGATAGCCTGGGCTGTCCAGAACGGTTACGGCAGCGAAGAGCTCGAATAAACGGACGACTATAACTGCAGCCCATGACCCAGACTCGCCAGATCCCGAATATCCAAGACCTGCTCTTCAAGTCCGGCATCATCACCCAGAATCAGCTGGCAAGGGCGATGGCGACCTCGGCCCGCACCGGTGAATCAATCAGCAATATCCTCATCCACGACAAAATAGTCTCAGAAGAGACCATGCGTACCGCGGTCCTCACCCACGGGCTGATTCACGAAAACCTCATCTCGGTAGAGCTCGCCACCGACGTCATCTTCAAATCAGTGGTGGAAGAGATCAATCTGGAAGAAGCCTTTCGCCGCATGGGGGTGACCCCGGACTTTCATCTGGTCACCGCCCGCCTCAGCCAGATCCTCAGAGAATCAGGAGTAGTCGGCGAAGCCGAACTCGACACCTCGATAGAAGCGAGCTATTCCAGTGGATTGCCCCTGGGGCGAGTGCTGGTCATTCGTAATGTGATACCGGAAGCGGTAGCTTACGCGGCTCTCTCCGCCCATATGTATTTGAAGGAAGGCAAGATAACGGCGCAACAGGCGATCGAAGGCTTAAAATTGAGCGCCCAGAGACATATATCGATGGACCATGCTCTAAAAGAGCTTTCCTTCATGCCCCGGGCCAGAATGGAGCCTTTGCGCCTGGGCGAATTGCTGGTGGCAGCCGATCTGGTATCCGAGATAGACCTTCTTTCGGCGGTGGAAAAACGTCTGGGCGAAGACCTGCCCATCGGACAGATTTTGCTGCGCCATAATCTCATCTCTAACAGCCTCTTGCAAAAAGCGCTCAAGCTGCAAGATATGGTCAACAACCACGGCAAGAATCCCTCCGAGATTCTCGCCATTCTGAAAGAGGCCAGCGAGAACGACCAGGACGACATCGGGGTCGAGACCTCCGAAGTGATGCCTATCAGCTTCGAAGATCAGGCCAGCACCCACCCCCATCTGCCAGGCAATCATTATGCCCTCAATAAAAGCGAAGACTGGATGCGGACCGTCCAGGAGCTCACTTTAGAGAAACAGAATCTCGCCTTCAAAGTGGTCAACCAGCAAGAAGAGATGAAATACCGGCTGGCAAGAGAGCTGCACGACACTGTAATCGCCGATTTGATGATGCTGAAACGCTATCTGGGCGGCGACAAAAAACTGAGCCAGGAAGAGATAGTAGAGATTGTCGATCACGTTATCATGCAGCTCCGCGATATCTGCAGCGATTTCGCCCCACGAAACTTCAAGGAATGGGGACTGGTCATGTGCCTGCGGGACGTTCTAGAGCGTATGAGCCAGCGCACCGGCATTAACACCTCTTTCTCCTGCGAGTTTACCCTGCCCGAATTACCCGACCCTGTCGCCCTCCATATATACAGGATTATTCAGGAAGGACTGAATAACATAGAAAAATACTCCGGCGCAACGTCAGTGCATGTCGTCATCGAAAAGCCCCGGGAAAAGGTCCTGCGCTTCATTCTCATGGACAACGGGCGAGGTTTTGACGTTGGAGAAGAGAAAGCAGAGGAAGAGGAGCGATCTGCCGACTTCGGCGGTATGGGTCTGGGCGGCATGCAAGAGCGCGCCGATCTGATTCGTTGTTTCTATAACACCACCTTTAATCTGGTCTCCGAACCCGGCAAAGGTTCGATCATCACCCTCGAAATAGAACTTTTCTGATTTTCTTCAGCGATTCTACACCGATCTTTTTCAAGGCATAACCGCTTTCTATGCGGTTCTTCTTGGTTTTATACGCACTTTCGCTATACGCATTTTGCGAATTCACAGAGGCTTGCTCTAAGGCTAGTATGGTAACGTGCCCTTCAGCACCCCCGCATTTGAAATCCTTACTAGTTCCATTCAAAACCTTACTATCATGTACACTTCCTTCAACAACCAGTATCTGAACGCCGGCAGCCTTGGCGCAGAAAAAGCAGCTTCTCCAGCGGCTTCCGACTGCGAAAGACTGGCAAACTATATGGTCCGCCAGGGTATGGTGAACCGAGAACTTGCCGAAAAAGCGCTTGCGTTCAGCAAAGCCAACGGCATCGCTTTCGATGAGGCGCTCTTGATTCTGGAGAGCGAAAAGCAAGAGGACACCACCTCGACCAAATCTCATATATCCGGTCAGGAAGCGAAGCTTCTGAGAATCCTTATCAAGAACGGCCTTATAACCTCGGACAAAGCCGCTGAAATTACCAGAGACTCTCTCAATCTCAAAATCTCCGCCGTCAATATTCTGGGGCAGATAAAAGAGCTGGTCGAATCGAAAGAAGGCGAAGAGGAAGCGCTCGATCTGCTGGTCAAAGCCGGAATCGTTCAAGATAACAAGGCTGACCAGTACTGCTCTAGAAACTGGCAGCTGGAGAACACTTTCAGACCGCTGGTGCTAGAGATTCTCAAAGGAGCTATCTCCGGCAGTCTCTGCCAAGCAGCCCTCGAATGTGCCGAGTTGGTGGAAGAGAAGAAGATGTCACGCCAGGAAGCGATATTGATTCTGCGCCAGATGACCGAAAAGAACATAAGCTTTGAACAAGCATCTCACGATCTCGGCTTCAGCTACGGCTACTGCCCGGAAGAGGAAGCAGATGATAATCAAGCCGCCCATACTATTAAAGGACAGATCAAAGCCAAGTTAGATCAGTACTGGAGAAGACTAAGTTTTAACCCGGAATATCAACCGTAAAGTCAGACGATATCCCCACAACTAAATATCGTCCGTAGCTCCCGAACAATGCTGTGAAGCATAGTCGGGAGCTTTTATTTGTGCGGAAATACAGAGGCTTTCTGCCGAATAAGGCATAAACAGCTAAATTCCTCAAAAAAGTTTTTTTTGAATTACTGTTTCCGCATCATGCGCAAACACTGATAAACAGCCAGTCTTCGTTGTTCTATACGCACTTTCGCTATATAAAGAACGTCAATAGACCTGCCCCTTGAAAATCCTTATATTAGAGGGACCTTACTAAAACCGTCCCCCACCTTACTTTTACTAATACGGAGGCATCACAATGCATCCACCTAATATGGAATCCAATTCAAAGAGTGCTTCTTACTCGCCTTCCTTTACTAATTCCGGTGACCCTTTACTAAAATCCCCCCGCCCCAGAGTGAAACTCGGTGTTCTTTTGCTAGAGGCAAGACTGGTCTCCTCCAGCGCCCTTGCAGTATCGGTACAACAAGCGGAGAAAACAGGCAAGCCCCTGGGACAAGTCCTGGTCGAAACTTCGAGAATCACCGAACTCGATCTAGAAAATGTCCTGGAAGCCCAGCTCCTGGTCGAAGCCGGTGCCCTCGGCAGACAGGACGCCGCCAGCGCCCTGCGCTTAGCCCGGGAGAAGAATCTTCCCCTCAACAAAGTAACCCGCTGGCTTTCTGAAGCCGACAAGAGCGTCTCGTCTAACGAGACCCTGTTAATCGAACTCATTTTAGAATCCGGTCACAGTCAGAGTCGCGCTGTGGAAGAAGCCAGAAGAATCGCCCAGGAAAGAGAGATAAGCGTCGCCGGTGCGCTGCTTAAAATGCGCAGTCTGCCCTTCCATAACCTCAATATGGTGGTGGAGTGCCTGAAGCTTATTGTAGATAAAAAGCTGGAGAAGCCTCTTGCTATCCGCGCGCTGAAGACAGCTAAAGAATCGAATTGCGACCTCGAGACCGCCTTCGAGAAATGTGGTATCAAAGCAAGAAACACTCTTTCAAAAATCAAGATAGGAGACATTCTCCTCAGTGCTCGGGTAGTATCGGAAGCAGAGCTTCTCTCTTGCCTCGAAGCTTCCATAAACGACAATCGCCTTCTTGGAGAGCTTTTGATCGAAGCAGGCATAGTTTCTAAGGATCTATTAGATGAATCTCTGTTTCTGCAAAAACTCTGCCAGATAGAGCTCTTAAGCAGACAGAATGCGGCAAGACTTATTAAAAGAGCCCAGGATCAAAACAAATCGATCAAATACCTTACTACCGAACTCAATATTTTCAGAGACGACCCTGCCACCTTCAATGGTGCAGTAGATTTACTAATATCCGCCAAATTGACCGAAGAAAGCAGCATCTGCTCTTCTGTGAAGCACTTCTGCCAGTATGGCATGGACCCTCTGCACGCCCTGGTTGCCCGCAATCTTGTCAGCATACAAGTATTTCGCGCTGCCCCGGTTCTTGCTCAGCAGCTCGCCAATGGCGATATCGAAAAAGAAGAAGCGGTGCGGGTTCTCTATCAATGCGAGATGGCGAAATGCGACATCGACGAAGCGCTAGAGACCCTTTCTCTCAACAGCAAAGAGAGACAGGCTAATCGCATCGAACAATCGATAACCGCCGGTGTCAATAAAAAACATTCGCTTCCCGACCTCTTTCATTCGGTTGAGTTTCTGCTTCTGGCAGCGGTCATGGTTCTAACCACTG
The DNA here is from genome assembly GCA_964496875.1 of uncultured Candidatus Obscuribacterales bacterium. Classification (GTDB taxonomy): domain Bacteria; phylum Cyanobacteriota; class Vampirovibrionia; order Obscuribacterales; family Obscuribacteraceae; genus RI-106. Next base: position 15,284 of record CAZCBH010000048.1, on the reverse strand, counting down.
CAGCGGCTACTCTGCTAAATCTCCATGGTTCGGAGCTTGTGGTCGCCGCCGGCACTATCTGCCTTCTGGTGGTCTCAATTTTCCTCACTTTTACCGTGGCAAAATTCAGACAGAAGCGCCTGGTCGCCTGTCATCAGGAGATGACCCAGAAAAAAGAAGAGGCCCATCAAGAGATGCAGCGCTTGAGAAAGTACAAACAGATCTAAGCCCCTGTTGGAAAAATCTATAGCGTGGGCTTATTCGAAGAAGCCTCTAAAAATACGCTGGGATTGATCTGAATCTATAATCCAACGTTTTCGGACAATCTTCTTTTTGTCTGGAATACAATTATCTGGACGGTTGACCGGCCAAAATTCGAAGATTTCAAATTGAAATAGGTTGCTATGTCTGTAGAAAATTTGCTAAACAAGTCAGTTGACTGACTGAGTATCTGGATTTTCATCCGAATAGAGACTGGACAGGGTCGCCGACCTACCAACCGATCTTAATTATGATCCTGATCCTGATCCTAATCTAAAGCCAGTTCTTTTTTGAGATAAGCAGTCGTTCTTGGAAAAGCCCTCTGAACCGGAACCAGGTGATCATCCTCGCCACTGATTAGAACACCTATAATTTCGGAACAACCGAGAGCACGGGAATCGGCATTCCTTTGGCTCTCTTCGAGATAATCGTGCTTAGCCAGGAAAGGCATACTGTCCAGATCCTCGTTATATAGATCTCTTACTTCTGCCTTGTTTGTGACAACGCCCATACAGTCATTGATTGCGTGGCCCAAGAGTTGGTACAAACTAGAGCGCATATATTCTTGCGAGCGCGGAGGTTTCAATTTCTGGCTGCCTCTAATCTTCGCCGATTCATAAATCCAGACATCTCGACCGTAGCATCTTCCGGATTCCTCGCCCATGGTCATATCAGAGACTCCAGGACGCGCACCGTCCCCTGAACCCGGCCAGTTGTCCTCGATATTGGGAGCGATATTTATGCTCGCCCCGCCATCTTCGAGCAGAGTATAGATCTGTTTGGGAAGGTGTCGAAGAACATCCTTGCATGTGGCGACGGTGGCTTTTCTGACTGGCGCATGACCGAATCTCGGAGGGATTACCCTGACTCGATTCATCAAAGGTCCTGTGTTCGGTATCTGACTTGTATGCTTCTTCTCTCGAATTCCGAATCCAATGCCGAAGCCGAATAGCAATATACTGCAAGCTATTGCAGTTACGGCAAAAGAAAGTGATCGTTTCTTGGCGAACATCATGTCTTTATCATACTTGAAAATGATCTGGACATTGATTTGGTCAGTTGACCAACCAAATATCTAGACCGCCGACTAGTTAGAGCCCTGGACCATGACCATCCATGCCACGCCGAAACGATCGGTGAGCATGCCATAGCAAGGCGACCAGAAGGTTTTGGAGAGAGGCATATCGACTTTGCCGCCTTTGGACAATCCTTCAAAAATGCGCTTCGCTTCGGCTTCGTCATCCAGATTGATAGCCAGGGAGAAGCCCTCGAACTTGGACTCCGGCCCACAGCCGTCGGAAGCCATTATCGTCGTATCCTTCACTCTAAAAGTAGAATGCATGATCTTCTCTTCAAAGCCGTCAGCTATCATACCCTCGGGTAACGGATCCGGGCTTTCGCTGAATCGCATTTTGAAAAGGGTCTCGGCTCCAAGTACATCGGCATAGAAGGCGAGCGCCTCCTCGCATTTGCCCCCAAAGAACAGATAGGGCTCTATTTCAAGCTTCGGCATAGTTTTTTCCCGGATCTTAACTGTGACCCGGCAATTATATTACTTTCGACCTAAATAAGGGTTGTCCCCGGTCTCTGCTTCGAGATACCGGACTATTTCGTCGATGCTGCCTTTGTTTTTCGAACAATCCTGCTCGCAAGCCTCCAGGATCTTATCGAAAACTCCCCAGAGCTCATACTGCTTCATCAGATCCGAGGTCTGTAGAATGCCCGCTATGGCGTTTTCTAGATCAGAAGACGCCTTGATCAAAAGGGCTTTGATCTCGTCGGTCTGGGAAGGAGGCAATTGCTGCCTCAGATTCTGGCTGAGTTCTTCTCCGAGGTCGTTTTGACCGGAGCGGTTTCCCTGGGATTCCTTCATTTTCTTCTCTAAAACGAGGTAGAGCAATTTGCGATTCTAAGACTAAGCTAGCAAGAAGATATGACTAATTCGTGACCAAGGGACTAGTCCTCGGCGATTTAATATAACCGAATTTCAAACAAGCTCTCAAGCCTGGCTGGCGTTAATCTGAAATTTAATTGCGAACTCCACCGGCGAAGACATCAGGGCAGGCACCGGCAGGTCGCCGAGTCTTATCTGAATACCTTTGAGTTCGATATCATCCTGCTCGGGTTCGCTTGCTAGTTTCCAGCTCACTCTTTCATCGGGCTCTATAACCGCGTCAAGGGTGATGGTCTTGGCCGATTCGGCACGACGGTCGATGAAATAGCCGAGCACGGTCATCTCTATTGCCTCGATGTACTGACACAGAATTCGAGGATTGATAGAGGCAAGAACGGCTTCTTCTTCTGTCTTCAGCTCGGCTTCCAGGACTTTGCCGCAGCCGTCGGCATGCTCGATGGTGGGCAGGTCCGGAACATGATCCATGGTCTCCGGCACCGGCAACGATGCCACCTCGGGACTCTCCTCGTACCATTCCACTTCTATTTTGCCGCCCGGATGTGCTGAAACAGAGCTCGCTTTGCCGGTCATGAGAGCGTTGCGCAGCTTCTCCCAGTCTTCGGTTCTAAGACTGAGGAAGAAGCTGTCTTCTATCACCTGGACGTTCGTAGAATCTTGTTCGGGGAAGACCAGAAGAGAGCAGCCGGCTACTCTTGTGCCGTCGCTTCCCGGCGGCGTTATCGCCGAGGGTCCGTTGTCCATTGTGGCCTGCCAGACCAGCATTGCGTTGGCAGCCGGGTCTATGTCGCAGCCTATGGAAAGCGGTGCTTCCTTAGGGATCTGCTTGAGAAACTCGCGGATAAATTCATGGGTGCCTTTGCGGCAAAATATCTTGAGGGTATCGACACAGAGACAGACCCTGACATGGGGAATGCTCATGAAAGGAACTTTGGCGAGAATACTTTCGTTCATATCTTGAGAAAGCTTTTCATTCACCGTAGAAGCTCTCGCCAGATCAACCCAGGGAGGACAGGGATAATGATTGAACTTATGCCCCAGAAGCGATACCACTCTCGAGAGACCGAAGCGTCGAGCCACTTCCAGCTCCTCTTCGCTCAACAATATGCAATTCAAGAGATTATCGGTGTTTTCGGCACCATAGAGACCAAGGGGGCGGACATAGGCAAGCGCTTTGAATTTCGGATCCAAAAATCCACTTTCACCAAATTCGGTGATATCGCCTTCCATAAAAACATTCTGCTCCGTGGCGTAGCGGCGCACTGTCAGGAAGAATCCAAGAACGTCTGTCGGATAGTCGTTGTCACTCTGATCTTCTTGTTTGCGAATCAACATGGCAAGCTCGCGCTGACCGAGCCGTGATAGCCCTTCGCTCACAAAGGACCAGCAAGAGAAACTCTCTTCGCCCTGGCGCACTTCGTGGAGATTGACCGTGGCAAAGAGTTCGTTGGGGAAGATCTCGAAGCGCACCGGCGGGTTGGGCGTGTCCATTTCGTTGACGTCATTTACGTCATTTACGTCATTGACATCATTTGCATTCGTTTCTTCTGACATTGATCAAGCTCCGACCTTGAAAAGGGAAGCGTGCCAGAGAATTTCTCGTTTAGATAAATAATCTGGCACGCAATGTTGTTTTGGAAACGCGGCTTAGCCGACGTAAGCAAGGGCAGTCGGTCTGCCTGTTTGCTTGCCGTTGGCATAGCGGATACCGAGGGCATCCTGGGCGATGATCATCTTCTGGATTTCTCTGGTTCCTTCGTAGATGTTCAAAACCTTAGCGTCACGGAAGAATCTCTCGACAGGATATTCATCGGAGAAGCCGTAGCCACCGAAGATTTGCACGGCGTTGTGACCGGCTTTGTTGGCAGCTTCGCCACAGAAGAGCTTGGCGATAGAAGTCTCGAGGGTGTTTCTAACATCCTGGTTCTTCAAGTGAGCGGCTCTCAGATAAAGCAGTCTACCGGCTTCGCAATCTGCCACCATGTCAGCGATCATGGCTTGCACTTGCTGGTGTTCACCGATGGGCTTGCCGAAGGTGATTCTCTCCATGGCATATTTCGTACAGGCGTCGATACAACCCTGGACAAGGCCGACAGCACCGGCAGCCACCGAGAATCGTCCGTTATCGAGGGCGGACATGGCTACTTTGAAGCCGTCGCCAACATTACCGAGAATGTTCTCTTTGGGCACTCTTACTTCGTCGAGGAAGAGGCTGGAGGTGTCGGAGGCTCTCAGACCGAGTTTGCCTTTGATCTCCTGGGCGGTGAAGCCTTTCGATTTGGTGTCGACGATGAAACAGGTGATGCCTTTATGGCCGAGGCTGGGGTCTACAGTGGCGAACACCAGAGCGTGGGTTGCGATGGAACCACAAGAGATCCAGGTCTTCTGACCGGAGAGGAGGTAATCATCTCCGTCTTTGACGGCTTTGGTCTGCTGATTGGCGGCGTCACTGCCGGCTTCGGGCTCGGTGAGACCGTAGCAGCCGATGAATTCACCGCTACAGAGCTTGGGAAGCAGTTCCATCTTCTGCTCTTCGGTTCCCCATTTGAGGATGGTGAGAGCCACCAGAGAGGTCTGCACCGAGAAGAGAGTTCTGGTCGAGGAACAGACTCTGTTGACCTCTTCGGTCATAAGACCGTAGGCGACATAGTCGAGGCCGAGACCGCCGTATTTTTCCGGAACAGGGCAGCCGAGGAAGCCTTCTTTGAAGATCTTCTTGGCGATATCCCAATCGAACTTGCAGTTGCGGTCGTTCATTTGAGCCTTGGGAACAATCTCTCTTTCCGCAAATTCACGCATGTGCTTACGAATAGCCAGTTGCTCCGGGGTGAAATCGAAATTCATCTTCCTAATCTCCAATTCCTGATAAATAAGTGTTGAAAAAACTAACTGATTAAAACTTTAGCGGGAGCCCCGGATTGAGGCTCCCGTCCCTTAAAACGGAGTACTTATTTCTTGTCTCCGTGGTTGTCTATCTGGGCTCTCTGCAAGACACCGGAGTAGTCTACATAGATGGACTTCCACTCGGTGAACTGATCGATGGCGGTGGTGCCGGCTTCGCGGTGACCGTTGCCAGTTTGTTTCACTCCACCGAAAGGAAGCTGAATCTCAGCGCCGATTGTAGGAGCGTTCACATAGACGATACCGGATTCGAGGTCATTGATGGCATTGAATGCCCGGTTGACGTCCTGGGTGTACATAGAGAGAGAAAGACCGAATTCGGTTCCGTTAGCCACTTCGATGGCTTCTTCGAAGCTGTTCACCTTGATGAGGGCGACCACCGGTCCGAAGATCTCTTCCTGGGCGATACGCATGTTCGGCTTCACGTCACCGAATATGGTGGGCTCGTGGAAGCAACCTTTGGCGTGGTCTCCCTTGTCCAGGATTTTGCCGCCGAAAAGAAGCTTGGCGCCTTCGTCCTGGCCGATTTTGACATACTCGTTGATGCTCTTGAGCTGGTCTTTGTTGACCACCGGACCGACATCGACAGAAGGATCGAGACCATCGCCTACTTTCAGCTCTTTCGCGCGCTTGACGAACATGTCGACAAACTTCTCGTAGATATCTTTATGTAAGATGACTCTACTTGTAGCTGTGCAGCGCTGGCCTGTGGTACCGAAAGCGCCCCAGAGTGCGCCATCGACAGCAAGTTCGAGTTTGGCGTCATCCATCACACAGATAGCGTTCTTGCCGCCCAGTTCGCAGGAGATCTTCTTCATTAGCTCGCCGCAACGACCGGCTACTTTGCGACCGGTAAAAGAGGAGCCTGTGATAGAGATGAGCCTGACGCGGGGGTCTTCTATTATAGGATTCCCGACTCTGGAACCGGATCCGGTGACAAAGTTGATTACGCCCGGAGGAAGTCCTGCTTCTTGCAGAATCTCGACAAAGCGATAAGCGCAGTAAGGCGTGTCGGTGGCGGGCTTGAAAACGACCGTGTTACCGGCAACCAGAGCAGGAAGAATCTTCCAGCTAGGGATAGCGACCGGGAAGTTCCAGGGAGTGATGATACCGACCACACCCAGAGGCGCTCTCACCGCCATGGCGAATTTGTTGCGCATCTCGGCAGGGACAGTCATACCGAACATTCTGCGACCTTCTCCGGCGGCATATTTAGCCATGTCTATCGCTTCTTGAACATCGCCGCGAGCTTCATTTAGTACTTTGCCCATTTCGCGGGTCATGTCTTTGGCAAGACTCTCTTTATGCTCTTCCAGCAGCAAACCGGCTCTCAAGATGATCTCGGCTCTTTCAGGAGCGGGTACTTTTCTCCAGGTTTCGAAAGCCTTGGCGGCAGCATCAACAGCCTTTTTGACATCGGTCTCGTCAGAATCGGCGAAGCTGCCAATCACTTCTTCCTGGTTGGCAGGGCTATAAGATGTGAAGGTCTTTCCGGTGTTGGATTTGACCCATTCTCCCCCGATCAGGTTGAGACAGGTTTTGGTTTTCTCTAGTGTTTTAGTCATCGAATCATCTCCTGACTTTGTATGAATGAGGCAACTTCTATTAGGCTCTGGTTGCGATCTCGAGGATCTCCAGGGCTTTCTCGGCTTCCGAATCAGATATGGTCAGAGGCGGAATCAGACGGACTACCTGTCCGGCCTGACCGCAGGATAGGACCAGCATGTTGTTTTCGAGGCAACTTTTGACGACTTTATCCACCCATTCTTTACTGGGCTTGCCGTCTTTATCGCAGAACTCGATGCCGATCATTAGACCACGACCGCGGACTTCGCCGATATGCGGTCTGTCTTCGGCCAGCTTCTTGAGGCGGGTCATCAGCTCGTTGCCCAGCTTCTCGGCGCGCTCGGCGAGTTTTTCTTCTTCAATCACCTGCATGCTGGCGAGGGCAGCGGCACAGGCGACCGGGTTACCACCAAAGGTGGTGCCGTGTCTTCCAGCCGGCCAGGTGTCAGTCAGCTCTTTGCGCGATACGAAAGCGGCAAGTGGCATACCGGCGGCGATGCCTTTAGCCATGGTCAGGATATCGGGCTCGACACCGATATGATCGATGGCCCACATCTTGCCGGTTCTACCGAAACCACTCTGCACTTCGTCGATAATCAGCATGATCCCGTGTTGATCGGCAAGCTTGCGAAGACGGGGCAAGAAGCTATCGGGTGGCACTACATAACCGCCTTCTCCAAGAATCGGCTCTACAACAAAAGCTGCAACCTGCTTGGGGCTGATGAACTGGTTGAAGAGAACGTCTATTTGTCTAAAGGTCTCGTCTACTACGGCTTCCGGATTGTCCGGGGTATTGGAGCGAAAGACATAAGGAAAAGGAGCGGTATAAATTGCCGGAGGCAGTGGCTCCATCATGTCTTTGTAATAAAGCTTGGAGGTGGTGAGAGCCATGCACATATGGGTTCTTCCGTGGAAAGAGCCCAGGAAGTTGATCATGCCCGGTCTGTTGGTGACATATTTTGCCAACTTGACCGCACCCTCGACACATTCGGCGCCGCTATTGGCTAGGAAGACGCTGTCCAGTCTGCCGGGAGAGAGCGATTTTATTTTCTCGGCGGTCTCGATATATTTGCGATGGTAAGTGGTTACCGACGTGTGAATCAGCTGGCAAGCCTGTTCTCTGATGGCTTCCACCACCCGGGGGTGACAGTGCCCGACGTTTGTTACACCGATGCCGGTGGTCATATCGAGGTATTTATTACCGTCCACATCATAGAGATAAGAGCCTTCACCTCTTTCGGCGACAATCGGCGCCAGCCTGGAGAGCACCTGATTGACGCAGTGTTTATCCCGATCTATGAATTCTTTATTCTTGGATTTTGTGGTAACCATACTCGACCCCCTTTCCATCTTCGAGGTTTTTCTTTTCAGACTGTTCTGAAACAAGCAAAAAACCGCTCCACTGCCCGAGACAGAGAACAGATCTCCTGTTGCTGGAGATCATATCAATAGTTGCCGAAAATCCAGCTAAACTTTAGTATTTACGCTGCTTTCGGCACTTGACAATGGGTGTCGAAAAACAGCTCAGAAAGGGCTTCTAGAAGACTCTTTATCGACGGCTTTTTGAATTAGGTTTTGTCCTGGTCTTCGCTTTTGTTTTGGGCTTTGTTATTGGCTTCTCTTTTGGCTTAGTCGCAGAAGCAGTTTTGGCTTTGCTCTTGACTGACCTGGCCGCCGTCGATGTTTTTTTGAACTTTCCAAGCTCGCCGAAAACCAGCGGATAGACTTCATCTAGATGAGAGACCGGTACCAGCTCGAGCTTATCCTTGACATAGTCCGGAATGTTCTCCAGATCCTTTTCGTTACTGATTGGAAAGATAACGGTCTTTATGCCGGCTCTAAGAGCGGCGAGGACCTTCTCTTTTAAACCGCCGATAGCAAGAATCCGCCCCCTGAGTGTTATCTCACCGGTCATGGCCACATCGGGCAACACAGGCTTCTTGCAAAAGGCTGAGATAAGCGCGGTAGAGAGCGCCACACCGGCAGAGGGACCGTCTTTTGGAATGGCGCCTTCCGGGATATGGATATGAATATCGAGCTTCTCTTCGAAACCCGGATCAATATCGAAAGTTTCTGCATGGGAGCGAATATAACTGAAAGCAGCTTGAGCCGACTCTTTCATCACATCGCCCAGTTGTCCGGTCAACTGCAAGTTGCCTTTGCCAGGCATGGTATTAACCTCAACCTGCAAAGTTTCGCCGCCGGTCTCGGTCCAGGCAAGACCTGTCACCAGACCGATTTGAGCAGTTTTCTTCTCGCCTTCTCTAATTATTTTAGGCGGACCGAGATAGACAGGCACCAAAAGTGGTGTTATCTTCTCTGATTTAATTTCGCCTGTTACGACCTTGGTGGCAACCTTACGACATATAGAAGCCACCGCCCGTTCTAGATTACGAACACCGGCTTCTCTGGTGTATTCCCGAATCATTCTGGCGATGGCGGCAGGCTGAAAACGAAGCTGTTTTTCTTTGAGACCATGCTTCTCCAGGGTCTTAGGAATAACATGCAATTCGGCGATTTTGATTTTTTCTTCTTCTGTATAACTCGATATCTGAATGACCTCGAGCCGGTCGGCAAGCGGTCTTGGCACATAATCGAGAGCGTTTGCCGTGCCGATAAAGACCACTTCGCTCAGGCTGAACGGTGCATCAAGATAATGATCGGAGAAGTTCTGGTTCTGATCCGGATCGAGTACTTCCAGCATGGCCGCTGTCGGATCGCCCATATAACTGCGAGTCATCTTCTCGATTTCATCGAGCAAAATAACCGGGTTTTTAGTGCCGGCTTGTTTAATTGCCTGGATGATACGACCGGGCATGGCACCGATATAAGTACGACGGTGTCCGCGAATCTCGCTTTCGTCATTGACCCCGCCAAGGCTTATCCTGGCGAACTTTCGGTGCATGGCTCTTGCTATCGACTTGGCAAGACTGGTCTTACCCACACCGGGCGGGCCTACCAGGCACAATATGGTGCCCTGCTGCTGGCTGGAGAGCTTGCGCACAGCCAGATATTCGATGATGCGCTCTTTTACCTTCTCGAGCCCATAATGATCCTCTTCGAGAATGGCACGCGCTTCTTCCACGTCGATTTTCTCTTTACTGCGCTTAGCCCAGGGTAAAGAGACAAGAGTATCTAAATAAGAGCGAATTACCGATGCCTCGGCACTCTGGGGCATCATCTTCTCGAGGCGCTGCAGCTCTTTATTGGCTTTTTCAAGAGCGACACCTTTTATCTTGCACTTCTTGATCTTGGCCTTGTACTCGGCAATTTCACCGCCGGCTTCACCATCTTGATTGAGCTCATCTTGAATAATCCGCATCTTCTCACGCAGATAGTATTCTCTTTGAGTCTTCTCCAGATTGAAGCGCACTTTGTCGTGAATCTGCTGTTCTAGATTAGCCAGTTCGAGTTCTCTAGAAAGCAGTCGGCTGACAAACTCGAGCCTCTCGAAGCTGTCGGTTATCTCGAGACAGTTCTGTCTTTCATCCAGCTCCAGCCCCAGATAGGTGGCGATGATGTCGGCAAGCCGTCCCGGCTGGTTGATACCAGAGACAGCAAGCAGGCTTTCAGGATTTATCTTCTTGGTGGATTTGACATACTGCTCGAACTTCTCTACCGAAACTCTTATCAGAGTCTTGGTCTCGGCGTCGTCCTTTTCTTCTTCAGGATAGTCGGTCACCTTGGCGGTGAAGTTCTCTCCGTTCTCGCCGAATTCGGTCAAAGAGATGCGGCAGGAGCCCTCCACCAGAACTTTCACCGTGCCATCCGGAAGTTTGAGCATCTGCATCACTTCGGCCAGGGTGCCGATGCGATACAGGTCCTCTTCGACAGGGTCCTCCGTCTCGGGGTCTTTCTGAGCGACCAGTACCACCAGCCGATCATCGCGAAGCAGTGCCTGCTCGAGAGCCGCTATAGACTTGGCCCGGTGGACGAATAACGGTGTCACCATCTGGGGGAAGACGACCACATCCCGCATGGGAATGAGAGGAAAGATGGTCGTACTCAAGTCCGCCACGGTATTGGTTGGTGTTTTTTCTAGGGTCATCAGTTAGGTGGTGACTTAAGAGGCCTTCTCTTTTTCACCCTTGCTCTTATGCTTTCTAATGTCTAGAAGCTCGGCGGTAGAACGCTTGTCGACCAGATCTTTAGTGATCCGGCAGACCTTGATGTCGTCCCGCGACGGCACTTCGTACATAATGTCGAGCATCATCTCTTCGACGATAGAACGCAATGCCCGGGCGCCGGTCTTGCGCTTGAGCGCTTCTTCGGCGATGGCTTTGATTGCATCGTCCTCGAAGGAGAGGTCGACATTGTCCAGTTTCAAAAGTTGTTTGTACTGCTTGACCAGAGAGTTCTTGGGCTCGACCAGAATCTTGACCAGCGCTTCGGCATCCAGGGCTTCGAGCACTGCGATTACAGGGATACGACCGACGAATTCGGGAATCAGACCGAATTTGATCAGATCGTCAGGAGAAGTCTCCATCAGGATCTTGCTGGTCTTCTGCTCGCGCTCCCAGGAGGTAAGCGGTTTATCGGCGCCGAAGCCGATGCTGCGATTGTTGGAAGTACGCGCTTCGACAATCTTGTCGAGACCGACAAAGGCACCACCGCAGACAAAGAGAATGTTAGCGGTGTTTATCTGAATGAACTCTTGATGGGGGTGTTTGCGGCCGCCCTGCGGAGGAACATTGGCCACAGTGCCCTCGATCATCTTGAGAAGAGCCTGTTGAACACCTTCACCGCTCACATCACGGGTGATACTGGTGTTCTCGGACTTACGGGAGATCTTGTCTATTTCATCGATATATATAATGCCGCGCTCGGCTCTTTTAATATCGTAATCGGCGGCTTGATAAAGCCGAAGCAGGATGTTCTCTACGTCTTCACCGACATAACCGGCTTCGGTCAGGGTGGTGGCATCGGCCACGGCGAAAGGTACATCCAGAAACTTAGCCAGGGTCTGAGCCAGGAGGGTCTTACCGCAACCGGTAGGACCGATGGTGAGGATATTCGCTTTCTGAATCTCTACTTTGCCTTCACCCTCTTCGGCGTTGTGGGTGATTCGTTTATAGTGATTATAGACAGCGACCGACAGGATCTTCTTGGCTGTCTCCTGACCGACAATATGGTCATCGAGATGAGCCTTTATCTGATGAGGTTTTGGAATCTCCATGGGTTGCGGCTCAGGGCTCTCGGTGGGAGGAGCGCTCTGGGCGGGACCGCCCTCGAACAGCTCTTCATCAAGAATCTCGTTGCAGAGCTCCACACATTCATCGCAGATGTAGACACCGGGTCCGGCTATCAGCTTCTTGACCTGGTCCTGACTTTTTCCGCAGAAAGAGCACTTCAAACGATTGTCCGACTTATTGGGAGACATATGGTAACCCTATCTAGCTTATTTATTTGATTGATCCCGAGGATTCAAAGTCGATTGTACAGGTTTTCAAGATAAAACTCGACCCTTACCCTCGACTATTATCCTATCCTAATATTGACAGATTGGCACGCATTAATCTATCTAATTTCCTAATTCAGACCCTGGGGGCTCTAAGTTAGACAGCCGAAAGATTCGGAGCGTCTTCGAGCCGTTCGATCACCTGGTCGACAAGACCGTATTCCTTGGCTTGAACGGCAGTCATGATGTTGTCACGATCCGTATCTTTCTCGATATTCTTGACCGACTGGCCGGTGTGCTCGGAAAGAAGCTCGTTGAGCTGTCTTTTGATTCTCAGGATCTCTTTAGCCTGGATCTCGATGTCGGTTGCCTGACCCTGGGCACCACCAAGGGGCTGGTGAATCAGGATTCTGGAATGAGGCAGAGCCATACGCTTGCCTTTGGCACCGGCAGCGAGAAGGAAAGCACCCATGCTGGCAGCCTGTCCGAGACAGATGGTGACAACATCGGAGCGGATATGCTGGATGGTGTCATAGATAGCCAGACCGGCGGTAACTGACCCACCAGGAGAGTTGATATAGAGACGAATGTCTTTTTCCGGATCTTCGCCTTCCAGCAAAAGGAGCTGAGCGACGATCATGTTGGCGATGTTGTCATCGATGGGAGTACCGAGGAAAACGATTCTCTCTCTCAGCAACCGGGAAAAGATATCGAAAGCGCGCTCGCCACGAGAGGTGGTTTCGATAACGGTGGGAGGATAGGCCGAGACAGGGCTCACCAGGGAGCTCATGCTGTGTATATCCAATACATTTCTGTACTCTTCCATTCTGCCTTCCTTATTCGACATTTGTTTATCTCCTGCTTCTTCCAATTAAAGGATGACTAATTTTATCCTAACTGAGCCAACCTTTGTAAGAATTACTCTTTTGCTTTTGCAGCTTTTTCTTTCTTCTTGGCGTCTTTCTTAGGCTTGTCATCTTTGTCTTCTTTGTCAGCCTTATCAGCTTTCTCAGCCTTCTCTTCTTTTTTTGCGCTCTTGGCAGATGACTTCTTAGATTCTTTTTTGTCACTGCTTTCGGTATCAGGTACATAGTTGATCTTGGCGTTACTGACCAGGAAGTCAACTACCTTTCCGGTAAGGACCTCTTCGGTGATCTGCCGCAGAACATACTCATCCTGGAAGATCTCGGCGTATCTATCCGGCGGAATATTGTTGCGCATGGCGTACTCGTTCAGATAAGGAGTGACCTCTTCTTCGGTGACGTTCATATCTTCGGCTCTGACCACGGCACCGAGCACCAGGCTGTGAAGAACTCTCTGGGAAGCTTCATCCCGCTTGGAACTTCTCAAGGACTCGAAGTCTTCCATCTTCTGGAACTCTTCCCAGTCCTGACCCATCTGCTGAATCTGCATTTTGATCTGTTCCATCAAAAGCTCATATTCACGGTCGATCATGGTATCAGGAATATCGATATTCGAATTCTCGACCACCGCATCCACCACGGCTTTCTGAGCCCGGGCTTCGTTCTCGTATTTAATCTCTTCATCCATCTTGGCTTCGATGGTTTTCTTCAACTCATCGAGGGATTCATGGTTGACTTTCTTAGCCAGTTCGTCATCGACAGCGGGCACCACCTTTTCGCGGAGCTCTTTGAGATTGACTTTGAACTTGGCCGGCTTGCCGGCTAATTCGGGATTGCGATATTCCTCGGGGAAGGTCACTTCCACTTCGAATTCGTTGCCGGGCTCTTTACCGACAAGCTGCTCGCAGAAGCCTTCGACGAAGGCGCCTTCTTTAATTTCCAGGGGGAGGTTCTCTGCCTTGCCGCCTTCAATCAACTTCTCTTCGACATAGCATTCGAAATCGAGGAGCACGTGGTCTCCCATCTTTATCTTGCGGGGATCGATTTTGTTGACAGCAGCATGCTGTTCTGCGATGCCTTCTAAAGCTTTGTTCAGAGCGTCTTCCGGAATAACCGCTTCCGGAACATCGGTTTCGACACCTTTATATGTACCGAGCTTCACTTCGGGACGAATCTCGAACTTGGCTGCCAGGGTAAGGGGCTCGCCCAGTTCGAATTTACACTCGATGATTTCGGGTCGGGTGATGATATCGAGCTTCTTGTCGGTGATCACCTGCTGAAGCAGCTCGGGTAAGAGGCGCTCCAGGGCTTCCTGTTTAATTGCATCCCGGCCGAATCTTTTCTCTATGATGTTACGAGGCGCCTTGCCCTTACGAAAACCAGGTATTTCGACATGGTTGCTCAAATCTCTGCAGGTTTTCTCATAGGCTCTCGTGGCCCTGTCTGCTTCGACTTCCAGTCCTACACGAACAACGTTTTTACCTTCCCGGTCAAGGGTAACCTTCATATTCTACTCAAGCCCCATAAACAACATGAATTCAAGCAGTGAGCCGTATATAAGCCCGCGCACTGACAGAACCGGATTTTATCACGACCACCGGAGCATTTTCGGCTTTAGCCTAATGTCTTTACCTTCTATGGAACATTAACGAAACGAGAAGCTCAAAAGCCGGTCGGATCCACCGGAGTGGTTGCCACAACAAACATGCCCAGAACCAGAGCCAGATTGATGGTCAGAAATATACCGAAGAAGGCCGCCCCCATCATCAATTGCCAGGAAAGAAGAGCCTGTCGGGGGTTGAATGTTGTAAGGATGCCGAAGCGGTTAGCCAGATATATAAGAATGGAAACACCGATGAGGGCGTCACAGGCGATTAACAACGGCATACGATGGGCGGCAGCCTGCTCGATGAGCATGGCTGCAACTGTGCCTATCGAAGTGATTAGAAGAGCGATACTGGTGGCTCGGTCCGAATCCCGAACTTTGACAGCCTCATCCTGGGAGATGCTGTTTACATACTTGAAGGATTCCATGGAAGCCTGGTATAGAGTACGCCGCTTGAAGACGCCATCGGAGGCTCCACCTTTGTTCTCGGTGGTCTCCTTGCTTTCTTCAGCCTTCGGCTCCTCGCCTTGATCGGCTTCATCGACCTGATCGGCTTGATTTTCGGAACCCTCTAACTCTTTGCTTTCTTCGCTCATAAGAGGCCTCGGTAACTTCTATGGACAACTTGCCTTATTTAAGCTTTACCCGTTCCAGCTAGCTCAATCACTACCTGTCTCTCCATTATGAGGTAAGGGGAAGCCCATCTCAGTTATCCGTTATAGAGACCACAGTTATCCTACACAGAAAAAAAAAAACGACCACCCAGACTCTGGATGGTCGTATAAAAATGGAGCGGGA
>CAZCBH010000047.1:0-35906 GCA_964496875.1 uncultured Candidatus Obscuribacterales bacterium | reverse complement strand
CCAGAGAAACTGCAAGCGAGGTCGAATTGCGGCTTTATCTCAAACGTTCCATCTCGGTCGATGAAACCGTATTTGCCACCAGAGGCTACCGCAGCCAGCCCTTCGCGAAAAGGTCCGGCATCTTGAAACTGTGGCTTGATTACGAAGCTTCCTGTGCTGTCGATGAAACCCCACTGTTCTGCGCTGTCTTTGCCCAGCTTTTCGACAAGCGGTCCGCTAGACGGGATTCTGACCGCAGCCAGTCCGTCGCTAAAGACCCCGGCTTGGTCGAAGCCTTCCAGCACCACTTTGCCGCTTCTGTCTAGATAACCCCAGCCCGCATCTGTTTTAACCGGCGCCAGTCCTTCTGAAAACGTCCCTGCTTCGAGGAACTTAGGCTGGATTATCATCTTTCCTTCTTTGTTGACAAAGCCCCAGCGTAGATTGTCCGAGGCTATCGCCGCATCAGGAAAAGCTCCTGCAAGGGTTGCTAATGCCGACAGGGCAAATATCGCTTTTCTTCCGATTCTACTGATATCCATGCCATTACTCCCGCTATAAGGGTGATTTCAATGTTCACAACGCTTTTGCACAGTTGGATGACCTCGCCGATCCTTAAATTAGGAGAGGGGGCTCTCTCAAGGGCGAAAGTCCAACCCAGTGGGGTTCTCCCTTATTGAAGCCGGCGAGGTTCGATACCCTGGGGTATTATAGATCTAACATCGAAGGCGAAGTTGCTATGACGAACAGTATTGCCCGCTCCAAATCATCTATCGTTTCAATCGCCCTGATTGCAGCAGCGGTGCTTGGAGTCGCCGGAGCAGTTTATAGCCGGTTTCCTCCCGACTGGTTCAGTCCTGTTGATTTGGGCTCTATGCTCAGTGCCGCAGGATATGTCGTTTCCCAAACTTTCGGTGGGACCTATCTTGTTGTTTTACTATTAGCTGTGATTGCAATCTTAGTGGTTTCAAAAGACAGAAAATTGCCAACGACAATTCTTTTACCACTAATGCCATTGCTTCCATTGTCTTTAATGTTGCTGTGGGGTTCTTATTGTCACTGCAAACTTCAATCTAGCGTGGGTATTGATCACTGGACGGTTGGAGTCGCGTTCGACCTGATATCTATTTTTGTCCTTACCTTTATTGGAGTACTAATAGTTGTTTTCCAGTCAAAACACTGGAAGGGCTTTCGAATATTTGCGATATTTATCATGGCGATCGAGTTTGTCATGAGTATCGGAATCACTCTCATGGAAGTTTCTTATAGTATGGGACTTTGAATTCTTCAGGCGTTCTTGTTTAAGTGCTCGTCGGGTTTCTGGAAGAACAGCACCGCCAGCACAGACATCAGGCTGAGGACCACAAGCAGCCCAAACGGAGCGTTGAAGTTGCCTGTGTGATGGACGAGAATGCCGGTGACTGCTGGTGCCAGAATACCCGCCAGAGCAAAGCAGCAGTTCATGATACCCTGGCTGGTGGCGGCTCTATCTTTGGCGAGGTCACAGTTGAGGGCATAGAAAGCGGCGTTCGGCATTAGACCGAAGCCGACACCTAGCGATATGGATGTGATAGCAACGGTAAGATCGTTGGTGAACATCACCGGAATAAAGCTGAGGGCAGAAAGAAGCTGGCAGATCCAGATCATATGAGAGCGAGCTTTGCGGGCGCTGCCTGTCTTATGCCAGAGCCAGTCTGAAAGGAACCCTGCTGAAGCTAGAAGAATACCCGCTGTAAGCCATGGTGCTATCAAGAACATGCCTACTTGCTTTAGCTGTAGGTGATAGGTTGATTCTAGGAATCCCGGCAGCCAGGTGAGGGCGAAAAATAGAATATAGCCGAAAGAGAAGAAAGCGAGGTTATTGGCTAAAAGAGAAGGATTGAGCAACATGAACTTCCAGGTGGTGGCACCGTCCATTCTCTCTTGATGACGAATCTCTTTGCTTGTTCTGTTGCGGTCTACAGAACGACCTTCGCGTATATGTTTCAGCTCTGACTCGTTGACGAAGGGACTGAGCTCCGGATAGTCTTTGAACACGATAAGCCAAACTACCGACCAGACGATACCGAGGGAGCCCAGGATAACGAACATCTCTTTCCAGCCCATATGAAAAATAAGGCTGGTTATAAGAGGTGCACCAATGACAGAGGCAAGCGGAACCGCAGCCAGACCAAGGGCGGTAGAGCGACCGCGCTCGGACATCGGCAGCCAGTCTGCCACCACCCGTGTAAGCGCGGGGAAGTGCGGACCTTCGGCGATGCCTAGCAGCGTTCGGAGGACGAATAGAATCCAGAAGCCGCTGGCGAGACCCATCATGGCGGTGCATGCCGACCACAGAAAAGCCGCCGCCGCCCAGATTTTGTGGGAACCCCATTTGTCTACGACGATACCGCCTGCTACGGTCATAATCATATAACCGATACCGAATGCGGAGGCAACGAAGCCAAAATCTTGATCGTTTAGTCCGAATTCGGCTTTGATATCTGTGATAGCGTAGGAAATCGCCGAGCGATCCAGATAATTGACCATGGTGATAAAGAAGACGAGTCCAAGCACCACCCACCGAAATCCTGTTGTCTTACCCCCCTCACTCACTTATGCGGTCCCCCTTTAGGCTGCGCAATATTCAGCAACCTGGGGCAGTATAGAGTATTCTCTCTTTGATTTACAGTTGGTGACTTTTTTGCGATTCTATCCCGACTAAAGAATTGCTGCAGTAATGGACAAAGTTATAAATGAATATATGGAATACTATTTGACAGTTGACTTTGTTGTTTAATGAGTGTATGCTCACTCATTAATGGAGGAAAGATGGCTCGACCTAAAAGCGAGGAGAAACGCAAAGCTCTTCTGTCGGTCGCCAAAAAAGTATTTGCGGAAAATGGACTTTCGGCTTCCACTGCTTCAATTACTAAAGCGGCGGGGATGGCCGAAGGAACGCTTTTCATATACTTCAAAGGTAAAGACGATTTGATGAATACTTTGTATGCTGAGATCAAAAACGATCTCGCGGATGCTTTGCTATCGGGTCACTTGGACACCGATACTCCTGAAGAGGGGATTCGGCGTGTTTGGAACAACTTTATAGATTGGGGGGCAGAAAATCCTGACGGATTGGCTGTTATGCACAAGCTCAAGGTCTGGGTTGGTTTGAGTCCCGAAGTAGTGGACGCGACACTCAGTCGGTTTGCGCAACTAAACTCTCTAATCGAATCTGCCATCTCCGATGGTGATTTAAAAGATGTTCCTTATGAGTTTATGCTTGCTATTTTTTCTGCCCAGGCCGAGACTACTTTGCAGTTTATCAAACAGGATCAAGACAATCGTGAACTATACAAAAAATCAGGGTTTGATCTTTTCTGGAACGGAATAAGTGCAAATAGTCGGAGTCGACAGTAATATGTAATCAATTTGGTTTTTCGGAGCCAAAAGGAGCACCACAATGAAATACAAAACCCTAGGTGACACCGGGCTGCTGGTGTCGACGTTATGTTTCGGAGCCATGACTTTTCATGGTGGCAAAGGAATGTTCAAGATGCTTGGTGGCACTCAGCAAGATGAGGCGGACAAGCTCGTGAAATATTGCCTGGACAAAGGTGTAAATTTCTTCGACACTGCCGATATCTACTCTGAAGGCGGGAGCGAGGAAATATTGGGACAGGCCTTTTTAAATTTAGGAATTCAAAGGAAAGATGTGGTCATCGCTACCAAATGCTGCGGACGCGTCGGTTCCGGTCATAATGATATCGGTGCTTCGCGTAAGCATATTATCGAAGCAGTGGATGCGAGTCTGAAACGATTGCAGACTGACTATATAGATCTCTATCAGATACACGGAAACGATTCTGTTACCCCGATTGATGAAACACTTAGAGCTCTTGACACTCTGGTTAACCAGGGTAAAGTGAGGTATATCGGCTGTTCGAACTTTCCGGCATGGAGGTTGCAGCGTGCCCTTGATGTTTCAGAGTTCAAAAATCTGGCTCGGTTCGATACTTTACAAGCCTATTACTCTATAGCAGGCCGCGACCTCGAAAGAGAGCTGATACCATTGATGGAGAACTCTGGAACCGGATTACTCGTGTGGAGTCCTCTAGCTGGTGGTCTACTTTCTGGTAAGTTCACTAGAGAGAATCAGAAGCCGGAGAACAGTCGGCGTTCTGCTTTTGATTTCCCTATTGTAGATAAAGAGAGAGCTTGGAGTATTCTCGATGTTATGAGACCGATAGCGAATGAACACAACTGTAGCGTCGCACAAATCGCCCTTGCCTGGCTTCTGACTAGAAGGGCGGTGACATCGGTGATTATAGGTGCCAGAAACATTGATCAGCTCGAAGATAACATCGGTGCAGTCGATATCGAACTCTCGAATGACCAAATAGAGAGACTGGATGCGGTGAGCGAATTGCCGCCGGAATATCCGGGCTGGATGATTCCTTTTCTGGCTCAGGATCGCCTTGATCCGAGTTTCGATAGGATGGCCGATTTAGAGGAAAGGTTCGTAACTGCTAAATAGAACCTGTTCAGTTTGCTTATGTTTTCCTGTGCATGCGATGGAATGGATCCATAGCATGCACAGGATTCTTATTATGTTCAGTTTCCAGTCCTAGACTTTTTCGACTACCGAGAATTGGCGAATAATTCCCTGATTTTGCCTTTTTTATTCCGGTCAGAGTCGACTTCTTTCTGAACAGAGCATCGGCAGCTAGATCATAGTTTACCTGCGTGACCGCTGCGTTACAGACTTCAATATCAAAGGTGGCGATTATCTAAATTAGTCCATTTTTGGACGAGGCCAGTAGGTTCCGTCCGCTGTGATGGTTCGTCCATCTCTGGTGACAGTCGAGTTCCATTTGCCAGACTCATCGTAGAAGCTGGAATCACCGTTGGGGCGCCATTCTATAGACCCACTGGAGCCTTCTGACTTGAAGCGCAGACCGCTTTCTGTAACTGTCACATCCTCGGCTTTGAAGCCGTCAGAGCGAAGATACGAGCCGTCTTCCTGGCGGCTGAAAGTGGTGCCTCTTGCAAAGCCCTGTTCTACCTGACCTGCTTCATTGTAAGTTGCTGTCAGTATCGGATTATCCAGGCTGCCTTCATACATGCCGCTCAGTCTTCCCTGACTGTCTTTGAATGTTACTGGTCTGTCGGCTTTGGCAAGACCGCCGTTGACGGCTGTTTCATAAAGACCTTTGGCTTGTTCTGATAGCTCGCCTCCATTCATGGTGTCATAGAGACCCTGAAGTTGTTCCGGCTTTGCCGAGGCCCCAAGCCCTGTTGCGATGGAAGCGGCTAGTTCCGGCGTGACAGGTGAGTTCTCTTGCTCCATCGCTTCGGTGAGCTGTTGCATTACCTCTTCCGGATTTCCGGCTTTCGATAGTTTATTTCTGGCGTTCTCTCTTTCTTGGAATTTATCGGAGTCGAGATCTCCTATCAGCTCTTTGACCTGCTCTTTTGACAGGGGCTCGCCCTGCCTGTTTTTATCGACCTTTCCTCCCATCTCTTGGATCGCTCTTTGAGCTTGCATCTGTTGTTCTAGCGAGACAGGATCGTCATAGGTCTGCTGAAGTCTTTCGAGAACCTCTTCTTTGTTTGGAGCTTCGACCAACTCTTTGCGGGCGCGCTCACGCTCTCGATAGCTATCGCTGTCCAGCTTCGCTATTCGATCGGTTATTTCCTGGTCGCTCAATCCTGCTTCTTCCGGAGAAGCAGGGCTCTCTGAGACAGTATCATTGGTGGCGGCACTGTCGCCTGCTGGTGCGCCATCCATCGGAGGCTCGGCCGGTTTGTCATCCTCTTTGGGTAAGGCTGGATTGGAGTCGCTTCCGCCTTTTCCTTCTTTATTCCCGCCGTTCGACTCGACCTCTTCTTCAAAATCAACTAGCTGAAACTTATCCATCTCGAAGTCTTTCATCGATGGATCGGCACTGGAGTCAGAGCCCGACTTGCGCATGGATTTCAGCGCGGACATGTCGTCGGGGCTAAAGTTGGAGTATGCAGCAGAAAACAGATCCGACTCTTTGTTGCCTTCAAGATTCGTCGTCTCGTTTCTGTTTTGCTGATCTCCGCCGATAGTGTTCGTAGAGGCAGTACTCTTCTCTGACGGCGGTGGCTCGTAGCTGTCGTTAAATGCAGCGGCACTGCCGGCAGCAATAGAGTCCGTCTGGGGCTGCCTCTCTGGGGCGGCAGATTCTGGTGCGATCTCAGATTTTGGCATAGAAAAATCGGGGCTTTCGCCGCTCTAATAGGGAAGGGATTGATGGTTGGTAATGGTCAAGACAAGGGTGGATTGGACTTGGAATTCTAGGGCGATTCTGTGAGCATTGTGTACCTTGTCTACCTTGTTTACGTTGGAAGCTTGTACGGCGCCGTACCCCTTTCGAAGAAGCCCCCGGCGGGTTACAATGCCTCTATGCCTGGCTCCACTAATTCTTCAGCTCCAATCACGATTCAGCCTATCGCCGGTCGCACTGTGGCGGTTATCGGGGGTGGACCTTCCGGATTGATGGCGGCAGAGTTGCTTGCGGGCGCTGGAGCCGAGGTCGATGTATATGAAGCGATGCCTACCGTCGGGCGCAAATTCTTGCGGGCTGGTCTGGGCGGCTTGAACATCACTCACAGCGAGCCTTATGAAGCGTTTTGCTCTCGATACGGCGACCGCAGGACCAATCTACAGAGCGTGCTCGATCTGTTTCCGCCCGATGCTCTGTGCGCCTGGGTTCACGACCTGGGGATAGAGACTTTTGTGGGGTCTTCCGGAAGGGTCTTTCCTAAAGAGATGAAGGCGGCACCACTATTGCGTACTTGGATTCATCGCATACGCAACGCGGGTGTCAGAATAAACACAAGACATTCTCTGGTCGGAATCGATTCAGATAATTCCATTAAATTGAAAAGTGTCGATACGGAATTCAGCACCAGACCTGATGCTGTTATTTTAGCGCTAGGCGGGGCGAGCTGGCCGCAATTGGGATCGAACGGAAGCTGGGCACCCTGGCTGCAAGAGAGGGGAGTGGAGTTTGTTCCTTTCGAAAGCGCAAATTGTGGCTTCGAAGTACCATGGAGCGATCATCTAAAAGAGAAGTTCTCTGGGTCGCCACTGAAAGCGGTGTCGCTTACCTTTACCGATCTGGATGGTGTTACCGAGAGCCGCGAAGGTGAGCTTCTGATAAGTGAATACGGTGTCGAAGGCAGTTTGATCTATGCATTTTCGAAGCGCATTCGCGAGTATCTGAAAGTTCATGGCAAAGCCACTGTCTATATCGATCTCTTACCGGGACGCAACGCCGAGAGGGTGCGGCAAGATCTGTCGCGCCCCCGGGAGAAGCGCTCTTTATCCCGGCATCTTCAAGGCTGTTTCGGCAAGGACGCCCTTAAAAGAGCGCTTTTGTTCGAGCTTCTGACCCGCGAGCAAATGGAAGCACCGGATACGCTTGCTAGTTTAGTGAAGGCATTGCCAATCACCATAGATGCCACCAGACCGATTGCAGAGGCTATCAGCAGCGCAGGCGGAGTGAAATTCGAAGCTATAGACGAGAACTTTATGCTAAAAAACATGCCGGGAGTTTTCGTCGCCGGCGAGATGCTCGATTGGGAGGCTCCTACCGGTGGCTATCTGCTCACCGCCTGCTTCGCCACAGGCGTTGCCGCCGCTATCGGCACCAGCCGCTGGCTAGGGGAGCTCGGTTAGCTCGGTTAACTCGATTAGTCTCTATAAACCGTTTTCGAGTTGTCGTAGTGCATTTTATAAATGACGCCGATGCCAAGCGTTGTGCCTGCGGGCACTTTGCCGGATGTGGTCAATGCTTCGATGATAGCTCCAGCCTTGTCTTTAACTTCCAGATGGTCCGACATCATGACAAACTCGGTCGATTCGAGAAAACAATCGACGCCATCACGGGCAATATAGAGTTCGGGGGTTTTATTCGCGACCGCCAGCTGAGTGAGAGTGTTGTCGTCACCCAGAAGTTGAACCTTCCAATTAGCCATAGTTTTACGTTCCTGTAGAGCTAGTAAATAGCAAGCAGGTTAGTCTAGCACGGAAATCACAAGCATATTCCTATCGACAACGGCACGGGGAAGATTAAATTCTGAGGTTTTAGAGGTCCCGAAACGGTAGACTCTTGTCTGTTACCTTGTTCGAGCATTCCACCCCGCAGACGGGTAAATCGGTCGGGTCGAGAACACCCAGTTGCACAAGAGCCGTAGCCTGGTCCCAGTAGATGTGCTCGCTGGCGATTTTATCGCCTTCGAAGGTCACGATTGCTACGGTCGGAATCTCCAGATATTTGCCGGTGGGAGGAACACCAGGCAGAAGAAAGTCGATTTCGCGGTCATGAGTGCAGCGAAAGATAAGCTCTTCTACCAGGCGGTTTTCGCCGATGGTTCTTGATACGGTTTCGATGGTGGTATCATCGGGAAGCTTCGGAATGAAGTGACGACTGTAAAAATCTTTCAAGTCTTCGCGTCCGGCGCCACCGGTCATGGTGGGGATGTGATTGACATAAGGCTTCTCGACCATGGTCGAATCCACCGTCAACTCTGCGTCTTTAGTCTTGAATTCCAGCTCGCAATGATGATCCCAGAGTGCCTCTAGCTGCGCGGCTCTTTCTTGTGATGCTGACCGACCTTGTTTCATCCTACTGGTCCTCTGCGTTTTTAATTCTTTGATCTGTTTCCAACTTCCTGAGAGCTTCTACTTCTGACTTTGGTACCAGATTGCCTGGTTCCAGCCCTCTCAGGGTATTAACTGAGGCGACGTTCTCTGTGATAAGAGGCAGATTTGGCTGAATTCTGGGGAAGCTGTGTGTGTAAGATCCGTAGCGCCAACCCAAAATTTTCCCTTCTTTATCCAGGGCGAAATCCAGGATTGATGAAGAAGTGCAGGAGCCTTCCAATACATAGCTTCTGAAGTCTGCAATCACTCCATCAGCATGGCAGTCTCTATTGGTGAAGTTCTGGATAGGTATGAGTTCATTTAATCTAGTGGCAGGCATGCCTATGAATTCATATTGATTTAAAAGCTTCGCGAACAAAAGAGACTTTTGGTATGTACCTTTCCATTCCCTATCTGTTGCAGTAGGCTCCGTAGCAATTATTCGATTACCACTACGGATATTGATGTCGGCAAACCTTGGTTCTAGGACCCAGTTCCCTGCTCTATCTATCACTCCTTGCTTTGAATCAAACGACACTCGGGCGATACCATTTCCAAAACCGGATGCAAAATCAAATCTAGGTGGTATCACTATGGTGCCTTTAACATCGCAGTATCCCCAGGCACCGTATCCTCCGGATCCGAACAAAGATTTATTCTCGCTGGATTTGAAACGACAGGGTAGAAGAGTGTCTGCTTCGATAGCCCTGTTTTGAGTCACGAAAGTAACGCTCTTCGGAAACAGCGCTACCTTACCTGTGTTTTTGTCCAGCACAGAAAAGATCTGTCCTTCCTGTTTGACAATGTACCTGCTATCGGCTTTATGAGATTCTAAAAGTCTGGCTCTATCTAGAATTTTATTTCGTGACTTCTTTGGGGTGTCGTCTTTCGCTTCGTATAGTCCATACTTTGCTGCTTCCCTGACTAGGTCGTCTCGACTTCCCACCTGATTGCCGTTAGCGTCCACTAATCGAGCTGAGGTCATAGCATTCTTATAATAGACAGAAATTGGCTGATCCGGGATCATTGGATGCGCTTTAAAGCCTATCTCCTCTACGAACAGTATAAATTTGCCGTCGGATACAGGTGTAATCTTGCTGTATTCAAACGGCAGAATTGTTTTGCCGCTGAAATCCAAAAGTCCTTCTTTTGCCTGGGCTGATTGGCCAGTTATAAGTAGACCCAGTAAAGCTATTAATATCTTTTGCCTTTTCTTCATTTAAGGCTATTCTATAATATCTTGCAGCCGACGATAGTAAACTCAACCACCGCTTTGAAATCGATTCTTGTCTTGACATTAACCCTGGTTCTGGCTGTCAGCCAGTTCTGTTCTGCTACTGTTGTTGCTGCCGAACCTAATGAAAACAGAGCTGCTGATGCTAATTTAGACGACCTGCTGATGCGCTTGAAGGCATTAGAGAAGTATCCGGTTTCGGAGAGTCTCGACGCAAGACTTGATCTGCTTTACGAGATGACCACCTGTGGAGCTAGTTCTATGGAGGTTTTGGAACGATTACCCAGATCTGACTTTTATATGAGCTGGCCAATGTCTCCATTTTATATCTGGTGCTTTTCGGATCTTTTTAATGATATTGATCAAAAGTCTCTCAAACCTCTGCTGAAATTGTTCAGAACAACGAGAAGCGATTCACTCTTTGTATTTAAGCCCGGCAAGAGACTGGAGCTCATGGAGCAAATTAGAGATCTTCATTGTTCTGATCTCGAAACAAGACGTACAAAGTATGATCTTTTGATGGCGATCTCCAATCAAAGTGGCTTTGCCCAGGATGTCCGGAATCGAGGTTATGTTCTCGCTTATAAAGTTCTGAAGAGCGCCAGAGAAGAAGACGCGGTTTGGGCAAAGGAAAGTTTTGAATCTGCGCTCCATAGCGCCTTCTATGCTCTAGCTTGCAAAGACTCGCTCGGCTCTTTATATGGTGTTAGCCGAAATAGCTTGATTGCCGATGGTATCAAATACGGCATCGATGTAAAGTCCCTGAAGGTTGAACCTGCTCGGGACGATTCCTCGTTCCAGCCAAACAAGCAGTATTTAGATTTGAATGACAGATTGAAACATCTTTCAAGAAGTGAGAAAAAAGAGATCGAGCGATGCGCCGGCAAAGTAGCAGTTTTGATTTTAGAATCAACGAAGTCTAGTTATGACAAGCTAGGAGAAATCCAAAATCTTGCTTACTGGCATATGATAGAAGGTGAGTTCGATGCTGCTGCCGCGATGATCAAGAAAGCTCTGGCTAAAGGTGACTTTGATTCTACCTCTTCAAGAAATGGGAAAAGACATCTGAAGCGTATGTTTATGAACCGACTTGTTCAAATTGAAATTCTGAGAGGAAATATTACAGGTGCTGAAGAGTTATTGAATAGCGCTGACAAGTTGATCTCAGATTCAATAGAAGACAAGGCTACCAGTCGATGGTTGCATGGCAAGGTAAGTCTGAATAGGAAAGATTACAAACAGGCCGAGTTGTTGCTTGAGGGACTTCCCGCGGATTTCTTGTTTTATCGAGATAGCCAGCTTGACCTGGCCTATGCTTACTATAATCAGAGTAAATTCAGAGAGGCAGAATTGACTCTTTTGAAAGGCTTCAAGAGTAGATTATTCTTTGTACAGCCTGAGCGATTAGGACCGGAACCAGGTACGCTGCTGGCGCTATGTTATTGCCAGACTGGACATCCAACAGTGGCTGATTACACCATAGAACGATCCCTTACCGGCTGGGGTTTGAGTCGACATCTGGCTATGCGTATATTGAACTCTTTCTATAATCAGGCTCGGCTTCAAGAACTGCTAGGCAGACCAGTCCGGGCTCTTCGCTATTATGAGATGGCTCGATTACAGAATCTGGTCGCCGGTAATCAGAACCCTGCTTTAGCAAAAGAGATAGATTCGAGCCGTCAAAAACTTGAGGCTTCTATGAAAGCTGGTCAGCCCCTCTCGCGTTGAATGCCTAGCGGCTTTCTACGCTGCTTGTTCTAGAGGAGCAGTTTTGTGAATTGAGCAATTCTCGTGGGTGCAGTATCCATAGTTCGCTATCGTGTGACGACTAATCCGAACCAATGCGATAACTCCTGCAAGCATAGTCATCGGAATCGCAACTCCAGCAGAGCACAATCTGTAAGAATGGCGAATTATGGCAAGTTGATCAATAGTGGTACTGAATGGATTGACATGCATGAATAGCGGTACTACTAAAGGCATGACCGTCATCATCAGGAGCACGAACAACCAGGTCAGGGCAGCGGCCATGCACAATTGTGCTCTTTTCTGGTTTCGATTCTGGAGGATGAAGCAGGCAATGAATACTACCGGCAAAGCTACTAAAGTGCCACCGAAAGCTATTCCGGCAAGCAGTTTGCCCTGGGCAAAGACAACATCATATCCAACCAGGCTACTGCTCGGGATTTGCTCAAATACCCTGTAGATATTTCTTGAAATCTGCCATAGTACTAGATTTGCTCCGATAGCAAAACTGACTATAACAGTGGCAAAGTCGAACTTGATGATCTCTTTTGGCGTCCCATTTGAGAGATTGGCGATTGTTAGACTGACCAATACAAATTGGATTTGCTGAAAAATCACTGTATAACTGTCGGCGATGTAGTACGCACGTAGCGGTGCTAGAAAAGCTGCACTCACTATACTGACCCCTATAAGCAGCTTGAAATACTTTGGATTGTACAGAGCGAAAAATAGGCAGAAAAGGAGGCCTGGCAGCATGTGTTTAAGTGAATTGCAAATCTCCGGTCCGGCTAAGGGACTGAGGAATCCACAGATGGCAGAAAATATGACCGGGTAGATCCAAATCTTTTTCATAGGTCCAGTTTATGTTTTTACCAGGTTGTAAACTATAGGGAAACTACGAACAAGAGACTGCCAACCGGACAGGTAGATAGGGCAGGGCGGACTATCAGAATCGCATCTATGAGCCGATTTCATTCACTAGCCGAATCGACGGTGATAACCCTTCGAAAGAAGGGCGAAGCTGATCGCGATCAAGCCACAGAAAAGAAAGAGGATGTGGTATCAATGCCTGAGACTTTGCAGGAAGAAGAGCCGGAGAAGACTATCCGATGCAAGTTCTGCGATCACGATATCACCCGTCCGTCACTGGCCGTCGAGCCCCATGAGCATACCTTTCGCAATCCGGCAGGGCTCTCGTTTCATATTCTCTGTTACAGCGATGCTCCAGGCGCGCTCAATGCCGGTAACCCGACTCTCGAACATACCTGGTTTCCGGGCCATGCCTGGTCCTATGCCATTTGTCAGAACTGCCAGAGCCATCTGGGCTGGTGGTTTACCGGTGTCGATACATTTGCCGGATTAATCGCGACCCGTTTGATTCGATGATTCTCAAGTTCGCATGTTCGTAAGTTCGTAAATTCGTAAATTTGCCAGATCAATCGGCAGCATTTAATACTGCTGGTATGGTACTTGCTGCGGTTGTGTCTGTGGTGTCAACTGATTTCTGATCAGGTTCTGCAAGATACCCTTGCCTGTCTGACCGGCGCTCTGACCGGGCTGGTAGATAGGTTGGTTCTGCTGGGTTTGAACTTGCTGGTTGGTCAGATACATCTGGCCATTTTGAACCGCGACATAAAAAGCCTGACCGGACTGGACATTGGTCATCATATAGTCGCCCGGCGGCAGGTTTACGTTGCCTATCAGTGTGGGCTGCGCCGCCATCTGTTGCTGCTGGGAGCCGATCAAGCTGTCTTTGAGCGTCTTCATGAATTGCGCCTGACAGGGCACAGCGGCGAAAAAGGACACGATCAGGAGCACGACTACGGAGCGTTTCATGTTTTATTACCTTCTTGCGACTTTCCGGCTTTCCGATTAGTTTGATTATAGCAATTTCGACCTTCTGAGGATACGGCGCGTAAAAGTACGCCCAGGCAGGCTTTTGCCGGATTCTTTAGTAAGCTTGCCTGCGCTGCTGCCGGGACTCAAGCCCTCAGAGCTGTTCGCACTTCTCCACCAGCTTATCCACCATCGCCTGTACTTTCTGTTGCAAGTCCTCGGTGAAACTGTGCCGGAAAGCATGGGCGTCGGCTTCGTAGTCTTGAATAAAAGTGCTTATATCTATGGGGGCGGATATGGTGACATGGACATCGCGGCGGGTCAGCTGTTTGGGGCGTTTTACCTTAAACAGCTCGCGCTCCAGCTTGAGCACCAGCTCGGCGAGCCGGTCGAAAGAGGCTTTCTCTTCGATATAGTCCGGATGCCAGCTGGTTAGCTGCGCCACTTCTTTTAGGTCAGCCAGCTCTTTTTTGAGTTCTTCTTGATTGGAATCGTCCTTCGCCATCTCTTCTCTGATGGCGGCACCAAGCTGCCAGGCTTTGTCTATGAGCTGTGATGGATGGACTTTGATCTCCTGGTGAGTCGCTTCTATCTCAGACAGAATCGCCTCTTCGGTTCTGGTTATCTCTTCGAAGAGGTCGTGCTGAAGCTCTTGCTTTATATTATGCGCGGTCTCTTCCATGGCGAGTAGCGCCCTTTGAATGCGTCGCAGCCTGGTGGTGAAAGACTCTTCTTTAGATGGCTTGAAATTGAGATGACTCTCCATCTTTTCAATCCGGTGCTCAAGGGCGTCTTCGATGGGACCATGGTGATGATACTTGAGCGCCATTGGCACAATAAACGCCTTCCAGTCAGGGTTCTTCTCTCGCTGTTGCAGAAGCGCCTGCATGCTTATCTCGACCACGCCGCTGTGAAAGGGTTGAATCTTTTCGTTCAGATAGAAGATCTCCCCTTCGGGAAAGATAACCAGAATTTGCTCTCCGTTCTTGACGATGTCGATGGCGTATTGCTTTGCGTGACTGTCGTGGGCGCCGCGCTCTACAGAAAAGTGACCGAGATGTTGCAGCACCCAGCCGGCCATACCCGAAAGCTCGTCGAAGGCTTCTCTGTTGCACATGGAGATGAAGCGTTTGCCGCTCAGCCTCGATAGCTCCAGGCAGATGCGCGGGTCCATTTCGTCGGCATGGTTGGAGATTAGGATAACGCCTGCGTCCGGCGGCAAGCCTTTTAGATGTTCCAGTTCGACGTCGTCCACATGCAGTTTGTTCTTGAGGGCAAGCTCCAGGCGCACCAATTCGCTGGCGGCGGCGATAACCGGCGCCGAGGGCTTGGCTGTTTTGAAAGGGCGACCGGCTTTTTCTGATTCTGATTCGGGCATGGACAGTGTTCCTTCCCTGGGAAGAGTTCTATTTACTACCGTTTTTTTCGAAGGCTATGCCTATCGGTCCCATCTCGCCGCCGGGATATCGGATGGTCACATAGGCAGAAAGCTCTGGCTTCGAGACCTTTTCTGCCTGGGCGACATTGCGGGCCAGAAGACCTATTAGACTGTCTATTTTGATCTCGCCGGCGGTGCCAAGACGTTTGTTTACGGTGGCGACAAATCTAAATAGAGCCGCTTTCGCC
Organism: uncultured Candidatus Obscuribacterales bacterium; assembly: GCA_964496875.1. Lineage (GTDB taxonomy): Bacteria > Cyanobacteriota > Vampirovibrionia > Obscuribacterales > Obscuribacteraceae > RI-106. The sequence goes on along the minus strand of CAZCBH010000047.1, from coordinate 20,829 downwards.
TCTTTTTTCTTAGGACCGCCCTCTCTATAGACTTCAAGATGATAGTCTCGTATGCGATACCACATATCGGGATTGGTAGGAAGCTGCTTTACGGCCGCCACGCATTTTTCTATGCGGTCCTGTTTTGAGTCCATGCCGGTGATTTCAAAATCCACCTCTCTGGCCACTTCTGCCAGCGGGTCCAGGTTTGTGTCTAGACCGCCTTCGATGCCGCCGTAGCGAGCCTTCTCTATCGCCTTCCAGTCGACACCGCGTTCCATAAAAGGATGACGCCGCCCCCGGAAGCTCGCCGAATCGCTGCCGTCTTTCTTCTTTTCGCTGGAGCCGTCGAATTGGGACATTATCTACCGCCTGTTCAGAGGAATTCGGTCTCGGTCAATATGCCTATTATAACCAGGTCAACTACGCCTGGCATAGGGACCTACTGGTCCGTATGTTTTAAGCTCTAGAAGCAGAGTCTTCATGCTGTATAGAGGGCGATAGTGCAACACTTCCCTGGTTTTTGATATGTCAAGGATGCTCGGCTTGAGCGCCGGGTCGAGCCCGGATTCCAGCGCCAGATCATAGAACTGTCCATAGTATTTACGAAAGGTCGAGCCCGGACCATCTTTATCCCAGGCGGCAAGATCCTCTTCGTTGTATTCGTAGGCACCGTCCACGGTGAGAGTGAGAGGAACGTTTTCAAACTCGTACTTGCCTTCTATTAAAAGCTCGATGCTCTTAATAACCGACTGGGCGACGTCCGAGATATGCACCGCTCCTTTGGCGAACCACTTTGCCCAGTCTATAAAATGAGAGTAGACCTCGGTGTTATAGGGCGGGATGAAAGCCCTGGGGCGCAGGGTGATGACCTTCATGGCATGGCGATGCGCATAGACTGTGGCGATTTCTTCTGCCAGCACTTTGGTGTGCCCGTAAAGTCCATAGCGCTCGTCGATGCTGGTGCTGGAGATAAAGACGATGTCTTTGATACCGGCTTGCTGGGCGCTCTCGAAGACATTGAATGTGCCGTTCACGTTGAGGTCCCAGAATTGCCAGACGTCTTTTTCCTGCTTGTGTTCATGGATGCCGTGCCAGGCTGCAATATGAACCACTACATCGATATTCTGCAATGCTTCTTTCAAGGCTTCCCGGTCGGTTATCGAACCCCGGATAAACTCTATCTCGCCGGTGGCGTCCGGGGCGTTGTCACCTGAATGTGCACTTGCCTCTTCGGGGCTTCGGACATCGAAAACCACCGGCGTATGCCCCATACCTAACAAAGACCGGCACAGATACCTGCCCAGGTCGCCTGAGCCTCCGGTTAGAAAAATTCGTTTCTGCTGCATTCTTGTCGATTCTCGTCCGATTCCCTGGTTCTCTTGACATCGCTTCGGCGATCAGTATAATAAATGAACTCTGCCCTGGTTCACAACCCGATTGTGAGCCCGGCGCAATGAGTAGAACAAAGCTGCGCAAACAAATAATACACTCGAGTCAGGAGATCTCTTCTGCTATGGTTGAGCAGCTTTCTTATACCGGGTCCCATTTTGACCGCGGACCGATTAATAGTGTTAACGAGATAGCCCCAGAAACTGAAGGCCAAGTCGATCGAGACGGCGACCTCCGCCTGCCGACCCACACTGCGCTGGTGGCGGATGCTTATTCCGAAGGTGCTTCAGTCGATAGGTCAGGGGGACCCGATCCAAAGAATGATCATCTGCGCTCGATTCTGGCAGATTCTCTAAGCGGCGAGTTTGGACAGTTCCAGATAATACTGGATGGCGACGCTGTCTCTGAGGATGGTTCTTCATCGGCTTTTTCGATAGAAGAGTTTTTCGGGGGCGAGCCCGCTAATGATTTGGACTCGGAGCCGCCCGCCTCGGATTTATTTTTTCTGCCGGAACAGCCACCGATCTCGATAGAGGAATTCTTTGGTGTAAAGCCGAGTCCGAGTCCTGTGCCTGAGCCTAATCTTGAGCCTTATAATGATGATGGTAGCACCGATGATGACACAGGCGAATGGAGCCTGGAGGAGTTCTATAGAGAGAGCGGCAGCGGCGAAATTATTGCAGCCGGCGACATGTTGCCGTTTCCGCCCAGGCAACCCGGACGTCAGCTTGGTGGCAGCGAGTTTTTTCGTGATGTGCTCGGCATCGACCCGAATGGGGACCGTTATCAAAATGGAGTCACCGGTCTTGAACGCGAGAAGGCTATTTTGAGGCAGGTAGAAGTCGGGAATATCCCGGATTTCCTTCGCCGGCCCCAGAAGGTGGTGACAAGAGATGCCAACGGCAATACCGCAGAGCTATCGGTTATGCCCGATTATCTTGCCATCGGCACCAACGAAGACTGGGTGCGGGTGCCGATCACGCCTATTTTAGCCCGGGCTATTGCCGATCGCTATGGTCTGGAGTTGCCGACCAGAAAAGTGGCCGATGCCGTATATAGCCAGGCCGATGTCAGGCTGACCGGAGAGGGCATGGTCGGCAACAGCCGAGATCAACAATTCATGCAGGGTAATGGCTTTTATCTGAAACACAATCAGATGATAGATAGACAGCTCGGTGGTACTTCTGATGGTGCCCTTGTTGCCGGACACAAGAAGGATATCATCTTCAGCCGATATGCTGCATCGAATCCAGACAGGCTCGATTTCTACGGGCTCTTCCGCAGCAACGGAACCGCCATTCAGGATGCCGGCGGCGGTCCCCACGACAATCTCTATGTCGACTACAGCCACGGAGCCCGCTTCGTAGGCGAGACTGTTGTCGTTAACGGTCAGCCCATGCGCTATAGCGAGGTGTTGAGCAATCCGCGGTTAGCCGGTTTGTTGAGCGATGAAGGTACGGTGGATGTGAACAACATCTATCGCCAGCCTAAGCAGTCTCATTATCGAGTCCTGTATTGAGGTTAAGGCAATCGGAATCGCATTGCTGATAGATCAGATGCTGTCTCTAATGCCGAACCAGACTGAGATGCCTACAATTGGAATGATTATCATAGCAATCACTGCCATTATTATTGTCGAAGAGACAATAGCCACCAGTATTTCGAATTCGGTCATGTAATTTTTACCTGTTGTAAGCGCACGTGTTTAGTTTACCGGCAGGGGACTATGTTCTGTATGCCAGCGCTTTTTTAGCACTGTCTGAGACAAATACATTCTCGTCATCAGCCAGTTTTTTCAATACCCTTGTGGATACTTTTGTCGCCTTTGAAACTGCCAACCTGACATCATCTGAGCGATCCGAGGCAAGCATGTCCAGTACAGAAGTCATTAGACTTGTATTTTCACACAAACTCAGTCTAACTTCTGCCTGGCGGTCTCTTGATAATATCATTTGAATCTCAGGCGGGATATTTGAGTTTCTGGCAACACGACAGCGAACAGACTCCTCTTCCGCATCTGCCAGTTTAGACAGCGCGTACTCCGAAGTGTGAGGATTACCGGCGAGAACCAGTCTGATATGGGTCTCTTCTTTCGTATGATCCTTGGGGCTGATATTTTTAACCAGGGAGTTGACCTCAGCTATCGCTTTAATAAGCGTAGAGAACTTATCTGTAGTCACCGGCTTCGCCAGGTAGTAGTTCATTTTTGTAGAGAGGGCCTCCAGGACATCTTCGTTGCGTTCCGATACTGTTAGCAGTACTACCGGAATCGAGCGAAGAATCGCATCTGCTTTGATCGCCTCTAATACCTGATGCCCATTCATTTTAGGCATATTCAGATCCAGAAGAATCATATCCGGCAAAGAGATTTTCTCAACGTTCTTTAAACCGTATAGATAATCCATCGCTTCTGCACCATCTTTTTTGATGGTCAACGAGTAGTCGATATCCGACTCTTTCAGGGCTTCCTGAGTCAATCTGATATCAGATGGTGTGTCCTCCACCAGTAATATGTTTATTTTATGTGTCATTTCAATGTTCCTTATGTTCTTTATTGATGGAAGAGTGAAGAAAATGCTGCATCCCTCTCCGGACTCTGATTCTACCCAGATGCTGCCACCGTGAGAGGTGATGATTCTCTTGCATATAGCCAGTCCCATCCCTGTGCCGGGATAGACTTCCTTCGAATGGATTCTGGAAAACATATCGAATATGTTGGCTGCATACTCCGGTTCTATTCCGATACCATTGTCTTTGAAAGAGAAGATCCACTGATCCATCGATAGTTTTGCTCGAATAGTGATGTTTAGTGGTCTCTCGCCACGAAATTTTATTGAGTTGCTTATCAGGTTTTGGAAGAGTTGAATCATTTGAGATTTTTCAACAGGTACTTCCGGAAGATAATCGGTGTCGAAAGTTGCCCTCGCTTCATCAACAGGCCTCTGCATGCTATCCAGTACTGCCAGTAGTACCGCATTGCAATCGGTAATCTGGTCAATAGAGTTTTTCGAGTTGATTTGAGAGTGAGTTAAAATCGACTGAATCAGCAGTTTCATTCTCTGGGTTCCATCGATGATATATTCGATAAACTCTGTACAATCTTTGCTCAAAGAGCCTTTGGTTCCTTTGGCGAGCAGATGAGCAAATCCTTCTATTGCACGAAGCGGTTCTTGCAAATCGTGCGATGCGATTTTTGCGAATTGCTCGAGATCATAATTGCTTCGTTTCAACTCCTCTGTTCGATTCTCTACCAGTCGCTCCAGCTCCTCTTTAGTTCTCTTCTCTTTTGAGATGTCTCGGAGATAGGCATAATAAGAGGGTTCGCCATCTTCTACCAGTTGATATATGGTAAATTCGGCCCAAAAGTTTTCTGTTGATTTCTTTTGAGCGACGATCTCTCTGGATGATTTGAGCAGATTCTCAGCGGCTCTACTAAAACTGTTTTTGATGTTCTTGATAAACTGCCCACGCAAGTGCCTGGGTGTTAAATGGGAAATGCTTTTCCCGAGGATCTCTTCTTTCTTCCATCCGAAAGTGTTTTCTGCCTGGGCATTCCATTCGGTAATCAGAAGATTCGAGTTCATCGCCAGAAAGGCATCGAATGAGTCTTCCAGAACCATCTTTAATCGCTCTTTCCTTTGCAGTCTCTCTGTCACCACTCTGTTTCGTTCGAAGCTGTACTGCAAGCTGCGCAGCAGACGATAAGTGTCCGTCGAGCCCTTTATCAGATAGTCCTGAGCGCCTTTTTGAATAAACTCTGTCGCCAGATCCTGATCATTGTGAATTGAATGAATAACAAATCCGATTTTTCTGTTTAGTGCTTGCAATTTGGTAAATGCTTCCAATCCGTTGCAGTCATCTCTGGAGATGTCTATAAGTACCGCATCGGCACTAAATCTATTCAAAGATGTGACTGTTTCAGACAGTTGCTGAACATCAACAACTTCGAAGCCGCTGTTTTCTAAAATGCTGTTGTAATCATAGTTTGCAGAGCAATTATCTCTCAGGACCAGAATTCGCATTGGTTTCTCTCACGCTAGAGTGAATTCATTTCCGGAGTATTAAGCAAGTACCTAACTCTAGTCAAATCCACAGATGCTTCCGTTGGGATTTGAGGTAGAAAACTGTTCCTTGCAGTTTTGTTTAAAGTGGTTCCGACGAAATCCTTAATATCGGATACTATTATTATAACATAACCGAAAAATGGTGACTCGGCACTGGATTGATCAGAGTATCGACTCTGAGGCAGGATCTCCTGATTCTCAATTACGTACTCGAGCCTGTATTAACTAGGGTTGAGAACGTTCAAAATCAGCTAATACAAGTTTGACTGCTTTTACTGATTCCGGGCGAAACCATTCACCCAGCATTCTTTCGATCAGTGAATGGCATTGTTGAGGAATCAGTGTTTCGGATTCGACTTCGGCAATGGTTTTAACGAATTCACCGTAAATATAGTTGGTAGTCAGTGCGACGGACCAGCGGTTGTCTGCTTTCTTTATCGAGAAAATTTCATACTCTCGCTCATTGGCTTGGACCCACGAATTGAATGGAATAACCGGCGCCGTTCGGAAGTCCTTTACACATTTGTGCAGGTGGAGAATTTCGTCTGCGCCACCATGAGCCATGGATGAACAGGGTTCGAGATATTTATCAACAAGAAATTCCGTCACCTTCTGGCTGGTCAAGCCGACCATGATGGCTGGCACGCGACGATGTCCTTCGACTCGGGCTTTTATTATTCCACTGGCGGAACCTACGGCAATTTCATAGTGATCGGAGTCTTCGATCTCTTTTATATAAAGACTTATCTCCGCTCCTGGCGCAATTTGATAATGTTTGTCCATCGGGACGCGACTTAGTTTTACTATGTCGTTCAGATCATTTTGTAGGTTCTGTAGTTCTTCGCAAGCCTGCATTTGAATCTCCAATAGTCGGGCATGGTATTAATGATGATGCTCTTTTGAAATCAGCAGCTTGGAAGCAAATAATTTCTGGTTCTATCCTGGTTACTAATAGTTAGATTCGACAGGGATTTTGATAGTTTTCATCTTGGCTGAGCTCAGAGCTCTTTTGGCGGTAGTCCCGTCATTGATCCAGGATGTCAATCCAAGCACTTTCATCAGTTTGATGGTCATATAGCTGAGGTCGAATTCGCCTTTTGCCAGCGCATTGTTAGCCGAACCCGGATTGGCATGGTGGTTGTTGTGCAGTCCTTCTCCCATGGTCACAAAACTGAGCCAGGACATGTTGACACTATCGTCGGTGGTATCGAAATTGCGATATCCGAAAATCTGCATGTGCGATACTTTGTTGAATATCAAAGTGACTTGCTGCATCATCAATCCGGCGGCGAGGCTGCCCAGGGCAACCGGAAGTCCAAAGAGAGCAAGAATCAGAAAACGAAACAAGAAGTTCAACATGCCGTTCAACAGATGGGCTTCCTGCACTCTGCCGCCACGGTCCAGGAATTTGTAGAAAGGATCGTCTACTAAGTCCTTGCCGCATTTTTTGGGATCGACATGGTCCGGATATTTCTCGTCGAATATCCAGCCATAAATACTGCGCCTCCAGCCATAGAGATTGGCGTGGGGATCAAGTTCCGTATCTGAATAGCGATGATGGGCACGGTGCATGGTCGCCCACCATATTGGAGAACTCTGGAAAGCCAGATATCCGGCTGTTACCCAGAAGTATTCCACCACCTTGGGGCACTTGTAGGAACGGTGGGCCAAAAGGCGGTGGTATCCGATTGAAACACCGAGGATATGAATGACATAGGAAACGAAGAACGACACTAGAAATTCAATCATATCGCTCTCCCTGTAGCTTCTGTAAACGCGTTCATTTTTACTTCTTTCGTCTTGACCTGGGTAATATTAGAGCAGCTGACGGCTCAAATTCTTTTACTAATTCTTTTTTTGAAGGTTGACCCTGGTTAATTTATGCAGTGTAGTTGCTGTATGGGTATTTGTAGTCACGTGAATACATATTGTAATCACTTAACTAGCATAACACAAGCTCTACTAAATTTAGGGGGATTGAGACGATATGTGTAAGCCCTGTTTCAACCGATTGTCGAGCTTGTCAAAGGCAGCCCGGGGGCTATCGCCCCTTACATAAATTGAAGCCAGCGGCTCGAAACCGCTGGACTATCAAGTTTTTGGTTGTCCTGTGTTTTTTCAGGAACTAGTTGCGAGATCTCGATTTGTCTTTGCAATGATCGACGAAGATCTGTCTGCCGCTTATCGAGTGGTTGTTCAGGGTCGAAATAGCTTCTTTGGCGCCGTCTTCTGTCTCCATCTCGACAAATGCAAATCCGCGTTTGCGTCCGGAGTCTCTATCGAGGGCGATATGCACGCTCGAAACGCTACCGGATTCGGAGAAAAGTTCTTGAATGTCGGATTCTTCCAGGCTGAAGGGAAGGTTGCCGACGAATAATTTTGTATTCATATGATCCTTTAATTGTAACTTGTCCAATGGCATCTAATTTCTGCCATGGGTTTGAATGATGAGTATTGCACAGTTTTGCCGAACCGGTATCCTTTTTTGTAATGTTCAATCTGGTTGGTATCATTTTTGATATTCTCGAGTTTGAGAACATATGGTCATGATTCGCTCTGGTACTGTGTTTGGGGCTTCAGCTTTCTTGTTCGGTATTGTATTGTTTCGTCACAAGTACTCTGAAGGCTAGCAAAGATAGCTGTAGGCGATGCTGCGGCTGCGAGTTCCGGTTCGGTTTCTGCTTCCGCTTCCGCCGCTCTGCTCAGAGCGAGAGAATGCGACATGGAGAATTCTTCCGTTGAAGCTCTTCTTGTCCAGATCATGCAGGGCGTTATCGGCAGCGTTTTGGCAGAGCATCTCTACAAAGCCAAAACCGCGGCCCCGACCTGATTCTCTATCTGTCGGAATCCTTGTGGATATTACTTCCCCGTATGAAGAGAAGAGATTTTGTAGATCCTCTTCGGAACATTTTGTAGTGAGGTTTTGTACGAATAATTTCGTTTGCATATTTTTCCTTTGAATTGACCGTGCGACTCGGGCACGGCAGATGAATAGAAATCCTTTTCACCGATTATTCTCGGCAATGGATTTGCTGGATTTATGACGACTTGAACTTATATCTACTTCCGCCGTTTAACTAGTCAGGCGGGTTTAAAACAATGACTCGACTGGAGTCGAACAGACATTTGGCGATTTGCGACATTGAATTAGTTGAAGTCAGTTCACTTCTGTGGTCATCATACAGAGTCGAGCTGATAAAAGCAAATCAGTAAAAGCAAATCAGCTCATTTATCGAGCGATGCACCGTCACAGAGCGGCACTGATTTTGTCGGTTTAGCGAGAATCTCTTTGAGGGTGGTTTTCTCGAAAGCCTGCTCCACCGAGGCGATGGCTTCATCCAGACGTTTATGAAGCGCACAGAGAACGACACCGTGAGAATTCAAGTCAAGGGGGCAGGTCTCAATCCTTTTAATAGGATCGACCGCATTGATGATTTCTAGAATCGTAGTCTCCTCCGGAGCTTTTGCCAGGCAGAAGCCACCGCCCAGACCGCGCTGCGATTTGACCAGTGCGGCGCGGGAAAGCGATTGCAGTACTTTGGAAAGATAACTGGCAGGTACCTTGGTGCCTGCGGCAATTCTTTCGGTTACCTGGGCATTGTCCTGGTTCATGGCTAGAAAGACCATTGCTCTCAGGGCATATTCGGCTGTTTGAGAGATCATCGCATCCCACCCCCTGATCAGGATAATTGGATAAAAATATCCAGAATTAATATTAACATAGCTCAGATTGCATTGACAGGCAAGTCAGGGCGGTTTAAATTGGATATAAAGGTCCAGTTATCCAGAAGGAGGTACGGACTCATGAACACTCAAAAACACGTTTGTCCTCTGTGCGACTACGTTTATGACCAGGCCCGGGGAGACTCTGTCTATGGCATCGCTCCCGGTACCAGGTTCGAAAAGCTGTCGGAAGACTTCAGGCACGGTGACTGTGTAGCGACCCTCGATATGTTCGAGACTTGCACCTGCGCAAGCCTGAAAGGCGATGAGACTGTCGGCGCCGCGCCAAGATTCTCGAAAAAAGACTCGATTCAGAAGATAATCGATAGGTATCCTGCCGCTATCGAGGTCTTTAAGATGCATGGGGTCGATGTGGAGGATGGTTGCTTATTTTCGGTTCGGCATCTACCGGTTGAAGAATGCACCGAATTGTGCGGGGTCGAAGATCTAGGCAGGATCATAGAATACCTCAATGCCTCTTTACTGCCCGGCTTCGACAATCTGTCAGGCAAGCGTTCCCTGGGGGATTTGGTGGCGGAGAATGCCGATAGAGCAAAAGTCTTTGACGAATTCGATCTGGATTATTGTTGTGGTGGCAAACTCTCTCTGGAAGAAGCCTGCGACAAGAATGGTCTGGATCTCGAGGCGGTAGTAATGCGGTTAAGACAGCTAGATTGTCATGCTTCCACCTCAGCCAGTTTTGTCGACACCGGCTTGACCGAGCTGGTTGACAACATAGAATCTACGCATCATAAGTATTTGAAAGAGGAGCTTCCTCGCTTAGAGAAGCTATCTGATAAAGTCGCAAAAGTACATGGTGCCAGGGCACCGCAAATGGTGGAGCTGGCGTATCTATTCCGCAATCTCAAAGAAGAGCTAGTCCAACATACGCTAAAAGAAGAAATGGTACTATTCCCATATATCAGGAGACTCGACAGCGATACCAACAAGGTTGTAAGACCTCCGCAGTTCGGAGCCGTCGCCAATCCGATTCGCTGTATGGAAGCCGAACACGATGACGCCGGTAAGGCGCTTGTGAAGATAAGACAGTTGACCGATGACTACACGGCGCCGGATGATGCCTGTGCCAGTTGGGTGGCTCTTCTGTCCGGTCTGGAATCTTTGGACAAAGACCTCAGGATTCATATTCACAAAGAGAACAGCATACTCTTTCCAAAGGCGATCTCTTTAGAAGAAAGGCTTGTCCTCGCTTGAACCGATAGCTCAATCTCCACAAGGGGGCGATAGCATGCAATACAGAAAGCTCTGGCTTGGACTGGTAATGGTAATTGGTTTGTCCTTTGCCGTGCTTGGCTACTATGGATACGAGATCTATATCCAGGCGCCACCGATTCCGCAGAAGGTCATCACCGAAGATGGTGCAGTACTTTTCACCGGTGACGACATTCGAGATGGTCAGAACGTCTGGCAGAGCATAGGCGGACAAGAGGTTGGTTCGGTCTGGGGGCATGGTGCCTATGTGGCACCGGACTGGTCGGCGGACTATTTGCATAGAGAGTGTGTCTGGCTTTTAGATTACTGGTCTCAGAAAGATGATGGTGTCAGCTATGCCAGGCTCGATGGCGAGCGCAAAGCCGCTCTTCGCGAGCGTTTGAAAACCCAGCTCAGAAAAAACACCTATGATCCCTCGACCAGGACGCTGACTGTTTCTCAGGCTCGAGCCGGGGCGATGCGGGCTGTTGCTCAGCACTATTCCAGCCTCTTCGGAAATGATAGCGATGCTGATATCGTCAAGTTGCGCGATGCTTACGCCATTCCTGCCAACGCGGTCAAAACCGTCGAAAGGCGCGACAAGCTCAACGCTTTCTTCTTCTGGACCTCCTGGGCCTGTTCCACCAATCGCCCCGGTTCCGATATCACCTACACCAATAACTGGCCCCCGGAGCAGCTGATTGACAATGCCCCCACCGGCGCCATCATCGTCTGGTCTGTGGTCAGCTTTATAGTATTGCTGGCCGGAATCGGGACTTTAGCCTGGTATTTCGCCGCCCAGCGCGGCGCAGAAGGAGAACACGAAGTACCCGACAACGATCCGCTCCTGGCTCTAGAGCCGACTGCGAGCATGCGGGCTACGCTAAAGTATTTCTGGGTAGCCGGTGCGCTCTTTGTGGCCCAGGTAGGTCTAGGCGCGATAACCGCTCACTATGGTGTCGAAGGTGGTGGTTTCTACGGTATTCCTTTATCAGAATGGCTTCCATATTCCGTCACCAGAACCTGGCACACCCAGCTTGCCATATTCTGGATAGCGACGACCTGGCTTGCCACCGGATTGTTTATCGCTCCGGCTGTTTCCGGTCATGAACCCCGGTATCAGCGGGCCGGAGTCAATATACTGTTCGCCTGCCTGGTTGTGATTGTGGTCGGTTCCATGGCCGGACAATGGCTTGGTGTGGCTCAGATGCTTGGTTATGAACAGAACTTCTGGTTCGGGCATCAAGGCTATGAATATGTCGACCTTGGCAGGTTCTGGCAATGGTTTCTTTTCATCGGGCTCTTCTTGTGGCTTGGATTGATGACAAGAGCCATTGCTCCGGCGTTTAAAAAGCCGTCAGAGAACAAGCATCTGCTTGGATTGTTTTTGATATCCTCTCTTGCTATCGCGGCTTTCTACGGAGCCGGATTGATGTACGGACGCCATACTAATTTGGCGATAGCAGAATACTGGCGCTGGTGGGTGGTGCATTTGTGGGTAGAAGGCTTTTTTGAAGTCTTCGCCACCGTGGTCATAGCCTTCCTTTTTACAAGAATGGGCTTGCTCCGGGTTGCAACAGCCACAGCCAGCGTTCTATTCGCTACTATTATATTTTTGACCGGCGGTATCATCGGCACCTTTCACCATCTCTATTTCACCGGCACACCACTGCCGGTGCTGGCTCTGGGCGCTACTTTCTCTGCGCTAGAAGTGGTGCCGCTTGTGCTTATCGGATTCGAAGCCTATGAGAACCTGACTTTGAGCAAGGCAAGACCCTGGGTAGAAGCCTATAAATGGCCGATTTACTTCTTTGTCGCGGTGGCTTTTTGGAACCTCGTCGGCGCAGGAATCTTCGGCTTTCTCATAAACACGCCGATAGCGCTCTATTTTATGCAGGGTCTCAACACCACCCCAGTTCATGGACATACTGCTTTGTTCGGGGTCTATGGCATGCTCGGCCTGGGTTTGATGCTGTTTTGCTTGAAGGGCCTCGCAACCCGAAACGAATGGAAAACCGGATTATTGCGCTATTCTTTCTGGTCGATAAATATCGGCCTTGCCCTCATGGTTTTGATAAGTATTTTGCCTGTAGGCTTGATGCAGACCTGGGCTAGCGTTCAGAACGGCATGTGGTATGCCCGCTCGGCAGAATTTTTGCAGACAGATTTGATGAATGTCCTGCGCTGGTTGCGGGTGGTGGGCGATACTATTTTCGCCTCCGGAGTGATGACGCTAGGTTGGTTTGTGCTTGGTCTAAAGGGAGGCTGGTCGATATCTTCTAATCTCGATGCCACCATAGAGAAAGAGAGGGTAAATATGGAAGAAATGGCGGGTAAAGTCGATGAGCCTGGATAAATGATTTCGGTAGGAATGCGTGCGAATATTTGCTTCATATTGAGGAAAACCCGATGATTTTGGATAATAGCAGTTCCAACTCTAAACCCAGATCCTACAACCGCGTTTTTGTCCCTATTGGCCAGGTGGTGGTCAGTCGCGAGCTTATCTGCAAAGTCGTCGATGCTTTCTATACAAAAATCGAGGGCGATGAGGTGCTCGGTCCTATATTCGAGTCGAAGGTGCATGGACAATGGCAGCCGCATCTGGAGAAGATGTATGATTTCTGGACCAATGTCATCCATGGCGCCACGCTCTATAAGGGTGATCCTGTGCAAGCCCATGTCCGGGTCGGCTCTATAGAACCGCGGCATTTTTCTCGATGGCTCGAGGTTTTCGAGGTTACTCTACATGAACAGTGCGCCAGTGAGGAGCAGGTGAATGCCTTCTTGCAACCTGCTAAGAGGATGGCGACAGCGCTGATCAGTCGTATTGAGTCGGCTTGAGCAGATAACCGACAAAAGACCTGTCCGAAGTCCTCTTGAAAGCGCTACATTTTAAACTGATCACGGCAGTGTATACTTTTGTGGATTAGTAGCTTCAAACGAACAGTAGTTTCCGGAGTTTCCGGCAGGTTCCGGTTGAATAGCTGCTTGAGATCATAATTGGTTCGAATAAAGGACGGCGCATGACCGAAGAAGTAGTCAAGACAGGTCACCCCAAGGGTCTGTATACCCTCTTTGCCACCGAGATGTGGGAGCGCTTCAGTTATTACGGCATGCGAGCGTTGTTGGTGCTATATCTCACCGCCACCTGGGACGACCATGGCTTCGGTCTGGAGCGAGCAGATGCGCTGGCTATCTACGGAATCTTCACCGGTCTTGTCTACCTCACCCCGGTTCTCGGTGGACTCCTGGCGGACAAAGTATTAGGTCAGCGCAAAGCCATCCTAATTGGTGGTGCCTTGATGGCGCTGGGTCAGTTCACCCTGGCGGTAAGCGCTGCCGGCACCATGGACGAGCGCCGCTTCTTCCTCAACATGGGTCTGGGTCTGCTTATTTTAGGCAACGGATTTTTCAAGCCCAATATCTCTACCATCGTCGGTTCTCTTTACGAAGAGAAAGACCCCAGGCGAGATAGCGCATTCACGATCTTTTATATGGGGATAAATCTGGGGGCCTTCTTCAGTCCTCTTGTCTGCGGCACCCTTGGCCAGACCGTCGGCTGGTCCTATGGCTTCGGCTCGGCTGCTATCGGCATGGTACTGGGCATGGTGATCTTTCTATTATTAGGAAAGACGCTCAACGATGTCGGCTTTCCACCGAACCGAACCGGCAATGGGGACATGCGCCTCACCACAAGAGACTGGTTAGAGATGCTGGGTATAGTTGTAGGCAGCGGTCTGCTTGTGCTCGCATTCCTCAACACCTGGTCGCACCTCACCGAGACTGTTCGCAACATCATCACCTGGGGTGGCTTCTTATTAATGGGTGGTGGTTTTATGGCTATGGTCGCCCTCAACACCAAAGGCAGTGACCAGTGGAGCCGGGTTGGTGTCATCTTTATTCTTGCTGTTTTCACCATTTTCTTCTGGAGCGGTTTCGAGCAAGCGGGCGGGACCTTCAATCTATTTGCTAACGAGAACACCAATCTCAATTTGTTCGGCAAAGAGAACTTCATCCAGGCGTCCTGGTTTCAAAGCGTCAACGCCATTATGATCTTTGCTCTGGCGCCGGTGTTCTCAAGCATGTGGTTGTTTCTCGGCAGAATAGGCAAGAATCCCAACACACCTGCCAAGTTCGGCATAGGACTGGTTTTGCTTGGTCTGGGCTTTGTGGTAATGAGCACCGCCAACGGTTTCGCCCTGGCCGGAGACAAAGTGAGCCCGATGTGGCTTATCAGCGTGTACTTCCTGCATACCCTGGGAGAACTTTGCCTGAGTCCAATAGGGCTCAGCATGGTGACCAAGCTCAGTCCGCCCAAGATTGTCAGTCTGATGATGGGCTTCTGGTTCGGCTGTACGGCCTTAGCCAATTATCTTGCTGCCGTTCTGGAGAGCATCTTGCATAAATTCGATCTGCCGCTCTTTCCATTTCTTGCTTGCCAGGGAATAGTCTCGGGCATCTTGCTGCTTATCGCTTCGCCCTGGCTCAAGAAAATGATGCGGGGCATAGATTAGAGAGACTATTGTTAGAGAGAGTATTGATAGAATCGGCCTTGATTGCTTACGGCTTTGACCACTTTGTCATCTACATAGGCAGCTCGCATCTTTCCTTCGAAAGGAAAGCGCCCTTTTACCGTTTGTTCCCCGTCGCGATCCGTCGATACCACAGCGAACTCGATATAGCAGGGCACCACCGCCCACTTCTTATCTAGAGAGGTATTGATTGCGACTGCCCAGCCGCGCGGACCATCGGTAATATGCATGTAGGGACCGCCGAATTCTCTCCAGAGCGCCGCATGGTTTCTCGCCGTTATCTCTACCGAGAGCTTGTCTCCTGGAAACCATTGTGGTCTCTTAACAGGTGGTCCAAAACGGTTTACTTCGCCAGACTTGAGATCGGCTACCTCCAGCATGTGTTCTCTCAGGGCAAGAACGATGGTCTTCTCTGCTTTATCCAGATGCCATATTGATTCGAAGCCGACATCCATCTCACAGTAAGCGAGCTTATCATTTAAATCAGCGGTCCAGACTTCCACACCATTTCTCTCGCGAATCAAGGCTATTTCGCCGGTTTCCAAAATTGACACCGTGACCCGTTGCTTGAAGGGATGAATAAGTTTTTTGACCTGTTGAAACGTTCCACTATTATATGTACGTTGCCAGAGGAGTACTGTGTGTTCCGATTCTGAGGCACCGATTATGGTGTTGTCTTCCTGACCAAAGGCGATGACGATGTCCCCCGGAACTTTGCTACATACCTCCTGCAGGCGCTGACCGCTTCTTAGGTCTTCAAGCACCAGGCAGTGACCGTCGTCGTTCTCTATTACGAGGGCTATTGCTTTACCATCCCCTGAGAATGCCTTGTTTTTGGTGTCTCCCGGAAGAGCGCGGATGAACTGACCGGTTGCTACATCCCAGAGGGTGAAAGCTTTCCATTCCGTCTTTATGGCAACGACGGAGTTATCCGGAGAACTCTGAATTCTAATTATCGTGTCATCGGCGCCTTCTTGCAGCTCTACCTTTATGCTGCCGTTACTCAGTTGAACAGTATCATTGCTTATAGCGTGGCAATAGTTGTCTCCATTGAGAAAACAGAACTTCTGTTTTCTCCTGAACATACTGTGCTGCTCTAGCTCCGTCAGCACTGCGGATTCAATTGTCTTTATAGGTCTGTCTATGGCGATGTTTATCTGCTTTAGCTCACCAGAGGCTGCCCTGATCAGAATGAAGTCACCACTTGGTGCGAATTTTGCCTCGACCCAGTTTTCATTTAGCGCCAGCACTTTCTCCGGTTCGTTATCGCTTTCTTTCTTCCAGATAGTGCCACCGGCGGTAGCCCAGATGATGGTACTATTAACGGTGCTTACGGCGATAATCTCTTCTCGGTGTTCGATAGCCAAGAACACCAGCTCTTTAGTCTCGAGATCATGTATGTGGCAGGTAAAATCTGCTGCTCCGACAAAAGCATAGCGATTGTCGCCAGATATTGCCACCGAACTGGTCAGAGTATCTCTTCCCCAGCCATCTTTCGAGAAAGAGCGATTTTTTTCATAGGGACTGAAGCGAGCGATTAGATTTTCTCCTGTGCGGTCGAAGACCGCTGCGGCTCGGTCGTAATAGCCGACCACCGTAAGAGAACCGTCATTAGAATAATTGACCGCTCTTATAAGCTCCCACCTTTCAGGCGGTGTCTCCCCCCGGCAGAGGGTCGACAAACGGGCACCGGTAGCGACATCGAATACACCGGCGGTACCGTCATTTAGCCCTAGCAAGGCCAGGCTGCCGTCCGTATCTAAGGCGGCAGATTCGATGAATACTTTGAAATCTTGAGTCGGCAGGACGGGCAGGGGTGATTCTACCTTTCCTGACAGCGGACTGGTGGGCCGGATTTCACCGACTTGTTCCTTTGTGGTCGTGTCCCAGATCTTTGCCACGCCTACTTCTTCGACTGTGAGCAGGCGGCTGCCGTCCTTTGAAAAGCTTGCGACTTCAATCTCTTGCCCGTATTCACCAAAGTTGAGCCAGAGGTCGCCTTTCTCGTCGACTCTCATCTTGGGATGATTAAAATCAAAATCAGCCATTGTTAGTTCTCTTCTGAACAATCCCGGCCGCTTTCCGGTTAAGAGAGAGAATAGCATATCCTTTCTAGGGAAGGATATTTTGCTGGACTTTTTCTCTATTCAGGAAGATACTCTGAGCAGGTTCTTTTTCTCTTCTTGGAGACGGGAGTCAAAAGCAATATAAAGTGGTGAATCTTCGCCGAAGTCTATTTCTATGGCTGTTTAAAGATCGAATATCAGACGAGGATAATCTAGCTTCCTCGGACTGGTGGAAGGTCATGTGTTTGCCCGGAGTCGGCTACTTCTCGTCGATGGGATTCCAGCCCAGTATCTCTCTGATAGCGGCAGGCGCCCTGGCCCCTTTTGCCACAATCGTCCTTGTCCTAATAACACTGTTTGGTGCTTTGCCGGCTTATTTCAGGGTGGCGCGGGAGAGCCCGGATGGGCAGAGCAGCTTTCAGATCTTCGAGAAGCTGTTCGACGGGTGGAAAGGAAAGATACTTGTCTTGATCTTTCTTGGATTCGCCGCCACAGATTTTATCTTCTGTATCACCATGTGCGCCTCCGACGCCACGGTGCACATAATGGAGAATCCCTGGATACCTCGTTTTCAGTACGACCAGGTGATTGTGACATCGGTCTTGGTGCTCATTCTGGGCGGGATTTTTTTGCGCGGCTTCAAGTCGGCCCTTGCCGCGTCGACCTGGATAGTCGGCTTTTATCTGTTTGTCAATTTGATCCTTTTGACTTATTGCTCCTTTTATATAGCTTCGCAACCCCAGCTGGTCTTTCAGTGGTTCGCCGCTCTGTCTTCAAGCCATCCTGATGTTACCGGAATAATTGTAGCTTCTTGTCTGGCTTTCCCCCATCTGGCTCTGGGTTTATCGGGACTAGAGACGAGTGTCACTGTCATGCCGCTTATCAAAACAGAGACCGACGACTTAGAGGAGCGCCTTGATAAAACCCGCCGTATGCTTCTTCTGGCTGTCGGAATCATGACGATTTTTCTTTTGTTTGCCAGTTTCGCTACTACTGTTCTTATTCCACCGGATGTCTATAAGGAAGGCGGATCGGCAGATGGACGAGCTCTGGCTTATCTTGCCCATACTTATCTTGGTAGCATATTCGGAGTCGTATATGATGCTGCCACAGTGGCGATACTCTGTTATGCCGGAGCCTCCGGTATGGCCGCACTGACCAGTCTGGTGCCTCTGTATCTGCCCCGTTACGGCATGGCTCCCGATTGGGCACTGGCTAAGCGTCCTCTGGTAATTGTGCTTACCATTATTAGTCTTATTGTCACCTGGTTCTTTGGTGCCAATGTCGATGCCCAGGCAGGAGCTTTTGCCACCGGGCTTCTGGTTCTAGTTTCATCGGCACCGGTTGCGGTGACACTGGTGGTCATGAAAGAGAGTATTGCCAAGACGATCTTCTTTATACTTTCGAGTTTGATTTTTGTCGGCGCCTCGCTCTCTATAATGGTGATTCGACCCGACGGACTGCAGATAGCTCTCTTCTTTATCGCCATGGTCATCGGGGTTTCGTTGCTGTCCAGGGCTTTGCGCTCTACAGAGTTGCGAGTGGGGGAAGTCATCTTCGACGAGAACACCAAACGTTTTCTGGAAGAGGCCAGAGGGTCTTACTGGGGAGAAATTCGAATTCTATCCCATAAACCGGATGATATGGACTATTCGGCTAAAGAAGCCCAGGCGCGACGTCTGCATAGCATACAGAGCCCGGAAGGAAATTTTATTTTTCTCGAAGTCACTACCGGGGACGTAAGCGAATTTCGTGATGAGAAGCTGGAGTTGACCGGTGTAGAGGAGAACGGTTTTCAGATTGTTCGCTGCAACAGTCTGAGTGTTCCCAACGCAATCGCCGCTATTCTGCTTAAGATTCGCAATGATACAGGCGCTGTTCCGCATATTTATTTTGGTTGGACCGAGGGACATCCGCTTCTATACATTCTCAAATATGTTCTATTCGGTGAGGGCGAGACTGCTCCTCTGACAAGAGAGATATTGAGGTCGGCCGAGGACGACGCCGAAAAGCGTCCGGTCGTGCATGTGGCTTGATAGGCAAGAGCATTTTGGTGCTCTATCCGGCTATACGCTCCCAATCGAATCTGCGCTGATTCGGGTTGAATGTCTTCCTTTTGTCGCCGTCGGCTAGGGTTTCTTAATCCTTGCCAGCTCTGCTTTTATGATCTCGACCGGTGTTGCAAGCGTTCCTGTCCCTACCTGGGCGTGGGAGGCGCCGATGACCTCGCCGTCTCGGTTGAAGGTCGGCCCTCCGGAATAGCCCCGGGGTGCAGCCGCTCCGTATATGGCAATCAGTGGCTGACTGTTGACGAATCTTGGTACTACATATGGGTTCGCGACTCTGGCTCCGGCTTGCTCGACCACGGTAATATTGGTCGTACCGCCGACGATACCTGTCAGTCCGTTGAGATCGCCTGTCACCCCATCGAAGCCGACAATCACCGCCAGATCATTTGCTCTGGCGTCAGCAGATGAGCGCGCCAGGGGAACGACATGGCATTCTCTCTGTGGGTCTTTGCTATCGATCTGGAGGATGGCGCTGTCCGTGGACTCGTCTGCCAGCAAGACCTTCGCCGAGCGCGGACCTAAATTTGGCAGGTTGACGATGACTTCAGGACCTTTCGAGCCGGGAGCCGGTTTCGCTACAGTGCCGGCGTCATCGCGCATGGCTCCGTAGCGCAGGTCGTGGACGACATGTTCTTTGGTGAACAGCAGGCAGCCCTGGCTGTTTTTGTCGATAACGAAGCCGGTGCCGTTGGAAGACACTTCGGCGAGAGTGTTATTGACCTGGGCCGGTTGTTTCGACTCTATGCGTCCGATACCCGCCAGGGACGGTCTGATGCGCCCTATCGGCGAGGACAACTCGTCGGGCACCGGAATATTCGCCTGGGCGACCTCGACGGTATCTGCCGAGGGCTGGTGAAATGACTCGAATCCTTGTGGCATAAGTCTATTTTGCCTTATTGCAGCTGACTTTTCAGATTATGGCGCCTGTTTGCCGTCCCCGCAATGGGGATTCCACGACACGGATTTAATAGAAATTGCGATAGTGTGCTTCTAGCTGTCAGCCAGGCGCTGGAGAACGTCTCCATATTTTTTGTGCGTTTTGTTCAAAGCCTTTGATATGGACTTCTGGCGTTTTGGGTCGCGTATTGGTGTCAGGACCAGGCTCTCTCCATTGGTGGAAAGCGCGATTTCCGTATCACTGTCGATTTCCAGCAAATCTAAAATCGCTTTGTCAATGACGATGGCATGGCTATTTCCATGCTTTGTCCGTCTCTTTACCATAGCCATTTGTCAGAATCCTTTTCTGGAACGTCGTTGAATTTAGGCTTGTAAATTGTCGTATTCACCGGAGAATATGTTCTAACTGTGTATATACCCAGGTTAATACAGTGTATCACAAATTAGCGGATGTCTTTAGTAAGCTCTGCACTTTCCCCTTCCTGTGCTTTCTTCTCACTCCTCATCATCAAGCGGAATGCTCTATTCTCGAAATGCACTGGCGATATCATCTTGGCCAGCGGTTCCTCGGATTGCATTCTGCGTTATTTCTTCAAGTAGAGTGCCTTCCATTTGAACAGTTTGGAACCATCGGAATCTGGATTGTCCAAGGTTTATCCAGTAAGTTAGACAATATCTAACATACTGGATAGATTTTGACCAAGCTCGTATGGTGGTACCGCTTTGAGAGTACTCAGCGAAATGGACTCCATACATCTGTCAGTTTTATGCCGAATTAAGGAGTTGTATAAAGTGGCAGTGGTCTCTTAGAAGTCCCCGAACCTTCCTTTGATTGTTTCAGATTTGCTTGAGTCAACCAGCTCGATGCGGCGGTTCAGAATTAGAGACTGACGCG
>CAZCBH010000046.1:34459-35925 GCA_964496875.1 uncultured Candidatus Obscuribacterales bacterium | reverse complement strand
ATCCGCAACTTTTTCACCGCACGCTACTATTGCTTACAGTATTCCAAAACAGAAAGACTGCCGCGAGTAGGATAAAATGAAGCGGTTCAGACAGCCTGATTGAAAAGGGACCAAGGGAGAAAAGAACTATGCCTTTCGTAAATGTCAAACTGCTTGAAAGTGGCGCCACCAGGGAGCAAAAAGCTCAGATAATCGAAGAGATTACCGGCACGCTTCAAAGAGTACTCAACAAGAACCCTGAGAACACCCACGTGGTCATTGAAGAGATCAATCCGGACAACTGGGGAAACCGGGGTATGCTCATGTCCGAACTTCGAAAAGAGACTGCTAAAAAGTAGTCTCTGCCTGCGGCGGCAAATTAATCCTACACCCTTTCAAAGTTACGCTAACAAATTCTCGCTGACTCTGAATCAGTGCAAGCCAGGTACCTTGGGGCAAATACAGTCGGGAAAGAGATGTGAAGGCGAAACTCTTTACATCCCTTGATTTCGTTTTGAATATCTCTTTGATAGAACCAGGTATCAGTTGATTTCCTTGTTCTGCCTGGAGCCCGAGATAAAACCGCGAAAGCTCTATCGAACTAACTCTTCCTTACATCGATTCAGTAGGATTGCTGGAGCGATGGATCACGGACGAGAGGAAACCAACTGTAAGACCGGTTAATAGCCAGTCATCCTATCTACCAAACGATCAATCGATCAAACAACCAACCGATCAACCAATCAATCCATGGAAGGATATGATCATGGAAACCATCAGCCGCATCCGCATCTTCAACGCCAACAAGAGCCGCACCCGTATCTTCGGTGTCTCCTGCCGGCTCAGCAAGGCCGACAGCAACGGTTACTCCAGCAACCACCTCGACGACCTGCCGCGCCTCCAGGAAGAGGACAGGCTCTTCTTCGTCAAGGACACCAACGTCGGCAAGGCGATCGCCAAGATCCTCAAGCTGAACGGTGTCGAGTGCGTCTACGTGCACCCGTACAGCATCGCCGTTCGCATAGCACTGGCCTTCGACTGGGAGGACCTCCAGGACGACATCATCCAGGCTCTCACCCGCATGCTCAAGAAGGAGCACGAGGGCATCGAAGTTGCCGTTGAAGACAAGACCAAGGATGAAGCTGAAGGAGGCGAAGCCGACTGATAGCAGTCGGCGACCGGCCTTCTAGGATTTTGGGATCGCACCTCTGGTGCGGTCCCACCTCAACTTTCTAAATTTTTTCGATATTTTTATTATCTGTTATAGTATTACATCAACGAAGATCAATCGCTCCAAAAACCCCAGAGCGCTATCCTGCCCGGTTCGCGAAGTTCATGCCAACTGTTAAGCCGAAAGTTTCACCGGGCTTTCAATGACTGGATCCCCCTGTTCATGGCGTTTTAGTCAATTTTGCCTGTAAACCGGCATGAAAGCGGATTGCAAGTTATGAGCGGCTTTGGCTTAAATCGCGAAAATCCCCTTTCCC
>CAZCBH010000046.1:28152-34359 GCA_964496875.1 uncultured Candidatus Obscuribacterales bacterium | reverse complement strand
CCGGCATTGCCACTGACAATAGTGGCATCGACATGGAAGCTTATCAGATAGTCGAGATCATCAAGAACCCCCTCTTCGACAAACTTGTTAGAGCCGGATTTGTTATCCACTTCGGATATGGACTCCGAAGAAGGCTGCATCAAGATTTTGACAGATCCATCCAGGGAACCGGACTCTCCAAGCAATTTGGCCGCCCCCAGCACGCAAGCCATATTGGCGTCGTGCCCGCAAGCGTGCATCAGACCTTGATTGCTCGAAGCAAACGCCAGATTGAGGTTCTCCTGCACCGGATAGCCGTCGATCTCCGAACGAATGCCTATTTTGGGAGCACCCTCTCCAAATTCTGCCACCACACCGGTTCTGGCTACCCCGCGCTTAACTCGATAACCGAAAGAGAGAAGTTTTTCCGCCAGAAAATCCGCCGTTTTATGCTCGGCAAAACCGGGCTCCGGAATGGCATGCAATGCGCGTCGCCACTCGGTAATCTCTTCTTGAAGAAGCCTGGTTCTCTCGAGTAAATCTTGAACCGCCATAAAACCTCAATCCATCGAATCCGACCTGACTATCATACTAGGTTTCCCGGGTATTTCACCGCTGCTTGCCGCCTTACCGCCTTATCGCTCCTTCAAAAGGATACTTTTTCGTGATCCGATTCATATCTCCTTACCGTCCCTCACCGCAAGCAACTGCGCCACGATGCTTATCGCAATCTCTTTTGGAGAATTGCTGCCCAGATCAAGTCCCATCGGACACCGGAAGACTTCTTTCAATTCATCAGGCAGCCCGGCTTCTTCGATATCTTGCCTGAGGCGCACCGCCTTTGCTTTACTGCCGATCACGCCTAGATAGGGAAAGGGCTTCTCCGGCCAGCCACGCAAAATCTCTATTAGAATCGGGCTATCAGTGGCATGCCCCATGGTGACAAGAGTAACAAAAGAATCCTTTGGCAGAGAAGCGACCGCGGAGGGAAGATCCGGGGTCAATATCTTTTTCAGATTAGCACTATCGGGCATTCTATTGAGCCAGTCTTCTCGGCTGTCTACACAGGTTACCCGACAGTTGAGCTTGCTCAGCAATTCTACGACAGCCTGGCCCACATGACCGGCTCCAAAAACGGCAATATGCCAATCACCCAGGTTCTGGGCTTCGAAATAGAATTTTACCGAACCGCCGCAGGTCATTCCGATATCGCGATTGAGGCTCCAGGATACAAACAGAGTCCTGGTCGGTCCGCAACCATCTTCATGGCCACCCAAGAGATTGAGAGCTTCCTCAATCGCCCGTTTTTCGACCTTGCCACCACCGACAGTTCCCCAGAACCATCCATCCTCGGTGACGAGCATTCTGCTGCCCGCGTTCTGTGGAACAGAGCCTGCAGTCTCAACCACTGTTACCTGAACGAAAGGGACATTCCTCTCCAGCAATTCGGAAACCTTCTCAAGATAATCCCTCAACTCTGTCAGGTCCCTTCTATTTGCTCGACTCTCTCTCGCTCTTACCCACCGGTTTTATGCTGGTGCCGGTTATTGCCCTGGCACAGGAAGCGCTCAACTCTCTGAGGAAGCCATACTTGAACGAAGGCACCACCATGCCGGAAAGATTGCGGAAATTGTCTTCGCCGGCGGCATCGCATTTTCCATTTCTTTCTCTTCCTGTGAAGGAGCTGATTCTGTTCAATATCTCCTCACCGGTTGCAGGCGCCGTAAGAGAGGGCAGCCGGTCGCCGGAGACAAAAGAGAGAGCATGTTTGACGGCGGTCCATACGGATATTGCCAGCAAAAGCGGTGGCTCACCGACAGCTTTGGTACCCCGAACATTCGGAGTATTGTAGTTTTCGATGGTGTTGCAGTGCAATTCGGTTGGAACATCATAGATGTTCGGAATCTTGTAGGTAGTCGGGCTGTGATTGAGCAGGTCTCCCTTATCTGTATAAAGAAGCTCCTCGTTGGTAAGCCAACCCATACCCTGAACGAAGCCTCCTATAATCTGGCCGCGATTGATACCGGGGTTGATGGCACGCCCGGCGTCCATCAAAATGTCTATTCTGTCTACTTTCATATGGCCGGTAAATCTATCGATCTCGACTTCCGATACGGCTGCACCCATGGTGAAATAGAGAAATGGACAGCCCTTACCCAGATTCCAATCGAAATCAATGCCACGGGTGGCGTAAAATCCTCGTTCTCCGAGACTTACCCTCTCTCTGTAAGCCATACCGACCAGATCGACAAAGCTGATTTTAGATTGGGGCCGGCGTTTGTCGAAAACTTTGCCTTCCTCGAAGACAATCTGCTCGGGATAAGCTCCTATTCCTACTTCGGCGGCGGCAAAGTGACGAGCGGCGACATCGGCCATGCGCTTCTTGAGCTTGACACAAGCGTTGACCGCGGCGCTACCGTTCAAATCGGTGGCGGCGGAAGCTGCCGTAGCTGATGTATTGTTGTTCTTCTCTGTAGAAGTAGCCATGACGATAACGGTATCAGGATCGATAGAAAGCTCGTCCGCCACCAGCATTTTGATGTTGGTATTCACTCCTTGCCCCATCTCGGTGGCTCCGGTGGAGACCTGCACAGTGCCGTCGAGATAAATATTGACCAGAGCATTTGCCTGATTGAGAAACTTATTGGTAAAGGAGATCCCGAACTTCACAGGCGTCATCGATATGCCTTTTAAATGGGTTCGACTGCCCGCATTGAACTCTTGAATCGCCGCAAGACGCCGAGCATAATCCGAAGTCTTCTCCAGTTCGTCGAAAATACGGGGCAGGGTATTGTTTTCGACAATCTGTCCATAGGGTGTGCTGTTGCGTTCACCCTGTCCATAAAGATTTCTTTTTCGAACCGATAAAGGATCGAGCTTGAGATAGGCGGCGATATCTTCGACAATGCTCTCCATGGTGAGCACCCCCTGGGGACCGCCGAAACCCCGAAAAGCGGTATTGGGCGGCAGATTGGTTTTGCAAATGCGACCGACGATGCGGGTGTTGGGAATGTAATAAGCGTTCTCGGCATGGGTGAGAGAGCGCCCCAGAACCGCCGTGGACAGGTCGTTATAGGCGCCCCCATCCGAGAAGAAGTTCACTTTTAAACCATGAATCAGACCGCTGTCATCGAAGGCCACTTCATAGTCGTTCTGATATGGATGACGTTTGCCGGTGTATCTCATATCATCATCTTTTACATAGGTCAGCCTGGCCGGTCGCTTGAGCTTATGAGCCACCAGAGCGGTCATTACAGCCGGATGAGTCGCCTGGCACTCTTTACCGCCGAAGCCTCCTCCCATGCGCTTGGTTACCACCACTACCTGGTTCTGCTTGAGCCCCAGCAAATGCGCGGCGACATGCTGCACCTCTGACGGTGCCTGGGTAGAGGAGTGAATAGTGAGCTGATCGAACTCGCCAGGATAGACAATACAAGCCTGAGATTCCAGATAGAAGTGATCGGCGCCGCCTATGACTACCGTCCCCTGAATCACATGACGGGCGCTTTTCAGAGCGCTCTCAATATCACCGGATTCGATACTATATTCCCTATCTATAAACTGTCCCCGACGGCGGGCTTCAGAGATGGTAAGCACCGGCTCGAGCTCTTCCATCTCAAGCTTAATGGCAGCCTTTGCTTTGGCGAGAGCCTTCTGCGAATCGGCGGCGATGACCACCACAGGCTGACCGAGAAACTCCGCCACATCTTCGACCAGAAGGATCTCATCCTGCAATATCGGCCCCATACGATTGTGGGCCAGATCTTTCCAGGTGAATAAACCGGCAACCCCTTCTACTTTACTTGCGGCATCCAGATCCAGCGACTTTACCCTGCCATGGGCAAAAGGCGAGCCTAAGTACCCGACATAGAGTTCACCGCGGGAAGGCGGCATATCATCGATATAAATAGACTCGCCAGAAACATGTCCCAGGGCGGAATCATGAGGTAGGTCGCGACCGACTACAGACATGCCAACTCTTCCTCCCGGGCGGTTTCATAATAGAACTTGGTCATGATGTTCTCAGCCAGTTGACTGCGATAGGAGCTCGATCCACGCACATCGGACAGAGGTTTTATAGAATCGGTGGCGATACGACCGGCTTCTTCGAAGGTCTCTAGTGTGTAAGGCTTGCCTTTCAAAAACTCTTCGACCTCTTTCATCCTCAATACAGTGGCGGCTACACCACCATAGGCAACCGCCGCCTCTACTATCTTCTCTCCTTCCCGCTTCAGCCTTATGGCTGCTGTAAAAGCAGAGATATCCAGGTGCTGTCGTCGCGAAATTTTGTATAGCTTCAGCGTCTCGTCGGCCCTGGGCAATCCAAACCGAATCGCCTTTATCAATTCGTCTTTAGCAAGGGTCAGGGTCTTATAGCCCGAATAGAACTCTGTTATCGGAATGCTTCTTTCACCTTTCGGACCAACGGCAATAACTTCGGCATCCATAACAAATAGATAGGGAGGAGTGTCTGCAATAGGCGAAGCGTTAGCGATGTTACCTGCTAGAGTGCCAGTGTTCCTTATCTGGGGAGAGCCGAAGACCCAGAAAATATAGTCGATATCACAGTGACGTTCGAGCAGATAGCTCTCCAGCTCTGCCAGCGAAACCCTCGCGCCGACCTCGACTATTTCTCTTCCGTTTTGTTCGGAGCCTGTAACATAGTCTAATTCATCGACATTGGCGATCGAGATCATGGTTTCGATTTCGAT
Organism: uncultured Candidatus Obscuribacterales bacterium; assembly: GCA_964496875.1. Lineage (GTDB taxonomy): Bacteria > Cyanobacteriota > Vampirovibrionia > Obscuribacterales > Obscuribacteraceae > RI-106. The sequence continues at coordinate 29,668 of CAZCBH010000046.1, read as the reverse complement.
CATCCCTTTATTCAATTGCACAGAAAGATCAGTGCCACCACTAACGATGCGCGCCCCGGGATATCGGCAACGGGCTTCGACCAGCTCGGAGAGTGCCGACGGCAAGATCGCCATCTTGCCTTCGTGCGCTATCTCCGCTCTGATATTTGCAAGCTCACGAAAGCGCTCGATCATATTTTCTTCCGGAAACAACTCTCGGAAAGAGACAAGAGCGGATGCATCCACCGCAAGCCCGGCTTTGACTATCGCTTCATAACCGGTGCATCGGCAGAGATTGCCCACCAGGCCGTCTCGGATATTTTTCTCTGAACACCTCTCAGCACAGGCACTACCGGATTCTTCCGAGCACTTATCGAAAATCGCGGTCATCGCCATGACAAATCCGGGGGTGCAATAGCCGCACTGGGCACCATGGCACTCCACCATCGCCTCTTGAACCCGGTTGAGGGCGCCGTCCTTTTTCAGGCCTTCCACAGTGACAATATGGCAGGCATCGACCTGATAGCCATAGAGAATACAAGCATTAACAGGCTTGTATTCGATCTCGTCTTCCACTAAACGACCGAGCATTACCGTGCAGGCACCGCAATCGCCTTCGGCACAGACCACTTTGGTGCCGCAAAGACCGGCATCGTATCGCAAATAGTCGGTGATCGGCAGAAAAACGGCCTCGCCCTCGAGCCTGTGCTCCCGACCATTTATAAATACGTCGATATAATCTCTCATGGAGAACCGTCCTTTATATACAGTCGGATATGATACCCGGCTACCTCGTTAATTCCAAGCTGCGCTTGACAAGCCGGTCCGCTATTGTCTGCCAGGGTGGGCAGAATTGTCGAAGCTTTGGGGTTAAAATTATCCGATGAGCTCTCTAAAAACCACAATTTATACGATAGGACATTCCAACCTGCGCCTGGACGGCTTTATCGCCATGCTCGAGGAAGCAGGTGTATCTACCGTTGTCGATGTGCGCTCCCAGCCCTACTCAAAATATTGTCCCTATTTCAACAAGCGAGAGTTGGATAGTGCTCTCACAAAAGCGGGCTTTCGCTATCTTTTCCAGGGCAATATGCTGGGCGGCATTCCCGATGACGACAGCTTCTATGACAAAGAAGGTCACGTATTGTACGAGAAAATCGCCTCGACCAGAGCCTTTCAGGAAGCGGCCGCATATGTAGCGCAATTAGCAAAACAGCACCCACTGGCCCTCATGTGCGGCGAAGAGAATCCCCAGGGCTGCCACCGCCATCGCTTGCTGGGACCGGCCTTTGCTGATATGCATCTAGAGATGGTTCATATAAGAAAAGACGGTATCCTGGTCAAAGATTGCGATCTTGACTCAGAACCCTCTATAGAGGAAGAAGAAGAAGAAGAAGAACCTCGCAAGGAGACCAGACAACTATCGCTCTTCGAGACAATCTGACAGACCCACACCCGGACCATTCACCACATATAATACCAGAGAAACAATCACAACAAAAAAATGACCAGATCAGAACGCTCAACCCTTCTAACT
>CAZCBH010000046.1:0-28052 GCA_964496875.1 uncultured Candidatus Obscuribacterales bacterium | reverse complement strand
GAGAAACAATCACAACAAAAAAATGACCAGATCAGAACGCTCAACCCTTCTAACTGCTCTCGCCCTGACCGGGCTTCTACTGCTTACCGCTCAAATACAGTCCGGGCGACAGAAGAACCTGTTCTTGTAGAGCTTTTCACCTCAGAAGGATGCTCCAGTTGCCCGCTCGGACCTCAGTAAGTCAGCAAGACCTCTTAACCGGACTTTTAAGGTCATATCGAATCCGCAGTGGAAAAAAGAGAATCTAACAGCGGTGGCTTTTGTCCAAAACCAGGAAAGGGGCTGGCTTTGTGCCCTGGGCACCAAGAGCTTCAAATAGATTTCAAGAGAGAATCGGCAAAATTTAATCAGAATAAATTGACGAAAATGAAAACGGTTTCCATTATTGTGGTATATTCTTCCGACATAAACCGATGAATATTTCGCGAGCAATTTTTTTTAGTCAGGAGTTCCCAAAATGAGCAGAGCAAGAAGAAGAACAAGAAACACCCAAGGTCAGAGCATGGTCGAATACGCCATCGGCATCGGCGCCGTGGCCGCCCTCTGTATGGTAGCCCTGGGCTCCCTCGGTCATATCTGTAGCGATATGATCTTCCAGGTCCAGAATGCAATCAACTATGGCGGTACCAAAGCACCCCACGCCGGTAGAATCATAAACGAGAATGCTACCCCCTGGGTTCTCGAATAGGATTTATATCGCAGTTTCTAACTGTTGGACGAAGAGGCGGGTGTCGAAAGACATCCGCCTCTTTCTATCTATTGCAGCCTGGCTGCTTCCATGCCTCGCTTTTCGTCCACGAAAAAGAGAATAACCAATCCAATAATAAAGTAAGCGATCGTGCTGAATAGAGCTATTCTGAAGTCTCCTCCGGAGATAAAAGTGAACAACCCATAGGACATGGGCCCCAGTATGGCGGCCGATTTCACCGCCAGGCCCCAGAGCCCGAAGAACTCTGCCGCTCTGGAAGGCGGCGCAAACTGTCCGACCAGGGCCCGCCCACAAGAGGCGCTGCCACCCATGGACAATCCCATCAAAACGGCACCGGCCCAGAAATAGGCTTTCTCGGCCGAGGCAATCACCAGAGAGACCGAGATAATCCAGATAACAAGAGATAGTGCCACCGCTTTTTTCGAGCCGAGCCGGTCTTGAATGAAGCCAAAGCCGAATGCCCCCAGGGCTCCAGCCACATTGACCACCATGATCATCAAGATCGTATCGCTTGTTTTGAAGCCCATTACCTGCTCGGCATAAACAGCGGCCATCACGGCAACGGTGGTACTGCCACTGGTAAAGGCCAGAAGCGCCGCCAGAAAAACGAACATATCCCGATAAGAGCCCCGGTTCAAGAAAGTCTCTTTCAAACGTTTGAATCCGATCGAGACAAAACTCTCCCCGACAGGCACAGCCTGGGGTTTGGCCCTCTCCTTCAAAAACAAAAAGGTCGGCAGGGATGCCATAGTAAAAACACCTGCCACAATCCACATAGTGACCGGCACATACTGATAGGACTGTTGACCGAGACTCTCCGCCCATTTGATATAAGCAAGACAGGCAGCCAATACGCCCAGACCACCTATATAACCCACTCCCCATCCCATGGCGGAAATTCGGCCCATATTGTGCTGATTGGCTATCTCTGGCAGAAAGGCAGCGATAAGATCCTCGCCGGTGCCGAACATCAGATTCGCCAGCCCCAGAACCACAAGCCCGAACCAGATTGCTCCGGGCGAGACAAAGCCAAGAAGAATCGTAGCAATCACAAGCATAATACTGGTTGCAAGCAGCAAGCGCTTCTTTCGGGCGGTGAAATCCGCCAGAGCACCTATAACCGGAGCGGAGAGTACAACCAGCAGATTGGAGAATGCAATTAATGAAGTCAGGTAAAGAGTTGCTTTACCACTGCCCAGGGAGCGAGCCACCTCTCCCACGAAATAAGCATTGAAAACCGCCGTCGAAACAACGGTTACATAGCTAGAGTTTGCAAAATCGAACATCGCCCAGGAGGCAATCTCTTTTTTCGTTATCTCCTCGGTGGAGACCAGAGACTTATCCAATAAAAAAATGTCCTTTGGTTTGATGTACTAAAATAGACGACCTATCCGACTTTACCTGTTCTAAGAGATCCGATGAAACGCAAGCTTATCACTTTATCAATTGTTTCCATCTTAACCAGCGTTGCAGCACCTGGTTCTTTATCTGCCCAGGTGCTACCGCCCGAACTCAGTCCTAAAAAAACTCCCGGAGCCCCACCCGAACTTCCGGATCATCCCGAGCATATCCATAAAAACGACGAAAACCTGGATATCCCAGAAGAACTGATTCAACATCGCCAGAATTTCGACCAGACCAAGTCTGAGCCAAAACCGGACGAAGCCTCCACATCGACACTTCCTCCGGAAGAGGACAAGGTCCTGGAAGACGAACGGGTGCCCAAACAATGGCGTAACCTGATTAAACAGGGGGACGAAGCAGTAAAAGCGGAGAAATTCAGCTCCGCTACTTCGAAGTTCGCCAAAGCTCTTGATATAGCCGAGAAATCAGAGAATGCTCTGCGCCTCAAAGCGATTACTCTCAAAAAACTGGGTCAGGGCTATACCGGTAGAAAACAATTTCAAGAAGCAAGAGACTATCTGAGCGAAGCGGCAGCAGCCTATGGCAAGCTCGGTCTTGAAGACAGCGGTCTGAGCCAGGCCATGGAGAACTTGAAAAAATGGTACAAGGAGCTCGATTTTCATAAGTTCGGAGACCGGGTCTCGGGCTATTTCGCCGATGCAAAAGTCGAGCGCATATCTGTTTTCAAGAACGAAGAATTTCCCCGCATAGAGGTCTCCCTGGCGGATAAACTGGAAAGGGATCTGAAATCGGAAAAAGTCAAAAAGATTCGCTTCGACAAAATCGTCAGTTTCAATTTCAAAGCTCTGCCGGAAGACAAGTTCGGTCTTGATCATGTAGAGGGCTTACAAGTAAAGACGAAGAAACTATGGGTCAATCTTTTCGCGTCACTTATGGGTCTGAACGGCAGCAACCAGCCGGAAGCCAAAGTGACCGGCGGCAAGCTAGGCAAGGAGAAAACAGTCACCATCGCCGTGCCTGACGATATCTACGATCAGTCCATGGCCATTTTGAAAGAGCTGAAAAACGCGATAAACAGCACCAGATACGATGCCGTTCTCTTCAACGCCGCCAGCATACAAGAAAATGGACAGGAAAAAAGTTCTTCCGAACCGGAAGTAAGCAACCTCGATCCATCTAAGCCCAGGACCCTGCCGGAGAAAGTCAAAGAGAACATGAAACCGCCCGAAGTGATTCACAGCATAGAAGAGCCGGTAAAGCCGGAAGGAATCGCCCCGGCAGCCCCTTATAACGAGGTTCTCGACAATCATCTGCCTGAGGACAAACCGACCACACGATATCCTTGAGATTCCGGATTAAAATGAACCAGAGCGACAGCGCCGGAAGCGATCGAAAACACTATCTCCTTCTGGCAAACTATGCCATGGTTCTTCTGGCCGGCTTGAATACAGGCTGGATAGGACCATTGATACCGGCGATCAGCAGAGTGCGCGATATCCCGATAACCGAACTCGGCGCTTTGCTGAGCGTACAGTATACGGGCTGCTTGCTCACCATGAGCATGGGCAAGAAGACCGTCGACTGGCTCGGCCTCAAAGGTTCTCTGCAGATGGCAAGCGCAGTTGCTGCTTGCGGCTTCCTGACCTTTGCCCTGGCCACCAGTTCTGATTTCCTCTGGCTGGGCTCGCTTCTGATTGGCGCCGGTACGGGCATGAACGCCATAGCAGGAACCCTGGTGGTGCTCAGGCTGGCCAGAGAGAATTCTGCCACCGCCCTCAACAGAGTCCATCTTTTTTTCGGATTGGGTGCTTTGTTAGGTCCTCTGGTAGCCTCTATAGTTCACCGTACTGGAATAGCTTATAACAGCGCTTTCTTCCTGGCGACAATCTTATCTATCGCTATTCTTGCCCTGACGGTCAGAGCAGATGAGCTGGAAAAGAAGCCGGAAGAAGTGAATGCCCCTCGCAGCATCGAGATATTAAAATCACCGGGACTATGGCTCTATAGCCTGGTCATGTTTTTCTATGTTGGCATCGAATCCGGTGCCACGGCCTGGCTCTTCGTCTTTCTGCGTCAAGCTGGTCAACTGCCCCACGCCCAGGCTTCTCTGGGCATGTCGATGCTGTGGGTAGGACTGACCGCTTCTCGCCATTTCTGTGGTCAACTCTGCCAAAAATATTCACCTCCCTTAGTGGCACTTTCCTTTATGCTGCTCTCGGCACTCAGTCTTCTCACCCTGACCATCCATCCACAGCTCGGCCTCTTTACCCTGGCACTGGTCACCCTGATTGGATTTGGGTTTGGACCGGTTTTTCCCACAGTTCTGGCCCTGGTAAACAATCGCTATGACCGCTCCGCCGCCCTGGTCTCCACTGTGGCTATCACCACTGGATTTATGGGAGGAATGATCTTTCCCTTCTCAGTTGGTAAAATCTTCCAACAAGCTGGTCTTATTGCGGGTATGGGATTCGTTACCGCAAGCTCAGTGCTGATGATCCTCATCTTCCTGATCACTTTCAAGAAAGCAAAACTAGAACTGCCCCGGGAGAGTAATAAATGCGAAGCAGAAGAATCGAAAACCGGCAGCCGGGGAAACTCCTGAAGCTGATCTTGGCCTTCAGTCTTTTGGCACTTTCTCAAGCCCCCGAAAGAGCGTCAGCCCAGGATGGCTCCAATTCTGAAGCCGGGCAGCAGATAACCGACACAAAAGGCGGCGTCTTCATGGAGGAAGTAATCGATCCGGCGGAAGAACGGCGCAAAGAAGCCGAGAGAAAGAGAATCCGAGGTATAGATCGCCATTTACTGAGCCCGGAAGAGCTAAAGAATGTAGGTGTCCAGATCGCTCCATCCGGAGCGATTGTGCCCTTGATCAATCGCGATCCCTATGCCCCACCGATTCGAAGAAATCGCAGCGTTCTCACCTCCGAGACCCAACCGGCCTGGACGATGATCCCATATGCCCCGAATCTCGTCTATCCACAACGGTTTCCTTATCCTTACTCAGGACCAGGCTTCTACGGCATCGGCTCCCGCACCACCATCACCTATGGAGACAGCCCCAGCCCCCAGATCTCTCAGACATTCACAATGCCGCCCTTCCCCACCGGACTGCCTTTCTACAATCGTTTCAACCCGGGCTTTGGCGGCTTATATGGTGGCATAAGAACAGGCAATACCCATACTAATTTCTTTCTACCCGGTCAATCTACATATTCTCTAGAAACAACGACCCGTCCTTTGTCAGGACCACTTTCCCGTTTCGAAACCGATTTCGACGACGACCGGTAACGAATAGACAGACACTCAGATCTTCTTCACCGCTGGTGCTTTGTAAAGGCGACCAGCCATGGCTCTATCGGCCTTCGCTTTCTTTAGATCACCCAGCTTTTCAAAAGCCCTGGCCCGGGCGGTGAAGTATGCTCCAAGCTTTGCATTCAAGCCGATTGCTTCGGTGTAATCGTCCACTGCCTCCTTGTACTTACCGAGAGCAAAGTATTCATCGCCTCGTTTCTTGAAGGCATCATCGTCGAAGCCGTTAGCCTGAATAACCCTGGTATAGTCCGCCACCGCAGCACCATGATCATTGAGCCGACTTGCGATTCCACCTCGCAGAAAAAACAGACGGAAATCCTGCGGATCAAGCTCGATACTGCGGCTGTAATCAGCCCTTGCTTCCTTGAGCCGGCCTTTGGCCTCGTAGAAACTTCCCCTCGCCTTAAATAAGGCTCCGGAATTCGGTTTTACCTTTATAGCTGCGGTCAGATCAGCCAGGGCTTTATCCTCTTGCTTCAAGCCCGAATAAGCCATGGCGCGGTAACGATAGAGCATAAAGTCCCCAGGGTCCAATGTTATCGCTTTACTCAGATAAGTAACCGCTTCTTTGAATTGATTCTCGCCCATGTACAAAATGCCCATATAAGAGTGCGCTTCAACGTTTCTGGGATCGATCGAAATCGCTTTCTTCAAATCGGCAAGCGCCATGTTCTGTGTATGATCCGCCGAAAAATCAGCCAGTGTATAGATGGCCCTCGCTCTTCTTACATAGGCATCCGCCATCTTCGGGTCAAGACTGATGGCGCGACTTGCTTCGCGAATGACGTCTTTGTATTTTTTACGGCTTTCATAAATCAAACAGCGAATGTAATAAGCTTTGGCCAGACGAGGATTGATGCCGATGGTCAAGGCGACCTCTCGATCGGCAAATGAATGCCTATCCAATCGACACAAAGCCTCTGCCCTGGCCAGGTGCGCTTCGGCGGATTTGGGCGCTGCTCTCACAGCCAGGTGATAACATCTCTCAGCTTCGACATAGTTCTTCTTAGAGAAGGCAGCATCGCCATTTTTCATATACTGCATCAAGCCATCCGGAGCCGACCCCATAACAGGAGCAGCACAAACAAGAAGATATAGTACTAAGCTCAGTGGTAGATTGGTTTTCAAAATTGGACTTTGCTATAAAAAAATGCCGACGTTTTTATCCCTCTCCTGTCTATTTTATTGTACAGGAAGAGGAATTTACTCTTTGCCGATAATCGACACCACTATATTTGCAAGTTCCTTTGCGTCCAGGCTCATGTCGGACTTCTCGGTCTCGACCTTGCAGCGAGGATGCCCCTTTTGAAATTTTACCGTTGCCGTCTCGCTTATTCCCGGACAGTTGATCACATTCAGAGAAAGCAGCTTGCGACTGCCATTTAATGATTTTACCGATCTATCCGTCAGCAATTTATTATTGGAGACGTTCAAGGAAAGAAGGCTTTTCATGGAAGCCAACCCGGATACATCTTCATCATTGAGCTTCAGTCCGGTCAAAGACAGATGAGACAGGGATTTTAATGACTGTAGTTTAGCCAGCTCATTGCCGTCGATCGAAGTAAAATTGAGCACCAGCCCGGTCAAATTGGGAAAACGCTCTACTATGAGAGGGATAGAACGACTTGTGATTCCGCGGCAGCCCGAAAGAACGAGTCCCTGGAGACCCGGATTTGGTGCCAAACTAGCTATCCCTCTGTCGGAGACCCCGGAATAACTGAGATCGAGATTCTGAATGCCGTGTATATCGTTTAGAAAGCGCAGGTTCTCATTATCGATCTTGGTATCACGGATGGAGAGCCGAATAATAGTTTTGCCTGCCAGGTACTTAAAGCCGGCACCTTTCATTGCCAGTCCCCGCAGTTCGAGAGCCTCTATTTTGTCGTCCTTCAGAGTTTTAATGTCCTCATCTTTCATGGCGCAAGAACCCATCCAGACACAAGAGCCATTGCGCCGAACCCGAAAGACGATATCACCAGGAATATCATCGAGAGAGCTGGTGATGAAGGGCACCAGGCGAACTTCAGATCGATTAATGGCGGACATATGGAGCGATTGATTGAGCTGGAGTCCGACTGCGACCAGCAAAAACATTGTCAGAGCAACGATTGCTCCTATTTTCGGCTTGGACAGAGACTCAAGGGTGAGAAATCTCATATTGCCCTGAATATTAACATCCAGCGGCTTGAGTATATGAGTCTCTTCCAGCATCAGCTCCTGGAGATCAGCCTTCAGCTCCAGTACATTCTGATACCGCTCGTTCGGAGACTTGGCCATGCAATGTCTGACGATATCTTCGAGATCTTCAAGGCATTCTTCGTTGACGTTATCGAGGCTCTCTTCAAGGCAGATCTCGGAAACATCTCTGTTCACATGCATTTCGAAGGTAGCCATCGCTGTTTCTCCCCGAAATGGAGGATTGCCGGAAAGCATGGCAAAGAGCACACATCCCAGAGAATAGATATCCGAGCGATAGTCGACGATCTCATTTCTGGCCTGCTCCGGACTGCTATAGAGCGGTGTTCCCACAGTGGAACCCTGACTGATAAAGCCTGACTGGTCATCCACTTGCTTGGCGAGACCGAAATCGACGATCTTGACCATCGGCTTGCCGCGCTCGCTCGCCTCCAGCATGATGTTGCTCGGTTTGATGTCACGGTGCACGACTCCATGACCATGGGCGTGAGAAAGAGCATCACAGATCTGCCCGGCATAACCGAGCGCCTCTTGCAGAGACAGAGGACCTTTGCGATTGATCAAGTCTTGAAGACTTTCACCGCGCACGAAGTCCATGATCAAAAACAACTCCTGACGTTCACTGACACCAAAATCGAAGATTTTTACTATGTTCGGATGAGCAAGAGAACTGGCCAGTTTGGCTTCTTTCTGGAATCGCATGATCTGCCTGTCAGACGCCTGTTCTCCGATCAGCACCTTGACCGCGACTTCCTTTTTCAAAAACTGATCATAAGCGCGAAAAACCTGACCCATACCGCCTTTGCCAGCCGGAGCAAAATCCCGATACCTTTCGCCCAGAAAGGAAAAATCCAGACCTTCGGTCATTTCATTTTGATTTTTCATAGTAAGAAACCTGCCAGCACTAGACTGGACCGTAATCGAAAAGGATCTTGGAACTTTTTTGGACAGATCAGAATTTAAACAAATCATTGTGATATTTGTGTACCTTAAATCGCCACGCAGCCCAAAAGTTGCGCTAGCTCAGAAAACTCAATCAGGTTTCCAAGCGGCAATATCAGAACCGGTCAAACCGGTCATCCCTGCTCAAATTCGATGCAGGTGCTCGAAAGCTTTAGGTTTTGTTAGCAGAATTACTGAGAACACAGTACTGATTTTTTGCTAGGTCAATATAAGATCCCCTTTCTTTTTTGAACAAAGAGCCAGAAGTACCACCCACTCTGTAGAGCACCATCGCCAGGCACACCGTAACTTCCTATCGGAAGATAGTTCGAGATCACCGAAATCTGTTTCGGATTCGGATTCGGATTTGCAATATGCCGAGCGACTGGTCGCATTAGAGTGCCGCGTCTGACAGCTCCTGTTCACTGGATGAACAAACGGGATCCCTGAATAAACCCTGTGCAGTTCAAGCACAAGTGCAAAGGTAACAACATGACCGAAAAGAGCAAGAAGAGATCATCCGGAGGCGCCCTCAAAGAGTACGGCGCCTATCTGGCTGGCTTTCTCGGCGCCCTTGGCGCTCTCGGCTTCGCTGTTCTCATCCCCGAACAGCGCGAGATGATTATCGGCGCCGCCGGAACGCTCGCCATTCTCACGTTCTTCATGACCAGCAAGGGCGACCCCTGGGTTCTGCGCCTCTTTGGCATGATCGCTGCCGGTGTGGTCGTGGCTTTCAGCTTCCTGATGCCCGAGTACGCCGACAAGCTGCTTTCTGCAGGTGGCCTGATCGCAGGCGCCTCTATCTTTTTCAATCGGAGTCTCTGAGGAGGTAACCGATGCGCTGTTTTCAACTGTTGGACGAAGATACGGTTTTAAGCGGTAAGACCATAACTATTAGGTCAGGGAGGACAATCCCTTGAAAAAGGATGATAAAGAGCCGGATAAGATGCCCAATCTGAAAGGGCTGGGCTCCTATATGGCTTTGACTCAATTCGCTTACACCCTGGCAATCGTACCGCTCATATTGGGCTGGCTGGGACATCTGGCGGGCACTCACCTGCTCGGCGGCAATCCCTGGAACGTACTTCTCATGATTGTCTTCGGGCTCCTCGGTTTTGCCGGAGAGATCTATCGATTCGTCAAAGTGGCAGAGAACCTCTCAAAGAAGGAGGCTGGCCAGACGAAGCACCGGGATCAATCGGACAAGAAAGACCATGAAGTCGGTCCAAAACCAAAAGATAACCACTGGGACGAAGACGAAGACTGAGCCCAGCAGCAAAATCATCAACCCGACACCCAAACAAGGAACAGAGAATGGCAGCATTCATTCTTCGCATACTGCTCAACGCAGTCGTACTGATGTACATCCTTCCGGAGCTCAACGGAATCTCCTTCCATGGCGAATTCTGGCCTCAGGCAGTGGTCGCCGGCTTCCTCTTTGTGCTGGTAGCTTATGTAGTCCGCTGGCTTCTGGCGGCGTTCACGGTCTTCACCCTCGGACTGGGAGCCCTGTACATCCTGTTTTTCTTCTGGATGATCCCAGCCCTGCAGCTCATGCTGATGGCACACTGGTTCCCCGCCTATCTCACCATCGAGGGCTGGGGGCCTGCCATCATCGGCGGGATCATCTTTATGCTGATCAACATGATCACCCGCAATCAGATCAGCCAGATGGGTGGCAGCCGAGGCGACTCCAAGTAACTCCTCCGGCAGGAGTGCTGAAAGTCCCTGAAATTTGATTCGAAACTGCAGGTAGAACCAGGCCACGGCTTGACTCTTTCTATCTGCAGTTTTTTGAATTTCATTAATACTATTTCTTATAGTTATTTTTCGACCAAACAAAAATCAAAGGTAAATCAAACCCAGGATATGAAGGCATCCGAGACCAATCAGATGCCTTCACAAACAAACGAGTCCCTCTTGATGAACGTCTTACGACATATTCAGCTCGACCCAAACTTCGGTTAGAGCAAGTCCGATCAGAATGTCAGCATCCTCTCCGGTGAGATTGAAGAGAATCACACGGGTGAAGGAGTCGGATTCGTCGACCAAATGGCGAACCGGGGTCTTACCGATGACGGTCTCGAGCAAGTCTCCTGCCAGTACCGGTTCATCCACCAGACTGACAGTCAAATCGACACTGCCGGAATACTTGATAATCGGCTTCTCGCACTCGAGAGTCTCCACGAATTTGAGAAGACTGCCGAGCTTTCCACGAGTATCAGAGTCATCCTGCAGGCGAAGCGCCTTCCTCAAATGACTCACCTTCTCATGGACGCCCAATCTCTCAAACTCAGCGGCTGCGGTAGATTGCGTTGCTTTCTTTTTTGCCATTCAACTGGCCTCCTTTCCAGCTATCTTTTTTCCAGTTTTTGAAGGAAATAGAAAGTCTTGCGCGCACAAGACTTCGGAACTCTCTGGCGAGGGCTTCCGCTAATCTAATAAGGAGTCGGAGTCGGAGTCGGAGTCGGAGTTACGTCTACCTGCAACCACAGGATTCGCAGGAAGCCTTGTTGCAATCGCAATCACGGTCGCAAGCGCCGGACTGCTTTGCTTTATCCTCCCGCTCTTTCCTCTCCTTCTCTTCTCTTTCCTGATGCTCCTTCTTGAACTGATTGTTCACGGCGATGACAGCCGAAACGAAAATCACGAGAATAATCACCCCACCCCAGAGGATGGAGTAGATGAGATCTTCGAGCATTTTTCCACCCGTATTTTTGGTTTGTTAATTGAAAGTACCAAGATTCAGAAGCCTGGACGAACTTGCTCCTCGCGTGAGGACTTCAAACGGCTCTGTAACCAGCGATACTCTTCTGTCTAGAAACTCTGCAAAAAAAATCGGGATGCAATAAACGAGAATCTTCTATCAAGAATAGACAAACGCTTTCAATAGCCTTTTATCTTGACTACACAGAAGACCGGTGAAGGGAGCCTTAAATGCACTATCCATCACATACAATCCCCTTGTCATCGAACTGTTTACAAATACCACTAATTCTAAAGAAATTGCTCACAGCTAATAAATCCGATCTATCGTTGTCTCAGGAAATCGCCATCTCCAGGACTATAGAAATCTTTGTTTTTATTATCGACTATAGTTATATACTCCCGAAAAAAGAGCGATCCAGGAAAAAGATCATCCTGGACCGCCCCCATTAATGATTAATCGTAATCTCATGCCACCATCAAGCTTGGGGATACTCCCAGGGCTCGACAATGGCGTTGGATTCAAGGACCCAGTGCTCGATCTGCTCGGCGGTGAAACGCAAAGGGGTCTCACTGCGCCAGGCTTTCTCGCCGCCTTCCAGGAAAGTCCGGATGAAGGCGTTGACAGCATCGACGCTGAGGAAAGGAACGTTGACCGTGGCATGCAGACCGATACCGTGACGATAGTCTCGATGGAGGGAGACCTCCTCGAAAACCTCGATCTTGCCCTCTTCGGCAAGTTCGGCGGCACGCTTCATCACCCAGTCGATCCGCGTCAATCCGCCGAACTCCGGATGATTACGGGGCGGACGAGGATGGCTCACATAGTTGCCGGTGAACGGGTCCTTCTTCGCCCCTTCGAAGAGATTGAAGCGATGCGGAACAAGAGCATCGGCTTCGTCCCAGGCCGCGTCCATGCACTCCTCTTTGAAGCGATGGATGGCGGTCTCGATGGCGAAGTTGTAGAAGACGGGCACGGGTCCCAGAAAGTAGCCGTCAAGCCACGAATTCTTGCCGTGCATATAGTCGTGGGTATAGAACAGCCCACCAAGCACAGGGGTGGCCCGGCGAATGCGATTTCGAACCCCGATAAACTGGTCCTTCTGACGGTGGCGAGCCAGCTCGACAAAAGGCTTGAACTTCTTGCGACGGTGCTTCATACAAGCTCCTCTCTGTTTGAATGATCACCAAAGGAACAAAAACTCCTTCCCACTCCAGAAGTGAATGGAAGTTATTTAAACTGCTTTCGGAGAATTCAGGCGGTTAGATAAGTTGGATGGGAGTTCCCGAGTAAAGTCAAAAACAAGCGTCAAAATTGTTTTAGCATTAACCAGAACGGTCCAACTATGTGAACTTCATGAACTCATGCGCTAAGCTTAATGCAACAATCTGCCACATCAGAATCCTTCTAGGTTTTAAAACCTTATGAGACAAAGGTTCCAGCTCATCGCCAGCCTGTTTGGCTCGGACAAAATGGTTGGGTGACACACTTTACACTCCGAGATTTTGAAAAAAAATTTGAGTAGCATCATTCGCGCTAGTTGCATCTCAAAAAAAGCGGAGAGAATAAACCAATAAGCGCTGCTCAAGCCGCGACTAAATCTCGATCTGATCAAGTATGCTCGCGATAGAGACTCTCAGCCCTTATTCTCCAGGCTGTGCCTGCGCTGCATGAAGTATTTGTTTATCTGTCCAGCCAGCAAAAGAACAAAGCTGGATATGTAAAACCAGATCATCAACACCATGACTCCGCCCAGGGAGCCGTACATAGCATCATATCTGGAGCTGTTCTCCACGTAGATACGAAATCCATAGGTGGTGATCAAAAATCCGACTGTTCCAAAAAGACTACCAGGCAATACATATTTATCCCGTGCTTTTACCGAAGGACCGATTCGAAAAGTACTGGCAAAAGTCAGCCACACCATCAAAAAAGAGAGCGTCCAGGATACGAAATTGGCAATAGATGCTTCACCGGTGGACCAGCCGAACATACTGACCCAGAGAGGCCAGGCAACAATCGCGGATACCGTCGCAATGACGATCACCGACTGGACAAGAGCCATGAAGACCGCTATCAGCCTGAGCTTCCAGTAAGGCCTGCTTTCCTCTACCCCATAAATCTTGTTGAGGGCGTCTATGACAGAAATAAAAAGACTGGAGGAGAGCCAGACAGTAACCAGCAATCCGGTAGAGAGCACTGCTGCTCTTGGCTTATCTTGCAAGCGCTCGATCTGATTTTGGATGATTGCCGCCGCTTCCGGAGGAATAACCTTGCCTGACATAGACTCTATTTGAGCGCTCATGGAAGTGCAAAAATCTACCGTACCAGGGATGCTCTGGTCTGGAATGCAATAAACAGCTATGGTGATAATCAAAGCAAGAAAGGGCACGGCTGTTACCATTGCGGTAAAAGCAATAGCAGAAGCCCTGGTGATGAGCTCATTCTGCTTGCACTCTTCAAAAACAGCCCTGGCGAGCTTCAAGAGATCGACCCGGTAGATCTCCCGTTCAATCTCATCTTGCTTATATTCAAGCTGGTCAGACATAGTAATTCTTCAAATTCGGAATGCAATATTCGCTAATAGACTACTACAATCTAATTTCTGTGAGAAGGGCTGGACAGACAAACAGATCGCCGCTCGATCAATTTTTGACACTGTATATAACACCAGCTTTTTAAAAGTGAGCAAATCCGAAAGTAACTTCGAATAATTTTTAGAACCTTCGTTAGCTCGGCTCACTCAACTGCGCGAGGGCAGCAAGGGGACCGGAATCGATGTTGTGACAAGGTTCTTCTGCCAGGTAAACAAGTATGTTTATTTAAGAAACTCTGGAATTGAAGAGTTCCTATTCAGTACATTGAGATATTCTCCCTCACTCGTAATTCAAGACGGCAAATAGAGCGACAACTACCAACCTCTAGGACAACCGGAACTCTTCTCTGCGCCCCGGCGCTCTGAAGAAGTCCACCCAGTACCGTCCTGCCGCAATGAAGAACGAGGCGAGATCAAACCTAAACACTAACTGAAATCGAGGTCTATCACATGACTGAAGATCGAAGTGATTCAAGCTCGGTCGGCACCAAGCGAGATTCCCTGGTAATCACCCGCCAGGATCTCGACTGGGCCGAAAGCGAAGGTCTTGTCGCTCGCGGCAAAGCCTCCGTGCTCTGGGATGGACTGCAATCGCGCCACGAAGGCGAGACAAAGTTCAACCTGCTCAACATCGTCTGGTACGGCGGCTCCACCATGGTGATTCTGGCCCTCATGTGGATCCTTTCCCTGGTCGCCAAAACACCCCAGATGCTCACCGTGATGTCGCTTGCCTACATGGCGGGCTTTGCCGGGATCGGCTGGTTCCTCTCCAGGGACATCCGCACCCGGGTCCCGGGCGGACTTTTGACCACCCTGGCTGTCGTCATGACACCGGTGGTCGGTCTATCCCTGATGGAGGCGACCAATGTCTCGATGATGGGCACAAGCCAACAGTTCATTCTGGAACTGGCAACCATCTTCGTTGGCGTACTGGCACTCCAGTTCGTGCGCTTCCCCTTCATCACCGCTCCTATCTACGCCTCTCTCTGGTTCATGGCCATGACGCTCACAGATTCCTTCCTGCTGGGCGGTCTGGGTTGGATGAGCAACGAACACCTGCTGGTGACCATCGTCTTCGGCTCCATGGTGCTCTTCATCTCCTACCTGGTCGACCGGCGCACCCGGGAAGACTTCAGCTTCTGGGGCTATTTCTTCGGAATGCTGATGGTCTGGGGTGCCTGGAGCTTCATGGACCGCGGCGGCGAACTGGGCAACTTCATCTACTTCCTCGGCAACGTCGCCTTCATGGTGGCGTCGGCGATGCTGCGTCGCAAGGTCTTCCTGGTCTTCGGCAGCATCGGCGCAATCTGGTATCTCGGCTATCTCGCCTACGATATCTTCGCCGATTCGGTGATGTTCCCGGTGGCGCTGCTCGCCATCGGCGTCGGCGTGATCTACTCCGGCATCATGTACCGCAAGCACGGTCACAAGCTGGAGAACGCCATCCACTCTCTGGTGAAGAAGTAGAACCGGCCGGACGCTGAAGAAAGCGAGAGCTGATTTCCAGCCTGGCTGATTCTCGAGTCGGATCATCTTTTAAAAGAGGATGGTCCGACTTCGTTTTCGAATCAACCTTACTATTACGTATAATAATTAATTCAAAAACAAAAAACACGGAGAGAGGAAACCGTTCAGCCTGGCCGAATGCGGTTTCCTCCCTCCGATTAGAGAATCAGTTCAATCGGCGGACCTCAGTCCCACCGAATTCAGGGCTTCTGCTTCGGCTGCTGGCTGAGCAGATACTCGAGCTGCTCTTCGGTGGCGAAAGCGCCGGCCGACCCGAAAACCACATCATCTCCGTAGAGCAAGACAAAGGCCGGCTGCCGGAGAGCACCGTGGGCGATGGCGAGCAGAAGATTCTCGGGCTTCGAGACATCGCAGCGGACCACCTTGACGCGGCCGGCGTTGCCCCAGGCAAAATCATCGACTTCCACATGCTGTTTTTGGGCAACGGCAGAGGAGCCGTCGTAGAAGTAGATCAGCACCGGAAGCCTTTTGACGGAGCCTTCCACCTCTTGAGACCAGTTCAGATAGGTGACTTCGGTCACCGTGCCGTGAACCTGGCGATATTCGCGGTCCTGATAAAAGAACCAGCCGCCGATTCCGATGGCGGCAAGCAGAAGAACGACCAGGAAATGTTTGGCTTTCATGTTTTCATGACTCCAGTGGAGTTTCAATTGATGTAAGATGCCGCTGATGAAGCCAAGGCTCCATCAGGCAGCATCACTTGTAGTGGCATACATCTCTGTCGCAACAGAGACGCCGCCCTCGCCGTCGGTCTTCGATAGCCTCCTTCAGCCGGACCAGGCCGACGATGGTAAAGGCGAAAACCGGAAAGGCGATGGTTGCTGCCAGCACTCCCCAGAGATAGCCGTAGCTGCCGGCGTAGACAGTACACAGGAAATAGCCGTAGGTTCCGAAGAAAAGACCGCAAAGCTGCCCAAACAGATAAGTCGGATTCTCTCCGACATCCCGGTGGGCGAGCTTGTTGATCATATAGTCGGCGGCTTTTCCGCTACGGTTGGAGAGATATAGAGCGGCAGCGAAAGAGAGAAGGAAGAGCAAAAACTCCATTCAACCTCCTTACAGTTTCAATTTGGTCACCTGCGCAATCGACACCTGCCTCATGGCCAGGTCGATGGTGGCAGCCCAGTCCTCATCGGACTTATAATCGGGCACCACCAGCATGGCGACGGTTTCACAGAAAGACTCCTCCATCCAGATCTCCCGCGCATTGCGCAGAGCTAGAGAATGGGGAGCCGTATACTTACCGGGAGATCTCTCACCAGACTCTGGCCTATTTAAAGAGAGATAGCGCTCGAACTTGCGGTGGGCGTAACCGGTCACCTCCAGGTCCGTCTCGGCAGTGGTCTCCAGCAAGAATTGCCTGTAAGACTCCTGTGCCGCAGAGGGAAGACTTCGCCACCACAAATGAGAGATTTCGTGGGCGAGATAGGGCTTCAAGTCGGTTCCGAAAGCGGACCTTCCCACCTCCACATGGGGCGAGACAGCCTTTCTATCCCGAGCTTCCCAGTCCGCGTAAATCGTACAAACATTCTCGCTAAACGTGTTGCCGAAAGGAGAGACGTTCAAAGTGAGTTCATAGGCGCAACTCAGCTCAATCAGCTGAGGCGGCAGAGTCGAGAACGCCTCCACTATCGGCAATCGGTGCTCTTCTGAGACATCCGAACTCAAAAACAATCCTGAGGGATCGAGTTCGAAGTAACCGAGCAGATTCTGATAGCGCTTACCGGCCCAATGGCGATCACTGGGACGGATGATCTTCGTTTTCACGGTATGCCCTTTTGAGTCGGACTTCAAGAACCGCTCCCGAACGCCTATTTCCATCAACCAGGGACGGAAACAGATGCGAATATTCGAGAGAACAGGGAAAGTTTTAAGCTACAAGCAGATACCTGGATGAATCATCAAACAAAGGACGTTAAATCCTATTAGATCAAGTAACCCGTATTAAAGTGAACTATGTGAAGTCCGCATGACAACCGGATTTCCGTCAACACACTCTATGAGGGCATTTATGGCTATTTCAAAGTTGAAGCGCCGCTGGATTTAGCTAAAGTTTAGGTAGCGCAAGGGTTTAGCTCTCGCCAGAAAGAGTATCAATACCAAAAGATTGCTATAAATATAGCCTTGCCAAATTTGTCGGTGAACCATGCAAACCCAGGAACTGAAAAACAAATTCTCACTTGCCCGCGACATGCTGGACCAGGGCAAGCCTGAGCTGGCTCTCAAAATCTGGGATCAACTAGCCGCCGCCGAAGCTGATTTCGATTCACAAGACGGACTCGGCAAAGATGCATTTCTTGCCGAGGTTAGCCTCTACAAAGCCTGGACCCATATGGACCTGAAAGAGTACGAAAAAGCGCTTTCGGTATTCGAGTCGATGTTTCTTCGCTCTTGCCTGCCCAGCTTTGACCAGGAGACTCAGTACGAATACTATTTCAGCTACGGCAATGCAGCCGGAGAGCTGGCGGCAAAAGAAAAGATGGAGAACGCTTTCGTGGAAGCGATGAAGCTTGCCAAAGAGAGCAACAGTACCGAAAAAATAACCAGTTGCTGGCTCAATCTTCTCTATTACGCAGAGATCAACCAGTGGTGGGCTTATTTAGAACAGGCAGCCCGGACCTGCATCATCTTTGCCGAAAGCTCCAACGATGCCAACCTGGGGCTCTCTGCCGGCCTCAGAAGAGCCTCCGCCCTCAGCAATCTGGGTAAAGTCAAAAGAGCAGAGATACAAGCCAAGAGAATTATTCAGGTAGCGATTCAGTTCGGAGCCAACGAAGCCCTGGACAACGCCCAGGCATTTCTAAACGACCTGGAAGTCGACAATATTAATAAGCCGGAACAATAAACAGGGCTGAAAATCACTCGCTTGACATCCAGCTTGAAAAAGCATATATATGTACATGGCCTGAACCAGTCTCGACATCTTCATCTCCCCTCCTTACTATCCTCAATCAGCCGTGGAACATCCAGATCTAATTCCGGCCGAGTCCGGTGTAGAAGCTATTTCAAACCTTGAGATGCACTCTCAACCGATGGACGCCGGACTGAAAGGTCAACTCAGCCAACCCTCAGACATCCAGGCAGCCCACAGCTTTTTCAACGGCAGCGGACAGGAAGCCGGTCTGGGACAGCTTCCCAACCTGGCTCTGGACTCCGGTTTACCGGCCGAATTTCAAACAGGCGGCACCGGCTTTGGTCTGGAAGGACATCAGGCCATGCTTCCGGGGCTGGAACAGGGAGCGATAGCCGGCATGCCTCCAGGCTCCGAGCCTATCTCTCCGATGATTCAGATGATTCTCAAAATGCCCGGATTAACCGGCACTGTAGCCTCATTCTTCGAAGCGATCATGTCCTTTCTCTTCCCAGCCGATGGCGGATTCTTCAACCTCCTGGACCCGACTCTCTGGGCCCAGACAGCACAACAAGCATTCGGTTCGATTATCACCTCGATAGGTAACCATATACCGATGACAGTCAGCTTCATGCCCGGCACAAGCGGACTGTTCGATTTTTTCACGAGCCAGGGCATGCAGTCAGGGATGTTCGATTCCCTCACAAAAACCGCCGCTTCATCAGGTTCGACTGAGATATCTTTCAGCGGACTCTCCGGTGCAGCACCTCCTGACGCTTCAAACTATTTCGTCAACGGCCAGGTCTCACCGGGCAAGCCACTATTCGAAACAGGACTGGGAGAGAACCCAAATGCCGTGAGCCTACGCCAGGGAGACCTACTGGCCATGGACAACGGCAACTCCTTCGGTCCCACCATGGGCGGTTATTCCCACGGCAATATCTCGACCGATCCTAACTCGGTAACCACTTCCGGGACCCAGCCCTTACAACATGACTCCAGCGGCATCCCCCGGGAAGATCCGGGAAAAACAGACCTTGACACCACATCCAGTGACATCAAAGAACGCGGCGATCTCCTGAATGAGAATGGCAGCGAAGTAGCATCGACGGACAATCTCGAAAGTGCGGCCAATTACACGGTTAAAAGCGGCGACAATCTCTGGAATATAGCCAGGGACAACCTCGGCTCCGGCAGCCGATGGACTGAAATTTACAACCTCAATTCAGAGATTATAGGAAACAATCCCAACTTGATCTACTCTGGCTACGAGCTCCACCTGCCGGGCTCCGCAGGCGAGCATCTAGCCTCGGCTGGTCATGAATATGTGGTCCGATCAGGAGATAATCTCTGGAACATCGCCCGGGATCACACCGGTGCCGGTGCCAACTGGCCTTCTATCTATGCAGAGAACAGCAAATTGATAGGCGCCAACCCCGATCAAATTCACCCCGGTCAAAATCTGGCGGTACCGCAGGGCAACTCTGCAACCCACCTCGCCCAACATCATTCTCCTTCACCCGCTGCAGGCGCCGGCCACAAAATAGCCCATCATGCAGCAAAAGCGCATCCTCATACCCCCAACCACAGTCAGCAACCTTCCCATACCACCCAGAATCATCCTCCGAAGCCCGATTCACCAGGAGAGCTAGCAACCGGTACGCACCCTGCCACCACCAGCGAGACCATTCTCAAAGAGGCTCAATCAGCCCAGGCCACTGCTCAGAACGAAATACAAAAGACAGCCAATCTACCCACCACCGAAACTACCAGCCCGGAGCCGGTAGGCTTACGCGCAGTGGCAAAATCGCTCTAAAACCAGGTTTGACCTATCTTAATTCTTGTACCTGGCCAGAATCACTTTGGACTGCTGATAGTGCTGCTCTGCTTCATCCTTGCGACCGAGCTTTTTGAGGAGCTTGGCATACTCTCTCAGAATACTGCCTACATCTTTGTGCTCTTCACCCAGTTCCATCCGCTTCATCATCAAGGCATGTTCTAACAAAGGCAGACAGGGCTCATACTTGCCCTGCTTAAAGTAGAGACCGGCAAGGGTTCGGACCGACTCCGAGAGCTTGAGCATATCCATCGGTTGAGCGCTCTCAAGAATCGAGACGGATCTCCTTACAAAAGGCTCTGCCGCTCTATAATTTCCCTGAACCCAGAGAACTTCGGCAAGTTTATTCAGGTCATCGACCAACCCGGGGTCCTGGGCCCCAAGCTGTTTCTGCTTAATAGCAAGAATCTTTTCGTATACTTTCTGTGCTTCCTTATAGTCGGCTTGCTCGAAATAGCTTTCGGCTAGCCTATACATAGCAGCCCCTACAGCCTCATGTTTTTCCGATTCGTCTTCGGCACCTTCTTCCTGGGGCAATGTCAGAGCCAATTGATCGAGATTGAGGCCACCTGGAGCGACAGTCTTCTCCAGTTCAGCTAGTTTGTCCCGGTCAATAGGCATAGGTCTCTGGGGCCTCGACGGAGGAGGAGGCGGCGGCGCGGCACTATCGGCAGTATCATCTCGACCAGACTCCCGATCCAACATAGCTGCCAGGTTCAAACCGGGAGACTCGGCACCCTGACCATTGCTTGGCGCGGTCTCGACCAGATCTTCCGGCTCTTCTTCGGGCAACATTTGAGTAGGCGGCTGCCTTTCTTCTTCGCCGTCATCGGCCAGCTTATCGAGAATACCGGCCAGCCTGGAATTAGAATCCGAAGGAGAAGGCGTCACGATTGGCGCTGCTTCAGCCTGTTCCATCAGTCGATCTGTGAGAGTGGAAGCAGGAACATCTGATGTGCTTACTCCAAGAGAAGGGTCGTCCCCCTGATCACCGGCCCAACCGCCTTCATCAACCTGGGGTTCAGGACTTTCACCGCCTTCGCCGCTGAGCCCGAAGTGTGCGAGAAGATCAAAGCCACCGCCTTCATGGGCAGGCTCCTCTTGCAGATCATGTAAGACCGGTTCATCCTTGAATTCCTGCTTCGAGTCAAAGCCCGGGTCGACAGGCATGGTGTCATATTGCGAGGATGTAGAAGAGATGCCAGATTCTCCGGTCCAGCCTAACTCGGAAAGTACTTGATCAAAACTCTTCAAACCATTGGTGTTCTTGTTCAAACAATAGTCCAGGGCCACCAGCGCATCGTCTCGGTTCAGACTACCGCCGTCCATGAGCTGGTGACAACGCAGCACCGCATCGTGCACGTTCTCATCTATAAAACCGGTCAATCTCAAAATCTTGGCCAGGGCTTCCGGAGTCTGGCGGCAAATATTGAAGGCTTCATCTATCTGATCCTGGCCTATCACTCTCGATAAAGTCAGAAGTTTTTCGAAAGAGATTGCACCGGTGGAAGATTGCGGACTGCTCGATGCGGTATTTATCGATCCGAGCATAGCCTGAACCGACCCCCCTTCAGAAACGATTCTTCGAAGGGTTTCCACCGCTTGATCGCCACTTATTTGCTCAGCTTCGACATAATTTTGCAGTTCCAGAGCGGACTCGACCACCTGCTGGGCAACATAGCCCTGTTCCACCATGATCTGACCGATATGTACCTTGTAGGTAAGACCCAGCTCCACCGCGTTAAGCACATCGCCTTCGCCCATCACTCCAGCCCTGAGTAACAATTCACCCAGACGGATTTTCTTACCTGTGGGAGGCAAGAGCAGACTTTTTGTGGCGGGAGTCTCGGAAGCTGCACCGATAACAGTCCGGAGGGCCTCAACCGCGTCGTCTCGCTCAGCCAGCCCATCCCGAACCTTGACCAGAAGGTCGAGAGCTTTAGCCAGCAAATATTCGTCGCAAGCATTGTTGAGAACCAGAATTCGTCCCATGGGGATGCCGGTGGCATAACTTCTTTGCACCGCCGCGTCCAGCTGATCTTTACTAACCGCTTCGGCTTCGAATAACAAATGACCGAGAGTGTATTCCTGGTTGGCGTCAAACTCTTCTTGAATAGCAGCCTGTTCATCCACAACAGAAGAAAAACTGCGCTCTGATTTGCAGGAAATATTCAAACATTTGATGGCGAAGGTTTCTTCGAATTTCTTATCACGCAGTGAGGACTGGGCATCCACCGCAGACTGCAGGTCTCTGGGAGTGATGTAGCCGGACATGATCAACATCTGACCCAGATGAAGACGCTTGCTACCCGCAAGTCGAACACACTCGTCTAATTGCTTCTGGCTGATAATTTGCGCCTTGACCAAAAGCTCACCAATTTTGTTGTCGTTAGTAGAACGATTGATGGTTTGCTTAGGTTTAAAAAAACTTGGAGACACGTTTTGCGGACTTCCCTCTAATTCATTCAATTCAATCCCGGCATAAAAAATACCTGGAGCCTACTTCGACCTCTCGTGACGGGAGAATCAGCTCGGTAGCCAATAACTTCTTGCCCTGATAGGAGGTCATTGTAAACTGATCAACCGAATATAAGACCAAAAACTTACGTAATGGCGCCCGGCGCCGGTAATTATCTTTACAGACAACCCTTAGTCAAGAGACTGAATCTTGGTCACATAGGATATCGAATGGGTGAGCAGAACCGGTTTACCCAATTGATCGAAAACCTTCACCGAACTCTCGGTCTTGGCCCTGCCGTCTTTCTGAAGAGTGTAAGTGTTCAGCTCTTCGTCCTGAAAAGCCTTGATAATCTGCTTGCGATCCTTGCTTACCACCAGGTGGGAAGCAGTTACCTCGACCACAACCGTCCGGTCATCTAAAACCTCGATCTTATAATCCATCACCCGGTGATGGTCGATCATCTCTCCCCGGTCTACGACACCGGTGGATTGCCTTGGATTGAAAACCTGCCAGATCTTGCCTTCCGAATCTTGATAAGTTCCAAAAACATCTTCGCTGCGAGCGGTTGTGGTGCCGGTGGTTTTAATCGCCTTTCCGGACGGCAATTCGACTCGCCTCGTCTCGGTAGATTGGTTACGCTTCCATTTACCGGCTAACCATCTGGGGATGACAAAGCCCTGTTCTCCCCGGGGCATTCTCCTTCTATCAACATCCTTACCTGGATCCGACCAGCCCGTAAAATAGTTGCCCTTATGAAGAGAAGGGGGTAGAGAAGGGAGATAGTCACTGTGGGAAATCTCCATATTGATGCGAGCCGGAGCACCACCAGTGCCACTACCCACCGACTGCTCCGCCAGAGCAGAAGCAGCCGTAACAGAGATCAGAAGCGCCAATAGAATTATTAATCTCATTGTCAGGCTTCCACAAAAGCCACTTTGCTGTTCTTCTTTCGTCTGGTTTCAAGCCAGATCATCAAAACCGAAATATCGGCAGGACGAACTCCGCCGATGCGCGAAGCCTGGCCTAAATTAGCCGGACGGATTCGATTGAGCTTTTCCCTGGTCTCTTTGGAGAGATGCTCTATCGATTGGTAGTCTACGTCGTCTGGAAGCTTGACCTGGTCGTATTTCTCCGCGGCTTCGATTTGAGCTTTCTGACGTTCTATATAGCCGGCGTATTTGATGTCGGTTTCAATCTCCAGAGAAAAAGGAAACGGTTCGGAATGTTCATCATCGTATGCCGGGGCAAGACCCTCTATCAAGCTGTACGGAACCCGGGGACGACGCAACAACTCTTCCAGGGTGAGGGACTGTTTAATCTCCTCGTCGACCTCAGAAAGAGCGTCGTTCCATGCTTGATCAGGATAGATGCGAGTGGTGGATAGACGAGCCTTTTCCTCTTTTATAGATTCTTGCTTATCGAGGAAAATCCTATAGCGATAATCGTCCACCATGCCTATTTCGCGACCGATTGGGGTCAATCTGGCGTCGGCATTGTCCTGCCGCAAAAGCAGCCTGTATTCTGACCGGGAAGTCATCATTCGATAAGGTTCACCAATCTCTTTGGTAACCAGATCATCGATGAGAGTACCGGTATAACTAGATGAACGCGGCAAAACCAGAGCTTCTCGCTCCATCACATAATTGGCGGCATTGATACCGGCAATGATGCCCTGGGCAGCGGCTTCTTCGTATCCGCTGGTGCCCAGAATCTGACCGGCAGCGAAGAAGCCTTCCAGATCCTTGGCCATCAAACTGTGGCTAAACTGAACCGCTGGCAGATAATCGTACTCGACGGCATAAGCCGGTCTGACCATGCGGGCATTTTCGAACCCTGGTAAGCTCGCCACGATCTGATGTTGTATCCAGACCGGCAGACTGGTGGAACAGCCCTGCAGATAGATCTCGTAGGTATCTCTACCTTCCGGCTCTATAAAGAAGGAATGACTGTCCTTGTCGGCAAATCGAACAATTTTATCTTCGATAGATGGGCAGTAGCGCGGACCGACTCCATGAATCATGCCGGAGTACATCGGCGACTCATTCAGGTTGGTCCGAATCAGCTCGTGGGTCTTTTCGGTGGTTCTGGTCTGATAGCAAGGCATCTGCTCCCGGATCGGACGCTTATCTAGAAAAGAGAAAAAGCCTGGCTGATCATCTCCTGCCACCACCGGCAGATCCGTATAATCGATGGTGCGCCCGTCGATACGGGGCGGGGTACCTGTCTTGAGCCGACCCATGGTGAATCCCATTGATTTAAGATTAGCACTCAAGCCGACCGCCGGAAACTCTCCGGCTCGACCGGCAGGCTGGGTTTCTTTGCCGATCCAGATTGTGCCTTCCAGAAAAGTACCGGCACAAAGCACAACAGCCCTTGCGGTGATTTTTTCACCAAAAGCGAGCTCAACCCCTTCTATCTTGCCGTTCTTCACCAGAAATTTCTGCACCATGCCCTGACGCAGAGTCAAATTCGGCAGAGATTCGAGATAGTTCTTCATCCACTGACTGTATTCACGTTTGTCAGACTGAGCTCTCAAGGCGTGAACAGCCGGTCCGCGACTGAGGTTCAAAGTTCTGAGCTGCAAATATGTGGCGTCGGCGGCTATACCTATAACACCGCCCAGGGCATCGACCTCTCGTGCCAGATGAGACTTGCCCGGTCCACCAACCGCCGGATTGCACGGCATGGCACCGATAGTATCCAGGTTGACAGCCAGAAGAACCGTTTTCATACCCGACCGGGAAGCAGCATTGGCAGCTTCCGCTCCGGCATGGCCGCCACCGACTATTATGATGTCGAAATCCATAAGACGGAAACCTGAAATAACGCTAGATCTGCAAGATCGTGAATCATATCAAAAAAGCGCTTTCGTATCTTGATAACATCAAAAATAATATACTTATGTGTAGGATGCCCGGACACGAAGGCAATTGGTATGAGACCACCTCTAAAAGCGAAGCTCACTTTAATAACATTATGTTCAATCTACATTTGTTCGCTTACATTGAACCTGCCTGCTTCTGCGGAAGTCAAAACTGTTCTCGAACCTCACCAGTTTTTCGGTCAGGCCAAAGCCGGTTATGTGGCCGCTCAGAAAGTCCCCGAAATTTGCGACAAACTGTTTTGTTATTGCGGATGTGACCTGACAGATTGCCACGGCAGCTTATTAGACTGCTTCACGTCGGACCACGGTGTGGATTGCCATATATGTCAGGAAGAGGCTCTGATTGCCCTGAAAATGCATCGCAAAAACAAGCCCCTGCCCGAAATTCAAAAATACATAGATAAGCGATATGAGCACGAATATCCTTTTCAGGTCGAGAGCGAGGTCCTGAAAAAGTACAAAGCGCAAAGACTCTGGAAAGAGTCAATTGATAGAGACAAGAAGAAAGAGAAGAGAGAAGAGGCATCGAACTCGAAACAAGAATCTAAAGAAGAAACCAAGAAGAAAAAATCGTCGTCGTCTTCTTCTTGTTGCTCAGGTAAGAAAAGCAAAAGCCCTTGACACCTTGACTTTGACTGGTTAGCGAAAGCTTCGGATTCAGTATGGACAATCTCTCCAGGAACTTGAAAACAGCCTGGCGCGGAAATATACCGCTAACTGTAAATGACCGAATCCGCTTGAACTGAAGCTTACTGAATCAATAGTCTTTGCTCGTCTTCATTCAGAAATATCTTCGCGTCAACTAATTAGCAGAACCCTTAGTTTTAAAACTAATCAGCACCTCCTTCGGCTCTACGGAACCGAAGTTATAGGAGTGCTGTTTTGAAATGCAGTGGAGCTTGCGCCCAGCGCGGCTCAATAACTGACCTCTCCTGAGAGAAATGGAGATAGATATGAACCAGTTTCCAAATCAGCCCGGTGTCAACACGGGCAAGGTTGCCAGCCATATCCGCAAAGCATGGATGCAGACCGTCGGTGGCATTCTGCTTCTGGCAGTATTGTCGACGGCGGCTCTGTCCATGCTCGGTCTGCACTGGTCGATTCTGGTGGGACTGATGATCTTCTGGGTGATCTCGCCAATTTATGGTTGGTTCAACAGCGCAAAAATGGTCAAGAAACTGATGCGCTGCGAACTACCCAATCCCTTTGATCCGCGCCATCAAAGACTGGAGCGGCTTGTCGACGAACTCTTCCCCCTGACCGGACTGAAGGTCAAACCACCGGTCTATGTTTCACCGATGCCTGTTCCCAATGCTTTTGCAACGGGCAGAAATCAGAACAACGCCTTCATCGCCGCCACCGAAGGTCTTTTGTCAATTGAACTGACCGACGATGAGTTGAAAGCGGTCATCGCCCACGAACTGGCGCATATAAAGAGCAACGATGTCACCATCACCTCTTTCACCGCCGTTCTTGGCTCGATTTTCGCCCTGATTCTTGCCCAGGGACTGCCTTCAATCTTCAATCCGCTCTTCTGCAAGCAGGACTCCAAGAATCTGCTCGGTCGCCTCGAGAAGAAGACCAGGCAGAAGAAGCGATTCTTTGCCGGAGGTGCTGGTGTGAGCGGTCTGATTTTCTTCATGGCCGTCTTTTTCATAGCGGGGTTCTTCGCGCGGCTAGTCACGCTATTTGTCAGTCGATCCAGAGAATCCCACGCCGATGCCCTGGCTGTCGCCTGGACCCAGGACCCCTGCGCGCTCTCCTCAGCGCTTCAGAAAATCACGCTGTGGATGAGCATGAACATCTTCGAGATTCGCATTCACATGCTGATGAGTGGGCTGGCACCGATGCTCTTCGTCAGCCTGCATGACGATGAAGATCTCTTCGCATCGCTCGATAGCGAGAACCAGAGTGCTGGTGGTCGCCTTCGCCAGTGGTGGCAGAGAATCGGACAGCAACATCCGCCCATTCCCGAGCGCCTTCGGCAGCTCGACGAATTCCGTGGTGACTATTGTCCGCGCATCTACTGAAAACTCACCTGAGATTCTGAGGACTTCACCTCAAATTTGCTGCAGTCTCTGAGAAATGAAAAGGAAAAAATCATGGAATCGCAACTGATCATGGCAGTGCTCTTCGGCGCCCTGGGTATCTTTCTGGGCTCGATGCGCTCCCGCCATATCTCCTCCGACCTCATGCTGCTCGCCATCTGGGGCGTGTTCTTCGTCCTCAACCCGACCTACGTTATGGGTGCTGCCATCGGCGGCTATCTCGTCGGCTGGGGCGCTCGCTTTCTGCGTGAGCGCGCTCTCCGCTCCGGCAAGAAGGACGACGACGGAAATACCGGCGGCTAATTCAGGCATCCAACCTGAATAATCTGCTTCAGTATCGATGGGAACCAGCTTCTCATCGATACTTTCTTTCATTGATTTCTACTCTTTCATATAGTTTTTCAGGAAAACCGACCCACCGGGACTTCCCCTATGAAGCCACGAACCGCAGTGAGATTTCGTCAATACTGAGCGCCATGCTTCTATCTGGTGCCGGTCCAATCCAACCACTGGCTCATTCTATCGGGTAGCGCTAGATAGCGCAGACAATCTTGACATCCGCCAAAAGTCAACAGAATAGACCTTAGAGCCCATAAACAGTGAGGAGTAACGGTCTA
>CAZCBH010000045.1:30538-36800 GCA_964496875.1 uncultured Candidatus Obscuribacterales bacterium | reverse complement strand
TCGCCGCCGAATCCTCCGCCCAGCAGGCTGCAGCAGCTTCCAACCTGAACTTCGGCTCCGACCTCTCCAGCTATACTGCGCCCAACACTGCTCCGGTGACAATCACCCTTGGTGGTCAGCTCACTGATGCAGGCTCTGTAACCGGCGGCACCAGCTTGACCATAAACCCTGGAGACCACATTACTGCCGGTCAACTCGAAGCAGTCGAGCATGTGATGACATTCGGGAGCCAGAGCGTTCTGCTAAACAACCAGGGTCAAGCCGTCGGCGGCTATATCACCCTGACCTCCCAGGACCTGAGCAGTGCTGGCAATCTCCATGTACCAGAGTCGGTCTCTCTAAGCTTGATCAATTTCAACGCCTCTTCGCCTTTGACCATCTCCGAAAGCGTCAACATCCTGGGATCTGTTTATTCGATACAAGACACAGCCAATCAAGCTTCGATCCTCAATTTCGGCTCTTTGAACGTAGGCAGCACCGGTCTTCTCTCCGGAGCTCTTCCAACCATCGATCTGTTCAGTAACTACTTCGCCTCCAGCTCACTCACCCTCAACGTTCTGACTTCAGTCTTGAACGCCGGCACCATCACCTCTCCCGGAGCGCTCAACATAAACGCCGGCACCACCATCACCAATAGTGGCCTGATTTCAGGAAGCAGTGTCAGCCTGGCGGCCAATCAGGCCATCCACAACGCCGGCGCCATCGCAGCCCTTGCCGGTAATGTGAACTTGAACTCCGCCTCCGGTCAATATTTCAACACCGGGACTATATCAGCCCTGAACAACATCAATATCGCCACCCAGAGCGCCGCCGCTCTCGCCAATATCAATTTCGACAATACCGGCGGCTTACTCAATGCGACCGATGCGATCAACTTCCGTGCCGCTGATTTCATGGAGAAAGCCGATCTTGCCGTATCCGGCGGGGACATCTTTTCAAAGGAAGTCAACCTGAACGGTGGCAACGGTAAGGTCTCCTTCGACGTACATGATGTGACCGGCCTGGTCAATGCCACCGGTCATGACGTGCAGATAAACGCAGACACCGATACTCTGACCCTTGGAACGCTTACCGGAACCGGGGATCCTAGAGTCTCGAACACCAGTAACGTGGTTATCGCAGGAGATATCATCGGCAATCCGATATCTATATTTGCCGGCGGCAATGTACAACTTTCCGGCACCAACTCAAAAACAATAGACTCTCAAGGCGGGGATCTCTTCATTGCTGCCGGGGTAAATTTTAGTGGCGCAGGCAGCGGCGATCAGACCATCACCGGTGGCAGTGCCACCGGCGGCTCCATTTTTCTAGGCAGCAACAATCTCACTTTGACCACATCCGGCGGCAATCTTGTTGCCATTGCCTACGAAGGCAGCTCCGGCACCTCAGGCAGAGTAGATATAAGACCGTCAGGTCAGATAACCACTAATGGCGGTGATGTCACCGTAATAGGCTCAGAGAGCAGCGCAGGAAGCACCGCCGTTCAACTGGGCACTGTAAATAGCGCAGGCGGAGACATTAACATTTCCGCCGCCTCGATAAATCTATCTGAGAACATCGTGGTATCGACCACCGGAGTGGTTACTAATCCGGCCGGACTTGGCGCCATTTCGGCTGGGGGACTGACTGCAGGTAATATCAACGTAAACAGAGACCTTCTAGCTGGAGGCGCTCAAATTTCTGTGAGGGGAGCAGGCAACATCCAGGTAGAAGGGGTTGTCGACAATGCCACCACCGCAGCAAATGCCGGCTCAGTATTGATTTCCTCTACAGGTGGCACAATAAATGTCGACAACGATGCCTCGGCTGCCACCGCTATAAACAACTCGACCACCGCAGGAAACGGCGGCACCGTATTTCTGTCGGCCGGCGGTGCGACAGGAGACGTGATTGTCGATGGAGCGATAAATAACTCCTCCACCGGAGCAGGCGGCACCGTCTCTATTCTCGCCACCGGAGACGACGTTCTCATCAATAGCTCCGCTGCCTTCCAGGGCGATATCAACAACTCGACCACCGGCGGCAACGGCGGCATCGTCGGCATATCGGCTGCCAATGACATAGTCGTAGGCGGTGTAGTCGATAACCGCTCCACCGGAACCGGAGGCAACGTAAGCTTTTTAGGCACCAATGGCGGTGTGACAATCAGCAACTCCGCCAACAATACGACTTTTGCGGTCAACAACTCCACCTCTGGTGGAAGCGGTGGATTTATCAACTTAGGGGCGAACGGCGCCGGCGAGAACGTCAGTGTGGCCGGCTCGATTTTGAACACCTCTACAGGTAACGCCGGCAATGTCTTCATTACCTCTACAGGTAACGCTATCTCGATTGTGGACGGCGGCTCTGATACCGCCAACATAGACAACAGCACCAGTGTAGGCAATGGCGGTGTAGTATCGTTAATCGCCGCCAACACAATCACTGTAGACGGTTTCATCAATAACTCCTCCACAGGCTCCGGTGGCATCACCGCCCTTAACTCCACCGGCAATAGTGTTCAGGTTCTCAACGATGGGAACAATACCTTTGCCATCAACAACTCCACCACAGGCGGTAACGGCGGCCTAGTCAATTTGTCAGCCGGTGGTACCGACGGGGATGTAAGAGTCGACGGTTCTATTTTGAACACCGCTTCCGGGAATGGTGGAATCGTACAATTGATCTCCACCAGTGACGACGTCCAGGTGCTTGCCGCCGGTACAACAAACCGGGGCGATATCGACAACTCGGCGGCAGGTGGCAACGGCGGAACAATAAATATTGTCGCCGGCGACGATCTGACCGTAGACGGTGATATCAACAATAGCGCCACCGGCAGCGGCGGGACTGTTGTCCTGACCGGTACGGATGGTTCTGTCGCGGTCAATAATAACGGCAACAACACCTCATTTGCGATAAACAACTCCACCACAGGCGGCAATGGCGGCACCATCGCTGTCACCTCCAGTGGTACCGGAGAAGACATCCTCATCGGTGGAAGCATACTAAATAGATCAACCGGCACAGGCGGTTTCATTAATCTAGATTCCAACGGTGACGACCTGACCATCCAGAAAAATATCAGCGGCACCGGCTGGATATCGACCAATATAGACAACTCGACCACCGGCGGCAATGGTGGCACCATCAACGTCGAAAGCTTAGATGACATCAACATTCGAGGCGACGTCATCAATACCGCCACGTCAAACGGCGGCACAGTGAACATTAGCTCCACAGACGGCCTGGTAAACCTCCAGGATTTGAGTGCAGCAGCTGCCGATATAAACAACTCCACCACCGGAACCATCGCAGGAACCATATCGGTCTCTGCATCCGGAACCGGAGCGGCAGACAATGTCTATATTGAAGGTACGATAAACAACAGCTCAAATGGAACGGCAGGAGTTATCGCCCTCTCTTCCACAAACGCCAGTGTCACCGTGGACAATGTCCTGGCTGACACCCCGGCCATAGACAACAGTACTTCAAACGGTCAAGGCGGCGTTATCAATATCAGCTCCGGCGGTAGCGCTGGCTCTTCCAGAGTTGACGGAATAATAGACAACACAGCCACCACAACGGCCGGCACTGTGGCCGTAACATCGGCCAATAATGATATCACCATAGGTGCAGCCAGCGGCGCCGTGCGCGGGGACATACTCAATTCGACTACGGGCGGCAACGGTGGCACCGTCTCGCTGGTCGCGGGCGACGATGTCTCGGTAGACGGAGTCGTGGACAACCGCTCTGGCGGCAATGGCGGTGTCATTAATCTGTCCGGCGCTGATGGCAGTGTCACAGTCTCTAATAACGCAAGTAATCTGACATTCGCCATCAATAACTCGACCACCGGCGGCACCGGTGGCAACATCAACCTGTCAGCCAGCGGTGCCGGAGAGAACGTCACCGTCGCCGGTTCGATTCTGAACAGAGCGGTCATTATTGGCGGTACTATCGCCATCAGCTCGACAGACAACGCTGTCTCGATTGTCGACGGCGGCTCCGATACGGCTAATATAGACAACAGCACCTCTACAGGCAGCGGCGGAACAGTATCAATAGCTGCCGCCAGTACTATCACCGTCGACGGTTTCATCAATAACTCGACCAGCGGCAACGGCGGCGTAATCAACCTCATCTCTTCGGGCAACAGTGTCCAGGTACTAAACGACGCGGATAATTTGTTTGCTATAAACAATTCCACCGCAGGAGGCAGTGGCGGGATCATCAACATTGGTGCAGGCGGAACCGGCGGCGACGTTAGAGTCGACGGCTCCATTTTGAACACCGCAGCCAACAATGGTGGAATCGTGCAGCTTGCCTCCGCCAATGACGATATTCAAATCCTTGCCTCCGGGACCAATAGAGGCAATATCGACAACTCATCTATTTTCGGCAACGGCGGCATCATCAACATAGTTGCCGGCGACGACCTGACAGTGGACGGCGTTATCAACAACAGCTCTGCCGTCAACGGTGGAAGCATTATTTTAACCGGCACAGATGGCTCGGTAATTGTAAACAACAACGGAAACAACACTACCTTCGCTATTAATAACTCCACCACCGGCGGCAACGGCGGCTCTATCACCGTCACCTCTAGCGGTGATGGAGAGGACATCCTTATAGGTGGAAGCGTGTTGAACCGCTCGACCGGAACGGGCGGTACTGTTACGCTGGATGCCAACGGTGACGATCTGACTATCCAGAAAAACATAAGCGGAACAGGCTGGATATCTACCAATATAGACAACTCGACCACCGGTGGTAACGGCGGTACTGTATCAGTCGAAAGCTTCGACAACATCACTCTTAGAGGGGATGTTATCAATACGGCCACCGCCACCGGCGGCACCGTAAACATCACCTCTACCGACGGACTGGTATCACTTCAAGATTTGAGCGCAGCAGCTGCCGATATCAACAACTCCACCACAGGCACCACCGCAGGAAATATAACGGTTTCTGCTGCCGGAGCCGGGGGCTCAGATAACGTCTATATCGAAGGAACGGTTAGCAATACTTCTAACGGAACAGCCGGAAATATCAACCTCTCTTCAGTAAACTCCAGCGTCACCGTGGACAATGTCCTGGCTGCTTCACCAGCCATAGACAATAGCACCACCAACGGCTCGGGCGGCATCATAAACATCTCCTCCGGCGGGTCGACAGGTTCTTCCAGGGTCGACGGCACCATAGACAACAGATCCACCACAACAGCCGGCAACGTAGTCATGACATCAACCAACAACGATGTCATAGTCGGCGCCGCCAGCGCCGCTGTGCGTGGAGACATTCTCAACTCGACCGCGGGCGGCAACGGCGGCAACATCACCCTGGCCGCCGCAGACGACGCTTCGGTGGATGGCGTGGTAGACAACCGCTCTACAGGAACCGGCGGCAACATCAGCATCACCGGAGCCGACGGCAGCGCTAATGTTTCTAACAGCGCAAACAACCTGACTTTCGCCATCGATAACTCGACCACCGGTGGTACCGGCGGCAACATCACTCTTTCTGCCAGCGGCGCCGGAGAGAACGTCACTGTAGCGGGCTCCATACTCAACAACTCTACAGGTAACGCAGGAAACATCACTCTAACTTCTGCCAACAGTGCTGTCTCCGTCACCGACGGCGGAGCGGATACCGCAAACATAGACAACACATCGAGCGCAGGCAACGCAGGCAACATTACAGTCACAGCCTTCAATGCAGTTACCGTCGACGGCTTCATAAACAATTCAACCACCGGATCTGCAGGCAGTATCAATTTGACTTCGTCAAACAGTTCTGTTCAGGTTCTGAATGATGCCAACAATTCTTTTGCGATAAACAACTCGACCGCTGGCGGGGACGGCGGCACTATCGCTGTATCGGCAGGAGGCGCGGCCGGTAGTGTGCAGGTCGATGGAGCAATTCTCAATACGGCATCCGGGGCCGGCGGAGTCGTCCAGTTGACCTCCGCAAACAACGACATCTCAGTTTTAAATACCACTGCAA
Source organism: uncultured Candidatus Obscuribacterales bacterium (assembly GCA_964496875.1). Taxonomy (GTDB): domain Bacteria; phylum Cyanobacteriota; class Vampirovibrionia; order Obscuribacterales; family Obscuribacteraceae; genus RI-106. Next base: position 30,815 of record CAZCBH010000045.1, on the reverse strand, counting down.
GCCGCGGCGATATCATCAACACGGCCGCTTCCGGCAATGGCGGCTCCGTGTTGATCAATGCCGGTGACGACGTAGTTGTAGATGGAGTGATCAATAACTCGTCCACGGCTACCGGCGGCACCGTTTCTCTGGTCAGCACCGACGGCACCGTCGACGTTCAGAACGACGGCAATAACGCAAGCTTCGCCATCAATAACGCCACTTCCGGAGGCAATGGCGGCACCATTACCGTCACCTCGGCCGGTGCCGGTGAAGACACTCTGGTGGATGGAAACAT
>CAZCBH010000045.1:5772-30438 GCA_964496875.1 uncultured Candidatus Obscuribacterales bacterium | reverse complement strand
GCCAACGCTATAGATGCCTCGGCAAGCAACGGCGACGCCGGTTCCATAACGGCAAGGGCCGGCACCAATCTGTTTATAGACGGCTCTGTCACTGCCAATTCTTCTGGTGCAGGTAGCGGCAACGGCGGCGATATTTTACTGCAATATGCCAACGCCGGTGGGGCCTCGTTCATAGTAGGAGGAACAGGTGCCAGAGGCGTTAACGGATCTGTAAACGCCAACTCTCTTGGAACCGGGAAGGGCGGCAGCATCGAGATAAGAAATGGTACCGGAGCCGCAGGAATTCCAATAGGCAATCTCAATATAGATTTGAGAAGTACTCTATCTGCAAACGCCGCCTCAGGACTGACTTCGGATCTCGGCAGAATCACCCTCAGTTCGGCAGGCTTCGATGTCAGTGCGGTAGGCGCCGGCAGTATCATAGGCTGCATTCAGGGTACCGGCAATAATGTGACTATAACGACCGGTGCAGGCGATCTGAACATCGGTGTACCGGGTGGAACTCCAGGTACGCTCACCGCCACCGCCGGCAACATGATTCTAACCGCTAACGCCGGAGACATCGCATTTAAGAACGACGCCTCCGCCACCGGATCAATGACCGTCAGTTCTCGAATCGGAGGGCTGGTCACCGTAGGGGATGGAGTCAATGCCGCCATTGTATCTGGTGCCAGTACGGGAATAAACGCCGCGACCATCACCGTGAACAATAACAGCGGCATTCGTTCGACCGCAGGAGATGTGACCCTTCAAGGCAACGGAGCAGGCAATGCGCTTGCTGTATCTTTCGCCGGAGCAAACAGCGACATCAGTTCTACCGGCGGAGATGTCAATTTCAATCAAGTTGCGTCCCAGGGTGCAATCACCGTCACAGGTGGTCCGGCAAACGGACTGATCTCGGCCGATGGAGGAGGCGGTCTTGTTGCATTCAATGGTGGCAGCAACGCCGTCAATGTAAACGTCAATCAGATTCTTGGCTGTATCGGCGGCACAGGTGATCCGTTCAATATAACTATTGGCGGTACAACCGGAACGACTCAAATAGGAAACATCAGCTCCAGCGGTGATGTGACTATCACTGCTGGCAACGACATTATCATCTGTGCGCCTATAGACTCTACCGGTGGCAGCGTCAGCCTCACAACCGGTACCGGAGCGGCGAATTTCATCACCCAGAACACCAGCGCTACCGTGACAGCCGACGATAATGTCAACTACAACACCGCTAATCTGAATCTCAACTCTACCACCACGGCGACGAGCGGCGTGATCAACATCCAGAGCAACACGACCGGCAACGCTCTCACGGTTGATTTCCTGCAGCCAGGCGGAAATTCCGCACTGATAGCCACTTCCGGTGCTGCCGGCACCGACAACGTCATATTCAACGGCACCACCGCCGGCGCCATATCTGTTACTGGTGGTTTCGGCACACCCAATGGACTTATTAATGCCGGTGCCGGTGATATCCTTTTCAATGGCGGCAATGGTGCCAATCCTGTCAATGTGGCCATAAACGATACCATCGGCTGCATAGAAGGATCCGGGACAAGCTTCACGGTGACTACAATCGCCAATGACGCTCATCTAATGGCCGGAAACATCAATGCCAGCGGCAACATCATACTGACCGCCCTCGGTCAATCTGCCGACTTTTCTACCTGTAACGGACCAATCACGACTTCCGGCGGAAGCATATTCATTAACGCCGGAGCCGTTGGTTTCGACAGTTCAATAATCGATATCAATCACGACCTCAGCGCAGCAGCTGGAAGCGTCAATGTCATTTCGCTGGGGCTTCTCGCTTCGTCCGTCAGTTTCAACAATGCCGCCGTTAATGCCGGCACCACTGTAAACATCGTCTCCGGAGCAGGGGCCGCCTCCGACATCAATTTCACCAATTCACCGGTTACAGCAGGCGGCAATATCAGCATCTTGACCGGTGCCCTGGCGACCTCCGACGTCAATATCGGAACAGGCTCCGCCATCAATTCCACCGGCGGCTCGGTCACCATCGCATCCGGCTCTTTAATAGACTCTGACGTTGTTGTCAACTCTGACGTAACCGGCGCCACCTTTGTCGACATCACCTCGGCGGCATTTCTTGGTGGTTCAGAAAGAATAGATATAGGCAACGGCGCAACAATCCAGGGTGGAAGTGGCAACGCAAGCGGGAACGGTGTCATATTGAACTCCGACACAGTGAATCTTGGCGCAAACGCAACGGTCGCTACCACCGCCAGCGCTATCCTCTTCGAAGGTGGAAACCGACTTAATGCAGCCTTCGGCACAGGAGCCCAGGTGGCCTCGGTGGGCGGAAACATCGATTTCAACACTAATGGCTCGCCCACTGCTATCAACATCACCGGCGGAACCAATGGGCTCATCTCCTCTAATGGCGGCACCGGTACCGTAGGATTGAACGGTGGCGGCAATGCCGTCTCGGTAGATATCAACCAGATTGATGGCTGCATAATAGGCACGGGAAGCTCTATCTCAATAACGACAAACAGCGCTTCCGGAGACATTCTTGTAGGCACGGACACCGGAGGCAGTCTCAACTCCACAGGAATCCTCACCCTCGACTCCGGGCGAGATGTGATATTTAAGGGAGGCGTCAATACTGCAGTAGGCACAGTCGACATTGACGCGGTCAGGGATGTTATCGTAGCGGACACAGCCGATGCCACGGTGAGCACCGCCGGCAATATAACTATCGATGCCGGTGATGGAGTCAACATCGGAAACGATGCGGTAGGGACGGTATTGTCCACGGCAGGAGATATAGCGATAAATGCGGGCGGCGTAAGCGGCACAGGAACCAATGACCTCGATATCGGCGCCAACGCCGGAAGCTCAGGCAGCAGAGTCGAAGCCACCACAGGCAATGTCAGCCTGGCTACCACCGGCGACAACAGCGAAGTTCGAGTCGGTCTCGAAGGCGACGGCTCTGTGATTGCCGGCGGCACGGTCGACATCACCACAGCCGGCATAGACAGCGACATAGACATCGGTGACGAAGCCGGCAAAGGATCGGTAACCGCCGGCGGTAACATCGTATTCGATTCCTCCGATGGAGTATCCATAGGTGATGATTCGACAGGTACGGTGGTTTCGACCGGAGGAGACATATCAATAACCGCCAATAATGACGTTCTCGTCATAGCAGATGAAAGCGGAAGCGACGGCAGCTTCGTTCGAGCCGACAACGGCAGTGTAAGCCTGTTCGCAAACGGACCGACCACCGATATTATCATCGGCAATATCGGCAATGGCTCTGTTCAAGCCTCCGGGCAGATCACCGTATCAACCAGTGGCGTCAACGGTGATATCGAACTCGGAGAAGACTTTGGCTCCGGCACGATAACCGCCGGGGGCGACATCAATCTTCTGGCAAATGATGGAGTCAAGATCGGAAACTTCGGAGTGGGAACGGTAACTTCCACCAACGGAGACATCAATATAGTTGCCACCGGAGCAAGCGGCACATTTTTCAGCGACCTTTCCATAGGAATTTTTGCAACTGCCTCAGGCAGCAGTGTCAATGCAGACAACGGCAGCATCTCCCTGACTGCAAGCAATGGCTTCGTGGATGTGGGACTCTTCGCCGACGCTTCGGTCAACGCCCAAAATAACATCGTCATCTCTGCCGCTCAGGAAGTCACCCTCGGCATCACTTCGGTGGGCACGGTAACAGCAAACACCGGCACCATCGATGTCTTCACAGGCTCCGGCTTCATTAATATGGCCGACAACAGCTCCTTCGTAGCGGAAGGAGATCTAAGCTTCGACAATCCCGGGACAGGCTTCCTCGATATACTGATGGGAACGGGAGCATCCCTGACCAGTAATACCGGCAAAGTATCCTTCCAGCAACCGGGAGTCGCCGATGAAGGCGAGATCATCATAAATGGCGGCACGATCAATTCTGCCATCTGCATAGACTACAATGTTGGTCCAAATGATCTTCTGGTCAATGTGCAAGAGATCAACAGCCCGCTTGGCAATAGAGTGCTGACCTCCAGCGGCAATCCGACATCGATCTCTTTCACCACCCAGACCGGTGACATCGTATTCTGCGCCGGACTCGATATCAGTACCTTAAACAACAGTGCGGCCGGTGGAGGTCCTATCTCGATAACCGCCGTCAATGGTGCCGTAGATCTAAATGGCAACAATGTCATTTCATCCTCGTCCACCGGTAACGGAGGAGCCATAGATATCTCCAGCACCGATGGCATTTTGAACGGAGGCAATTTCAGCTCCCGCTCCACCATCGGTTCGGGCGGTTCTATAAACCTTAATGGTGGCACCGGTGATATCAATGTGGGCACTCTCATCACCTCTTCTAATACAGGTAATGCCGGTCCCATCAACATCGGAACCACCGGAAACATAACAACGGACAACCTGTCTGCCGACAGTAACGCAGGTAACGCCGCAGATATTACGGTGAATGGCGGAGGCAACGTCACCACAGGAACTGTGAGAACCTCTTCGAACGGTGGTTTTAGCGCCAACATCTCTCTTACAGCCGGAGGAGATCTGGTTGCGGATAATCTCGTCACCAGCAGTAATGGCCACAGGGCAGGTGATATAACGACTTCGTCGGGCGGCAATACAACCGTCGGCTTTATAGCAGCAGGCTCCAACGGCGGCAACGGTGGAGCGGTAATTTCCACTGCCGGCGGAGACCTGACCACCAACCAGATTATCTTGAACTCGAACGGTGGCAACGGTGGAAGCTTTAGCGCCATCGCGAACAATGGAGCACTGACCACCGGAGCGATAAACGTCTCCTCCAGCAACCAGCAGGGCGGCAGCGTCAATACCAGCAGTCAGAGCGCTATTATTGGCGGCGCCATCAATGCAAACGGAAGCACCAATGGCGGCACCGTCAACATCACCGTTCAAAACCCTCTGACGATAGGAGGTGCGGGCGGCGGCTCCAGCATAGCAGGTAATGTCACCGCCGATGGCGGTACCGGTAATGGCGGCACCATCGCATTTTTCTCCCAGGGCGGCCTTACTCAGGATGCCGGCAATACGATAAGCGCCAATGGTGGAGCCGCCGGCGGAGTTATTACTTTCAACACCAGTGTAGGTGGAGCCGGCACTTCTACCTACAACATCAACGGCATTGTACAAGCCCACGTAAACGGAGTCATCCCTCCAGCCGGTCCCAACTCAGGAGTAGTCGGCTTCAATGCCGGCCCCGGCCAGAACCTGCTTCTCAACGTCGGAGGCTCCATTCTAGCCGGTCAGCAAGTGACCCTGGGGAATCTCGATCCAAACACCGGGTTGCCGAACTTTGCCACTCCGTCTGGACTCATAACCACCAATCCTTTTATTCCGGATCCCAATAATCCGGTAGCTCCATTCAATACGCCTCTGGTGGTATTCAACGGCACCCAGTTTATACCGCCCACACCTTCCGATTCCGGCGCCACATCGACATCCGGCTCGTCCTTCCTGAATGTCAACTCGGTTTCGAATAATATTGCTGAACTGATCGGTCAATTTATACCAACGGATCAAACCAGAATTATCGAGGGTTCGGTTCAAAAGAATATCGATATCGGAAAGACAAGAGTATCTAATGTATTACCTGCCTCCAAGACCTTCCGAAATTCTTTCGACAAACAGGAGTTGACCAGACTGGTCGCCGAAGGCAATGACGTAGAGCAGTCCCAGAGCCGATTCATCTCGATTAACAAAGGCAGAATCATCTTTGCTCCAGATAAAACTATAACGGTCAAAGTCAAAGAGGGTCAGGTGATTATCCCGGGCGGTGCGGTGGTCATGATCGACGAAAACAGCGCCGATTCTGCAATATTCGATCTGCATCAAACCGGCAAGAACGGTGTCAAAGTGGTATCGGAAGGCAAGATGATCGATCTGCATCCCGGCAGAATGTTGTTCTTGAGTAGAGGCAAAAACACCAACTTCGAAGAGATAGACCACGACTGCAAGTTAATAGGCTATCAAAATCCGGTTGCGAAGCACTTGAGTGACGATGTAACAGCTTTCTCCATGCGGTTCTCGATTCCTTCAGCGATCAAAAAGGTACAACCATTCCGACAGATGATGGACTCGCGAGATAAGAATGATCGGGCCGTGATCAACAAACTGCTGCTTAATGCAGTCCTATTGAGAGAACACATGCCTTACAAAGGTCCGTTCATGTCAACGGCTAATATAAATCCCTAGAAGATCCTTGTCTGTTAACGGTTAGGAGCCAATTGTGATAACTATCTTGGCGAGGGGAATAAAGTCAGGTAGAATTTTAATCGAGTATGGCAAATTCGGTCCTCTAAACTCCGGTAAATAAAAGGATATGGAAGACACCAAGGAAACTAAAGAGATTACGGTGATGATAGCCGAGGACCATGAGATCGTTAGAACCGGTCTCAAGCTTTTGTTTCATGGTGCTCCGGATATAAAGATAGTCTCGGAGGTTGACAATGGAAAAGAGGCGGTCGACAGAATTGGCCTGGTCCGCCCCGACGTAATTTTGATGGATGTAACCATGCCGGTCATGGACGGCATAGAAGCTACCGATCATATCCTCTCCCGCTATAAAGACGCCAGAATAATTATGCTCACCTCAGACGGCTCCGAACGAACAGTCATGGCGGCCCTCTCTTGCGGAGCGAGCGGCTATTGCCTCAAAGATGTTTCTCCGGATAGACTCTTTGCCGGTATCAGACTGGTCTACGAAGGTGATGTCTGGATTGATTCGGCAGTGGCAAAAGTAATCGTCAAAGATTCCGGCTCGGCAGAACCTGGCAAGGTAAACACCAAAAGAAGTTCCCCAAGCCTTCAAGCAATCAAATCTAATAAAGCCATCGAAAGCGAACTTTCCGATCGAGAGCAAGAGGTTCTCTCTTTGATTGTGGAGGGTTTCTCCAACCAGAAGATAGCCGATCATCTGCATATAAGCATAGATACGGTGAAGACCCATATTCGCCACATTATGGAAAAGCTCTCGGTAAGTGATCGCACCCAGGCCGCGGTGAAAGCGATTAGAGATAAAATCGTCTAGCTCCGATAGCAAAAACTCAGCAAGACGGCAACAGAACCAGATCTAACCAGAAAGACTTCACTCTCTGGCACAGATCGCGAAAACCTCTCAAGGGCCCAAGGACTAATTCCAGCCTGGAGTCGAGAGTCCCGCACGGTCTGACCATAGCTTACTCACTAACCCGTTGGAGTGATTAAAACTCCAAGACTAAACTAATGAGCGATTAATCCTGCTCGGCTGATTCGCTAAAGTGGAATCAGGAGGAACAGCCAATTTGAGGTTGCTCCCCGGTGGGAACCAAGATTACCAGGCGAGTTCTGACAAAATGGAAATGGCTGTCGAGACTAAACCGGCTGTACAAGCCAAAAAACCGATAAGAATACTACTGGTAGAAGACCAGGAAGTTCTACGACTTGGAATAAAGCTATCCTTCCATGATAGCCCGGACTTACAGATTGTTGGCGAAGCCGCCGATGGTCCGTCTGCAGTTTCAATGGCCGAAGAACTCAAACCGGACCTTATACTGATGGATATCGGATTGCCGGAATTCGATGGAATAGTCGCAACTCGCCGGATCAAAGCCGAAACGGACAGCAAGATTCTCATCTTGAGCAGCCACGGAGAAGATGAATGTCTCTATCCCTCGCTTGAAGCGGGGGCTGATGGGTATTGCCTGAAGGACATCAGCAAAGATTCTCTTCTATCGGCTATCCGCGCCGTGGCCGGAGGAGGCACCTGGCTCGATGACTCTATAGCTCGGCGGGTCCTGAAGGCAGTCAAATCGATAGACCCCCAATCAACAGCCCAAAACTATGTACTCAGCGAACCTGAACGCCGAATCCTCAACCTGATTATGGAAGGTAAGTCCGCAGAACTTATCGCCCATGACCTGCAAATGTCCCTTGTAGATGTGCACAATCACACAAAGGTGGTCCTCCAGAAAGTATCCGTCAAAGATAAAATACCCGCCCTGGAAGACAGCGATCCCGAGCGCTCCTTTCGACGTATAACCTATGAACATGAACTGGCACGAAGATGCAGAGCCTGCTACAAGAAGTTGCCCCTGGCGGCAGAGAAATGCCCCTATGATGGCCAGGAAGCCATACTGGACGAGAGAATCGGTTCAATCTATGCCGAACGCTACGAGATTCTATCTCTTATAGGGTCAGGAACGGGCGGAGCCGTCTATAAAGCCAAACACAAGTTCATGGGCAAACTGGTGGCAATCAAAATCATGCACCCTGAACAGATGAACAATATAGATCTGATCCAGAGATTCCGTCAGGAAGCAGCCACAGTCAGCATTCTAAAACACGAAAATATAGTCTCGGTTACTGATTTCGGACTGACTGAAAGCGGAGACGCTTTCATGATAATGGAGTATTGCGATGGTGTCGGTCTCGATACTATCTTGCAAGAACATGGTCACCTCAAAGCCGACATGGCAGTGCCGATTTTCCGCCAGATCTGCACAGGAATGGCCGAAGCTCATCAAAATGGTATTCTTCACAGAGATCTCAAACCGAGCAATGTGCTTATCTCTAGATTCGGATCTTCCGAAATGCGGGTTCAAATAGCAGATTTCGGAACAGCCAAGGTCCTGTCGAACCAGAACGGTTTAGGCGCGCCTATGGTAGAAACCAAAATCGGGCAGATATTCGGCACTCCTCTGTACATGAGCCCCGAGCAATGCCAGGGGAAAAGCCTCAGCAGAGCCGCCGATATCTATTCGATGGGATGCCTGATGTATCAAACCCTCACCGGCGAACCTCCTATTACCGGAGAGGACTATGTCGATGTTATGTACAAGCATATAAACTGCGAACCGACCAATATAGCCCAGTTTGATGCCAGCGGTGAAGTACCGGCTTTTCTTCAGGGAATAGTAATGAAGGCTATTAGAAAGGATCCCGGTATGCGCTATCAATCCATGGAGGAGCTAAAATCGTATCTAGATGGAATCCCCATCTGAAACAGAACCGGAAACCCTTATATAACAGGGAAACACCAGCTTCCCATCGAGCATGAAGTCGGTTATGACACCAGCTAGAACTCACAGTGCAGAATCCCCCATCAAAATCCTGATGGTGGAAGACAATCGCGCCGATGTGGTTCTAACGCAAAATGCCATCGGCGATACTGGTTTCAACCATGACCTGCACGTTGTCCAGGACGGACAGAAAGCTCTGGAGTATCTATTCCATTGCCTCAATAGCGATCCCCAAAAGCTTCCGGATCTGGTAATCCTGGATTTGAACCTTCCCAGAGTAAACGGTCTCGAAGTTCTCCAGAAGATAAGAAGCGACAGCAGTCTCAAAAACCTGAGCGTTGCGGTGATGACCAGCGCCGACAGTCCCTCGGCTCTATCCGAACTGGAGAATCTAGAAATTCTGTGCTGCTTAACCAAACCAGCCAGCAAAATAGATCTGGATGCCTTGATCGAATCTCTTTACAGATATAGAGAACTCAAAAACGAGCCCTTCGAAGGCAACCTCGAAAACCCTGTGAACAGCGATATCGATACGGAAGATACCACAGAAGAGTTGCAACTTGGCCCCAAAACCTCCACTGTTCTCCTGATCGAGGATAGTGCAGCCGACGCCGTCCTGATTTCGAAAAGGTTGGCCATAGAATTTCCCGACCAGTTTCAGATCATACACAAATCGACCCTGCGGGAAGGTATCGAGCTTCTCAAAGAGATCAAAGTAGATGTGATCACCCTGGACCTGGGCTTACCGGATGCCATAGGTATGCAGGCTTTCGAACGAGTAAAACTGGTATCGGAAGACACACCGATTGTAGTACTAACCGGCGTGGATGATTCCGATCTGGCCCTCGAAGCCGTTAAACATGGAGCGCAGGACTACCTGGTCAAGGACCCGAAACGTTACGGTGATGTTCTCGGCAGAATACTGCTCTATGCAATAGCAAGAAAACGTGCGGAAAAAGTCGTTCAACACTCTCTCAAGTTAGAACAGAACACCCTGCGCGAGGTTCTTGATGAAGCGCCGCTGCATATCATAAGAATAGACAGCAATCTGCGTATCAAAGACGTCAATCCAATGGTGGTAAGAACCGCACGGTTGGAAGAGACCGAACTCAATGGGCAGGATATCCTCAGCATATTTCCTGACTTCGACAGGGAGAGACTGGAGCAACTGGTTAAAGCCGGGCTTACCTATCATAACCAACAGTTGAAAGTGACTCGCCTGGGTAGAAGTTATTTCAGTACTTACTACCTTGATGTGGTGGGCTGGCCGACGCAGAGAACCCTGACTGATGAAAAAGAAGCGATCATAATCTGTACGGACGTATCTGAAAGAGTCAGATTAGCCAACCAGAGGGACGAGTTCATCGCCGCCCTGGCTCATGATATAAGAAATCCCTTAATAGGAGAGCTGAGGGTTCTGAACGGCATTATATCCGGTGCCCTGGGAGAGATATGCGCCCCGGTCAAATCAGCACTCGAATCCCTGATGAAGAGCAATAATTCTCTCTTGCTGATGATGACCAACATGCTGGAAGTCTACGAGCTGGAGGCCAGTGGAACAACGCTTCATCTGGAGCGGATGGAGCTGGCAGATCTGGTCGAAGAGGTGATGAGCGAGATGAACTACCTCACGATCGGGTCAGAAATGAGATTGGAATTCGAAGCTCTTTGCGAATCATCCACCATAGAAGGAGATGACACGGCCCTTAGAAGAGTGATCCAGAATCTTTCGTACAACGCTGTAAAGTACGCTGATTCCGGCTCCACTATAACGGTTTCGATATCCGAAGATGACAGCGGCAATATCTTGTTGCGGGTTCATAACACCGGTCCCAAAATAAAAGATGAAGAGAAGCTGCACCTCTTCGACAGATTCACCAAAGCCACCCTCGGTCGAAGATATATGCATAGCTCCGGTCTTGGCCTTTATCTATGCAAAAAAATCATAGAAGGTCACGGTGGCATAATCGGATGCACCAGCGATGACAACGGCACTACTTTCCTGGTTTCGATTCCCCGGGTCGGGGAACCGAAAGTAGCATAAATCAATCATCCCCAGAGTAGTAATTCGACAGGTTATCACCCTCATCCGATAGTGTTTGAGATTCCCTTCAAATCGCCCGATTAGAGGATTATCGATAAGCGGCCGAATGTCATATTGGTATCAGATAGGGTTGCTCGAGAGAATCATAATCTCTAGAGACAACTCGTTTCGAGCCGCCCCGTGACGATGAAAGACTTCGTGCAGGAAAATGCCATGAAAACCGGATACAGCCTATTCATAGCCTTGACCATCATGCTGATCGCTCCGGCGGCTCTTGAAGCGAAAGAGACAAAGACAGAAAAGTGCATGGTTAAAGCCTGGCAGTGCTTCAACCGGGGTGAATACAAGCAGGCCGACCGAAAATTGCAACACTCTGCAAGAATGGCTAAAGGCAAAACGGAAGAACGAGAGCATCTGGCTACCTCCCTCGCTAATCGAGCAACGGTAATCAGCGAACAGGGTAACTATGAAGAAGCCGACGCGCTCTTCAATGAAGCACTGGCGATCTATCGAGATCTCCACGGAGAAAATCATCCCTATGTAACCATTCTGATGAATAACCAGGCTGTCCTGAACTACCGAGCCGGCAACTACCAAAAAGCCGAAAGACTCTATCAAACTGTGCTACAACGAAGCATAGAGCAACTCGGCGAAGAACATCCTTGCCTGGCGAACAGCTACAACAACCTGGCGGCGCTCTACTGCAAGTTAGAGAACTATCAAGCCGCCATCGAACAACTTGAGTCCTCTTTAGCAATCTATAGAAAATCCGTCGGCACATGCAATCCGGCCTATGCCTGCAGCTTGAACAATCTCGGTGCGGTCTATTTCCTGAGCGGACGATACAAAGAATGTGAATCTCTATACGAAGAAGCGCTGTCCATAAGAGAGGAGACCCTTCCGGAGATGCACCCCGATATAGCACTCAGTTACAACAATCTGGCAAGACTGAGAACCAAACAAAATAGATTCGAGGAGGCGGAAAGCCTCTTCAAGAAAGCACTATGCATAAGATTAGAAACTTTCGGCAAGAATCATTTCCTGACGGCAAACTCCTTGTACGGCATGGCCGAGTTGAATCTGGCCAGTAAAAATTTCAAGAACGCGGAAAAACTATATCGCAGAGCGCTCTCCCTCCAAGAAGCGGTCCTGGGTCCGAATCACCCCGATGTGGCCGACAATCTGGTTGGGCTGGCCAGAGCGGAATCGGCTCTCAATCGACCAGAATCCCGAACCTCGGCTCTGGCAAAGCTGGAGAGAGCGATAGCAATTAAGAAAACTACACACGGAAGTACCCATAGATCGGTTATTGCGCTCATCGAGGAAAAAGCACGCCTGAAGACCGAATACCCCGAATATATCGGGATTACAGCCAGTAAATAGAGACACTTCAAACCGATAAACCGCAGGCTACCCCTTCGAATCACACTTCCGGAAGAATATCTCCATCGTTAGTGTGATGCCTACCGCTTGGACTCTATGGCATGCTTGAAACAAGGGCACAAGTAGCCTCGGTGTTAGATAGAGCAGAGCCAATCTCAATCATGAGTATGAAGAACAAAATCCTCGTCCTGGATGACGATTCCCAGGTGGCGAAAACGATCCAGAAGCTTTTAAGCAAATATTGCTATGAAGTCAGTTGGGCACGAAATAGCGAAGAAGCCAGTCGACATCTCAAATATCACGATGTGGATCTGGTAATAGTCGATTACCGGCTGCACGGAGATAGCGGCATAGAATGGATGACTGCTATGCGAGAGTGCGGATATTTTATGCCGTTTGTCTTGCTTTCCGGCTTCTCTATGACCGGAGATGCCCAGAAAAGGCTTCAAAACTTGCTCGGGGTCAGATACATTCTCGAGAAACCTATTGACTTCAACCGCTTTCTAGAGAGCGTCGCGATAGCGATCAATCAATCCCATGAAGACATCGAATCGCTTTTTAACAACGCCTCCCGGGAGAAAAAAGTACGTCGCTTCTCCAACACCTCGAATATCGCCTTGCAACAGGTAATCGAAGCGGTCAAAACCAGGAAAGAAGAGGTCGGGACTGAAGAAGAGTTTGATCTGGCTACATTCTTAACCGAAGCATCAGACTCGCAAAATCACTTAGAACATTTCGATGTGGAAGACTCCGAAGAACTCCCAAACCCATTGTTGGCAGAGACCGGGGACTTTCCGGTATTCGATAGTGCAGAGTCTGAACCATTCGACGCTGAACTGGAAGAGAGCCTGATGGAGTTGCGTCTGGAATACTTGAAAGATATTCCGGATCTATTGCGCGCCCTGGCTGACCGCCTCGAAATAGCTGCAGCGAACGGCTGGGAGCAGAGCGACATATTGAAGGCGCTGATTCAAGCCCATAACATAAAAGGCTCTTCCGGCAGTCACTCTTTGATGATCGTTTCAGAGCTGGCTGGTACCATAGAAAAAGCCCTGGATGAGATGGAGAAAAAATCCAGCCTTGTCTCCGGAGGAGACATGAAAACGGTATCTCTTTAGCAAGATGTAGACCCTGGCGAAAGAGGAATGTTCTGATGAATCTCAAGAAGATACTGATGGTGGATGATGATCCGAGTATAAGGAGAATCACCGAAATCACCCTTACCAAGTTGAAAGGCTGGCAAATAATCCTGGCTGACAGTGGTGCCCACGCCCTGGAGCTGATTCCCAAAGAGAACCCTGACCTGATTCTGATGGATGTGATGATGCCCGGCATGGACGGAGTCACCACCTTCAATCGCCTGAAAGAAATGGGTTGCCTGTCGGTACCGGTGATATTCATGACCGCAAAGGTCCAGAATCAAGAGATAGAAGCCTACGAAGCGATGGGCGCCGCCGGAGTAATATCAAAGCCGTTCTCTCCTGCTGAGTTGCCGGACCAGATTATCGGCATCGCTGCCGAATGGATTGACCAGGAAAGTAAGCTATGTTCAAAATAACGAGCCCGCGGGGGAAGGTGCTTGTTCAAACCTTGATCCTTGGGGTCTGGCTGGCTTTGATCATCTCAGCCTACGGCTATCTGGTTCTCTACGCCGCCACACCGGGTCAGAATGCCGATCCACCCAGACTCTGGCCCCGGGATACCACCATGGTCCTCGCTCGGAACCAGCCCACCATGATTGTTTTTCTCCATCCGAAATGTGTCTGCTCACGTGCTACTGTGGCAGAAATGAGCCGGATCATGACGAAAGGCAAAGACAGAGTCAAAGTCTATGTACTCATGCTTCTGCCTGACGGTCTGGAAGCCGACTGGGCCAGGTCCGACCTCTGGCAACAGGCGCGGGATATCCCCTCGGTAACAGCGCTCATAGACCGTGATGGTCATGAATCGAATCGGTTCAATTGTCAGACTTCGGGTCATATTCTGGTGTATAAGCCTAATGGAAAACTGGTCTTTTCCGGCGGCATTACCGCCTCGCGAGGACACGAGGGCGAGAACAACGGACGCAGTGCCGTGGAAGCTCTCATTCTCAATAAGACTCCCGATACCGAATCGAATCCCGTCTTTGGCTGTCCCTTACATGAAAGATAGGAAGCTATGTACCCTAACATAAACTACAACTCTCTAAGTGAAGGAGCCAGGAATATTTTCGACCAGCGCATGTTCGAGCGCAGCAAAAGTACCGATCTACTCTTTACGACACTAATAGTTTTAGAATGGCTGGCGATGATAATAGTGTCGCTCATAGTATCACCGCTGGCCTGGGAGGGGCGAAACAGCTACATCCATCCACATCTTCTAGTTGCTGTGGTTATGGGAGGGCTGGTCACACTTCCTGTTCTGTATTTTTACTTTAGCGCTCCGGGAAAACCTATCACCCGTCATGTAATAGCCTTCAGTCAAATGCTCATCTCGGCGATTCTAATTCACTTGACCGGCGGTCGCATCGAGACCCATTTCCATGTATTCGGCTCCCTGGC
Source organism: uncultured Candidatus Obscuribacterales bacterium (assembly GCA_964496875.1). Taxonomy (GTDB): domain Bacteria; phylum Cyanobacteriota; class Vampirovibrionia; order Obscuribacterales; family Obscuribacteraceae; genus RI-106. The sequence goes on along the minus strand of CAZCBH010000045.1, from coordinate 15,457 downwards.
GTTTCTTGCTTTCTACCGAGACTGGCGGGTCTTCATCACGGCTGTGATTGTTGTAACTCTAGATCATATGGTGCGCGGAATATACCTGCCTGAATCGGTTTACGGAGTGCTGACGGCAAGCCCGTGGAGAACGGCGGAGCATGTGGGCTGGGTGGTTTTCGAGTGTTTCTTCCTGGTCAAAGTATGTGTTCGAAACGAGCACGAAATGATGGCCCTCGCCTCCCAGCAAGACGCGCTCGAAGTCACCAACAGTCATATCCAGGAGTTGGCAGAAGGACGCGCCAGAGAGCTGGAAAAAAGTCGCAGCCTGCTCGAGGCGATAGTGAACAATTCCTTCGATGCGATCATTGCAATAAACGAGGATTACCAGATTACTAGCTGGAATCATGGTGCTTTCAATCTTTATGGATACACCGAAGCAGAAGTGAAAAACAAGATAGTCTCTCTATTGATTCCAGAAAATCTGCAGGCGGAATTCTACAAAATCATCGGTAAAGTATTTGAAGGAATGCCGATAAGCAATCTCGAAACTCTCAGGCTGAGAGCCGATGGCAGCACCGTGGATGTCGCCCTCACGGTATCACCGATAATGAACGAAGACAATGAGATCATCGGCTGCTCTCTCATAGAAAGAGATATAACCCATAAAAAGGAGCTGGAAAAGAGAATCAGCGAATTCTACTCTACCGTCTCTCATGAACTGAGAACCCCGCTCACCTCGATACGGGGCGCCCTCAGTATCATCGATGATGATATTGTCGAGCTGGATTCGGAAGAAGGGCGAGAGATGATTCAGCTTGCTCGCAGTAGCTCCGAGAGGCTGATGAGACTGATCAACGACATCCTCGATCTGAGAAAAATAGAGGCAGGAAAACTAGAGCTTGACCTTATCAAAGCCGACTCCAAAAATCTCGTCAAACAGGGAATCGAGACGATGAGCGGCATGGCACAGCAAGCAGAGGTAACTATCTCCTGCAACATCAGTTTCGATGCGGTGGTAGAAGTAGATCCCGACAGAATTACCCAGGTTCTGGCCAACCTCTTATCCAATGCCATCAAATATTCGCCAAAAGGAGGACTGGTACTGGTCTCGGTAGACAGCCTGGAGAACGGCCGGGTACGGTATTCGGTAACCGACGAAGGAGAGGGCATCTCGGCGGAAAATATAGATAGACTTTTCGGCAAGTTTCAACAGATTGACAGTTCGGACTCAAGACCCAAAGAAGGCACCGGTCTTGGTCTGGCTATATCGAAAGCGATTATCGAGCAGCACAACGGCTCCATCGGAGTGCACAGTCGTCCGGGTATAGGCTCGACTTTCTGGTTCGAGTTGCCCTATCTGGAAGAGGACTGTAAAGCCCAACCAGAGCCCCTTGACGCTTCCGACAATGCGATACTGGTTGTCGAGGACGATCTGAACCTGGCACAACTTCTGAAAATGTCATTAAAGAAAAAAGGTTTCCATCCAAGACACGTCACCACCATCCGTGCCGCCAAACACTTTTTGGAGAGACACAAACCGACAGTGATCATCTCAGACATCATGCTGCCGGACGGAAATGGCATAGACTTCCTGGAGACGGTAAAAGAGAATCCGGATCTCGAACAGACTCCGATAATAGTGATAAGCGGAAGAGACAGAGAAGAGTTCGAGTTCGCTCACCCTTTTATCTATGCCTGGTTCCATAAACCTTTTGACATCAATGAACTGACCGGAACCGTAAACGGACTGATCAGCGGCAAGAAGAAAGTGTTGATTGTCGAAGATGATGATGAAACCAGAACAATAATGGCTACCCAACTCAAGAAGTTGAAAGCTTTCTGCCTGGAAGCCAGCGACGGGCAAAGCGCCGTCGTAGTGGCCCTGGACAAAAAACCCGATGTCATCATTCTCGATATCAATCTGCCCCGGATGGACGGCTTCGAAGTGGTGAAGGCACTGAGCGGCAAACCGCCACCTGCCCTGCTGGTATATTCCGGCAGAGATCTAGATACCGAAGACAAAGCAAGGCTGAAACTGGGTGTGACAAAACATCTCACCAAAGGACGAATCAGTCCTAAAGATTTCGTAGCAACTGTGGAAGAATTACTTGATGGTGTTCGAACAACGACCCCTGAAGAGAAAAGCGATTAGAGCCTGTAAAAAGATTGAACAGCTATGAAGATAAAAGTATTGTTGATAGAAGACAACCCAGCGGATCAAAAGATTGTCGATCGATGCTTGCACAACGAAGAATACAATCTTGAAATAGCCGGCAGCCTCAAAGAAGCAACAGAGCACCTCAATCAACTGCCGAATATTATCCTCATGGATCTCAACCTGCCTGATAGCAGGGGACTAGCGACATATTTAAGTATGCGTCAATATGCTCCCCGCCTGCCAATCATCATCATGTCAGGCACCAACGATCAGTCTCTGGCCATGGAAGCAATCGCAAATGGGGCTCAGGATTTTATCGTAAAAGGCAAATACGATCCAAGACACCTGAATCGCACTATCCGATACGCTCTGTTGAGACACGAAGTGGAAAAGCTCAAGCTGGAAAAGGAGAGAATGAAGGAGAGAGAGAATTTCAGTGCCATGCTCACCCACAATCTCCGTGTTCCATTGATAGGCATGGAAAACGTGCTGCGCCCCCTGATTGACGGCGCTCTTGGTGAGCTTACAGAAGACGTAAGGGGTGCTATGGAGACCCTGCTCAGTGCAACCACCAGCACCCATGCCCACATAAAAAGAGCGCTTGAGGCCTATCAGCTTCAAAACCAGGAAGGGGATTCCACCGGTACAGCCATCGACCTAAACTTGCTCCTGGAGCGATGCATAAATGAGATAAACCTGGCTTACAAAGAGAAGAAACTAGAGTTTCTGTACCGGTCATCAGGCGACATGCAACCCTTTGAAGGAAACGAGTACTCGATTTACACTCTCTTTCTGAACTTGCTGGACAACGCCGCCAAATTCAGCCCTGCTTCCTCTACCATCAGTGTCTACGTGTCACAATTGTCTGAAAATTTGATCACAGCGATCATCAAAAATAATGGAAAAGATATTCCTCAAAGTAAACTGGAAAAACTCTTCGACTATTTCTACCCTACCAACACCAAAGAACAGGGCGTCAATGCCGGTGTCGGTCTCTACCTGTGCAAAAGAGTGGTAGAAAATCACGAGGGTACCATAGAGATCACCAGCGAGAAAGGAACCACAACAGTGGTGGTGGAATTACCGACCACGCGTTCCTAGGCGGTCTGCTCCTTCCAGATCTTGAGCAGAACAGAAAAGGTGCTACCCTCTCCTTTTTTGGATTCGACTTTTATTCTTCCTCTATGAAGTTCGACAATCTTCTTGACGATGGACAAACCAATCCCAGAGCCATCGTACTCTTCACGAGAATGCAATCTCTGGAAAGGTACGAAGACTCGTTCGATAAACTGCTCTTCTATGCCGATGCCATTGTCTTTGATAGAGATTACAGCCAGGTCCCCATCGACGGAAGACTCGATCTCGATAACCCCCTGCTCCTCTCTGGAGAACTTGACCGCATTGCTGATTAGATTCTGAAAGACCTGTACCAGTTGGGATTCGTTTCCATAGAGAATGGGCAGGTTTTCGGCGATTTTAATAGTGCATCCCCGCTGCTCAATCTGGGCGGAGAGATTCTCCAGGGCCGCATCAACGCAATCTCGTGCATTCACTTTGGTGAACTCAGTCTTCGAACGGCCTATTCTAGATAGCTGTAGGAGAGAATCGATCAGTTGCTGCATACGGACAACCGACTGATCTATGAATTCAAGGTATTGAAGGCTCTCTCCGCTCAGTTCGGGACCGACTGAGTCTCTCAAGAGATCGGAGAAGCCCCGCACCACGCGCAAAGGTTCTCTCAGATCATGGGCGGCTATGTAATTGAACTGCTCCAGTTCGTTGTTGACTGCGGTCAGCTCTTCGGTGCGCTCTTTGACCAACTCTTCTAGAGTTTCTTTAAACGCTCTTTCTGCTTCGACGTCTATGGCGCAACCGAACCAGATGGCATTGTCCTCGTCCTCCGCATCATCAATTCGAACACCATGAGAAGAGAACCGCCTTAATTCTCCATCCTTACTAATCAATCGAAATTCATAATCGAATTCGGAAGCGCCACTGGCCACGGCACTCTGCCAGGCGGCAGAAACCCCCTCTAAATCATCGGGAGCTATAAACTTGGACCAACCTCTTCCCAGATTGTCTTCCAGAGTGGAGCCGGTGTAAGCAAGCCAGCGATCATTGATGAAATTGCAATCGCCATTGGCATCACAGGTCCAGACCGGTATAGGAATACTCTGGGCGATTATCTTCTTGCGCAGAAGAGCCTCGTATTTGTGGCGCTCCTTTTGAGCTTCGTTCAGCTTTCTTTCGGTTGCTTCGAATTCCTCTCTGTGCGGAATCATAACAAGTACAGGAATAAGCTTGAATAAAGCAATAGCAGAAGCCACAGAGACCAGACCGGTGACACCATCGGCGATTGCCTCTATCCAGTAATCAGGATGCCAGAAAGTCCAGATTTTAACACTATGAGTAATAGCACAACAGAAGATAAATGCGGCGAAAAGTGCGACTATCCAATTATGTTTCAGATCTCGCCTGCGTCTGACCACTATCAATAAGCCTACCGGAATGGTCACATAGGACAGCGCCACCAGAAGGTTGCCGATAACAAAAGTCCAGAGCAGCTTCTGATCCCAGGCGATGCAATAGCCATGCGGGGCGTAATGGGTGTAATCCATATTCAGTATTCAGTTCAAAGCGATTTCAACAATGGATCTGTTAATGATATCACAGGCAATTTAAGGGGCTTGATTGAGCGGTTCGACATCCCCGCCCGCAGGCGCTGAAATAGGCTTCTCCGGTATGGCTCCCGGTAGCAGAGGGTCCTTCACAGGAGCAGGTATCGGTGTAGGCGACAGCTCCGGAGGACTCCCTTCAGAGGGAAGCTTCTCTGGCTGAGCCGGACTGAGATCGAAAAATGGGTCCACCACCGGCGCATTCTCAAGGCCGGTAGTGGAAACACCCTCACCGACTCGACCTTTGGCGTCGGCATCCCACTGTACGCTGGCGGTATCGATGGACTTGCCGATCGGCAGGGTTTTCTCACTCTCCCCATCCGGTGTGACTTCGATAGCGGTCACCACCGTGGCGGGGATAACTCTGAGCTTGAACTCGATAGGGACATGCACCTGTTTGACCAGATACTCCTGGACCAATTTAACCTGCTTGGCATTTATACTCTCGTTACTGCCGGACATAACCGTTGCGGTCACTTCCATCGGCTTGCGGAATCGCTTTACCTCGACCTTCTGAAGCTGCACGTCCCGAAAGGTATAAGTCTTCTCGCTGAGAATCTGACGAATTTTACGAGCAAGCTGATCTTCTAATAAAAGCTCACGCATACTGAGTGCCAAGGGTATCGCAAGAGAAGCCATCAAAACCAGCGATACGGAGAGACTCTTTTTTGCCCTTCTGATCGGGCCATAACCCATGACCAGGAAAACAATGATGGCGGCAAAGGTGATGCCGACAAGGTTGGTCGCATAGAGAAGGGTGGCACCCATCCAGATCTTGGCCTGACCGAGAGCCAGACCGATACCGATTACCCCGATAGGAGGAACCAGCGCAACAGCGATAGCGACCCCGGCAAGTGTATCGGCCAGCTCTTTGCGGGTCTGACAGTAGGCCCCGGCGGCGCCGGCAAAGACCGCCACACCGAGATCGAGCAGGTTCGGTCTGGTCCGGCTGGCTATCTCTCCGGTGACATCGATGGAGTTCAGAAAGGTCGAGAGGATAAATGCGATAAAGACACTGAGCAGGGTTCCTGCGATGACCGTGATCAAGGCTCTTCTAATAAGATAGGTATTTGCAATCAAGCTGCCGTAGGCAAGACCCATCAAGGGCTTCATCAAAGGAGCAATGATCATGGCGCCGATTATCACCGCAGCGCTGTTCTGAAAGAGCCCGAAAGTGGCGATCATCGTAGAGGTGGAGAGCAGAACCACGAATTCGGAAGAGAGCCTGGACATGTCATCGAGGCGCTGCCTGAGCGCATTGATGTCTTTCTCCTCTTTGCCGAAGAGGGGCTGGATTCTCACATTTTCTAGATAAGGAAGAGAGTCGAAGGACATATCCACCTGACATCCGGATACCGGGAATCGCATTCTCATCTCACGGAAGGAACTTGCCGGTTCTTGCTATGATTGAGGCCGATTCTATTAGTTTAGACTATACACCGAATACCGGGTAATTGCTAACTCTCGAATGGGAAGCAAGCATCGATTCCAGTCTATGACGCTATGAAGTGAGTCTATTTCCGGGAATCTCTACGAGGAGAAGGTCCGTTGAAAAATGTGAAAACGATCATTCTGATTCTTGGTCTTCTTATCATGGTCGGTATAGGCATCTATCCGCCCTGGGTCTTCCAGAATGCAGACGGTAAAAGTACTCCCATGGGCTATGCGCCAATTTGGGCACCGCCGGAAGTAAAAATCGAAAAGAACGCCAGTATTTTCGGATTCAAACTAGAGATGGAGATGGGCACAATGAAGGCAAACGCCCTAGACATATGGAGATTGCTCATTCAAGAAGCAATAGCTGCCGGTATTACCTTCGGTGCGGCGATAGTGGCCGGCAATTCCGGCGGTACCAAAACGGAAGGCGAGAGCTGACTATGTAAGGACGATGTCCTCTCGCTTGCTGAATCTACTTAAAACAGCCTCGAACAGCCGATCTTTAGTAATCTGACGCTCTTTGAAATCGACCGGATAGCGAACGGTGTATTCCATCGATCCCGATTTAACAAACAGGCTGATTACAGGATCTATCGTTTCGTCTTCCACCAGATACTTGTTCTTGACCGACTGCCAGTGTACCTTGGCTTGCTTTACATAGTCTCCGACTATTTCGTCGGCAATCTCTTCCAGAAGCTTGCGAACTTGAACAAAGTCGCTATCCGGTCTGACGGAGACCACGATCTCGTCCCAGAGAAAAGGCAGGTCCCGAGAATAGTTGAAGAGCGGGTCGGTAAAAACAGTACTGTTAGAGATTCTCACGATGCGACCGGTGTAGAGATCTCCGTTCACCCACTCACCCAACTCCATCAACGTGGTACGCATGAAGGTAATATCTATCACATCGCCCTTGATACCACCGAGCTGGACTCTATCTCCCACCTTGAAAAGATCGCCGAAAGCTACAGCGAACCAACCTGCCAGAGAGATAAAAACCTCTTTGAGAGCAAAAGCGACACCGGCAGAGATAGCACCAAGAATTACGGCGAGATTGCCCAGGACATCGCGAAAGACAACGGTGATAAAAATCAGGCAAATAAAATAGGCGGAGAATTCGACGAATTTGGAAAACGTGTATTTATGAGAGTTGTCGGGGAAATACTTTATGAAAGAGTTTCTGATGGAATAAGCGATAAGCATAACAACAAGGAAGCCCAGAAGCGCCGTCAATGCTTTGAGCGCCACCGGCGTGGTCAGCATATGCAAAAGATTGGAAGAAAAATTCTGCCATCGTACCTGCTCTATCAACTCGGCGAAATTTCGTTTGGCCTTATTCGCCTCGACAAAGGCTCGGATTCTCGCCAAATACTGGTGCCCGAGCTCCATCTGTTCGGCATCGGCGGCATCGGCATCGGACCGGGTGATGGTGGTCAGAACTGTGGAGCCGGCCATGACGTTGACATTATCGCCGACTATACTCACCTTGAAATTAGCGGGGTCGAAATCAGGCTGCTCCAGTACTTTGATTATTCTGGTCTGGACATGTTCGGCCCTCGATCTGGGACTGTAGGGTCCGAGACTCTCCCGAATGGTGAAAAGAGTCTGGTCCAAAATGACCACATCCGCCGGCTGTTCTGCCCCTTTCTTCGCCCATACGGTGTCAATAGAGCCGCCCACCCAAAAAAAGAGCGAACAGGCCAGCGCCAGAGAGAGAACTCTTACCCTATTGAGATCGAGCATCCTCAGAGCTTGCCTCCTTTCTCGATCAGATTGACGTTGAAAGAAGGCGCCTGGTATTCACCCGACAACTGATTTGCAGGAATGGTAATCTTGTTGCCGTCGCGTATCGCTGAATAGGCGGGGGAGAGAATCTCTATTCCTTTTTTGTGAAAGCGATCCTGAATATTTAGATGCATCTCTGCATAGATGCGGGCCATCAAATGCGGATGTTCGGTATAGGCATTGATCTCATACTTCACAGAGTAATCACCCAGCTCGGTCTGCCAGACAAAAGGAGCCGGGTCTTCGAGAATATGTTCTGTCTCCCTGGCGGATTCTAATAAAGCTTCATGAACATCCTGCCAGGGAACATCGTAACCTATGGTCACAGATGTATGGAGTATGAGACCGCCCTTCTTAGCCGAAGCGCTGTAATTGACGATGTGATTACCCAGCACCAGACCGTTCGGGATAGTAATGATCTCATTCTTTATGGTCTTGATTCTGGTGGCGAGCAGTGTTTTCTCCATAACATCACCGACGGTATCAGCAATCTTGACCCGATCTCCTATTCTCAGAGCACCGGTATAGGTCAGAAATATGCCGGAGATTATATGAGAGAGGGCTCCGGTCGAAGCCAGAGAAAAGAGAACACCGAGAAAGATGGAAACCTGCTGAAAGGCAGGACTGCCGGCTCCAGGCAGATAAGGGAAGAGCAAGATCATCGCAAAGGCGATGATCAAAAACCTGGCAATTTTGTAGGTGGGCATCGACCAGTCCGGATCGAAGCCGGGCATGGTTATGGTCTCTCGCTCTATCTCACGAAAAATGAAATGGGTAAATGCGATTACATAGTAGGTCGAGACCAGGATAAAGATGATGAAGAGGAAATTCGGGATATAAGAGATTATCGCCGGCCAGACCACCCCGGCGATCGGTCTGAGAAGCAGGTGAATTCCTTCCTGGGCTATCGGTTTGGTGGCTGGAAAGTATGAGAGCACAAAGGATAGATAGATTGAGATGATCGAAATGAAAACGATCACCCTCGCCGCCCGAACGAAGCCCGAGATCAAATCGGTGATGGTGGCAGCCGAAACCAGCTCGGCTTGCTGGATCTTCAGCGGACCGATAACAGTCCCCTTCCAGCGATGCAAAAGAACATAGACCTGTCGGAAAAGCCAGTTTACCGAGCGAATCAAGAAGAAGAGCGCCACCGTAGTTAAAATAGAAAGTCCGATGGCTACGAGATTGGTCTCGACGGTGTTGATCTTCAACTCCCGGGTCAGAGCCTTTCTCAATAGATAAGCATAGTCTTTGGCAAGCTCCTGACGGCTCTCATACCCTTCCGCCCGAGCATCCGGATCGGTTACGGTAAAAAGAGTATGGCTACCGGCTACGATATTGGTACTGTAACCACTCTCGTCCGTTTTGATTTCCTGAATGAGGGTGGCGCAATCCGGATCGTTTACAAGTTCTTTGAGACGCTCTTCAATGCTTGAGACCCTCACTTTGGCGGTATAGGCGCCAAGAGAAGCACGAATACGAAAAATTTCTTCGCCGTCGACAAGTAAAGGCACTCCATCTAAGGTTTTCTTCAAATGAGGAGTTCGCTCAACCGGCTCTTTATAGACCTTCTCCAGAACTTCGAATTTTGGAACAGGTGGACCTTGCTGAACTGCTGGAGAAGACGCTTGCGTTGGGGTTGGGGTTGGGG
>CAZCBH010000045.1:0-5672 GCA_964496875.1 uncultured Candidatus Obscuribacterales bacterium | reverse complement strand
GTTGGGGTTGGGGTTGGGGCTGGTTCTGGAGCGAGAGCAGGAGCCGCCGTCGTAGCCGGAGCCGGGGTGGCAAGGGGCTCCGGTTCAGGATCATTCTCGGCTTCAGGTTGAATTTCGCTTACCGGTGCCGGGGCGACCGGAGCAGGCTGTTCCTGAGCTCCTACCGGAAAGAAGAAGCCAATCAAGCCCAGAATCGCCACCAGGCAAATGATGTTGTATCTTTTCTCTAAATCTCTCAGCCTGGTCAACTTTCAACACCACCCAAACTCCAATATATTAGCGTTTTGAAACCGATACAGGCATCAAATTCGCCACCACTCGATAATAAACAGCTCAGGATCGGAATATGCTCATACCAGCGGAATATATATATCCACTTCACCTTCAAGAGAATGGGGATCGAATCGGCTGTCATAGAGCTCGAAATCAGGACCTTTTTTCAAGATATCCGAATGTTTTGGAACCCAGGTGCCCCATATATAGTGAACGGTTTGAGTTATCGTTGCTATCGATCCCTTGTGGGTGAAAACAGCATATCTCCCTGCAGGAAGCTCCACACCGTGCATCCCTTCAGGAACCTTCTCCAGAGATTTGACCGGCAGACAGGCAAAATATACGAACTGATCTCCCTCACTGACTTCGAAATCAGGATGAGAGTCCATACAAACTCCCAGCGAATAACCGCTTCCGGCAGACTCAATCTCGGATGATCGCTTGTCGAATTCTTTCCAGAGTTTTGATATCTCGCGGAAATCTCCTATTTTGAAGCTACCTCCGACCCCTACAGCTAGCTCCTTCTCTCGCTCACAGAATTCCGGCTCCATTGTAATACCTCAACGAACAGTCTAACCGGGTAGAGCCCCGAGGTTTTGATATTTTCTGCTATCTTTTGACCGACTCGGGCTTGCTCTCGCTTCGCACGGCATCTTCAAAATTGCGTATCGAAAGACCTTGTGCCTTGATGAACCAGTGCCTGACTCGGGTCATCATTCCCCGGGGTCCTTTGTACATATCCTTGCGCACCGAAGCGATGCGATTCTTCTCCAGCTCATACTTGACCTTGTGAAGCTCGGATCTAAACTCTTCGGTCTTGAAAGCGACAGCCATAGCTCGATCTGCTTGCTCCTGCAAGTCGGGCAAGAGCTTGAGCTCGGTCTCGAGGCTGGCTATTCTGGCTCTGTCCTCGACCCGGTCGGTCAAAAGCTTGATGATCGTTTCCTGGGCTTCAATAACCAGGCGACGCATATCTTCCAGCTCCGCTGTCTTATCTTCGATATCGACATCGGTAAATTTAAGCTCTTCTGCCTGGGAACCGCGCAAAACATTGAGAGCGGCTCCACCATTGATATCGCCGTCTCGCTTCAAAATGCCGACGAAACCCTCGAGCAGGCTTATCAAATCAGAACGGGAGACCTTGTCAGTCGCTCCCACGAAAGATGAGTTTTCGTTTTCGTTTTCGTTTTCGTTCTCTTCTTCGGTTTCCGGCGGAGAAAGAGCGGTGCCGGGTTCATGCTTGTCCTGGATCTCTTCCTGGTTCTCATCTTGATCGGAGACCTGTTTTAATTCGGTCTCAGTGGAAAAGACCCCATCCAGACCATCCAGTGAAGCTCTGTCCTGTTCTTCAATCGGTTGCGGGGTACTCATCGCTCTCTCCAATTCTAATCTCAATAAATTATATTCTGCCAATCGAAATTATCCTAGAAAGAAGCAGTCCCTGTCCAGTTAAGCCTTAGTGCCGTATTTGGTGAACGAGGTTGGCATCGACGATATATAGAGCCATCAGCGCAAATAAGATACATATATCCAGGCATTGCATCGTATTGCCGATAGTACCAGAGCGCCCTGGTTTCAACGAAAACAAGAATAAGCCAATTCTAAGAAAAGTGAGGCTATTCTTAGTGTCCGCCCTTGGGTTTGGTTGCAACCACGGCGTTGTTCTTCAAACCGAAGTACTGCTCGAGAACGGCTTTGCAAAGCGGCGCGGCTCCGGAGCCACCATGCCCTCCGTGTTCCACGAACGCCGCCACCGCGATCTCGGGCTTATCGGAAGGAGCATAACACGCAAACCAGGCATGAGTCTTGCTTCCTTTCACACCGGCTTCTGCCGAACCGGTCTTTCCTGAGACCGAAACAGTCTCCAGCCTGGCTCTACCACCGGTACCACCATGTACCACCGCGTAAAGTCCATCGGTCACGCATTTCATATATGCTTCGGTAGGGCGATAGATCTCCGGCTTCGGTGCAGGTATTTGACGCTCGCCGATTTTAATAACCAGATGAGCGGCCGGCACCCGCCCACGCATACCCAGACCGGAGTACATTCTTGCCGCCTGCAGGGGTGTCACCTGCAAATAAGTCTGACCGATAGACATATGAAGGGTGTTGCCCTTGTACCAGGTCTCGCGCAGACGGTTCATCTTCCACTCCGCATCCGGTATCAGACCACTCTTTTCGTTAGGCAACTCTACTCCGGTCTTGCGCCCGCAACCGAAATTTTCGCCCCACTCTTTGATCATTTCAGGGGTTAGACCCATCGCCATCTGATAGAAAGCCGTATCTCGCGACCAGGCAAGACATTTGACCAGGTCATAGACACCGCCTTTACCGGTCCAATCGTGGAAAGTGTAGCCACCGAGGGAAATACCACCGGAAACAACCAGCTTGGTATCGAGATTGACCACCTTGTTCTCCAGGGCGGCTAAAAGGGTAATGGGCTTCCATATGGAACCGGGCGGAAAGCCTGCCAGAGCGCGGTTATGGAGAGGATGCCTGGGGTCCATTAGAACCTTGCGGTCCTCTTTGGTAAGACGCCTGGTAAAAATGTTGGGATCATAACTGGGTCGTGAGACCATACAAAGAACTTCACCCGACTGCGGGTCCATAGCCGTCACCGCCCCGGATTTCTCTCCCAGGGCATTGTAAGCCGCTCTCTGTAAATCGAGGTCCAAAGAGAGCACCACCGGCATACCCGCCTTCGCTTTCTTGGTCACCACCGGGTGGGCAGTATCCTTAGAGAAGGCCTGACCGGATGCGTTTACTCTTATACGCTGTTCTCCATCCACTCCTCTGAGCTGATCATCATAAATCGCCTCGATACCGGCCTGGCCTATGACATCACCCATTTTTCGAGACTCGGTCCGCTTGAGCTGAGAGCTGGTGATCTCGCCGCAATAGCCAAGTACATGGGCAGTGACATCGGCATATGGATAGGTCCTGCTGATATCAGGCAGAATATCGATGCCTGGCAGAAAAATCTTGCTCTCGTAAAAACGGCTGACGATCTCCATATCGAGATCCCTCTCCACCACCACCGGCGTGACCGACTGGGATGTCTTGGCTTTCATCAAGCGATCGAGCACTTCGGGATACTCCAGCTTGAGAATTCGCGAGAGGCGACGAGCCGTCTCCTCCAGATGCTCCAGCTGGTTCGGGATAACGATCATCGAAATAGACTGTTTGTTGGTGGCAAGCAAGGTGCCGTGCCGATCATAGATACTGCCACGTGGTGCGCGAAGAAACGTCACCCTGGTCGAGTTCTCCTCGGCAGCACCTTGATAGTATTTGTTCTGCAAGACTTGCAGCCAGAAAAGTCTTGCCACTAACAAAAGCATCAAAACCGTGACCACAGAGGCAAGCACAAAGGACTTGATCAAAAGACGCTCAGTGCGCTCGTTGTCCGTAGCCCCGGAACTCATCGGCTCACCTCCAGCTCTTTCATGCGAGTGAACTCGATCCAACCACGCATGGGGAAGAAGATAAACGGTGCGATCAAAGAGTTGAGCACCCCTTCAGGAAGTACGATTCTAACGAAATTCTCTATTACTCCCGGTCTCTGCAATACGAGCAGCTGGAAGGCGGTGATCATCTCGGACAGAAATGTAAAGATAAGAACCAGCGGTATACAAAAGATAAGAGCACGATTGAACTTTTTCAAACAGAAATAACCGGCCGTCCATCCGACAATCGGATAGGCGATCGGATAGATGGGCAATACCGAAGAATAAAGAGAAGCAAAAACAGCGCCCAAGAGGGCCCCGGAAAGAGAGCCCGAGAGAAGCTGCCGCAGAAGCACCGACTTGAGGGTATTTAACCTGAGCTCATCGAGGGTGGGAGCTTCAAGAGGAGAGCCGAAAGTGATGCCCCAGACTATGGTAAAGGTGAGGACAAGATTGCACTGCACATCATCCAACCGAATCTGGCTCAAGACAGCCATCTGCAACATCCAGACGATAGCTACTATAAGAACGCAAAATCCAAGCGCTCCGATTCGTCCTCTCGTTCTGTTCGTCAAGAAAGACATTGTCTCGGTCTTATACCCCTCAGATCAATTCGGCACTACTCCAGAGGAGGAAGTACCAGTACCTGGTTTAAATCGTAACAGTTTTCGGTCAACTTCACATCGATCTGCATCGAGGCACCGTTAGTGTCTCGTCGCACAGCCGCAATCGAGCCTACCGGATGATTGTCGGGAAAAGTACCGCCCTTGCCGAAGCAGACTATCTCGTCGCCGACATCCACATTGGTTCCCACCGGCACGAAGTCCATAACGGCCAGATTTTGACCGTTGCCGGAGATAATGCCGGGAAGCCCTATCCGTTTGATAACCACACCGAGCTTTTGATCCGGATCGGTTATCAATCTGACCACAGCGGCATGCTCTGAAGTGCTCACCACCTGACCGACTATACCATCGGCGGTTATCACCGCACTTCCCTTCAGGACTCCGTCCTGATCACCCTTATCGAGAACGGCCTGCTCGAACCAGTTGTCCGGATTACGTGCCACCACTTCGCAAGCGATGGTGCCCCGGGTCAACTTTTTCTTGAGACCGAGCATCTGCCGCAAAGAATTCGTATCCCGCGCCTGCCTGCGCAGGGTCGAAAGTTCCAGTTCCGCATCGGTCAACTTCTGTTCGAGTTCTCGAATCCGGTTAGAAGACTCGAGCAGCTTTTCAGCCAGATTCTTGGTCGATTCGACTTTGTCGAAACTCTTATTCAAGATCGACGATGCCCAGCCGCTCACCGAGAGTATCCCGCCGGATACAGGTCCGACCAGCATCACGATTACTATGACGACGAAGATTATCTCTGCTATTGAATCGGTCTGCTCGAATAATCTGGGCTCATTTGGATTGGCCACATCAGGAGCCCCGCTACTTGTTGATCTGGCAGAGTTCCAGCACTCGATTATAAGTGGGATCTGTAAGCATCTTACCGGTGCCTATCGCCACCGCCGAGAGCGGATCGTCTCCGATGAAGACAGGCACTTCGGTCTCGCTCGAGATCAACTCGTCGAGGCCTTGAAGCAAGGCACCACCACCGACAACGACGATACCGCGGTTGTAGATATCGGCCGCCAGTTCCGGAGGAGTCCTTTCTAGAGTTCTTTTGACAGTGTCGACGATTTGAGAAAGCGGTTCTTTAATCGCTTCCCGCACTTCTCCCCGGCTGACTGTCACCGTCCGGGGCAGACCATTAATCAGATTAAGACCGCGCACATTGTATTTGTCGTTCTCTTCGGTTTTCCAGGCGGAACCGAGCCTGAACTTGAGCTCTTCGGCGGTCTTTTCACCGATCTCAAGACTGTGGACCTTTTTGAGATAGCTTCGAATAGCGTCGTTCAACTCGTCGCCGGCGATACGAATGGACTCGTTCACAACGATACCGGAGAGA
>CAZCBH010000044.1:30092-37284 GCA_964496875.1 uncultured Candidatus Obscuribacterales bacterium | reverse complement strand
CGCAGATGAGAATCGACGGAGAGCGGTATTGAAACCGCCGACTGTCGATTCTTCGAAAACGTTCTTGCTATAGAATTAGCCAATCAGGTGTCTTAGCACCTGGGCCAGCTCTTTGATCTCCTCTTCAGTATTGTAAATCTGCAGGCTTGCTCTCAGATATTGCTGCTCTATCCCGCTGCCGGCATCAAGGCTCTTGGTCTGGCAGTGATCGCCGGAGCGGAGCATGATATTCTCGGCATCGAGGGCGAAAGCGAGATCCGAGGTGCTTACCTGGTCGAAGCAAAAGGAGAGGATGCCGAAGCCCTGGGGGCAACCGCACAGTCCATAACCCGGCGAAAAGATGATACCGGGGATGTCTTTGATCTCCTTGTACAAAGCGCGAGTGAGGTCATGGATTCTGGTTTCAATCCGCTCCATGCCAATCTTCTCGATGAAAGCAATGGCAGTCTCCAGGCTGAGCACCGCCGGGATATTAGCGGTGCCGCTCTCCAGTAAGGCCTGGAGAGAATTCCTTTCTGCGTAACCGCCACCTGCTTTTATGCTCGTGAGCATGTTCCTGCAACGCGGCGAAATCCACAACACTCCTGAGCCGTTCAGGGCGAACATCTTGTGCCCGGAAAAGGAGAGGAAGTCGACCTTTAGTTTATTCAGGTCGATCTGGCGGTGGGCGATGCTCTGGCTGGCATCCAGCGAAATGAGTACGTCACCGCCTACGATATCACGAATCGTCTCTACCTCCATATCCATGCCGTAAAGATGATGCACATGCACCAGGGCGATAAGGCGTGTTCTGGGGCTCAAGCCGCTTCTGATGTCGGCTAGCTCGTAGTCTCCTTCTTTGTGGATGCCGAAAGGGACAATTTTTATGCGCTTTCCGAAGCGAGCGAGAAGCTCTTGCAGATTGAGCCAGGGTAGCACCGCCGACTTGTGGTCCTGCATGCAGAGCATAATTTCATCGCCGTCATCGAGATTCTTCAAACCCCAGGCAAGCGCCACGGTATTGAGACTCTCGGTGGCTCCGGAAGTGAAGACGATGTCCTCGGCATTGCCGTTTATAAACCGCGCCACCGCTGCCCGTGCAGACTCGATTCTGGCGGCGGTTCGGGTCGAGGCTCGATATGATGCTCGCCCGGCGTTGGAGCATTCGCGGCGGTAGAAGCGGCTTTCGGCGCGCAGTACAGACTCCGGCTTCTGGGTGGTAGAGGCGCTGTCCAGGAAAATCGCCTCTGGATTATTCTTGAAGAAAGGAAACTGCAAGCGGACTTTCGACCAGTCTGGCGACCGGTCTTTCTGATTGCGCTTGCTCATTTCTTCCTCCTCGCCGCTTTGGCGCGTTCAATCTTGTTGCCCCGGTCCCGCCAGGCCACGAAGCCGCCTTTTAGACTTGCCACAACCGCACCCTGGCGCTTGAACATAGCGGCGTAAACCCTGGAGAGGTCACCGGTCGGGCAGACGAGAAGCACTTTGAAGTCTTCGGCAAAGGGCGAGCCCCAGCCTGCCATCTCGTCGAGATTGTCCTGGGGAATATTGACCGAGCCTTTGATATGGCCTGCTTTGAAGGCAAGACCGCCGCGCATGTCGACGATAAGGGGACGCCGACCGTCAGAGCCGGTTTTCAGCCAGGTCTCTGCTTGATCCGCAGAAACTTCCTCGACCTCTTCAAGCTCTTTAGCATCCGGAGCCTGGCGAGCCGCTTTACGAGCGCTCTGACCGAAGAGTTCCGGGCGGTGCTTCTGCAGGTAAGAGAGATACCATTCCATGCGGTCGCAGACGATGAAAGCCGCTTTCAACTCCTTGCCTTCGGTCGCTTCGGAATCGAGAGTGCGCAGGTATTTTAGCGCGCCGGCAAAGTTGGCACCACTGGTCGGTCCACCCAGAACACCCAGGGATCTCGCCAGGGTGAGCATGCCGTCAATCGCTTCGTCGATGCTCACTTCGGTAATGTCGGCGTAGAAAGAGCGGTCGAAAAGACCGACTTCGAACATCTCGTCGGCGCTGCGAATGCCGGGCAGAGCCTGTCCCCGGGGGGCGACGATGCCTATGGTGCGCAGCTCTTCATTGACCGTTTTGAGATACTCGCCAGCTCCCCGAGAGGAGCCGGTGGTGCCAAGACCGGCGAAGAAATAGTCGATGGCGCCTGCGTCTTCGGCAATCTCCGGACCGGTGCTGTCGAAGTGCGCTTTTCTATTGAGGTCGTTGGTAAACTGGGAAGTGTGATGATACTTGCCCGGGGAACCTGCGATCATTCTCTCTATGTACGCGACCGGATTATTCGGATCGCTGGGGTCCGGACAGGCCGAGAGCGCGGGCAGCTCCTCTATTTCGGCGCCCAGCGCCTGCAGGACCTGCTTCACCTCTTTGACCTGGATCTTGCTGCTGACGATGCGGAAGGGCACTTTACGCATGCCGCAGAGGATAGAAAGCGCCTTGGCCATATTACCGCTGGAAGATTCGACGACGGTCTTGCCGCTTTCTACTATTGCGTCGAAATCCTCGGAAAGCACCCCGGTGGCGCTTCGGTCTTTGATCGAACCGAAGGGATTGAGATGCTCGAGCTTGGCGTAGAGCCGGATATTCTTAAGACCGTGGACCGCCGGATCAATCTCTAGAAGCGGCGTGCGGCCTATTAGTTCTGAAACGTTTTTGATAAGCATTGCTAGTTATCCTTCTTGAATAAGACCCGGAAAGTTCTCATCCAGGGTCCAGCTCAGCTTCGAAGAGCCGGCTTTTTCTGTGGATAGGAAAACGGCGACTTTGCGCGCCCTGGGCTGCATTATCGAGTTGGTGGCGGAGAAATCCATGGCGTAGGCGGCGGTGTTTATAAACGCTGCCAGGTCGCCCGCGGTTGGATTTTGCTCCAGCCAGGTGAGATGCCGAAGGACAAGATCGCTCTCCAGGCAGAGGTTGCCGGCAAAGAACACCGGAGAATTAGAATCGGCGGCGTTTTTCTTGCGACGACGCCTGCCCTTTTGTAGAATCACCGGATCGCTGAAGAATTCCTGATCTAAGAAAGCCAGATCCGAACGCTTCATGTCGAGCAGGACCAGGCTTTTGCCGGTGCTCGATTCTTTGGTGCCATTCACCTTGGCCAGGGTGAGACCGGCACCATCCAGAAGAGAACGTCCCGGTTCGAGCCAGAGGCTTATCATATTAGCCGAGAGGAACTCACCAAGGGTGGTGCCTTCGTAAGAGGGCAGCTCCGCCTTGAGCAGATCGTCTAGAAAGAGCGCTCCGGGTCTGTCTTCGTAGAAATCGTAAGAGTTGAGGTGACCCTTGAGAATGCCCTTGTCTGCGTGCAGTCCGAAGCCGGCGTTCTGCCAGGTAATGGGTTCGCGGCGACCCAGCGCTGCCTCTTTAATAGCCATGGTATAAGCGTCCCAGTCTTCTCGACGTTCCAGGTAGCTTATGCGGAAGCCACCGCCGATATCGAGCACCGATGGGCTGAGCCCCTGATCCAGTGCCTCTTCGAAGAGGGCGACACAGTAGTCTATCGCCTCCAGGCGATCGGTGAGGCTGACACTATCGAGATGAAAGGAGAAGCCGAGGAAATCGAGGTCATCTTTGTGCCCGGCGATTCTGGCGAGCATCGCCGGAATTTCAACTGCTTTGACCCCGAAACGGCTGTCTTTGCCGAGCAAGCGACCTTTTTCGTGTCCGGCGCTCGAAGCCGGAAAGCCCGAAACTCTAGCCAGAATTCGAACCGGTCTTGCGATATGGGGAAGCCGCCGCATAAGCGCAATTACCATATCGAACTCGGTGACACTGTCGAGATTGATGGTGACACCGTGCTGTAGCAAGAGGGTCAGAAAAGCCTCGTTCTTGGGACCGGTGGCTTCCAGGCGATGGGCGGCGAATCCGCATCCCAGCCCGTGCTTGAGCTCTTCTTTCGAGGCTATATCGAGATGGACATCGGCAAGAGCGAGTTGTCTGACTATCGCAGTCGAAGCGCAAGCTTTGTGGGCGAAGAAGATACGGTGGTCGACACCGTGGTTTTTGAGTACCGTTTTGAACTCTTTCAAGTTCTCGCCGAGCACTTCGGGAAAGACGATGTTGAGCGGGCTGCCCAGGGCTTCGACAAGCTCAAAGGCAAGGGCCCGGTTCTCTAGAAATCTGCGGATATGTTCGTTGACTCTCGGTTGCAGAGCCAATTTCCCCGCGTTTAAAACAGCAGTGCTATGCTCGCCTGTGGACGGTATCATAGAATACTCCCTTTGCTTTCAAGAGCAAGTTATAGAGAAGAAGGAAGGCAATCTGCCTTCCTTCTCTTCGTTTTCAAGGTTCTGAGAATAAAGCTCGGGCGCAGTATTATTTGCGCAGGTCAACCTGCTTCAGTCTTAGCGAGTTGCCTATGACCGAAACCGAGCTCAGGCTCATGGCAAGCGCCGCCACCATCGGGTTGAGGAGCAAGCCGAAAACTGGATACAACAATCCGGCAGCCAGGGGAATGGCCAGGGCGTTGTATCCGAAAGCGAGCCAGAGGTTGGTTTTGATGTTGCCCAGCACCGCCCGGCTCAGATTCAGGGTCCTGAGAACGCCCATCAGATCACCTTTGACCAGAACGATGTCAGCGCTGTCGGCGGCGATGTCGGTGCCGTCACCCATGGCGATGCCCACATGAGCTGTGGCCAGGGCAGGAGCATCGTTGATGCCGTCGCCGGCCATGGCGACTTTGCGTCCTTGCTGCTTGAGGTCGGCGATGAAGGCCGCTTTTTCATCCGGCAGCATGCCGCCGTGGATATCGCTGGCCGATAGACCGACGATTTTGCCCACCACTTCTGCTGTGGCGGCGTTGTCGCCCGAGAGCAGGACAACCTTGAGACCGCTTCTTTTCAAATGTCCGATCGTTTCGGCGGCGTCGGATTTGATTCTATCCGTCAGCCGAATCAAACCGACCGCTTTGCCGTCGACGGCAAGATAGACGGCGGAACCTTCGGCAGCGGCAGTCCGGGCAAGGGCACCGGTGTCGATACCCATGCCGTTCAAGAAGCGTTCCGAACCCAGCACCACTGCTTTGCCGTCCACCCAGGCAGAAGCGCCCAGTCCCGGGGCGGCGTTGAAAGAACGCACCGAGAGCAGTGGCAGTTCCCTGCTTGCGCTCTCCTCTAGAATCGCCCTGGCCAGGGGGTGTTCGCTGTTGCTTTCAAGCGATGCCGCCAGTTGCAAAACAGAGCCTTCGTCCAGTTCGCCCGCGCTGACAATCTGCTCCACCACCGGTCTGCCCTCGGTAATAGTGCCGGTCTTATCGAGCACAATGGTGTCGACCGTGGCAAGATGTTGCAGGGCGGCAGCGTTTTTGACCAGAATGCCTTCGAGGGCACCGCGGCCGATGCCCACGGTGACCGACATCGGTGATGCCAGACCGAGGGCGCAGGGGCAGGCGATGATCAACACCGCTATGGCGTTGACCATGGCAAAGACCAGGGCCGGAGACGGACCGAATACCATCCAGCCGGCAAAAGTAGCCAGGGCCGAGAGCACCACCGCCGGGACGAAATACTCTGCTACTTTATCTACCGCGTCTTGCAGGGGAACACGGCTCAGTTGCGCCTGTCTGGCGGTCTCGATGATTTGAGCCAGAACAGTATCCTTGCCGGTGCGCTCGACCAGCATGGTGAAAGAGCCGGTGCCGTTGAGGGTGCCACCAAGCACAGTATCGCCTGCCTGGCGGGTGACAGGCAGGGGCTCGCCGGTCATGGTCGACTCGTCGATGGCGCTTGCTCCCTCGACAATCTTGCCGTCAAGGCTGATGCGCTCACCCGGTCGTACTCTCAGGATGTCTCCCGGTTGCACGTCACCCACCGCTGTCTCCCGATCCGGCGCCCCTTCTGAGACCACCATGACAGTCTCGGGGGTGAGGGCGAGCAAGGAGCGAATCGCGTCGGTGGTCTTGGCCCGGGCGCGACATTCCAGTACCTGGCCTAGAAGTGCCAGGGTGACTATCACCGACGCTGCCTCGAAGTAGACATGGGGAACCCCGCCATGTCCCAGCAGGCTTGCGGGAAGCAAACCGGGGAAGACGGTGACAGCCAGGCTGTAGAAAAATGCCACCCCGACGCCGGTGGCTATCAGGGTAAACATATTGGGGCTCTTGTTTTTAACCGACTGCCAGGCTCTTTTGAAGAAGACCGAGCCGCCGTAGAAAACCACCGGAATAGCCAGGAAAAGCTGGACTATGTTAAGCAGCTGATGATCCAGATATTCGTGGATAAAAGGCATCAGCAACATACTGCCCATGGAGATGAGGAAAAGAGGAGCGGTGAAGGACAGGGCGAATTTGAATCGCCTGGTCATATCTTCGAGCTCCGGGTCGGAGTCTGTCGGGGCTCCTCCCATGGGCTCCAGAGCCATGCCGCACTTGGGGCAGCTGTCGAAGTGGGGAGATTGGACCTCCGGGTGCATCGGGCAGAAATAGATGGTGCCGGCAGGGGCTTGGGCCGCTGCTTTTGCCGCGTCCTCTTTGTGCTTGCCCGTCAGGTAATAAGCTTCATTGCCGGCAAAGCGGGTCTTGCAACCGGGGTTGCAAAAATAGTAAGTGGTTCCTTCGAACAAATGGCTGGCGGCCGCCCTTTCGGGAAGTACCGTCATGCCGCAGACCGGGTCGATGTGGCCGATCTTTTCTTTCGAGGAATGACCGGAACAGCCACAGCTGCTTTTCTTTGCTGATTCAGTATCAGGCATGTTTAATCACCGTCTGGTTACCGGAGGAGTCGGCGAGACTGCTGCCGACCCCTCCTCAGTTTGTCACGTTCCGGAAAAATTTCCGATTACATCTAACAAATCTGTATCACAGATTCGCTTTGACGAAGGCTTCGATGGAAGCTCGGTCGGCGGCTTCGGTGAGACGCCGGGGTTTGATTGAGCCCTTTTCGATACAGAGAATCGCCGGGCATTTATCGATTCCATATCGAGCCGCGACGGCAGGTGCCTGGTCGAGGCGCAGACGGATAAAGCCGGCTTTGTCCGTGTATTGGGAGGCGACCTCTTCGAAGAGTGGTGCCTCGGCGGCGCATTTGTCACAGCCACCCTGGAACATCACGAAGACTGTTCCCCGGGTGCCGGCGAGGGCAGCGAGTTGGCTGTCGAAGGTGCTGTCGTCAGCCAGGCTGGCAGCCGGGCTCTGGGGGGAGCGGCAGATTGACTGATCATCCATAGGCAGAGGCTGACTGATTTCGGAAGCACCGTGATGGTGATG
>CAZCBH010000044.1:28732-29992 GCA_964496875.1 uncultured Candidatus Obscuribacterales bacterium | reverse complement strand
TGACCGACTTCGTTCTCCCAGTCCGAGTAGCCCAGCGCTGCTCGCACTCTGTTGCGGAAAAGAAGCCGATAGAGATAGAAGAGGAAGCCTGCTCCGAAGAGAGCGGAGAGGCTGAAAATCACCCAGGTGGGCGCAGTCAGGACGTGATCCATGTGATGCATATGGTCATGCATGATCGATCTCCAATTTTGAGGTTTTGATATTTGGTAAGGAATTCCCGGAGGTGCCATTAAGAAAGTCGAGGTTCGACTTCTTCTGAACGGGCTTGATTTGACTATTTTTCGAAGTTTGGTGGCTTCTCTGTCTCTCCGGGATTTAAAACAAAAGTCGTTCTTGTATTCATATATTGATCTCTGGAAAGGCTGCTGTTCTAGATAGCCTGTGAGTTTTCATGATTCATAAAGAATTGCGGGTTAAGCCAAATACACATGGATAGAGGGATTTGTTCGCGTGTTTGCTGAGAACGGCTTTATCTGAGTTCTTGAAATCAAGTGCTGACGAAGCTTTGTGTGCCTATCCGGGGGTGGGGGATAGCTGGCGCAGATGGTAGCGCTAGCTGCGTGATTAACAGAATGGAAACCGTTATCATTTTCATCAACCAGGCCAGTTGATACTTTCCGGCTTTGTCTTTAGCGCCGCTAATCACGGGTTAGCTTAACTTTCGACAGATTAAATGGAATCCCTGAACCCATTTTTTCTATGTTTCAGGTCTATCTGATTCTCTTTGATTCGACGGAGCTGCTAAACACCTTTTCCAGACCATTGAACCTTTCTCTAACTACCTTTCTCTGTCTGGAACAGATCGGTGTAGCAGACTCTCGTTCCTGTTGAACCACATCGTAACCTTAAACCCAAGGATATCGAGATGACAATCTTGTACGCACTGTTGTCAGCGTTGGCTATCAGCGCTGTTTCCCTGTTGGGACTGTTTTTCTTCTTCTCCAAAGAAGAGCTCCACGGTCGAAAGATGCACCTGCTCCTCGCTCTTGCCGCCGGCGCGATGCTGGGCAATGCCTTGCTTCACATGCTGCCGCATGCTCTTACCCTGGAGCAGCAAGCGATCGAGTCGCAGAATCCCCCGGCTATCGTCAAGCTCTTCAGCGGACATGATCATGACCACGATCATGACCACGACCACGGTCAGGCACCGGCTCTGAAGAGCGCGAATCCCCATGATCACGACCACGATCATGACCACGACCACGGTCAGGCGCCGGCTCTGAAGGGAACGCATCCCCACGATCACGACCACGATCACGA
>CAZCBH010000044.1:0-28632 GCA_964496875.1 uncultured Candidatus Obscuribacterales bacterium | reverse complement strand
CACGATCATGATCCTGCCCCGGTGGTGAGCGGCAACGACACCAGCGCCGGCGACAACCACGGCGGCCACGGTCATACCGGTATGTTCACCAGCATCATGTTGCTGGCCGGCATGCTTTTCTTCTATGCGTTCGACCTGCTGATCCAGCGGAACGAATCGGAAGGAACCAAAAAGGTCGCCAGTGAAGGCTGGATGGTTCTGACCGCCGACATGGTCGAGAACCTGCTTGATGGTATCGTGGTCGGTACTGCCTACGCCATCAGCGTTCCGGTCGGAATCGCCGCTACCATCACCATCCTCTTGCACGAAGTTCCGCTCGAGCTCGGTGACTATGCGGTGCTGCGTCACGCCGGTTTCTCTCGGCGTCGAGCTCTGACCATCAACTTCGTCAGCGGTCTTGTCAGTGTGGTCGGTGTCCTGGTGGCGCTGGTGCTGGGCATGACCCTCGATGGGTTCGCTCTCTATATGACGCCGCTTGCCGCCGGTGGCTTCCTCTACATCGCCGGCTCGATTCTGGTGCCACGACTGCGCAGCCAGTGCTGCGACAACCGTCAGTGGCAGTATCTGCTGGTCTCCATGATCGGTGTTGCGGTCATGGTCGCCATCTTGTTTTTCGAGTAATTGAACAAGAAGGAGGTAATGTATGGCTGTTAGAAAGACAGCAGAAGGTCTTACGAAGCCGCAGCCTGACTATCGAGAGGCGGCGCTTCCGGCACCCCTTTCCTGTGATGATACCGATGAGTACAAGCTTGTCGAAATCGACAGGAACAGCGATTTGTTCAACGAAGAGCTGGTCGATATCGGGAGTCAGGGCATCGCGGTGCAGGCATTCTATGCCAGGATCGATGGACTGAATGCCCCAGTCTACAAGCCGTTTCAGTCCGCTTCCACCAGGGTGTTCTTGCGTAAAAGCGTGGTTGAGCTGCTCAAGAAGGTCAATCGGTCGCTTCTGCCTTATGGGGTGGAAGTGCTGGTCTGGGATGGCTATCGTCCGGTGGCGGTTCAGAAGGAGCTCTGGGACTGGATGTTGGAAGAAGCTCGGCAGAGATTGCCAGAAGCGTCTTCTGACGAGCAGACCGAGTTCGCTCTTCGGTTCGCATCCAACCCGGAGAACTTCGATCCGGATAAGCCGGATACCTATCCTACCCATTCCACCGGTGGTGCAGTCGATCTCACCCTTCGAGAGATTGTTTCCGGCAATCCTCTCTACATGGGTGGTATCTATCTGGATCCCTCGGACCGCACTGCTACTCGGTTCTACGAGAAAGCTGGCAGATCTTCGCCGGCCAGCGACCTGGAAGCAAAGCGCAATCGGCGTCTTCTGTTCGGTGCGATGAGCGCTTTCGATTTCGTGAACTATGCCTATGAGTGGTGGCATTTCGACTATCGCACCCAGGCGTGGGTCATGAACCAGGGAAGGCCCGCAGGATTGAAAGCCTCGTACGGGGTGGCAAATCGCGGCGAAGTGATTTAGTTTTGGCGGGGTCGGTCGGTATTTGCGGACCGACCCCGCTTTTTCTTCAGGGTCAGATACTAATACATGTAGTAAAAATAAGGTTTCACTGCTTGTCTAAAGTAAAAATGCTAAAGTGAGCAGGCAGAGTTTTGATAGATCTTCCGGACTGATGCTAGACGATTTCGACCAGGCAATTTGCGGCAAAAAGCACTATGGGATCATGGTGAGTGAAGAGGATGGATATTGTGTAATCCGATGCTCTTTCTGTCAGAAGCTTTTTAAGGTCCCCAGGGAAAATGAGTATGAGCCGAAGTTGAAATCATCTAAATCCTGCATACAGGCTTGTGATTGGTTCAGTGAAGGCAATTCGGTTAGATGCAGGTCGTGCGGATATGTCGGCCCTCTTCCTTGAGGAAGGTAATGTTCAATCCGGTTTTTCACGGCAGTCGCTACACAGGATGTTTCACCGAGCAAGAGTTTCTTTCTTGTGTTCGTGATTGTGGCTTCTCGACTCTTCCGCTAATTCTGAGAGAAGTTTGATATTGAATTGTGCAAATGGATCGGGAAGGTCGGCCCAGGCAGACTCACCCTGGTCCATTTCCCGGTCGGTCAATAAACAATCGTCGAGGCCACGGCATAGTGCATCCTTTTCCATGTCGATGCCGATGAAGACTATCTCTTGTCTTCGATCTCCAAAGGGCTCCTGCCAACTTTCGTGGAGGTCCTTTTGCAATAGCGGATCCTGGGGCCACTTCTCTTTTGGCATCGCTATCCACCACATGCCGCCCGGCTCGGTCTTGCAGGATTCTCCTGCCAGAGACCAGTCCAGGGAATAGTCCATGCGCGTCGCCAGCCATAAAAAGCCTTTAGAGCGTATTACCCCTGGCCATTCCTCTGATAGGAAATCTCGAAGGCGCTCCGGGTGGAAGGGTCGGCGCGCTCTGTAGACAAAACTACTGATACCATATTCTTCCGATTCGGCGGTTCTCGTGCCCAGCATATGCTTCATCCAGCCAGGGGCTTCGGCAGCTCGATCAAATTGAAAGAGTTCGGTATGCATAATCGAATCGAGGGGGACTCTGCCGTGCTCGCTCTTTATTATTCGAGCATCGGGATTAAGCTCTTTCAACACTTTTCGAAGTCTCTTCTGTTCCGTTTTGTCCACCATGTCGCACTTGTTCATGATGATTACGTTGGCGAATTCGATCTGGTCTATCAATAGATCGGTGACGGTTCGCTCGTCATTTTCGTTGAGCTGCATGGAGCGTGCCTTCAAAGAATCGGTTTCTTGAAGATTCTTGAGAAGATTGAACGCATCGACCACGGTCACCATGCAGTCAAGCTGCGCCACATCGGAGAGGGTTTTTCCATTTTGATCGGAGAATGCAAAGGTTTCGGCCACGGGCATGGGCTCTGAAATGCCGGTCGATTCTATGATTAGATAATCATATTTTTGCTCGGCTGCCAGTCTGGATACTTCCATCAGCAGGTCTTCTCTGAGGGTGCAACAGATACAGCCGTTGGACATTTTGACCAGTTTTTCCTCGACTACGCTCAGATGGCTTTCGCTGGCTGCGATAAGCCTGGCGTCTATGTTTACTTCGCTCATATCGTTCACTATAAGCGCGAATTTCGATTCACCCCGATTGGCGAGAATATGTTTGAGAAGTGAGGTCTTACCAGCTCCGAGGAATCCGGAGAGCACTAGTACCGGTAGTTTATTCGCCATGGGATGTTATCCTTTTTAATGATTCATAGAATGAGCGAAGGTGGTACCGGAAGCGGTGCTTTGATCATTTGCTTCCGGAGGCAAAGTCAGCCCCGGGAACGGATCTTCAAAATTCTGCCAGGCAGGCTCTCCTGCTTGCAGCTCTGAATCCGTGAGCAGGCATTTGTCAAGCTCGCTTTCTATCCAGTCTCTGTTCGTCTCTATGCCTATGAAAACTACCTCCTGGCGCCTGTCTCCATAGGGCTCTCGCCAGTCAACTTCTATGCTCTTGAGAAACTCTTCGTCGTCCGGCCACTCTTCCTTGTCAATGGTGCACCACCATTGAGCACCGGGACTGATACTGGATGATCCGCCGGCCTGGGACCAATCTATGGAGTTATTCATATGGTTGGCGAACCAGAATATGCCTTTCGAACGCAGTACTCCTTCCCATTCGAGCTCCAGGAAGGCGCCCAGTCGTGCCGGATGCATCGGTCTGTCATTCTTGTATACGAAGCTGGCGATTCCGTATTCTTCCGTTTCCGGAATATGCTCTCCTCTCAGTTCTTGCATCCAGCCCGGTGCTTCAGCTGCTTTCTGAAAGTCGAAGAGATTGGTATTGATTATTTCCTTTAGTGGAATCGAGCCATGCTGACTGGGAACTATCCGGGCAACCGGATTGAGGTGTTTGACTATGCTGACCAGACGATCCAGCTCGCTTGCGCTTACCAGATCGATCTTGTTTATGATAATCACATCGGCGAACTCTATTTGATCTATCAGCAGGTCGGTTACTGTTCGATCATCTTCCTCGCCCAGTTCAAGCTGTCTTTCTTTAAGAAGGTCCGCTTCCTCATAGTCTCTGAGAAAGTTGAAGGCATCTACAACGGTGACCATTGTGTCCAGCTTCGCTGAATCCAGAAGCTTCACTCCGCTCTCCTCTTCGAACATGAATGTCTCTGCCACCGGCAGAGGCTCTGATATTCCGGTGCTCTCCACTACCAGGTAGTCGAAGCGATTCTCCTTCGCCAATCTTGATACTTCCACCAGTAGGTCTTCTCTAAGGGTGCAGCAGATGCAGCCGTTGGTCATCTCGACAAGCTTCTCTTCGGTTCTCTTGAGGCTGGCTCCACCTTCTCTTATAAGGCGTGCATCGATATTGACCTCTGACATATCGTTGACGATTACGGCGACTTTCATGCCTTCTCTATTGTTGAGAATGTGATTGAGCAAGGTGGTCTTGCCGGAGCCCAGGAAGCCGGAGAGAACTGTAACAGGAAGCTTTTTCATGATTATGCCTTTGGATATCGAAAGAGTTCTTGGAAAGCGCTCTTGGATATCCGGATTTTCAAAGGGTTGCAATTTCCGTCGAGCGGATTTAAAATGATAATCGTTATCATTTTCGTTTGTCAATCGATCACGACTGGCGAACGTTAAAACCGTTTACGACTGATTTCGGTTGCTCAGAAGATCAGAACGCTGGAGGCAGCACCAATGAAGAAGAAGCATGATTATGGTAGGAGAAAAAAATTGGACCCTTTGATTTCTAATGGAATCAAGCGAGTTCACTTTATGGATACTCATATCCTCTCTAAATTCATCACCGAAGGCGGAAAAATCCTGCCTCGCCGGATCACGGGTTGCTCGGCCAGTAATCAGCGCATGATTACCAGGGCGATTAAACAGGCTCGCAGCATCGGATTGCTCAAGCTTTAGCTGCCTTTTTCCTGGTTGGTTTTTGGAGCCGACTCTCAATACCTTTGCTTTTGAGCTGGAAGAGCTGTGTCGAGCGAGGGCTACGGATTGGCAATGGGATGAGGGGGAGAAGCGGGCCAGGATCTGGCTGGATAGATACGGCGGTATTGAAATCAATAGCCATGGCTTTTACCAGGATCGTTGATGAGAGGATTCTGTTTGCGCAATGTTTGATACTTATGATTGGTTGATTATCGGTGGAGGCATTCATGGCGTTCTTCTTGCGCACTGGTTGCTTGCGCTGAAGAAGACGACCCCGGAGCGCCTGTGTATTCTGGATCCCCATGATGCGCCCCTGGATTGCTGGCGAAAACGAACCGCATCGGTTGGTATGACCCATTTGCGTTCTCCCTTTGTGCACCACCTGGAAGTAGATCCCTTTTTTTTGCGCAAGTTTGTCAAGTCTAATCCCGGCCTGGTGCGCGAGCCATTTGCTCCTCCCTATGACAGGCCAAATCTGAAACTCTTCGATTCGACCTGTCAGAATTCGATAGAGAACAGCAAACTGACCGATCTCTGGAGAAAAGGCGAAGCGCTTGCAATAGTCAAAGACCAATCAGGGTATCTGGTTTTGACCGAATCCGGCCAGTTGAGATCGAGGCAGGTGGTCCTGGCGCCCGGGGCTGGAGCCAGGCTCGATTATCCAGGTTGGGTCGAAGCCGAGCATATCGATTCTGGCAGGGTGATACATCTATTTGACGAGGATTTCGATCGTTCCAAAATTTCTGAAGGGGAGAGTGTACTTGTTCTTGGCGGCGGTATTTCCGCTGTTCAGCTCGCTTGCAGTCTTTCAAAGAGTTGCCGTGAGAAAGTCCGGATCTATTCGAGACATGCGATCAGGAGGCATGAATTCGATAGTGACCCTTGTTGGATGGGACCAAAATGCATGCGAAAGTTCGAAAGAATTCACTCTTACAGAGAGCGCAGAAAGATGATTACCCGGGCGAGGAATCGCGGCTCCATATCCAGCGAAGCGGATTTCCACTTTCGCCAGGCGCTCCGGCACGGCTATGTCTCCCACAAGGTAAGAGAGGTTGAGCGAGTGGCGTTGACTCCTTCCGGTAGAGTGGATGTGGCATTTAAAGAACAGAAGCCGGAAGAGACTTTTGACAGGATAGTACTTGCCACCGGATTCGAACAGGTGAGACCCGGTGGAGAGCTGGTGGATGCCGCGGTAGAGAAGCTCGATTTGCCGGTAGCAGAGTGCGGCTTTCCCATTTTGAAAGAGGATCTCTCCTGGCACCAGGGGCTTTTTGTCAT
Organism: uncultured Candidatus Obscuribacterales bacterium; assembly: GCA_964496875.1. Lineage (GTDB taxonomy): Bacteria > Cyanobacteriota > Vampirovibrionia > Obscuribacterales > Obscuribacteraceae > RI-106. Next base: position 22,453 of record CAZCBH010000044.1, on the reverse strand, counting down.
GGGAGGGCTGGCGGAGCTTACGCTCGGTCCTTCGGCACGCAATATCATCGGAGCCAGGAAGGCGGCTGAACGAATTCTTTCGATCAGCCGATAGTTGATTAGGCTGCCTACATCGCTGAATATCTCTGATCATGATTGTTTATGGTCGGCTCGATCTATTAAGATCGTCTGTCTGGTTCGCCTCCTGTGTCATGAAGAAGCCTTTTATCATTATGAGTTCTGAATCGGTTACCGATAGTTCCATCGAAGCTTCCGGCCTCCATTCCGCCTCAGATCTTAAGGTGGGAATCAGCGCTTTTGGCTCTTATATGCTCGGTGTAGGCACTCTGATAGGCTCTATGGCCTGGCTCATTCATGGGACGATGATTGAGAGAGCCGGTGCGCTCCCTTCTATAGCGGCATGGATACTGGGTGCGGTCACCATGCTGCCCCTGGCGCTGGTCATTGCCGAACTGGCGTCTATTTATCCTTTTGCCGGCGGACCTTACGTATACAAAGTCGAAGCGTTTAAACTGATAATGCCCCATAAAGACGCCAGTCTGTTCGGTTTTTTGTCCGGTTGGCTCTATTGGATCGCGATGATGACCGGGTTGGCTTTCATGACCAACGGTCTTAGCGACCTACTTTCGCAATGGTTTCTGAAAGGCGAAGAGAGCGGCTGGTTTTGTTTTTTGATCAGTTTCGTCCTTCTGGTTCTTGCCACACTTATTAATCTTGCCAGGGTGAGCACAAGCTCTCTGGTGGTTAATCTGCTAACCATCTTCAAGTTTTTTATGGTTTTTTTCTTTCTCTTTCTTGTCATTTCCGCCCAGGGGCCTTCGCTGGACAATTTATTCAACAATACAGGAGCTTCCGATCCTATTTCATTCTTGCAGGAAATGAACAAGGTTCTGTTGCTATGCGCGGTTGCTTATTCCGGCCTGGAAGTGGTCTCCTGTACGGCTTCTGAAACCGATGGCGCCAGTCGCAGTGTGCCGGCGGCAATTTTGAAGACACTATTTACAGTGGCAGCTTTTTATATTTTTCTAGCTTTCGCTGTGGGAATTTCCATGAATTTCTCCGGGCCGGAGGCGGCTCTGCGCCCGGACCAGGCTACCTGCCCGGCGGTGCTGGGTGTTTTGTGTGGGCCTCTCTGGGGCTCTATCATGGGTGCTTTTGTGATCGTCTCTATTTTTTCATGCAGCGTGGGGGCGGTCATGTCGAACGCCCGGGTAAGCTACTCTATGGCAAAGAGCGGAGTTTTTCCTCGGGTATTCTCTGCTGTCAATGCATCCACCGGGGTGCCTGTCTATTCCCTCTGGTTCCAGCTTCTTTTTGTCTCTTTGATCGCCCTTGTCAGCAGGTTGGCTTATATGAACGGTCTGACCGGCAATGCTTATGCTTTTCTGGGAGAAGTCTACGGTGTCCTCTATTCTTTTTTAGCCGCCATGTATGGTGTCAGTCTCCTGATTCTGAGATTCAAAGCGCCTCAACTGAAACGCCCCTTTCGTATCGGCAGAAGCGGTAACGTCCTGGCAGTTTTTGTGAGCATACTCGTCTTTTTGATCTTCGGTTATCTCTGTCTGTTTTGTGCGCACTGGACCCATCAGCTCACGGGTTTAATACTTTTGCTCTCGGGTATTCCTGTTTACAGGCTATGTTGTCGCCTGAATCTAAGAGGAAACCACCGATAGTCGACGTTCTTCGGTGATTTCAAAGGTCTCATCATCGCTCTTAGAGCAAGCGGAGCAGGTTCCGTAGAACTCCACCACATGAGACTGTAATTTGAATCCATGCTCTCTGGCTGTTGTGCTCACCGACTCTTCGAGGCTGCAATGGGAGATGGGAAGAGTTATATAGCAACTTTTGCAGATGATATGGTGCAGGTGTTTCTCCTTCTTCGTTATCGAATAGCGTCTTTCGCTTTCTAAAGGGTTCAGGATGCAGATTTCGCCGTCTTTCACCAGGGTGTCGAGGGCCCGATACACAGTGGTGAGGCTGGGAGGTTTGTCGTGGGACAGCCTCAGTCGATCGTGAATTTCTTGCGCGCTGAGAAGTTTTTCGGCAATTCTCAAAGTATTCAAAACCTGTCTGCAACCTTTGTTCATTGTCCCAGTTGCCTCCGCATTGTTTTTACGATTGCTCCGTTAATACCCAATGGAAATCCGTGCAGCGTGGGAGCGGAATCAGTCTCTCCGGGCAAAGGATTGCGCTCCAAAACGTCAGGACAGATCCATTGCATCAGAAGAACGTCGCCGAATATGATATTGCCGGTGGTTTTACTCTCTTCGTGGTGATAAAGGGGAAGAAGTCCCATAAAGATGAAGCCTTGCTTCTCTAGAAACTCGGCATACTCTATTGAATTTTCACTGTTCGCCGACAGCCTTGCTTGAATATAATGCTTGCCGGGTAGCGCCCGGGCTTTTTCGATAAGCTTCTTCAGCTCTTCTTGCCAGCCGCCAGGCAGCAATTGACCGGGAAGATACAGATATGTAAACGGCTCGCCGGGCTGTTCGTCCAGGCTCAAGACTTCATAGGAGGCTGTGGAAGCAGAGAAATTCTCTCTCGATTCTGGATTGACTGCATAAGAGAGAGTATCGCTAAACTGGTCGAGGATTTTTCTTGCAAGATCTGTGAGGCTCCCGGGAACGAAGACTGGACGAGGGTCCTTGAGGCTGTTATATAAAACAGACTCTTCTGCCGTCATATCGGTGGAATGTTCGAGTTCTTTCGCCCCGGCAAAACGCAGGCGCTTGAGCCTTTCGGCGACGGAGCCATCGTGGCGGCTCACCCAGGAGCATGACTCTTCGTGATCTTTGAAGAATACCCGGGGATACTGACAGAAATTGAAGCCAGTTACTCTGTCGTATCCGGCTCTTGCGTGGGCGCACTGGCTGTGGATGCTGTGGGTGACAATCTCCGTATTGTTCAGAGTGAGGACGGAACTTTCGGCGATGGCTCTGGCGCCTTCCAAAAGGCGGGGGCTGAGACCAAGTCCGCGAAACGCCGGGTCGACCGCGACACAGGCGAATTCGACATGATAAGGGCTGAGGCGATGAATGACCATGCCACCGCCAACGATGCCATTGGTCTCGACCACCAGAAGCTCCCGGGCCGGATCTTCGATTACCGTCAAAACGCCTGCTTCCGAAAACATATCCGGTGCTGGATAGGCTTCGTGTCCTGGTGCTTTGATACCGTTTTTACCAAAGACGTTGGAGTAGATCTCGGCTATTCGCTTTGCGTCTTTTGGCTCTGCTTTTCTTGTGGTTACTGCCGTTTCAGTGGCAAGCATCTTCGAGCACCTCCATGAAAAAGTCTATCTCTTCTCGGGTGTTGTAAATTTGCAGGCTCACCCTTATATAGCCATCGTCGCTCTCTTTTGAGCCCCGGCAGTGATCGCCTGCCCGAACTAAAATGCCTTCGCTATCCAGATAGGCAGCCAGATCCGGAGAATCCATCCCTTTCAACTTGAAAGCGATGATTCCAAATCCCTTTGTGCAGCCGCATATTCCTATGCCCGGCGCGAATTCTACATGTGGTAGCTCTTTAAGTCTTCCGTGGATATAGTGGGTCAGATCCGACAGGTGGCGTTCTATAACATCCAGACCTATAGAATCGATAAAATCTATCGCTGCTTCCATTGAAAGAATTCCGGCTATATTGAGAGTGCCGCACTCTATGATGCCTGAAAGCTTCTCTTTTGAAAGAGCCAGGTTCTCGCTGTTTGGCTGGAAAGCGGTCTTTGAACCTGCTTTTGCAGGCCACATTTGGTTGAGCACTCTCTTATCCGTGTAAAGCACTCCGGTGCCGGAGGCGGCGAACATTTTGTGACCGGAGAAAGAGATGAAATGCGCCCCCAGCTCTCTTGCGTCTAGCTTGATATGTCCGGCGCTCTGGCTGGCGTCCAGAGAGATAAGGACGTTTTCGGGAAGAAGCGCTCTGACTTCTGCGATATCCATCTCCATGCCATAGAGGTGATGGATATGAGAGAGGGCGATCAGTCTTGTGCGAGGGGTTATCTTGCTTTTCAAATCAGCCCAGTCATAAACCCCGGTTTGATGCAGCGCGAAAGGTACAATTTTTATCTCTCTACCGAAGCGGCTTAGAATCTCTTGCAAATTGAGCCAGGGAAAGACAGCCGAGTGGTGGTCTTCCATACAAAGCAGAATTTCGTCTCCGTCTTCCAGGTTGTGCATGCCCCAGCTCAGGGCGACGGTATTCAGGCTTTCAGTGGCACCGCCGGTGAAGGCGATTTCTTCCGGGTCCGCGTTTAGGAACTGCGCCATCTGATCCCGGGCTTGTTCTACTCGGGCTGCAAGGGCCGTGCTTCTGCCGTAACTGGCCCGGGAAATATTGCTGCACTCCCGGCTGTAGAATGTATTGATTCTATCTATGACCACCGCCGGTTTCTGGGCCGTGGAGGCGTTGTCGAAAAAAATCGTATCCGGCTCATTTACAATGGCCGGAAAAAGGCGCCTCAGTTCTGCCGGCTCAAAAGCCAGGACAGGGGCTGCTTCTAGCGTGCAGGTCTGCATTCGCGGGTTCTCCTGAAGGTTAGTTGGCTGTCGAAGTCGCCAGGGATTCTTTGCGTCTGCTGCGGTTGCTGCGCTGGCCTTTTATGGTGGGTTTGCCCCGGTCGCGCCAGGCTACGAAGCCTCCTTGTAAACTGGCGCAGTCGAAGCCGAGCTGGCTGAAGTAGGCGGAAAACTTTCTCGATTGGTCGCCAACCGGGCAGACGAAGAGGACTTTTCTTCCTTCCGCCACCGGGGTTCCGTTCGAGCAGAGCTCTTCGAAGGTCTCCTGGGGAATGTTGACGGATCCTTCTATGTGAGAACCTTTGAAAGCGAGGCTGCCTCGCAGGTCTAGTATCAGAACATGTTCTTCTTCTTTCAGCCATTTTTCCGCTTCGTCCGGATCAAGAGAAGGGGCGCTCTGGCATTGCGCTTCGTCAATCGCTGCCAGGGCAGAGTCCTTTTTCTTCATTCCAAAGAGCTCCGGACGGTATTTCTGCATGTAGGATAGATACCATTCAGCCCTGTCGCAGACCAGAAAGACCGCGTTTTTCTTCTCGGTGAGAGTTTCATCTATGGTGCGCAAAAATTTGAGGGCACCGGCAAGACTGGAGCCTCCGGTAGGTCCGGAGAGCACTCCACAAGATTTGACCAGGGTAAGCATTGAATCTATCGCCTCGTCGACGCTGACCTCGATTATCTCGTCATAGAAGTCTTTTTCGAAAAGACCCACTTCATGCATCTCGTCGGAATTGCGAATGCCTGGTATGAGACCGCCTTTGGTGCAGACTATGCCGATACTCTTAAGTTGCGGGCTGCCTGCCGACTTCAGGTATTCGCCGGTGCCTCTAGTAGAACCTGTTGTTCCGAGACCGCCGACGAAATAATCAACGACGTCGAGATCGGCGGCGATTTCGCGACCGGTCATTTCTATATGTGCTTCAAGATTGCGTTCATTCGTGTACTGAGAAGTATGAAAATACTTGCCCGGCTCCTGGCTCATTATCTTCTCTACAACGAAAAGCGGGTCGTTGGGGTCGGTGGGATCCAGGCACTGGGACTGTCCGGGCAACTCGTCAATTTCGGTACCTAGAAGTTGCAGAATCTCTTTTACCTCTCGGACGCGGACTCGGTTGGTTACGATTCTGAAGGGAATATCGTGCATGGCGCAGATCATCTGCATCGCTTTTGCCGTATTGCCGCTCGATGCTTCTATTACTGTCTGACCACTGGCTTTTATCTGTGCCAGGTCATGCTTGAGCATATTCCAGGCAGTCTTGTCCTTGACCGAGCCGAAGGGGTTGAGTAGCTCCAGCTTGGCGTAGAGATTGATATTTTTGAGCCCATGAATCGATGGATCTATCTCCAGCATGGGGGTGTTTCCGATCAAATCCGTGGCATTTTTTACGATCATTATTCTTTCCCTTCCTTAATATCTTCGGGTTTGTCCCTCCAGGGGCAATACTTTTCGTCCAGTGTCCATGCAAAATTCTCTTTCTCTTTGAAGACAGCCACTTTTTTGGCCACCGGCTGCATAATAGAGTGGCTGGCGCTGAAATCCATAAAATATCCAGCCGTATTGGCGAATACAGCCAGGTCGCCCGGTTTTGGCAACCTCTCTAAAAAGACCTGTCTTTTGGTTATAAGATCGCTTTCCAGGCAAAGATTACCGGCGAAGTAGACGGGAGTGGGCATCGCCAGTGGTGCGGTTGCGGTGTCCCCGGTGCTCAGAATTATCGGGTCTATAAAGAGTTCTTGATCTATAAAGCTTGTGTCCTGTCTTTTCATATCCAGGAGAACGAGGGTGTCTCCGGCGCTCGATTCTTTCAAGCCGATTACTCTAGCGGCGGTGATGCCGCACTGGGTTATCAGGGAGCGACCCGGTTCGATCCACAGCTCTATGCCGTTCTCTCGCAAGGTTGAAGCGATGGTGGCATTGTTCAAGTTGACCAGTTTGAAGTTGAGCAACTCGTTCAAGAAATCCGGACCGGTGGAGGGGTCATAGAAGTTGTAGATATTGAGGCTGCCTGCAAGGGTGCCTTTGCGGGCTGAAAGACCGAAAGAGGCGTTGTGCCAGGTCAGAGACGACCGACTGCCCAGAACGGCTTCTTTTAGAGCCGTTGTGTAGCGATTCCAATCGTCTTCGTTGTCCAGATAATTGACTTTGAAGCCGCCGCCAATATTAATAACTGTCGGCTCGAAGCCGTATTCGTAAGATAGTTCAATAAGCTCCAGGCAGTTCTCCAGGGCAAGGGCTTTTTCCGCAATGCTGACGGTGTCTATATGATAGGAGAATCCGAGCAATTCCATCGTTTTCGTGTTGTGCTCTAGTAAAGCAAGCGCTTCCTCAACTTTGTCTACCTGAATGCCGAAACGGCTCGCCTTGGTCTTGAAGTTGATGTGCTCCCCTCTGAATCCACAGACCCTGAGTAATAATCTGGTTCTCCCTTCCGTTTTCAAGTTCGCCCTGAGGTCGAGAATCTGGCTCAATTCATAGAGGCTATCCACGCTAATTACCGTGCCATGCAGAAGAGATAGAGCCAGGAAATCACGGTTCTTGGGACCGGTGCACTGGATTCGGGAGGATGCGAATCCGCATGCCAGGGCGTGTTTGAGCTCTTCGGCCGAGGAGACGTCTATGCAGGCGCCGGTCAAAGCAAGCTCTCTAACCAGGCTGTCTGAGCGATTGCATTTGTGGGCAAAAAAGATTCTGCTCCTCAGTGCATGGCTCGCCACCACAGATTTAAAGTTATCCAGATTTTCTCTGATTCTTCCAGGAAAGATGAAGTTCAAAGGGCTGCCCAGGGCTGAGACCAGGGAATCTACCAGCTGATGATTTGTCCCGAGGAGCTCTTCGCTCTCTCCTTCTATGAGCGGGGCGAGAAAAAGATCGTCTCTGGTCGAGGTTGGTTTTTCTAATACTTTCATCTTAGTTGCTGTCCGATGGTTTGTGTGAGTTGGGTCCGACCAGGGCGAACCAGGGTAGAGGCACTCGGTCGGCGAAGTGGTAGCAAGCCCTGGCTGGCAGTACCTTGCAATGCAGATTTACAAGGGCTTCGTAGATTCCCGGTTCGAAGCGTATGATTTCCTGGTTCAAGTCATAGGGTTCGGCAATGGCGGCCAGGCTGTTGTAGGTAGTCAGCACCACTGCCGGTATCGAATCTATGCGTTTCGAGGGCTTGCTACTAAGCATCCAGGGCTTGATCTGATTTTCGAGGAATTTGAATTTCGAGCTGTCCTCGAGAATAGCGGCCAGGTGTCGGGCTACTTCATGGACAGTCACCGGACTGATTATCTCTTTATGCTCTTCGAAAAAGCGCGCCAGCGCCGTTTGAAAATGGTCGCTCCGGATGCTCCAGTCTTCTTTCGCCGAGGCTCTAAGTAGATTCCAGAGCCAGGAAGCGGTGAGGCGGTGATTGCCGTCGGCTATGCTTTCGTATTCGTTTACTATTACTGGTGCCGTACGTCCCTGGTAGAGATTGACAAGTTCATCGAACAGTCTACCTGTCTGGCAAAGTTCTGTCGGCTTGAGGCGGGATAGAGGCAGGTCGACGATCTCGAGCCAGTAACCCTCGAATTCGCCTGCGTACAGATTTTTATAACGGTTAGCCAGAGATGAATAGAACGCGAAGTACTCCATTTCGAAGAGCAGCTCCAGAGTCTCTTCGGCAGTGAGACTCCGTTCTGTCAATTGCTGCTTGAGAATTTCGCTACAGAACAGTAGAGAGCTATGGTCATAAAATGAGTTGAGAGTTTTTGCCCACTCGCAATGAACCAGCTCCAGCACCGAATTGATAATTTCCGGGCTGAAATTGGTGCGTTTGGCAAATTCGAGCAATCGGTCGGCAAGCAGTCTCTGGCTGGCGGAGGAGTTGTTGTGCCAGCTGTACATAAGATCTGGGTTTAAGGCAGAAATGAAAGGCTTTTCGATATGCAACCAGGGCCATTCACAGTCGGCCGAGGTTCGGGAGACTGCACCCGTTTTCCATTTCCATTCCGTTGGCTCTACCTTGCTCTGGAGCTCGATAATTCTTTTGAAACGATCATATTGGGTCGTGCCCGCATTCAGACCGGTGGGTGTGGTGCCGGAAAAGCTCTCCGGAAGTATCAGGTTCTTGTTTCTGATTGCGCTTCCGTTAACAGCCGCATAGAGGCGCGGACCGAAAAGGTGCTTCCATCTCGATTTTTCCAGATCTGTCCAATCCAGGGCTTCGACTAGATCCGGAGCCAGGTCGTATACTTCGGTATTCGGAAACTCTGTCCGAACCTCGGAGCAATTGAGGAGCTCAATTCCTTTTCTCTCCAGGTATGCGTCCCTGGATGGGCGCATCATGCTGATGCTGCTTTCCGAAGCGGCCATATTTAACTGCTCTTTCTGCGAAGGCTGAACTATCATCTGCTTCGGCATCGATCTTTGAGAGGTCTTTGCAAGGGTGAGGAAGCATGATGGTATCCCGAAAATGGGAATCATTATCATTTCTTAGAAAGAATCAATTATATTAGTAGCGTTTCTTCAACATAACGTTTCTGCCTTTTTCGGCGGCCCAATCTAGCGTCCCGAATGTCTTGCCCGAACTTGCGCACTGCCCGACGAACTGGAAAAGGAAATTTCGAGTTGGATTTTGACTTCGGCATAATGTCCAGCATCTCTTAAGTTGTCGCTGATAATGTATAGTCTGCTGGACGTTATGGTCAGGCTGAACACGTTGGTTCGGAGTCGTTGTGTATAGCGGTCTTTGCGTCCATTGTTCTATGCTTACTGTGTCGAGCTTTTCTCAAACGGGTCTGTTTTATCAACTATAACTTATAATAGAAAACTCCTTAGAAAAACGAGAGAACAAGTTCTTAAAAGCACAGGGATAGTCGATTTCTACCCCTGCGCCCAATCGAAACTTGCTCGGTCGTTTTGTTGAATCAGAAGGTCGCGACGTCTGTAAGGGGCTTCCCAAAAGATTGTTTCAAGCCGGGCTCGGCAAAGTAGTCAACTCTCAAGATCCATCCACTATGTGAATGAATCCCGGCTGCTCCTTGCCTCGCCCGGAACCTTTCAGGTTTTAGCCTCCGAACAGACGGGCAATCTCCTTGGCGATACCATGGGAAGTGATATAGCCGGTGCGATGATGACCGTAGTTGTGAATCAGCGTCCTGCCGTCGGCTAGTTGGGTAGGCTCCATGCGAACCAGATCCCGCATGCCGCAGAGGATGCGCTTGACACTGACGACATCATCGAGAGAGAAGTTCAACGCAGGCACCATGGAAGAGCAGCGGGTCAGGATGTCCTTCGTGCTGGCTTCATCCACTTCGGTGGACTGGTTGTCTTCGTCGTAAACCGTTCCCAGTTTCAGGAACTTTCCGTGGGGAACGACATAAGCAGGCTTGTTGGGACCGACTTCATCGACATAAGCACGATCCAGCCCGATGGTGTTCTTGACGGTGACCACTTGCAGGCGACCCGGGCGCAGGCTCGAATCCTTGAGGAGCGAGGCGCTACCGAGACCGGTGCAGTTGATGATCACGTCGAACTCCGAAGGGAAGGAGTCGAGGCTGTCGATGTTCTTCTTGACGAACTTGCCGCCTTCCCGAGCCACGTTGAAGCGCAGCCAGGGCAGGTAGCCGGAGGGGTCGATGATGGGAGCCGGATCGAGTACCCAGGCGCCTTCGTAACCTTCGGTCAATTCCGCGGCTTGCGCCTGTCTTGCCACCGGGTATTGATTGGCAAACCAGGGCTTTTCCTTGGAATCGGAGAAGATGACGATAGGCTTCAGCGAAATCCCCGAGTCGGGAATCTCTGCCAGTGCCTTGAATACTTTCAAGCTGTAATTCGCCCAGCCTTCCACTCTCTGGTCTGCTTTTTCCCTCAGGGGCAGCCACAGTGCGAAGGCATCCGAAGAGTTCGACGGAAATTCACCATCGGATTCCCGAGACCAGAGGGTAACCTCGTGGTCGGTCGACTGCAGGATGGTCATCGCAGTCGTCAGTCCTGAAACGCCCGAGCCAAGAACTAGTATCCGTAGGTTTTTCATAATTACCTCTTGGTGTCTTTCGCCATCACTGAGTTCCTATGATTTTTCTTTTGGAATTCAAGTGGTGGCGTAGTTTAGAGAATTGTCGCGCCAGGCAGCAGGTAGTTCTACCAGGTGGTGGCACGTTCTAATCTCTGTTCAGTCTGCAAGGTCCGGTCCTGCAAACAGCATCTCGAGCCAGCTATTTATCCCGAAAACGAAAGCGTGTTTCATCCCGGGTTCGACATTCCGAACTGATTTTGTATTCTTGCTGGCTCAAAGTTAGGTGCGGGGGTTGGTTAAGAAAACTAACTCCGAAAAATTAGGATTTGATGAAAGATACTCAGATACTAAATATTTAGAGATTATGAACTCAACTCTTGTCATGATTGTATGCTGACAACACTTTGCCGATTTCGATGATCCTGCCGAGGGCACCACTATCTGGGCTTACTCCTTATTTATGGGGTACTTATAGGAGAGGTGTGAACCCTTGTCAGAAGAGGGTTTGGTGGAATAAATATCGCCAGATTTTGAATCTTGATTGTTAGCGAGCCCGGGCTAGCAAAGAGGAGTAAAGCTATCGCTAAGCAGTGCTAGCCAAGGGATTGCCGAAGCATCTCTTGCATCCCTTGTATCTCTTGTTATCCTCTGGGCCCTTTGAAACTGCCAGGATTAGTAAAAATGGTCTTGATAAGCACACCATATTCGATGCCAGAAAAGCGCAATTGGCCGGATCAAATCTTTTCCAATCCCACAGCTATGGAAAAGAGATCAACGGCCGATTGCAAACCCCAATGAAGGGATTAACTCAGATGGGAGTCATCAACGTTCATATGATAGAAGCGCTAAACAGGCACTGCATCATCATTAAGGATGATTGGCAGAGGTGGAATTTTAGACGTAACCATTCGTCCCTTGGGGCGTTATCAAACCGGGGCGGACATGATGAAATTCTAGAGATGGCTGCAATAAATTCTAAAAAGAGGTGAAAGAATATGCCCTTCAGAAATATGCTTCTAGCCCTGGACGGCTCGGAATACTCCCAGCGAGCTGCCGAATACGCGTTCTGGCTCTCCTCCGAACTGGACGCCGACCTGACTGCCCAGCATGTGGTGGATCCCAGGCTGGTTGATCTGTTCGTGGCTCCGGAATTCGGCGAAGAGCTCGGTTTCGGTCAGGCTGTCGATACGGAAGAGAAAGTATTCAAGGCTATTAAAAGAATCGGCAAAGTTATTCTCGAATTAATAGAAAAGGAAGCAGAAAAGCGTGGGCTGGAGATTTCGAGTCAGCTCGATGTCGGTCATGTGGTGGACGAGATTATTAGAGAAGCGGACAAACATGATCTGACCATCATCGGGCACCGCGGCAAGGGTCACAAGATGTCGCCAACCAATCTGATGACCGGTTCGGTGGCGGAGCGGGTGGTTTATTCCGCCAGGGACCCGGTTCTTGTGGCGGTGAATCCCTTAGATGAATGTGAGCAGTTTCTGGTTGCCTACGACGGAAGCGAAGCCTCTAAAGGAGCCTTGCTTGCCGCCGAACAGCTTGCCAAAGAGACTCACAAAAGCCTTAAGGCGCTTACCGTAGTAGCCGAAGGTGAGAAAACCTCCGAAGCTGAGCTTATCGTAGAGCAGAGCGAGACCTGTCTTAAGGAGTTTCATCGCTCCGACGTCTTCTCTATAGTGAAAGGTCCTCATGCCAAGACCTTAATGGATCAATCTTATGACACCAACAGCATCCTTGTGATGGGCGCCTATGGATTCAATAAGTTCGAGGACATGGTCCTGGGCAACACAGCCAGTCAGGTGGTCAAGCAGACTCGCACCAGTGTGCTTGTATTTCGTCCCCACTTCGTCTCCCAGAAGAAATCCGGTGCAGGCAAGAAAGAGGCAAGTCGATGCGAGTCTTGATAGCCATCCAAGAACAATACTATGCCGAAGAGCAGATTGAATTCGTGCTCAATCACCACTGGGAGGAGCCTCTGTCTATCATGCTTCTTCATGTGGTCGAGCCCATAGGCATGGATCATCAGCATGAGCCGGGCAAGAACTTGCTTACCGAACTTCATTCTCTTCATGTGGAAAATGGCACCAAGCTGGTTCATTCCCTGGCTCAGAAGCTGGGCATGAAGCTCGCCCAGGCGAACATCCAGGAAAAGGTCCTGACCGGCTACGCCAAAGAGGTGATTCTCAGTGAGATAGAAGAATGGAAAGCCGATGTTGCCGTAGTAGGTTCCCATGGTCGCCGCGACATGATACGTAAGATGATCGGCAGCGTCTCTTCGGCGGTATTGGCTTATGCCCCCTGTTCGGTAATGGTGGTCAGACCCTGAATGACCCTGAAAAAATGAGAATCAGATGAATAGAATATGAGGATCTTGATATGCGAGTACTTTTACCTATTGCCGAAGAGCCATATACCGAAGCTCAAGTGGATTTCGTCGGCTCTTATCGCTGGCCGGAAGGCACCGAGGTCAGGGTCCTCCATGTGATGCATTCGGTCATGATTGAAAGGAGCATGGTGAGCAGCCAGATCTATATCGATCAAATCATGAAAGATGCTCGCAAGCTGGCTGATAAAGCCGCCGAAGAGACCATGGCCAAAATCAAGAAGACCTGCCCGGAGCTCAAGGTCTCTAAAGAGCTCAAAGAAGGGGATGCCATTCGAGAAATCATTGCCTTTGCCGAAGAGTGGAAAGCGAATATGATTGTCATGGGAAGCCATGGTCGAGAAGGAATAGGCAGGGTGGTGCTGGGTTCAGTGGCATATTCGGTGTTGGCCAAGGCCCCTTGCAAAACCATCATTCTGGGCCTGCCTCACATAGAAAAAGAGTATGATGATTCCTGGAAGAAAGCTCCCATTGCAATAAAGATCAACTAGAACTGCGATATGAAAACACACACCACAAACTTGACCGCCCTTTTAGCAGGCGCTCTGTTGTTCAGTTTTAATATGTCCAATTCTTCGGCCCAGGCTGAAGACGCAGGCAAGCCAAAGTTTAGCGCCGACAAGCCCTCCAAGCTCTCGGCGGCAGGCAAGAAGCTGATTCTTGCCAACCAGTGCAATATGTGTCATCTAATTGAGGGCAAGGGCGGTTGTCTGGCGCCGCCTTTCGACGGAATAGGCGCCCGGCGCAGCCGCAGCTTCTTGCTTTCCAGAATTACCGACGAGGATGCCGAAGAGAAGAAGTTCATCGATAATTACGGCTCAGGAGAGCTCTTTCCCCATGTCAGGGTGCCCCGGTCGCAGTCGACCAAGATAGTCGCTTATCTCTATACGTTGCCCGAGCGCAAACAGGCTTTTAAGGTGGTCGGACATAACGGCTCTAAAAAGATGAAGCCGGAAGAGAAACAAGAGCTTACCAAAATGCTCTCCTCTTCCGATCAGCAGCCGGTCAAGTCGAAAAAGCTCAGCCCGGACGAGGAGAGGGGCAAGCGTCTGGTCTCGGAAAAAGGCTGTCAGGCCTGCCATTCTATCGGTAAAGTCGGTGGCGATTTCGGACCGCCTCTTGATGGAATAGGCTCTAGAAAAGAGGTTCTTGATATAGCTCAGAGCATTCTAAACGCCGAGTTGGTTCCTCTTACCGATACCAGGGAATATGGCAAAAAGCCTGTGAGAATGCCGTCTTCAGAACTTTCTCTCGAGGATATTCGCTCTATCTCGCGTTTTCTCAAAACTCTGGACTAGATCAAATCTGTGTCATTAATACTCCCTGGGGGCGATACTGACAGACCTTCCCTGGACTAAGATCGATCTGGAACCCACATAAAAGCTGATTCCATTTCGAGTAGACCGGAGGGCGTAATGTCTCAATTTTCCATACTCTACGGGCTGAGCGGCTCGGAAGCATCGAAGCAGGCGGCGGAGCTGGCCTGGAAAGTTGCCGAGCTTTCTTGCGGACGGGTGGATGCTCATCATGTTATCGACTCGAGAGCGGTCTGGGAGTTGCTGCGCAACGATAAGCCCGGCTTCATCGGCAGCGGGCCTTATGTAGCCGCCTATGACGAATTGACCAAGCAACTGCGTTCGATTGCCGATAAGCTCTGTCAGAAGTACGAAGCATGTACCGAAGAGAAGGCTATTGCCGGGCAGATTTTTATCGAAGAAGGCAATCCCATAGAGCTTATCTCGAAGAAATCAAAGAATTACGACCTGGTGGTGGTCGGGCACCAACCCAGAGATGCCATGGGCACCGGTGCTCGAAGGCACTATGTGCGTTTTGCCGTGGCCGAAGGGCTTGCCCATGAATGTCCCACCGCCTTGCTTGTGCTTCAAGGCGAAGTGGAAGAATGGAAGAGTCTGACAGTGCTTGTCTCGGTCGATCATCTAAACTATAAATTCATCGAGGCCTGTATCAAATTTGCCGGATTGATGAAGATAGCACCAAAGGTAGTGGCGCTGGATTCGGGTGTCAACGAAATGCCCGCCGATAAGTTTGCCGCCGATTTGAAAAAGGCTCTGCCTGACCTGGCCGATATCTCGGTAGAAAGATTCGATGTGTCCGGCATGACCGTAGAGCAGAGAGCCGGGCTCTGGCAGCACGAAGAGATAGAACTGGACTGGGCCCCTGATGCGGATACCTTACTGGTCCTGCCGACCAGGCGGTCAGGATCTGAGCGTCTGACCGTCTTCGATACCGCGCCGGACCTCTTTGTCCGCAACCTCACCCTGCCGTCGATTTTGATGTGGCCCGAAGAGCATACCGATCTGAGCATCGACAACCCGAAGCAGATGGAAGCCACGCGATAACATGCTTCTAGAGATTCTGTCCATTGTCGCCCTGGTGATTCTCGCCCTCCTGGGCCTGAATGCCGGCGGCATGATCAGTCTTTCAAGGATGGAGCATATTTTGCCTTCGGTTTTTGGGCTGGGTATTTTGATCTGCGCCTATATTCTCTTCAAGCTCCGGCCTAAAAAATAGCGCTTCAATAATCTAAAGAGAGCTCGACTTCGCAGGTGGAGCCATCGGCCATCGATCGGGTCATGGTCAGACCGCTTCTGGCGAAGACCCTCAGCATGCGATAGTTCTCGCCCAGGACATAGGCTTTGAAGGCTTTCAGTCCGGCGGCTTTGCCTATAATGGCCAGATGTCTCATCAAAATGGTACCGATACCCAGACCTTGATAGGGATCGTCCACGGTAAAAGCGATTTCTGCTTTCTCGGGATCTTCGTCGAGGACTATATATCTGCCGATGGCTACAGGCTCTTCTGTGCCGTCTGCCAATCTGGCGCAGACTGTTAGAGCGACATGCTTTTTGAAGTCGACATGACTGAGGTAGCTCAAATCGGATTCCGAGAGCGCTTTTTTAGGGCTGAAGAAGCGATGATAGATAGATAACGGGCTCAGGTGAGACCAGACCGTGGTCAGGGTCTTTCTGTCGCCATCCCGCAAGGGTCTGAGGACGACCTCCCGGCCATCTTTCAACTTTTCGACCACCAGAAAATCACTTTGAGCTACAACCATGGCGCCCATTATAGATCTTATTGTTCTTTAGAGTCAGGAGTATTTAAATTGGAGAGTTTGTCTTCTCGTCCCTGCATTTTGTAGAGCTTGGTCAGCTCTGCTTTCAGTCCGCGCACGGCGGATTCGGCCTCTTCTTTTTTCTTTTCCGCACGCAGAAGCCCACCGCGGAGAAGCCTTTCGGCGTGCTCCAGATCTCCTTTTTCTATAAGTTGTTTGCTCAAATCTATGAACATGGCGGTGTTATCGTCCTCGTTTAATGGTCTGTCCATAGCGATGTTGGTGTTGTATATGGTGAAGGACCGGGGCTTCCGGGAAGCCGGCTTCCACTAAGGGCGTATGAATTGACTCGAAGTTGTATCTAATAGTAAGAACATTATTGGATAGATTTGATCGATGAGCATCAATCAGAATAACGATTCGGCCTGAGATTACATTCTGATAAGCTTGCAAAGACATCGTCCCTTGGGATGAGAACCTGGTGTCAGGATGCGAACTGTGATCTCATTTTCAGAGCCAGGGCACACTGTCGCATTCTTTTTGAAGCTGATCCCTGAATTTTGGATGGGCGATAGATATCAATGCCGCTGCCCGGTCTTTGAGGTTTTTGCCGTGCAGGTCGGCGATGCCGTATTCGGTGACAATATAGTGGACATCTCCCCGCGAGGTGACCACTCCGGAGCCTTTGCTCAAATGGGTGACTATCCTCGATACTTCACCGTCCCGGGCTGTCGAAGGAATGGCGATAATCGGCTTGCCCCCTTTAGATCGGGCCGCACCGCGGATAAAGTCTACTTGACCGCCGAAGCCGCTATAGAGCTTGATTCCCACCGAGTCCGAGCAGACCTGACCGCTGAGGTCTACTTGTAGAGCCGAATTGATGGCAGTCATTTTGTAGTTCTGAGAGATGATGAATGGATCGTTGATGAAGTCAGTGGTCTGAAATTCTATTAGTGGATTATTGTCGACAAAGTCATAGAGCTTTCTCGAGCCCATCACAAAAGAGACGGCGATTTTTCCAGGCAGAACCGTTTTTCTGGTGCAGGTTATTACGCCGGCTTCGACAAGGTCCACGACACCATCCGAGAACATCTCGGTATGGATGCCCAGCTCTTTTTTGTCCATCAGATTCTGAAGAACCGCATCGGGGATGCTGCCGATTCCCAGTTGCAGGGTGGCGCCGTCTTCCACCAGGGAGGCGACATTGCGCCCTATCGCCATAGAGACATCATCCAGGGGTTTGGGGCAATGTTCGGGGATGGGACGATCAGTTTCGACGATATAGTCGATGCGGTCGGTATGGACGAAAGAGCGTCCCAGGGTGCGGGGCATCTGGCGATTGACCTCGGCTATCACCAGCTTTGCTTTTTTTCGCGCCGCGATAGTGCAATCTACAGAGACACCGTAGCTCATGTAGCCATGCTCATCGGGAGGAGAGACTTGAATGAAAGCGACATCAAGAGGCAGTTTGCCCGATTCGAACATACTGGGGATCTCGCTCAGGAAAAGCGGTGTGTAGTCTCCTCTACCCTCGTTTACCGCCTCTCGCACATTCTGCCCTATGAAGAGAGCGTGTACTTTGAAAGATTCGGCATATTCAGGCCGGGTGTATTTGGCCGGACCCATGGTAAGGATATGAAAAATTTCGACATTCCTCAGCTCCGACGCTCGCCTGGTCAGGGCTTCTACCAGGGTGATGGGGCAGGCCGCGTTGGACTGGATGTAAATGCGGTCCCCGGATTTGATATGGTCCACCGCCGCATCTGCCGATACTACCTTCTTCTGGTATTCTTCGCGCCAGCGCTTGAATCTGCTGATTGTTGAGGTAGTCATAGAAATCACCGCTTTATTCGTCTTTTAGTTTTAGCATTTTCCGGAAGCCGGAGCTTCGACCGGAATAATTAGTACTATAAAATTATGGACGCCATACTTACCACGTGGTATGCAAATGTTCTTATAATAAGCGATAATTACTTTCTTTCAGCCTCCGAATCAATCTAGAGAAGGATTCGGTAAAAAGGCAGTTTGGAATACTTTAGTAAATACGCATTCGCAGTCTATTTTGATCATCTGGTAACTAATTTTGGAACTTCGTTTTCCTAACGCTAGGCTTCTTGTCTATGACAGGATTTTGAGCGGGTCGGCAAATTGCGCTTCGGCTTTGATTCAGGCGGCTTATGACACCGGAGTCCTCGAAAGAGGCAGTGTCGATGACTGGCTGGAAGGAGCCGGTGGAGCGGCTTCTGTCTGCTCGGCAAAAATGGCCGCCCGCAAAATTCTAGAAGAGACTCTGCGCAAATCCGGTCTTGAAGGGAATGCCCTCGAGGATCAATTGGAGAGAATCTTCACAACATTAGAAGAAGAACTGGCCGATTATCTGGCCGGCAGACGCGGTCTGAATAAGTGCGGGACTGAAGATAGCGAAGATATGAGTAAGGAGATCTGTATCGATTATGCCCCCCTTATTCTCGATCTGCTTTTGCAACAGCATATGAAACGATAGGTTTCAAAGCCTCAAAATAGGTATTGTGGTCGATTGACCGCTTTTTTCAATCAGTTAAACTGGTAGGAGTTACCTGATTCAGTTTCGGGAAAAGATCATGATCAGACAGTTAGAGCTGCGTCTTGGCTCCGCCGATGAAATGAGGCGTCTTTTCGAGTTGATCAGGCCCCTGACCGAAGAGGATGATCTCTTTCATGGTGCCGGAATAGTCACCGGTGAGTATCCACCGCTCAATATCTATCATTCGAAAGAGGGCGGCATTTTGCTGCAACTTGGTGCGGCCGGGGTAGAGCCGGAAGAGATCAGGATCTCGGTAGAAAATAGCAGTGTGGAAATTGCCGGCATAAGAGCCTTAGAGGGTGGAAAGCGACTGAGGAAGAGCGTTCGCCTGGAGCGTTATTGCGGTGAATTTCAGCGCAATATAGAGCTGCCCTTTCATATTGACGAACAATCTGTGACGGCAGAGATGGCTTGCGGGGAGATTCTGGTTCATTTGAACCCCTGTCCTCGGCGCAAGCGTGAGCCGAAGCGAGTGGTGCTCCATCCATCAAAGAGATCAGAGAGGGGAGTCTGCCGCCATTCTAGAGCCGGGGAAAAAGCAAGTACGGAAGAGCGGCTGCCCTATTGCGATATCTTCGAAGACAGGGAAGCCTACACCCTTTATGTGGATATGCCCGGCATAAAACACGAGAATGTCGAGATTGGCTTCGATGGAGACATGCTCTCTCTTTATGCTGCCGCGCGCAATTCAATCGGAGATTCTTCAAAAGAGAATCATCTTGCCTATAGTGAGTTCGATTGTTGTGATTACCGGCGGGTTTTCGTTTTGACTTCCGAAATCGATTTCGACCGGCATATATCTAGTATGGCAAATGGGGTCTTGCGGCTGGAGTTGCCCAAGCGCAGTAGAGTTATAGATTTGGTAAAGTGAAATTGAAGCGGCTGCCTTTGCCTAGCTCGCTTTCGCACCAGATTCTGCCGCCATGAGATTCTACTATCTTGCGGCACAGATAAAGACCGAGTCCGGTGCTGGCATAGTATCTGCCTGAGTTTGACGCCTGCCAGAAGCGCTGGAAGAGTTTCGGTTTGTCTTCATTGCTGATGCCTTTTCCCGAATCGCTTACGGTTATGCAGGTAAACTGGGGGCTCTGGTCCAGGCTGACCGTTATAGATCCTCCTCGCTCGGTGTATTTGAGCGAATTATCGAGAAGGTTCTGGAGCACGCGGCGCACTTCGTTCTTGTCGCAGAGCACCAGATTTTGAGCTGTCATCTCTTCGAAACACAGGCTTATCTTGCGCGAACTGGCAAGGGGCTGAAATTCGTTCTGGAGTTTGTTTAGAATTTCGCAGATATTTGCCGGCACCGCATTCAGTTTTTTTGTGCCGCTGTCATACTTGTAGACATCCAGCAGGGTGACCACCATCTGGTACATGTCGTCGTTGCTTTCAACTATCGTGTCAAGCAGCTCTAGCTGGGTCTCGTCTATCGCGCCGAACTGACCGTCTTTAATCAGTTTGAGGGCGCGGTTGGCGGCTATCAGAGGGGTTTTCAGATCATGGGTGAGAGTGGCGACAAAGTCCTCGCGCTGCTGTTGCAATTTGACCGTGTCGGTCACATTGGTGAACATGGTGACCAGACCGTAATTGTCTTCGGTGGGCGATTTAATCGGCCAGACCGCCCAGTCGAAGAAACGCAGCTCTCCTGAGTCTCTAAAAACAAGCGGGTCGGCCGACTGTTTGTGGGGCGTTCTTTTTTTAAGCGCTTTTTCAAACACCGATGACGGTAGCATGGGGCAGAGTTCGAAAAGAGAGATCCCGCTCAATTCGGCGGCTTTCTGGCAGCCTATCAAATTGAGAAACTCTTCATTGAACTCTTCTAGAACGAACTCTTCGTTCATACGAATGATACCGACCGGAGCGTTCTCGAGAATGCTTTTCGTGACACGACTCTCTGATTCCAGTCGAGAGATAGAATCCTGGGTCTTTCGAATCTCTTCTTCTTTCATGGCAGAGTAGCTGTCTATGGCGATACCCATATCGAAGAAGATGAGCTTCACCAGCGCGGTAAGAGAATCCGACAGCTGCTCGGGTTCGTCTTTGAGCTTCTCCACCGCTTCTCGAATGAACCAGGAGAGAACCAGAGAATAGGCGCCCAGATACCAGTTGGTATCGATGCCTGTGCGATAATGCACCTCTCCCACTCGAATGCGATTGTCTATGTAGTCCTGGTCATAGTTGCCCCGGGTCAGACGCAGGAAATAATTTTTCTGGGCAGATCGGGCACGTTCGAGAATCTCTTGATTTGGAAAGTACTTGCGGGCATGTTCGTTGGCGAGAAAGTGATCGTACATCTCGTCCATTAGCTGATTTATAGAAGCGTTGACGATCTCGTCGAGGGGAGGCAGAGCCTCTTCCAGAGCTTTGTCTATGCGAAGCCAGGCTTTGCGTCCTTCCATATCCAGCGGGAATCCGGATTTCGGAGGGGACGAACTGTGCCTCTCTTTTGCTTCTGCCTCTTTGCCTTGCATTTCCCGACCCGGGTTGAAAAGGGGTGTTTCTTCGCTCACCCTGGTAATATTAACGCTTTAATGCCTGGATTGCAGGTAGGAGGCCCCTGGACCGCAGAAATGCTTATAATTGTCCCTTGACCATCCCCAGCCGGTAAAGTTCAAATGTCCAGCGAACAGATACGAGTTCTTATAGTCGAAGATCACAAATTGACAAGAATCGGATTGAAAGCGATTCTCAAGCAGGTTGCAGACATAGACGTGGTAGGCGAGGCTGTCAACGGCCAGGAGGCAGTTGATATGGTCCGGGAGACCCAGCCGGACGTAGTCCTTATGGATGTCGGTATGCCGGTCATGGACGGTATCGAAGCGGTCAAAATCATTCATGATCAGTTCAAGAAAGTGAACACGATCATGCTCACCTCCCACGACAACGAGAACGACATCGTCGCCTCTCTTACCTCGGGTGCCTGCGGTTATTGCCTTAAAGATGTCGATCCCGAAAGGCTCTTCACCGCCATCCGCAGTGTCAACGAAGGGGACATCTGGATAGACTCTTCTATAGCCGGCAAGCTCATGGGCTACTATGCTCTGTTAGAATCCGGTTCAGAGTCGAAAGACTCCGATTCTAACAAAGGTCAAGGCGAGGGCCATCGCGCCTTTGAAACCGGCGGCGATAGCGGCGGCCATGCAGTAAATGTCGAGCATCATCACTATGAAGGCGGCGACCTGCCTCCTCTGCCCGACCCGCTCTCTCCCCGGGAGCTGGAAGTGCTCAATTTGATTGTAGATGGCAACTCCAATCAACAGATAGCAGACAAATTGATCATCTCGCTTGCCACGGCCAAGACCCATGTTCGCAATATCCTCAATAAACTGGCCGTCGACGACCGCACCCAGGCCGCCGTCCAGGCCATGCGCCGGGGGCTGGTTTGAGAGGATGCGCTCTAGTCCGTTATAGCTTTATCAATCCCGGGGAGGACGTCATACACGCCTCGGTTCGGTATATTTCAAGTGAGAGAAAGCAGGTGACCATATTATGAAAATCATGATTGCGTTGGACGACTCGCTCTATTCAAGTCAGATCGTCAAAGATATCCTCGGCAGGTCCTGGCCGGAGAACTGTGAATTCAAGCTGATCACAGTGCTGGAGCCGTTGCGTCTCAGTGACGAGGACATGCACAAGCAGGTGGTCAGCGAAGTGCAGGAAATGAGGAAGGAGGCTGCCAGGCAGTTTCTTACCGAGGTCAAAGAGCAATTCGATAAGTTTCCCGGCAGCACTGTCCACTTTGAAATTCGTGAAGGTATCCCCGAGCAAGAGATTCTTGATTCGGCGGTGGAATGGGAGCCTGACAGACTCTTGATAGGCGCTCTCGGTCGTGGCGCCGGTGAATCTAAACGGGCAGCCAAGATTGGCAGCACATCCAGCACCGTTGCCAGCCATGCTCCCTGCTCGGTAGAGGTCCTGCGCCAGCCGGTTCCG
>CAZCBH010000043.1:27223-37618 GCA_964496875.1 uncultured Candidatus Obscuribacterales bacterium | reverse complement strand
GAAATTTGGCTGACGCGGTTAGCGCGAGTTTTCCGTGATACCGATCTTGGTGCATGTCAAATTTTATTCCCAGGCACCGCCGGTGGTTTCCATGAGGATTAATCCCTTACCCGCCACTTCACCCCTCTGGGTGAATACGGATGTATGGATTAAGCTCAAATGCCTGCAATAAGCGCCTTTTGCGAGGTTCGTAAATTGCGTTGCGTTTTGTCAAAAACGATAGATTTTTATTTCCCCCGGTATCACCGCAAGTTAATTGTGTGGTATCGCAGGCAGGGATTTTCTAAAGTCACCACCACCGATGTCGTTTCAAGGAAGTTTCTATCAGGATTCTAACCAGGTTGGTAAGCAGAGTGTGACGCTTATGCCGAGCTCGACATAAGCGTCACACCCTGTACTTGGAATAATGCCTCAGAGTATGGGCAGATAACTCTAGACCACAGAGCCTTCCTTTTTTCCTCACGATAAGATCGATGCCGGCTGTGGTCATTCGCCTGCCCTGGGGATTTTCGAAAAAAGAAGCGGCGGCTTGAAAGAAGTAAAGAAACTACAGAAGCGGTCTTCGTTTATTGGTTTTTATTTTGCTGGTGGTGGCAATTTTGAACAGTTCAGCATTGTTCGAGACAGTTTTGTAGTCTTTCGGAATCTCGAAAGAGACAGATTCGGACTTTTTTGAACTCTGGCTCGATGTAATCAGACCGGTGTGGAAATTGCCGCCAAGATCATGGTACTTGAACTCCAGCGGAAGACCGCCTTTGTCTGCCAATCTATAAAACCGTAGTATTACTGACCGTGCTTTCGGATTGGCCTCTAGTTTTTCTGCTACGCAATAGCGAGCACTTTTTATGAATTTGGAATCGGCGAACTCTCTCTGCCAGTCCGTTAGTTGCTTTTCTGTAAAGGCGCTTGAGGTGGTGTAGACAGTGGCGGCGGTTCCGGCTATTTCTTTGTGATCTGACTTTTCGAAAGGAATGGTGTCCCAAATTGCACCGGTTTCTAAAAAGG
Organism: uncultured Candidatus Obscuribacterales bacterium; assembly: GCA_964496875.1. Classification (GTDB taxonomy): domain Bacteria; phylum Cyanobacteriota; class Vampirovibrionia; order Obscuribacterales; family Obscuribacteraceae; genus RI-106. Next base: position 36,613 of record CAZCBH010000043.1, on the reverse strand, counting down.
CTTTCTCCGGAATATAGCCCTGGAAGCTCTGAAGAGGAAGAGAACAGATAGATTTGCTGCCTTCGTGGAAAGTAGTTACCTTCCATGAAGGTGCCCTTGCGATGCTGACCAGTCCGGAAGTTTTGTTCTCTATTCTGACACCGGTTTCGGTGATATATATATCCTGATCGCCGATTATCCCGCTGGTTTGATAAAGATAGAGCGCATCTCCGGCAGTATCCATGCAGAAAGAGCGCTGGTAGCAGGTCAACGACAAGAGAAGCATCAATAAGCATAGAGCTATTCTCTTCGCCACGGTCAAGCCTCGCTGGTTATTTTCGAAAGAAGGGTTTTGATCTGGTTTCTAGTGTTTTCCAGGCTTTCGGAGTTATCGATAACATGGTCGGCTCGCATCACCTTTTCGTTTTGAGACATCTGGGCAGCCAGTCTTTTTTCTATTTCGACAGAATCCAGGCCATTTCTTTTAGCCAGTCTCTCTTTTAAAACGGATTCTTCGGTGAATATCGTCCAGATTTCATCGTACTCGCTTTCAAGGCGTGCTTCGAACAACAATGGTACCAGTATCGCTACCACAGAACAGTCCTTTTTCTCGTCGACCATTTTTCTGCATTGCATGATAGTAGCTGGATGAACTATGGCTTCCAGGGCTTTTTTAGCCTCGTGATCCGAGAATATCACCTTGCCCAGCTTCTCCCTGTCTATCTTTCCATTCTCACCGAGAACCTGATCGCCGAAGCGATCTTGAATCGCTTTTGTAATCGCCGGATCTTGATCGAGAATATCATGCACGATGTGATCGGTATCGATAACCGGTACTCCCAGCTCTTGCAGAATCTTACCTGCAGAGGATTTGCCCGAGGCGATCGTGCCGGTTATACCGAGGATAAAAGGACCTTTTTCTTTCTTGCTTCGCCGGTTCATGCTAGAGCATATCCCTCATCTCGACAGCGCTCTTGATGCGAGTAAAAAAGATATTGAACAAAGAGGTGGAATTTTTCGTGCTGTAAGGAAGAATTCTGGCTCTTATTACTGCCGAACCTGAAGCAGAGTCATCTTTAATGGCGATAACACAGGATCGAGTTTTGTCGCCATCCACAAAAGAGAGCAGAATTTGTCCGGCTTCTTTCGAAGCGCCTCTCAAAACTAGACCCATGGAGTTGCTGTTTTCCGCTATTAAGTCGAATAGTTTTCCTGAATCGGTCTGGAACGAGAAGGTCAGGTCCTTTTTGGGGTCGGTTTTGCCGGAAAAGAGTTGCCTCGCCGTTAGCCGCCAGGATAAAGGAGGTTTGTATAGAAAGCCTGTTTCTTGATTGTGAGCAAATGGAAATATGCGCTGGTTTGGTGGCGGTGGACTGACCGGAACGTGGGGAAGAGTGTTTCCCGATACTTCCGGAGGCATAGAGATTTTTAGAATTTCTTTTTCGTCGGCTTTTGTATTTCCGATAGAAGTCTGTACAGGACCCTGGCTGGGCACTGGAGTTGGCGTCGTCACAGGAACCGATGACTGAACGGGAGCGGCAGGATGCTCCTGGTGATGAGGAAAGATGCGTTTTAAGGGATTGCCCAGGTGCCAGTGGTGACGATGTTCTTGAGGGGCTGGCGAGAATCTCGAAGGCATGGGTGCAGGAGCAGGAGCGGGAGCAGATACTTGATTCGATAATCCCTGCGACGATTCAGCGTCCAGCTCGGCTGTGGCCTGACTGGCGGGACAGAGGACTAGGCTTATGGAGACATATAGGCAGAGAAAAATCGGTAATTTCATGGCATGGCAGAGAAATCTACTTTTGTGCTTAAAGGCAATATTAACTGGTCGGGGCAAGCAATAGCGCCGTATGTAGATGAAATATCACCCTGGAAGAGGAGCTTCCCAGTCACAGAAAACCCTTGAAAACCAGGCTAATCCGTATAGAATATTAGTGTGAGTATAGAACGACACACAATTCGTATGAATCATATGAATCCTGTGAAACTAAAATTTATTGCTTCAAGTCTTGTGGCAGCACTGGTCTGTCAGGGATCTGCTCTGGCTCAGTCTCAAGATATCGATGCCGGCTTGCGTCATATGAAGGCAAAAAATTATGGTTTGGCGGCACGCTTTTTTCATAAAGCCGCCACGCAAAATCCAAAAGACGCCGTAGCGCGCTATCATTTTGCCAATAGCCTTGTTTTTCTTAAAAGGCATGAAGAGGCTATGAACGAATATCGCAAAAGCTATGAACTGGATCCATACAGTGTGGTCTCAGGCTATTGCAGAAAAGCCCTCTTGAGCTACAAAACAGCCTTGCCGCCGACTTTCAATACTCAGGTTCGGGCTTCCGGTGTCGATGTCAAATCGGGTAAGTCTTCGAGGGCTGTGGCGATGATCAGAAGTCAGCTCGCCAGTGAGAAGATGCGTCACAATGAATACGCCACCAGTTTATCCGAGAACGTCGTCAAAGCGGGGGATACAAAAGTCCAGGAGATAAAATCCAGGGCTGATGAAGAGATCCGTCTGCTGTACAGATATGGACCCCTTGTTCCGACCGGGTCCAGCTACAGGCGAATCGGGCGAGCCTACGATACACTCAATCCGTACCAGCAAAAAGAAGTAGATTCTCAGGTGGCAGAAATAAGGCGTCAGGCGGAAGACGATATCAAAAAAGAGCAGTCCGTTGCCGACGAAAGATCCCTGACCATAAAACGCTGGGCGGAGGCACGCAAAGATTCTCTCGATAGCGTAGCCGAGAACCTCGAAGGACAGCTCAATATTCCAACCAGCCCGAGTGGTATCAAACTAAAAGCCGAAGGGACCGGATTGTATGTCAGAAATTATGAGCTGACCAAACAGAAGCGAAATCTCCCCCAGACCAGATACAGCATGGCACGTTTCGTGGATAAACTCGATTCGGAACAGACCCAAGCGGAAGAAGAAGATCTGGATTCCATAGAAGTAGATGAACAAGAGAATGTACGCGGCAAGGTGATTAATTTCAACACCTGCGGAAGTTGAGTGCGTCTGGCTTTTGGCGCAATTATGATGGTGCTAAATACGGTACCGCCCAGTAGAAGGCGATTCGGATTGTTTATAAAAAGAGATTGACAGTTGATTGTCGAATTTCTTATCATTTAAATAGTCTCGGTCTTGGACAAAATCTATATTAAGAAAGTTTTGTCCTCAAGTTTCGAGTATTCGGGGTTCCCACTCGAGACACAGAAGTATACCTACGACAATGTAGGAAACGGAAAAGTGTTAAGGAGGTTCCCCACCTGGTATTATCCGGGTCAAAACTCGCTTATCAGTCCTTGGCTGAGACGACTTCTTAATCTACAATCTGTTCCGGCTCTACTCGAAGGGGCTGCCTGAGAGGCAGTTTCTTAGCTGGGAATTCCTTGAGATCGTGAACAAGATCTACCTATCCACCAGAGAAGACACCTACAGATTTGGGCGGGCCCTGGTGGGCGCTCTTTCTGAAACAGAAACTGCTTCGGTTCTGATAACTCTCTCCGGCGACCTCGGTGCCGGCAAAACCACCCTGGTTCAGGCTGCCGCTAAAGAGCTGGAAGTGGAGGAAGTGGTCTCGAGTCCCACTTTCACTACGATGAACGAGTATCACTCGGGACGAATTCCGCTCTATCATCTTGATCTATATAGAGCATCCGAAACGGAAGAGATGAGAGAGTCTCTTTCGTTTTTTGTGCTCGAATTCGAAGAGATTCTCAACGAAGGTGCCCTGGTAATGATCGAATGGCCGGAATTTTTTCTTGTTGATGGCGAATCTTATCTTAACGATTTTGACAGGCTGGAGATAAAGCTGGAGCGAAATGATGCAGAAGGAGAGCAGGCAAGGATTTTGACTCTCGATGCCCGGGCCGGGACAGCCTCTGCCCTGCTCAGTCGGGTGCTTGCTTGTATCGAACAGTCAGAATCTATAAGGATTGCTTGAAGTCAACAAAATTCGGCTTTGTTCATATCCGGTCGCAATTTTTAATACATATATAGGTGGAAAGAATCCATATAATCCACTACCTTATTAATGCAATCCGTAAGAAAAAATTTCAGACCATCCAAACGGTCCGTGTTATACTCAGCCGTCGCCGAGAGACCTTGACAGCATATGACCAAAGAAGACAAAGAAGCAAAAGTAAAGCCGATGAGCAAATCCCTAGTAATAGTCGAGTCCCCCAAGAAAGCCAAGACTATAAGCAAGATTCTTGGCCGTGATTTCCAGGTGAAAGCCTCGGTCGGTCACGTTAGAGACCTTCCCAGAAACAGGTTGGGGGTCAATGTAAGAAAGAATTTCGAGCCTCAGTACGAGGTCCTGAAGGATAAAGAGCCGATTGTTCAAGAACTCAAGGAAGCCGCAGATAACGCTGAAAAAGTCTTCCTGGCGCCTGACCCTGACCGCGAAGGTGAAGCCATTGCCTGGCATCTTTCCGAGCTTCTAGATCTGCCCAAGAAGAAGCTTCATAGAATTGAGTTCAACGAAATCACAAAAGATGCGGTCATGGAGGCTATCAAAAAGCCCCGCAGCATCGACCGCCGTCTGGTTGACGCCCAGCAAGCCCGCCGGGTTCTCGACAGACTGGTCGGTTATAAGATAAGCCCTCTGCTCTGGAGAAAGGTCAACGGTCGTTCGGCTGGACGGGTTCAGTCCGTTGCCGTAAGGCTTATCTGTGAGCGCGAGGAGGAGATCGAAAAGTTTGATCCTCAGGAATACTGGTCTATCAAGGCAGAGTTTCATAAGACCAAATCCAAGAAGTCTTTCATTGCCCCTCTGGTCAAGTGGAAAGGCAAGCGGGTCATAGCCGCTTCCGACAAGCCCACTGCCCAGACGGTGATTGTCGACAATAAGAAAATGGCCGATGAAATCGTCAAATCCATCAAAGATGCCGATTTTTCTGTTTCCTCTTTGACCAATAAAACTAGCGAACGGAAACCCCAGGCTCCTTTCATCACTTCCACCCTGCAGCGTGAGTCCGCCAATGTGCTCGGCTACCCGGTCAAAAAGACCATGATGGTCGCTCAGCAGCTCTATGAAGGTGTAGAGCTTGGAGAAGAAGGACCGGTAGGTTTGATTACCTATATGCGTACCGACTCTACCCGGGTGGCTGCTTCTGCCCAGGAAGAAGCTCGTGCTTACATAGAATCTAAATATGGCAAAGAGTATGTCCCGGACAAGCCCCGGGTCTATGCCAGAAAAGGCAAGTCCGTTCAGGATGCTCACGAAGCGATTAGACCGAGCTATCCTGATAAATCTCCAGAAAAGCTCAAAGCTCATATGACCAGCGATCAATATAAGGTCTACAAGCTTATCTGGGAGCGTTTCATGGCAAGCCAGATGGAATCGGCCAAACTGCTTACCAGAACAGCAGAAATTGCCGCCGGCGAAGCAGTCTTTCGCGCATCTGCCACCGAAAAGACTTTTCAGGGCTTCACCATTGTCTATGATCGCCTCAAGAGCGACGACGATGAGGAACAGGAAGAGGAAGCAGTAAATCTCCCTGAGCTCAAAAAAGGTGATGAGCTCAAGATGAAGGAGATAAACCCCAATCAACACTTCACCCAGCCGCCGCCGCGCTATAACGAAGCTTCTCTGGTAAAAACCCTGGAAGAACTGGGTATCGGTAGACCTTCTACCTATTCTGCCACGGTCTCCACGGTTATCGATCGTAAGTATGTCGAGCGCAACAAGCGGGTTCTTTTCCCGACTAAGCTCGGTAAAGCGGTTAATCAGTTGCTTGTTGAGCACTTCGGCGATGTGGTCGATGTCAGCTTCACCGCCGACATGGAATCGAAGCTGGACCAGATCGAAGAAGATAAGGTCGAATGGCACGGCATGCTCAAGGATTTCTACAAGCCTTTCGGCGAAACCTTGAAAAAAGCCGAAGAGAACATGAACAAGGTGGTTATTCTCTCGGAGCACAATTGCCCCAACTGTGGTCAACAGATGGCGATTCGGTCCTCGAGATTCGGCCAGTTCCTTGGTTGTGTCGGTTATCCGGAATGTAAAACCAAGATCGCTCTGACCAAAGATGGCGAGCCGGTGCCGGAAGATAGACCATCTGAGGAGACTTGCACTACCTGTGGTTCTTCCATGATCATTCGTTACGGACGCTATGGCGATTATCTCGCTTGCTCCGCCGAAGAATGCAAAGAACAGAGACCGATTCTCAAATTTACCGGGGTCGATTGTCCGCGTTCTGATTGTGATGGCAAGATTGTCGAAAAGAAATCAAGACGGGGCAAGATCTTCTACGGTTGCAGCGCCTATTCCAAAAATCAGTGCACCTCGGCATACTGGTATCCGCCGCTATTGTCAGGTGGTCCCAAAGGCAAAAACACCTGTCCGAAATGCAACAAGATCTTGATATACAAGACTCTCAAGCGTGGCGACAAAATTCAGTGTTCGGACAAGGATTGTGATTTTGTAGATCTGGCAACAGGTCAAGAAGTTCACGCCTGATCACCTGATTACGGGATTGATAGAAAACAAGATTATTACTTAATGCTGAACGCATCAAAAGTGCGCTACGCTTCTGTGATTCAATAAAATCGAGGACAGAGCCTGTTCTCACACCATCTACTTTTTAGTTGGATAGCGCATTGCAACAGGTATTTAACCTTCTTGTGGTGATAGAATGATATCCAAATAATGGGCCCAAAGGGGGATATTAACCGCGATGTTTGAAAGGTTCACAGAAAAGGCGATCAAAGTAATCATGCTCGCTCAAGAAGAAGCGCGCAGGCTTGGTCACAATTTCGTGGGCACGGAGCAGATTCTGCTCGGATTGATAGGAGAAGGCACAGGTATTGCCGCCAAGACCCTTAAATCCATGGGCGTAAATCTCAAAGATGCTCGTGTAGAAGTGGAAAAAATCATCGGTAGAGGCTCCGGCTTCGTTGCCGTGGAGATTCCTTTCACCCCTCGCGCCAAGCGTGTGTTGGAGTTGTCCTGGGATGAAGCCCGCCAGCTCGGACATAACTATATAGGCACCGAGCACCTGCTTCTTGGTCTGATTCGCGAAGGAGAAGGGGTAGCTGCCAGAGTTCTGGAGAATCTGGGAGTCGACCTTACCAAGGTAAGAAGTCACGTAATCAGGTTGCTAGGCGAAAGCGGTGCTTCTACATCCGGCTCTACAACATCAACCAGCACCGGCCGCTCCAAGACCCCTACCCTGGATGAATTCGGTGTCAATCTCACCCAGGCTGCCCAGGAGAACCGTCTTGACCCGGTCGTAGGAAGAGAAAAGGAGATTGAGCGGGTAATTCAAATTCTTGGTAGAAGAACCAAGAATAACCCTGTTCTCATTGGTGAGCCCGGGGTCGGTAAAACCGCCATTGCCGAAGGTCTCTCTATCAGAATTGCCAATAGCGACATACCAGAAATTCTCGCTGATCGCAAAATAGTGATGCTCGACATCGGTCTTCTTGTCGCCGGTACAAAATACCGTGGAGAGTTCGAAGAGCGGCTCAAGAAAATCATGGACGAAATCAGATCCGCCGGTAATGTCATGCTGGTTATCGATGAACTCCATACTCTCATAGGGGCAGGCGCAGCCGAGGGAGCCATCGACGCCGCCAATATACTCAAGCCTGCTCTTGCCCGGGGCGAGCTGCAGTGCATCGGTGCCACCACCATGGACGAGTATCGTAAACACATCGAGCGCGATGCTGCCCTGGAAAGACGTTTTCAACCGGTGATCATCGATCCGCCTTCTGTAGATGAAACCATCGAAATTCTTCGCGGATTGAGACCGAAGTACGAAGAGCACCACAAACTGGTTATCGGTGACGAAGCGATTGAACAGGCAGCCAAGCTCTCTGACAGATACATCACCGATCGTTTCCTGCCGGATAAAGCTATCGACCTTATCGACGAAGCCTCTTCTCGTGTGCGTCTGAGAGCCAGCTCGCTTCCGCCGGAAGGCAAAGAAGTGGAGCGCGAACTCAGAAAAGTTCGTCGCGATAAAGAGATGGCTATCCGTAACCAGGAATTCGAAAAAGCGGCTTCCCTGAGAGAGCAAGAGACCAAGCTCTCGGAGAAGATTCGCGAGATTCAAGCAGCCTGGAAAGCCAAGCAAGAATCCGAGAAGCCAGAGGTCTCCGGAGAAGAGGTCGCTTATGTCGTAAGCTCCTGGACCGGTATTCCTCTACTTAAACTAACCGAAGCCGAATCCGAGAAACTGTTGCACATGGCCGATGTTCTGCACCAGAGAGTAATCGGTCAGGACGAAGCGGTGGAAGCCATTTGCAAAGCTATTCGAAGAGCCAGAGTTGGCTTGAAGAACCCTGCTCGTCCGATAGGCAGCTTTATCTTCTCCGGTCCTACCGGGGTCGGTAAAACCGAGCTGGCTAAAGCTCTCGCCGGATATTTCTTCGGTTCCGAAGACAGTCTGGTCAGAATCGACATGTCCGAGTTCATGGAGCACCACACTACTTCTAAGTTGATTGGTTCTCCTCCCGGCTATGTCGGCTACCAGGAAGGTGGTCAGCTCACCGAGCAGGTTCGTCGCAAGCCTTATAGCGTGGTCCTCTTCGATGAGATCGAGAAAGCTCACCCCGATGTTTTCAACATCTTATTGCAAATTCTCGATGACGGACGTCTGTCGGACAGCAAAGGCAGAACCGTGGACTTCAAGAATACGATCATCATCATGACCTCCAACGTCGGCGCTCAATTCATCGACAAATCTGCTATGAGCCTGGGCTTCCAGGTGCAATCCGCAGAAGCCGAGCATGAGCACCGTTACAAAGAGATCAGATCGAAAGTGATGGATTCTATGAAGAAGACGTTCCGTCCAGAATTCCTCAATCGTATCGACGAGATCATCGTCTTCCAGCAGCTCACCAAAGAAGAGATTCGTCGCATCGTCGATATCATGGCTGCCGAGCTTCAGAGTCGTATCAAGTCCCAGGGCATGGAGCTGGTTATTACCGACGACTGCAAAGACGTTATCGCCAAAGAAGGGTATAATCCTACTTACGGTGCGCGACCTTTGCGTAGAGCAATTCAGCGACTGCTTGAAGATGCCCTTGCCGAGCAGGTATTGATGGGCAAGTTCAAAGAAGGCGATACCATTAAAACCGAGCTGGAAGGTGAGACCATCAAGTTCGAAAAGTCTTCGGGAAAGAAATCTGACAACGGCAGTGCGCCGGACGATGATTCCGACGAAGATGACAAGGACGGCTCCCGCTCCAAGTCCAAATCCTCCAAGAAAGAAAAAGGAGAGAAGGACGACAAGGAAGACTCTAAAAAAGAAGAGAAATCCAAAGTCTCCAAATCGGAAAAATCCTCTAAGGACGATAAAAAGCAAGAAGCCGGTAAATAAGCCCTTGCAAGCTCATCAAAATAGCCAGACGATCAATCGTCTGGCTATTTTTTGTTGCTACCTTGGCGAGAAAACTTGGCT
>CAZCBH010000043.1:0-27123 GCA_964496875.1 uncultured Candidatus Obscuribacterales bacterium | reverse complement strand
GAATTCTGTTTGGGATTTTAGAATGGTTCTGTCGAATGCTTTCAGACGAGAGCAAGTGATTCGTGCTGAATTGATTCTTTCCGTTTCGTCTTCTGGAACTGGAAATAGTTTGGCCAGGACCTCGTTCAATACTTTTTCAATCATGATGGGCTTCCTCGGTAGATGCTTATCTTTAGTATGCCTTTTTATCGCATGAAAATAATCCCGCTAATAGCGGATTTCAGGCTCACTCTGCACAGTTATGGAATACCCCATAGAAAAATATAGTGAATCCCTTTTCGAAAAATTATAACTATAAAAGATAGTAAAAGTATGGGCGAGAAAGATACTGTAGATGGTCAACATCTACAGTATCCAAAATCTAGACTGGCGGCTACCAGGCCTTAGCGCGTCGAGCTATCAGCTCGGGCGCTTGCGGGTGTAGAGCTCTTCCACCAGGTCGTTGTAGCGTCCCATGACCTGTTCGGTCTTGATGGTCCGCTTCGTGGTCATAAGACCATTGTCGACCGTGGCTTCCACCGGGACGATCGTATACTGCTTGATCGTTTCCCAGCGCTCGAACTCCTTGTTCGCTTCGTCCACCGCTTCCGCCACCTTCGCTTGAATGAGCGGATGGTTGGCGTAGAAGGCGGCGTCAGCTCCAGCAGGAACTGCTTCGCCGGCGCCGTTGAGGATCTTGTGAGCGACTTCCTGGCTCAAGAAGAACAGGGCACCGATGAAGGGGCGAGCGTCACCCACCGGAACGACGAACTCGATCAACGGGATGGAGTCGAAAGCGTTTTCCAGCTTTTCCGTGGGTACATACTTGCCGCCGTCGGTTTTCATCAGTCGCTTGGCGCGACCGGTGATCCAAAGGTAGCCGTCCTCATCGACAAAGCCGATGTCGCCGGTATTGAACCAACCCTCCTTGAACGACTTGGCGTTGTCTTCTGGAAGATTCCAGTAACCAGGAGTGATCGTGGCGCCTTTCAGCCAGATGATGCCGGACTTGCCTTCCACCCCTTCGATAGGCTCGATGCGGACTTCGACACAGTCGAGAACCTTGCCGACGGAACCCACCTTGTTGTTATCCAGGGTGTTCACCGAGGCGGCTCCGGCGGTCTCGGTGAGACCGTAGCCCTGACGCAGACTGAATCCGGCCAGTTCGAAGAAGGTGAGAATGTCTTCGGCGATGGCAGCGCCGCCGGAGAGCAGAAGACGAACCCTGCCACCGAGACCGGCGCGGATCTTGCGGAAAACGAGCAGGTCGGCAACCCAGCGCTTGAAGCCAGGAGCCTTCTGTTTCAGTGACCAGTCACGGATGCGCGCCTTGAGGCCCGTCGCCTGACCGAGTTGATGATCGATCTTCTCCTTGATCTTGCGCCAGACCTTGGGCACACCGAGCAGGATGGTGGGACGGATGTCCTTGACCACTTCCGGCATTTCTTCTACCGCGCAATAAGACGCGGTGACACCGTACCACATGCACAGAGCCGCTCCATTGACACGCTCATAGATGTGAGCGAGGGGCAGGTAGCTCAGATAGATGTCTTCGTCGGTGAATTCGAAGCCGTGCCGGCGCAGAGAGAGGCAGGCTGAGGCGATGGTGCCGTGCAGTTGAACCACACCCTTGGGGATTCCGGTGGAGCCGGAGGTGTAGATCAGGATGGAGACATCCTCCTGCCTGATTCCAAGGAAATTGTCGTTCAACTTGCCGCCGAGGTAGAGGTTCGCCAGAATTTTGGACGCAAGCCGCTCGGCATCAGGTGTGGCGACAAGCTCTCGCGGTGTGTTGACCGGAGTGCCATCGGGGATGGTCTTGCCGCTGTAATCGAAGACTTTGACAAAAGCTTCTTCGAAGAGGCAGGCTGTGACACCGGAATTGGTATCAACTTTCTCGATCTGCTCTTTGCTGTCGCAGAAGATCAGCCGCGAGCCGGAGTTCTCGAGAATGAAGTTCACCTGCTCGGAAGCCGAGTTCGGGTAGATGGGAACGGTCGTTGCGCCCAGGCTCTGAATCGCCATATCGATCCAGATCCATTCTGGCGAGTTCCAGGACAGGATGCCGATGCGATCGCCCTTGCGAACACCTTTCATTTTCAAGAAAAGCATCAGCTCGGAAACGATCAGACCGCTTTGCCTCCAGGATACCCTGCGGTACTTGGGAGGCTCAATCATGGACGTAGTCGGGATGCCACCGGGGTGGATACCACCGGTGATGATCACGGCTTTCTCGCCCTTCGCTTGGTTCTTGACGAACACAGCGACTGAATCTGGTTTCTTGTATACGTGCGACCAGAATTGCCGCACAATTGTGTGGTTGCTATTTGACATAGCTGTCTCCAGATTATGTTTTAGCCGACAACCCTGAGTGAGCAGTAGTGGCGAAGCCCAGGCAGATGCCGGGTTTCGGTCGTGATATCACGGCTAGTACTACCTCTCAGGAGCGAGAGATTGCAGGAAGGATAATTGGCTGCACAGAATGTGCTTTTACCTTTGGGACTTATGATTTCGGCTTAAATAAAGTCCACCTGAATTCAAAAACAAATAAACGAGTACTAGAAACCTACTGAACTCATAACCTTTGTCTCAAATCATGACAAGTAGGACTTCGGGGAAATCTTCCCTTGTGAGCGTGATTGTCAAGTTGCTCCGGTTTTCAAAAGACTGGCAGGGGTGTGGTTTTGGTTGGTTGTCAGGGTTGTGAGGGTTCGCAAGGTGTGATTAATGACGTTGTCATCGTTGGCTATGTGAGGAAATGAGTGGTGTCATGTCCGGTTGTCTTTGCCTCAATCCCTGTTGCAGCTAGCGTGTCGCTCTGCTTGACAATGGTGATGGTTGTTAGCGTATTCGCGCTATAGACAAATGGGTCGCCGGTTGTGCTGGTTGACAACCCCTTAAAAAGGCTGCTGTAACTCGATAGACCCAGATCAGGACCCGATTTACAACAGTTTTAAATCACTAATGTGCCAGATCTAGATTGATATATACAGCGCGAACTTCATAGCATTTTTGAGTATTTCTGTTTCCTGATTTTTTCAAGAGCTCTTAGCCTCGAAAACATTACCTTAACCCGCCTAGTTGCTGCATCACTGTGTATCACTCACATCTTTAGGAAGTGAGGTAGACACATGCCCTGTTCGTTCGGCTCGAAGAGATATTTCTGCTCGGGCCGATGACTGTAACTGGAGTATGTCATGACTACAAAGACCACGCAGATCGCTTCGGCGCCTGCTGTTGACGAACGGGAGCTTCATCTCGTTTGCAGCAGCGGCGGCTCGAGAGCGATTCTGGCCAGTGCTGGTGTATTGCTCGCAGCTGATTATGCAGGGGTCAAGCGTTTCAAGTCCATCGGAGGCGTCAGCGGAGGGTCCATTCCCACTGCTCTCTATGCTTCCGGACTCGACGCCAAGACCTGTGTCAGAACGGCTGTGGAGATCGATTTCGCCAGCCTGCTTACTAGAAAAGTTTCCTACTGGCAGATTCTTATGGCACTCCTCTGGCAACGGCGCTACGAGAAGGTTCGGCCCATCGATGGTGCCATGACCTCCGAAAAGCTCGGTGAATACATCGAAAGTTTCACCGATGTCTGGCCGGAAGGTTATTGGACCGTCGGAATTCATGAAAACCTCGAGATCATCTTCAATGAGGCCGGGATTTTCCAACTGGGTCCGGATCGACTCCTGCGTGTCATCGACAACAAGCCCGGCAATCTGGGCAAGGCTGTCCGTGGCAGTTGCGCTGTTCCAGGAGTGATCAGTGCAGTCGAGTACGATGGCATGTATCTCTTCGATGGCGCGCTCGGCACCGAAGGACGTTGTCCGGTCAGTGTACCGGTCCGTCTTTATGGAGCCAAGCGCACCGATATCATCGCCTGTGATGTTGGCGATGATACCGGCAACACCAGCGCCCGCATTACCAAGCTCTGGAAGCTGGTCTGCGGAGAGGATTGCGTGCCCGACATCACCGAACCCGACTACGTGACCGACGGTAAGATCATCTTGATCCGTCCGAAGATCACAGCTTTCCGAACTCTGCAGTTTTCTCTGACCACCGACCAGAAATGGCAGGCGGTCATGGCCGGCTTTGTCGACGGTCTGCCCGAGCTTGCCAATGCCGGCATCCTCGAGCCTGATAAGCTCAAAGCCGCCCTGGAGATCACCAGGGAATACCAGCGGATTCTCAAAAGGACCACCACTGGTAAAAACCAGAAGCAGGGACAGCTTTCCGAAGCTACGGAAAAGCTCCTTGTTTCTCAGGGTTTGCTCTAACCACTAGCCGTCCGGTCCCATCCCCCGACCCCTTTAGCTCATTGGACCCAGTGTCCAATAAGTATCGGGTGGATGGAGACCGGCGGTTATGTTGGTAAGCTTAATCTAGATATATAGAGCTGTTCCGCTTTCCTGCAATTCTCAGGCCGAAAGTTTCGATGAGCGATAATCAGTTCAGCTCAAGCTTCGGCGTTAACTTTCTAACCAATAGGAAAAGTTCAATGAGCAACCGAAACTCCAAAGTGTTTGTATTGGATGGTAGCCGTACCCCAATCGGTTCTTTCGGGCGCAGCCTCCGCTCAGTCGAGGTCGATCAGCTGGCGAAACACGCCATGGTCAACGCGATTCGGCGAGCTGGTATCAACCCGGGCCAACTGGACGGAATCGTCCTCGGCCATGGCTATCAGTCCTCCTACACCCCCAATACCGCTCGGGTGGCAGCCCTCCTGGCTGACATCCCCGCTTCCGTCCCTGCCAAGACTATCCAGCGGCAGTGCGGCTCCGGCATGGAATCCGTCAACGAAGCCAGCGAGAAGATCCTGGTCGGCAACGCTGACCTGATGCTCGTCGGCGGCGCCGAGTCCATGTCCACCATTCCCTACATGCTCCCCGGCTCCTGGCGCTGGAAGGGTTTCATCGCCAACAAGTTCAAGATCGTGAAGATGGGGCCCCGTCCCATCCTGTTCGGCATGCTGGACAACGGCCTTGCCCCGATGAAGCTCCTGAAGGACACCAAGACCGTCTACATGGCCGGCACCGCTCAGCGTCTGGCCGACACCTACCGCATCAGCCGTGAAGCAGCCGACGAATACGCTCTGCGTTCTCAGATTCTGGCAGCCAAGGCTATCGAGAGCGGCCGCTTCGCCGAAGAGATCGATCCGATTCTCGTTCCGGGTCGCGGTTTCATGATGAACGACGAGCATCCGCGCAAGACCAGCGCCGAGAAGCTGGCTGCCCTCAAGGGTGTGCTCGGCACTCGCGACATCACCGCCGGCAACAGCTCCGGTATCAATGATGGTGCCTGCATGCTGGTCATCGCTTCGGACCGCAAAGTCGAAGAGCTGGGCAAGGAGCCCCTTGTTGAGCTGGTCGATTGGTCGGTTGTCGGCGTCGACCCTGACCAGATGGGTCTCGGTCCCGTGGCCGCCATCAACAAGCTGCTCGACAAGACCGGCATGACCCTCGACGATATCGACCTGATCGAAATCAACGAGGCTTTCTCGCACCAGTACCTGGCTTGCGAGAAGCTGCTCGGTCTCGACCGCGAAAAGGTCAACGTCAACGGCGGCGCCATCGCCCTGGGTCATCCCATCGGCGTTACCGGTGCCCGTCTCATCCTCACCCTCGGTTATGAGCTCAAGCGTCGCGGTCTCAAGCGCGGCATCGCTTCTCTCTGCATCGGCGGCGGTATGGGTATCGCCACGATGATCGAGCGTCCGTGATTTTTCCATCCAGAGTTCTAGTACCAAGGAGCTAAAAGCTATGTCAAACGCGATAACGCTGAAAAAGCTTGATAGCGGGATTATGCTGGTCACGATCGACCTGCCGGACAGCAAGATGAATCTGCTCTCCGAGTCGGTCTTGATCGAGCTCAACGACGCTATCGATCAGATTGAATCCGACACCTCGGTCCGAGGTGTCATCATTACGTCCGGCAAGGAGGACAACTTCGGTGCCGGCGCCAACGTCGAAGAGATTCAGGCGCTTCAGAGCCAGCCGGCCGAGCGCATTTACGAAGCGGTCAAGAAAGGACGGGCAATCTTCGCTCGTCTCGAGAAGCTCAACTCCATCGCTGCTGTTCACGGAATTTCCCTGGGTGGCTTCACGGAGTTGGGCCTCGCCTGCAAGTACCGCGTCGTCTCCAGTGACGACAAGACCCAGATCGGTGTGCCCGAAATCATGTTGGGCTTCATCCCTGGCTGGGGCGGCACCGTGCGTCTGCCTCGCCTCATCGGTCTGGCAAACGCCTTCCCTCTCATCTCTACCGGCAAGCAGGTTCCGGCCAAGAAGGCCTGGAAGCTCGGCATGGTCGATGAGGTGGTCGACCGCGAGAAGCTCTTGAGCCGCGCCGAGGAGATTCTCCTCAGCGGTTCACCGCGCCGTTACAAGCCTTCCATCAAGGAAGCCGCCACCCGCAGCTTCTTCGACGGTATCGGCAAGGGGCTCTTCGCTTCCCTGGCCGCCAAGCAGGTTTACGCCGCCACCCGCGGCAAGATGCCTGCACCGATGGAAGCGCTCAAAGTCTGCGTCAAGGCCGTTTCCGGCGACCGTGAAGCGGCTTTCGAAGCCGAATCCCAGGCCTTCGCCCGTCTGGCTACCACCCAGGTCTCTCGTAACCTGGTCGGTATCTTCTTCGCTCAGACCGAGTCCAAGAAGATGCCAGAAGGTGCCAAGCCCGCCGTCAAGGTTCAGACCGTCGGTGTGCTGGGTGCAGGCGTCATGGGTGCTGGAATCGCCCAGTCGGCTGCCTATAAGGGCTTCAAGGTGATCCTCAAGGACATCAACCAGGAAGCTCTCGATAAGGGCATGGCTGCCATCGGCAAGCTCTTCGACGAGCTGGTCGAGCGCCGCAAGCTGAGCCGCTCCGATGCGGACGGCATGCTCGCCAACATCACGCCGACTCTTCGATACGAAGACATGTCCGACTGCGACCTCGTTATCGAAGCCGTGGCCGAGATCATGAAGGTGAAGAAGATCGTGCGTGGTGAGCTGGACAAGGCGATCAAGAAGCCTTATGTCTTCGCCACCAACACCTCCTCGCTCTCCGTCGGCGAAATGGCCGAAGGTCATGACGATGGCAAGGTGAAGGTCGATCCGGCTCGCCATCCCGAGCTGGTGGTCGGCATCCACTTCTTCAACCCGGTGCACAAGATGCCCCTGGTCGAGATCGTCCGCGGCAGCACCACGTCTGCCGAGGCTCTTGCCTGTGCCAAGGCTTTCGCGCTGAAGCTGGGCAAGACCACGGTCACCACCAACGATGCCCCTGGTTTTGTGGTCAACCGCATCCTGGCGCCCTACATGCTGGAAGCTATCCGCATGGCCGAGGAAGGTGTCCCCATGGCCGACATCGAAAAGGCGGCCAAGAATTTCGGCATCAAGATGGGCCCGTTCAACCTGCTCGATGAAGTCGGTCTCGACATCGCCGGGCATGTGATTGACACTCTCTATGGTGCCCTCGGCGAGCGTATGGCCCGACCTGCCATCCTTGAGGATCTGGAAGCTCTCAAGCTCCTGGGTCGCAAGGGCGGTCGCGGCTTCTACCTCTACAAGCCGGACGGCAGCCGGGTCTCGGTCAAGGAAGGCAAGACATTCCGCAAGAAGAAGGTCTATGTCTTCAACCCGGATGTGCTGAGCGCTATCGCGAAGCGCACCGGTGTCAACAAGAAGACCGAAGGTGAAATTCAGGATCGTCTTTTCCTGGCGATGGTCGCGGAAGCGGCTCGCTGCATGGAAGAGAACGTGATCGATGATCCGGCTCAGCTGGATCTCGCCATGATCTTCGGCACCGGCTTCCCGCCCCATGTCGGCGGCGTGCTCAAGTGGGCTGACAGCACCGGCACCAAGCTGGTCTGCCAGAAGCTCGACTGGCTCTCGAAGGTCGCCGGTGAAAACTACGCGCCTTGCGAGCTGCTGCGCTCCAAGGCTGCGACCAACGAGGCTTTCGTCGGCTGAAGCTACCGGCCAAGGCTAGGTCGACCAAAAGGTAAGACCTGATTACGGAAAGGGGGCACGGAACAAGAAACTAACAGTTTCGTGCCCCCCTTCTTTTTTTACAAAACAGAAAAATACTATATGATATCATAATAGATCCTTCAAAAAACATATGACGGAGAACAGCCTTTAATTTGCTTTCTCAGTCATATGTCAAAACTCATTTATTCATGGTGGCGGCATCGGTTAGAAGCTGCGGAAGGGAGACTCCAGCTCCGCTTCCAGGGTCTGGCTGATCACCTGCAGGCAGGTAATCCGGCTGTAAAGCTTGTCCTCGGCCGGAACGATATGCCAGGGGGCATGCTCGCTGCCGGTCCAGTAGAAGAGCTTGTTACCCCAGTTCGTGTACTTGTCCCAGTTCTTCCGTGCCACCACATCCGACTTCTTGTACTTCCATGGCTTTTCAGCTTCACGCTTCTTGAAGCGCTTTAGCTGTTCATCCTTGGTGATGTCGAGCCAGATTTTGACAACGACGGAACGACTTCTGCGAAGCAACCATTCCATGGTGCGGATTTCCGGATAGCAGTTGCGAACATGGGCGGCAGATGCGAGTTTCATAACCGGCACAACCAGAACATCTTCAGCCCAGCTCCGGTCGAAGACCCGAACCTGTCCGAATTCCGGCATGCGGTCACGCTCGAAGAAGCGCAGCATATACGGCTGGTTCTTCTCTTCGTCCGACGGTTCTCCCACCGGAATGATGCGGAAGAGTCGCCAGTCATGGTCGAGGGCTTCGATAATCTTCTTGCTGGCGCCGGTCTTTCCGGCACCATCGCGTCCCTGCAGGGCAACGACCAGAGAAAGTCGCTGCTCTTGCATGCGCCGGACAAGAAGATTGAGCCTCTCTTCTTCTTTAGAGATGGCTTTTGCATAGTCGCGCTTGTCCATCTTGAAGCTGTGATCGACGAGGCTCAGGTAATCGGGAATCCTTGCGCCTTTCTGCCAGGGGCTGTCGAGCGATGGAAAACAACGAGCGACCTTGATCACTCCGGAATCGAGTAATTCATAGTCTGAACACACTCCATCGGGCAGGAGTATGGAACTCTTGGATTTCGCCATGGGAATCTCCCTTGGTTTTTGAGTTTAGTGGGAAAACGGCTTTTTCTCTTCTCAGATAGCTCTTTGCTCAGGGCGGCTCCAGTGCACTAATTCAGCTCCGGACCAGGGTCAGGCATAGAGGCGGATTTCAGATGGGAGATGGGCAAATTTGATCAGGAAAGAGAAAAAGAAACCTTCAGACAGTTAATGGATAAAAACACTAGACTAAACTGGCAGAGGCTTTGTTTATGGTTCAAGTGAACAATGAAAAATCCTTCGCCTTAATGACATCCTTTCGCCTGGATATCAAGGTTATGGCTGACTTTGAACCAGATTTCCCGAAACTCAAAAAGCTTCGCTCAATTGCACGAACCTGACCCTTTAATGAACTTGTGATATTTCGTATTTTCCCCAGTGACCCCGAACCGCTTTGATGGGAGTATTGCAAGCGGGCAGGATATTTTGGAGAGACTTACTATGGGCGGAGAAAGAGCAAGAGACGTTGTCGGACAAGACATCGCACAGGAAGGTGTGTATATAGCTCAACTGCTGGATGGAGATCAGGTGCAGGAAGCCAACGAAAGGCTGCGCCGGGCATCGTTTTCTATGAATCCGGAGGACTTCCATAAGCTGGTTACTGTAATAGACGATACCGAAAAGCCTCAGACCGGTGCTGACCTGGTGCTTGATTCTCCCGATATGAATCGCCACAATCTCACCCCTGGCAATCTCTACGATGGCGGCTACAATCAGTTCCAGAATCAATCTCAACTCAGACACGGTAGAAACGGTCGTCATAATGACAATGCAACGCTTGTCAGTGTGCTCGCTCAGGATCGCAGTGGTCGTAACTGGCAAGCCAATGTAGCGATCATGAGATCTTCCGTAGATCCTCTTCAGGCTACTCCTTACAGAGAGTCCGCCTCGAATCTGAGGACTTCTATTCACTCAGGCGATATGGCCAGAGATACAGGTGTTCGCCTGGCACAAACACTGGATGCCGGATACCCGGAAGACGTAATCGAGCATCTCAGGCAGCAGAGCTTTGGTGCCAATTCGCCTGAGTTTATGCAACAGGTAGTGGTGGCGGACGGAATCGAGCAAAAGAACGTCGGAGCCGACATGTTCCTGACACGCATCTCTGATAACGGGGACAACTACTTCAATCATAGAGACCGTAGGAATGGCGGTCAATTTCAGAACCAGAGCCGTTATCAGCAAGATAGATTCGGCGGCAGAAGTTACCCCATAAGCGAAACCGTGGTAAGCATCATCCAACCGGCTTCATTCGATCAGTCCGGTGGAGCGACGGCATTCCTTCGGTCTGACGTGGCTTTGATGAGAAGCAGCGTGCAGCCCCTTGATGCGGTCCTGACAGGCAAGGACTAGTTGGATGGAATAGGTCTGACTGCTATAGTTAACGGATCAACCGTCTTTCGTCGGGCATATCGCCTATTTTGATGGTTACAGGCAATGTTTTTCCTGCCCGGACTACTTTTGCCTGCAGGCTATCACCCGGTTTGTGTGCGGTGACAGTTTTCTGGACATCCTCGCTGGAGCCCACTTCTTTGCCTTCCAGCTCGATTATCACATCTGCCGGTCGCAAGCCGGATTTGTAAGCCGGACCGGTTTTTTGCAGACGGACAACGATGGAGCCCTTGAGAGAAGAGTCCATCCCCAGTTGTTCTGCCAGCTGGGGGGTCAGATCCTGCATATAGATACCCAAATACGGATGGCCGACTCGACCGGTCTCCAGAAGTTCTTTGGCTATATCTCTTGCCATGGACATTGGTATTGCAAAGCCGATGTTCTGAGCGTATTGATTGATGGCTGTGTTGACTCCGACAACCTCTCCGTGAATATTGAGGAGAGGACCGCCGGAATTGCCCGGATTAATGGCGGCATCTGTTTGAATCAGGTGAACTGATTGGCTTATCTTGCCTTCTAAAGATCGACCCAGGGCACTTACTATGCCCAGAGTAACGGTCTGTTCCAGGCCCATGGGGCTGCCGATAGCAATCACCCAGTCTCCCGGTCTCAAGTCTTCGCTGTTGCCCAGCTTTGCCACCGGCAGGTCTTTTGCATCTATCTTGACCACGGCTATATCAGTCAGCTTGTCGCGACCCACCACTTTGCCGGGGTAGGTTTTTTTGTCATGCATCGTGACCAGGATATCCTGGGCATTGTCGACGACATGATTGTTGGTGAGGATATAGCCGTCGGAGCGAATTACAAAGCCGGAGCCGGCACCCTGTTGCTCCTGGACCTGGGGAAGGTTGAAAATCATCCCAAAAGGGGTGTAGGCGAGATTGTCGTTTAGTAGAACTCTGGAGCGAGTGTTGATGTTGACCACGCTCTTTTCTGCTTCAGAAGCGATATCCGCGATGGTATTCTCTTGCAGAGTGCCGCTGAAGACATTCTTTTTTTTGATGCTGGTTTCGACTTTTGGAAGCTCGGATATGTTTTCGGATGGCCAGAACTGGTGTCCGGCCCAGAAGAGCAGTGCACCCAGTGCCATTCCGCCGAAGAGATAAAGAAGATTGGCAGAGCCTTTTTGATTTCGATTTCTGAACATTGCCTGGTTATATCAAATTGTCCGACTCAATTACTTATAGCAAATATTTTCGCTCTTTATACGCAGGGCTGTATGAAAGGTGAACTGTGCTGTAAAATTCAATTTCGATGTAACACACTAAACAAACGTTGAGATTGAGAGAATGACTACCGAATCGGCTACAGGCGTTTCTATTAACGAATTCAATAAGTTGTCAAAAGGGTCGAAGCTTTTACTTTGCTACATTCTTTACTATGGCTTGAGTGAGATTCAGTTGATGGTGCGGGATCCGGACTATAAAGAGCTGGTAAAGCTAGGCTGGTTCAAAGAGAAACCCAGCTTTGTCAGCGGTGTAAAGGTTTTTGAAATTCCCGATCAGTTGTTCGACGGCATCAGCAAGCTTGCTGATGAAGCGCTCTCTATTTTCTCTCTTACGGACCTGGAAGATTACAAACTGTCGAAACGAGCTTCTTATCCCTGGCTCTGGTAGACATGCGGAAGTGACATCATATATGGTGCATAGGCGGCGATTTTGTGTTTTGTCGTCAAGAATAAGATGATGTATACTAAGATAAATTTTTAGATGACCTCAATTCGAATTAGCTGGAGAGACACGACAATGACACCGATCAGCACGGCAGACAAGGTAATGTTCGTACTGGGCATGGGTTTCTTATTCATAGTACTGGCTGCGGCGGCTCAACACTTCTCTCATCTTTAGTGGGCTTCGGTTTTTCGCAAGATCCATAGTCGACCGGTTCGTCATATCGAAAGCGGTCTCTGGGTCTGTTTTCTTCTCGGGACGGTTGTCAGTGGGTTTCAGGGGCTTCTTCTTTTATTGCCTTATTTGATATCGGTTGATTCGCTTCGATTTTGGCGTCATATCTCTATTGCTAGTTGCGAAACCGGACTTATAGCAAGTAGTATTCAGCATAAAGAGAAGCTGCATGGGCTTTTACAGATACTTTTCATTCTCCATAAATCATGATCTCAGTTGTTTATATGCTCTTTAGAGGCTAGTCTGGAAGCATCCTTTTCGATCCCCCAGCCGGTGTGGTCTCCACTTTTAAACCCTACTTACCTGACCTCCATCCAGAATAAGACAGAGAGTTTGGCTCGCCGATAAAACGAGCGGTATGGAGATACGCACCATATGTGGTATCGATTGCTTTGGCCTGGAGCTGGCATTTCTCTCCAGGCAATTCCATTTGTTCAAAACAAGAATCAAAAACCTAGGAACAACAAAAATGAAGAACCACAAGAAGTTCGGCATCCTGGTCGCTATGCTGTTCGCCGCTGTTTGCTTCGGAACGTCGGAGGCTCGCGCCGATCACCGGCACAGCCAGGCAACCTTCGGCCTGAGTTTGCCCAACCTCGGCATCTACGTCGGCAACGGTGGGGTTTCGGTCGGTAGCGGCGGTTTCTACATCGACACCCGCAGTTACAACCGCTCGCCTTATCAGTATCGGAGTTATCCGGGTCGCGGATATCCAGGCTACGGCAACCCCTACTACGGTCGTCGTCCCATCCAGTATGTGCCGCCGGTGACCACCTTTCCCCGTCCCTGCGACGATTTCGACTACGGTCAATATCGACGCCAGCAGGAAGACTACCGGCGCCAGCAGGAGGAGCTCCGACGGGCCCAGGAACGTTACCAGCGTGATCTGGAGCGCATTCAGCGACAGTACGGCTATCGTCGTTAAGCCTGAACAGTCCTTGACTCGGACCGAAGTCTTGACCTGACCTCTCTCGAGAACAGCCCGATGGAGCGGGCTGTTCTCTTTTTCTTCGAAAAACCAATACGATATAAAATAGTATAAAAATCAAAAGGGAAAGGCTGTTGGAAACAGCCTGAAAATCGTTATCACAAAAGCATTCGACGTGAAGTCAATCATGCTTTTTCTTCTTCTTGCCAGAGGGTTTTGAAGCTCTGGACAGAATCTTTTTGCACTTCTTTTTGTCTACTTCGCGGTATTTCTTTTTCTCCGGCAGTAAAACAGCAGCGGGTCCATGTTTGCACATACCAAGGCATTTGGAGGCGAACACCTCGATTTCGATTCCCAGGGTGGATGCTTCTTGTTCGAGGTGCTTAAAAATCTTCAAGCTGCCGTTTTTAGGGCAATGTTTGCCTCTCGTGCAGACGAGCAGGCGATTTCTGTCTTTGCTCATATAGTCAGATTCTTGGTTGTAGAACTGGCACTGTGGATGGTGTCGAGCTTTTAGTTGCTGTTCTTCTTCCTTTTCACCGGCAGCCAGGTTCTTTTGCGGTAGGGAACCACACCCAGGACGGTGGCAGGAAGAAAGGCAATGGCGAAAATCGCGGTACCGGCCAAGAGAGAAAAGCCGGCAGAGACGACCGCTGGAAAGATTAGACCCAAAAGATAGACCATGGTGGTCGCTGCGGCGGTAAAGCCGAGATATTGAAGAATACGACCGGTCTGAATCAGTCCGAAGAAAGTACGCATCAGCATCGTGAAGAAAATGCCGAGAACAAGACTTCCCAGGGAGAGAGCAAAGATGACGGCGATGTTCTGAAAGAAGCCACCGGTCAGCGAGACGCCCAGACTGAGAAGAGTTACGACTGCCGAAGAGATCGTGAAAAGCGCAAGCATTTTGAGGAAATGCGAATATGGATTTCCATGAGGAGTCCGGGGAAGTTTGAAGCCTCTCATTGTCTTTTCCTGTTTTCTAAAGTTTCGATGGCGAGCATGGCTGCTCGATAAAGCTGGGTTCAAAGACGACTGGAGTAGGTTTTCTTGGGCTCTATTAAGAAATCACTGGTAAAGAAACGGATTGAGACAACTTTCAATAGCATCTTCATTGTTACTAGATCTTCGATTATGTCGGTAAGAAAGCTTTTGTCTGGTTAAGCTCACTTTCTATTTGCAAGAATCTCCCAATATGCGGCGGTTCAAATGTTTTCGGTATTTTTTTTGTCAAGTTAGCGCACCTTTTATATCTTTGCTTCTTCAAGCAAGGCTCTTGCAAAAGTAAAGCTGGACAGGAGGGACAATTACTTATATGCCGCTGCCCTTGCTGTCTTCTGGTTGGTTTTATAAATACTATAGTGTAAAGTAGAACACAATGAAAGTAAGAAAACCCTGACAGCGTCAGGGTTTTCTAGAAAACGCACTAATTAGGCGAGTTCGATGAAGAATCAGCTGCGTCGAACTTTGACGTGCTCTGCTCCGGTTACTGCTGCCCAGGCGCCTTTGTGAATGGCCAGGGCAACCTCGGGAGCAAGTTCGGTGCCGTTTGCTTTCGCTCTGGCAACCGCATCGTCCAACGCTTTCTGAGCGCGTGCATCAGCCTCTCGAACCACAGCTTCGGTAACTTCGATCATGGTCATTTGCCTCTTCTGCGTCAGGCTTTCACCGCACGCAGAATGATTTTGTTGTCGGTATAGCTCACCGGCAAGTCGCCTTCGAATTTGATCTCGAATTCGAGCCGGGCAGCTTCGTCGGCAGAACGGAAAGCGTCGAGCACCAGGGGTTGTTGGTCGGCAGCCAGACTGGCTTTGTCCATCCAGTCCTGGATCTCGTGGGTCTTTCGATAGTTCCGCGTCTTCTTGATTTTGAATCCTACCAAGCGCAGCATCTCGCGCCATTCGAATTCGTTGTACGCCCGAACATGAGTCGGGTCGCGCAGTTTCTCGACCTCGTTGATGAAACGATCGAGAGCAACATCTTCCGGAGAGAGGCTGTCTTCGAGCACGAAGACTCCCCGGGGACGAAGGACTCTGGCAATTTCGGCCACCGCCTTTTTGATGTCGAGAAAGTGATGGGGCGCGATGCGACAGGTGACAGCGTCGAAGCTCTCGTCCTCGAAGGGCGAAAGGTCTTCGACATCCATCACTCTAGCGTCCCCGTTTTCGATACCCTTCTTCTCGAAGAGTTTAAGGGTCTGCTCGATCATCTCCGGAGCAAGGTCGATGGCCGTTACTCTTGCCACCGATGGCGCCACCATAGCTGCGGTGTGTCCGGCTCCGGTGGCGATGTCCAGCACATGCCAGCGCCGGTTCGGCGTCAGCATGTTGAAGACGATTTCCAGGTCGGCGCCTCTTGCATGGCCTGCGCTCAGGGCATAGTTCTCGGCATTCTTACCGAATTGCCGGGAGACGTCTTCCTTTGTCGGTTTCATTATTCTTACCTTCACGGATGCTTTTCTCTGATGCACAATTCTAGCAAGGGCGGCACCAGATTATTTGATGCGAAGTTGTTTCTCTGGCTCCGTCGAGCACACACACAAGTTGTCAACGGAGGGTTAAAGGTGAGAAAGCGCAAGAAAAGGGCTTGCGCTTTCTCAGAAAAGACAGAGAATCAGTCTTTCTTTTCTTCGCCGCCTTTTGACGCCGTCGAGTCTTTCACGCCCCGCAACAGCGGCAGGAGCACGAGACAGGACAGGGTCGCCAGGGCGGACACCCAGACCAGAGGGGTGAGAGTGTTGGCGAAAACATTGACGAAGAGCCAGGCGCCGAGGATGGCAGAAAGCTGGGCGGCGCCGTTTTTCACGGACATCAAAACCGAGAAGGTGAACCCTTCTGCTTTCGGTGGGCAGACCTGGGCTGCCAGAGTGAGCACCGTCAGGGTCGCGATCATGCCGGTGGCGCCGAAGACGAGCGAGAGCCCGAGGGCGATAGGACCGGACAGATCACTGGGCTGCATCAGCGAGAGGTAGGCAATGGTGCCGAGGAAGCCGGTGATGATGCTGAACACCAGCTGGAAGCGCAAGGTCTTGCGGGCAAAGTAGAAGCCATAGACCCAGGCGCCGATAACCGAACCGACTGAGCCGACCGCACCGAGAGTTCCGATGAACTTCTGGGAGAAGCCGAGGTTGTCGGTCATGTGGTAATAGAACGGCGTGCCCAGGCTGGGGCTGAACTCCCAGAAGATGATGAAGAACATCACCGCCCAGAGCGTCGGATGACGAACCGACTGCCACAGACCTTGTACAGTCGAACCGAGCTGGGCTCGGTCGAGCTTGACCTTGTCCTCCTGTAGCATGAACCAGACCGCCACTACAACGGCTGCGGGAGCAACCATGGTAATGACCGCCGCGATTCTAAGGGCGGACTCGGCGCCGAAAGAGTCGATCAGGAAGCCTCCCAGAAGCGAGGTGCCAATCGCTGCGATGTTGAACCACAGCCACTGGGTCGCCTGGATGCGCTCGGTGATCTTGAATTTCTGGCCTTTCTCGACCATCAGGGCATCGATGATCACATCGGATGCCGCGGTACCGATGGCGGTGAGTGTCATGGCCAGCACAATCTGGTTGGCGGCGGTGAGGCCGGTGAGCCAGAGGAAGGCCATGGCGGCCATGCTGTTCATGAGGATCAGCCAGGATTTCCGACGGTATCCCAGAAGAGGGAAGAAGTCGGAAATCAAACCGTACAACGGCTTGATCACCCACGGAATCGTGAGTACCGCCAGATAGTTGGTGGCCGCGTCTGCGCCGAAGCCGAGCACCTCTTTGAAGTAGAAGGTGAGCGGCTGGCTCATCAGGCCGGAGAACTGGGCGATACCCTGCGAGAAGTAGATGAAGCCGAAGAGAAACATGAGACCTTTCACCTGGGGTGAAAGCTTTGGAACATTATCCAGGGACATTTTCGGAATCCCTTAGCAAGTTGGCATCGCGGCGCGTTATGTTCTATCTGTGGCCAGAGGAGCTTGCTGTCGGGAGCCGACGTTTTTCTCCTAAGTCTCGATAGCCAACGGGGCGCGATGCACAGGTGTTACGGTTTGCGGCCGGACCCGGACTATTCCTAATTCAAATCCGGATCCGGCTGCGCCGTTCTGCGATGAAAGAAAACACCGCACTCGTTACTCTCCTTACAAAAGAGTGGAGGCTGGTGAGCCTAGATCTTGGTGATGGAGGCGTTGACGGTCTTGGTGCCGGTGAAGGCGCGCATGACCGGACAACGTTCTGCCATTTTCTTGATACCGTCGAGCTCCTTGGCAGTCAGATTGCCTTTTACCTCGATTTCCTCGGTGTAGGTATCCTGTCCGCCGGAACCACCGTTGGTGAAAGAGACTTTGACGGTCAATTCCTGAATGTCCCACTTCTTCGAAGGGGCCATCATCAGAATCGTTTGAGCAGCACAGGCGCCAAGGGCCCCCAGCAGAAGCTCTTTGGGATCGGGGCCACCGTCGGAACCGCCCTTACTGGAAGGTTGGTCGGCGATGATGGTGTGAGACCCCGCGGTAATCTCGAGTTGATACTTGTGCCCGGGTTTGGGCTTTACTTCGACTTTTGCCATATTGCCTCCTGCTTTTTGCGAAGTTTGCGAAGACTGCGAAGGCTGAATTCGTACACAGCTGCAGGAAAGAACCCGAACCGGAGAGCCTCATAAAAGAGGCTCCCCGGTCGAGCAGGACCGTCCGCTTCGGCTTGTTACCTGACTTGCAGCGAGCTGCGCAGGTCGTAGCCGAGGAGGTTGGTGTTCAGGTAGGTCACGGCTTTCGATGCTTCGGTGATCGAGTTGCTGCCGATCGTCACCCGGGTGTTGGCGTCGTAGCGGGTGATGGACACCGACAGCGGCTCCCCCGATGCTCCGACCGTGATCGTCGTCTCGAGGACGAGACGCCGCATGCCGTCATAGACGGAAGCACCGACGATGCGGTCGCTCTGGTCGACCATGTAGACCGTTCGGCCGGTGAAGATGTTGTCTCTGCCGTCGAAGCGATCCACCTGGATGGTGCGGTTGGGGAAGTACTCGAAGACCAGCCCGTACTCCAGCCATTTGTTGGCGTCGTAGTACTGGTGGATGACCAGACGCTTGTTGGCGTCCCGGCCGACCAGAAGCAGCCCCTTGCAGCCCTCGCCGTAGCGCTCATAGTACTTCGAGATCCGGGGACGGACCGCGTTGTGGATGGCGCGGAAGGCATAGCCGGGCTCCTCGGTCAGCTCCCGGAAGACACCGGGTTGACACTGGAGACCCGGCACCACGGTCACCGTGGTGTCATGGGCAGGCGGCTCCAGACGGAAGACCGGCGGCTCCACCTGCTTGACGGGCTTGTCGCAGTCCACCGGGCATACCGGCTGCTGGACCACGACCACGGGATTGGCGGGAGTGGTGACAGTGACCTTCGGGCTGTTCATGGCGTAGAGGAACGCCAGGAGAGCGAAGAAGGCGATCATGACCGCAGCTGCTGCCACGATCAGGGTGGTCCTGTCCAGGCCCTTCTTGCCGTCTTCCGCACCCGGCTTGGGCTGCGGGTTTGGGTTGGGACCGGGCTGGGGGTCCGGGGTCGGAGGTACCGGCTTCTTGCAGGCGCAACCGCAGTCCTTGGCACAGGCGCATCCCGCTCGGCAGGTCTCCCCACACCCACAGGCGCAGGGTTCCCCACCGCCGATCCGAGCATTGCGCACGGCCATGCTCACAGTCACTTCCAGCTCGCGTTCCTGGTCGTGCTCGCCGTCAGAGCAGTCTCCTTCGCAGCTCGAGACATTCATGCGCGTGGTCGCCCGGGCGGACTTGTGCCCGGTGGTGGCTACCTTGCCCATTTTACCGAGGACCGCTTCGGTGCTCATTTCGGCGAACTGACGCAGACGCTTCTGGTAGTGAGCTTCGGCACTGTTCTCTTCGCCCTCCCCTTCGCCGTCGGCGTTGCCTTCGGCCGGAGTCTCCGTGTCGCCGGCGCCGTCCACAACAGGGTCGGTTTCGGCTTCGGGCTCTGCTTCGGCTTCGGGCTCCGCATCGGCTTCCGCCGTAGCGGTGAGAGCAGCGAGGAGCTCCAGCACCTTCGCTTCCAGCTCTTCGGGGGTGCCGGAGTTGTCGATCACCACATCGGACAACGCCGCCTTTTCAGCCTGAGTGGCGTGCTTTGCCATGAGGTCGCGAGCTTCTTGCTCGCTGATGCCGTCGCGGTCCATCATGCGCGGGATGAGGACAGCCTCATCCGCGACCACGCACCAGACGACATCGAACTGAGCCTTCCTGCCCTTCTCGTGAAGCAGCGGCAGTTCGACAGCCACAACGGGCTTGCCGGCGTGATCTGCCATGCGCTTCTCGATCAGGTTGAAGATTGGCTCGTGAATCAAAGCTTCGAGATCGCAGAGAGCTTGTTCGTCGCTGAAGACGATGGCTCCCAGCTTCTCGCGGTTGATCGGCCCGCCTTCGACGTCCACGAGGTCGGCGCCGAAACGCTCGAGCACTGCATAGTAGACTTCGTTGGGGCCGTTCAAAAACTCGTGACCGATTCCGTCCGCGTCGATGACGGGGACATCTTTCGATCGAAGAATGTTGCCGACCTGGGATTTGCCTGCTCCTCGGGTTCCGGTGATGCCGATGAAGATGGTCTTCACGGCTCCCGTTTCAGGCTGATTCCCGGCCGCTTCAGAGAGATTTGCAGCCATTGCTGGGCTCCTTCTAAAGTTGGTTAAGAAGCTAAGAAAACGCCGGCTCGAAGATTTCGAGTCGGCATGGGTACTTTCATCCGCGTCTCTCGGAAGAGATGCTGTCTTGGTGCTGTGCTGCGGGTGAAAGGGTCTTAGGCGATAAGCGTGGTTTTGGTTGTCAGGAAGTTAAAAAGGTACTTTTACAGTAGAAAGTCGGAGATCCCTAAGTCAACTTAAGCGTTGAAAAGTTTCTGAGATCTCAACCTGATAGGTTTTTCAAACCTCAGAATTTAAAACGGAAGAGTATTAAATCGGCTATCGCGACAGTACTAACTACTAATTAAACATAGCTTCTATCATGACTATTTAACTTATAGCGTAGTTTGCGCAGATGTCTCAGCTTCGTCTGTTTACTGAATATTCTGTTTAGTACTGATACGCGAAGTCTATCCAGCGGCAGAGAAAGAAGATAATCAATATGGCTGCCAGCACGATCCAGAACCATTGGATGAATGTCAGTTGTTCAGGGTCCAGCATGATATATCTCTCGTCAGGGCTCGTTTATTAACGTCTATCGAGCGGTGGCGAATAACCTGCTCTGTTACTAGTATAATGTGGCGGTTTCCTAGTGTGTTAGCGAAAACCAAATTACTTCAATCGCTAAGCGCTGCCAAAATAGAGAACGGGAGATAGGCATGAGCGATACACCTCGATTGATAGGTATCATCCTTTGCGAGAGAGTTCTTCAAGATGTGCTCCGTGTGGATGCGGTATCTTGTATCAACATTTACAATGGCATCACGGCACAGTCTTTTCCGGCGGTAGTTCCACTGGTTTTTGCTTTCGCCCAGGTATCCGGCTCCCAGACAGGTTTTGATTATCAATTCAAGATAGCGGACGGCAGTGGTAATGTGGTGGCGATTTCGCCTCCTGCCAATGTAGAGCCGCTTCGCAATCAGTTTGTCACCCACAAAATAATCAGTGCTTTCAGTGGTTTGACGTTCAACAGTGAAGGCACCTACGAAATTATTCTGGAGATTGCCGGAAAACCTATAGGTTCACTGCCTTTCCAGGTCGTGTTGCTTCAGCAAGCGCCCGCTCCCGTCAACTGATTCAGTGGAATTTAAGATCTCTGACCTGTCTGGCATCGGGGTAATACCGCCTCAATAACTGAGCTACAATGCTCATCTCTTTCTTTCTGCCTTCCTCCCTGGCAAGATCGTATTTTGTCCAGAGAGCCATCCAGTTGGAGGGATTGAGCATCAAAGATTGGTCCAGCATTAATACCGCTTTTGGTGTGTATTCTAGTTTGTGCTTTTTCTTGATTTTTTCCTGGTGTTCTCTATCCAGAAGCATCGTGGCGGCTATGGCATACGGGTCGGATTGGGTCGGATCCGCTGTCATCGCTCTTGAGATTAGAGAGCTGGCATAATCAAGATAGTCTTCCGGTTTCTCCGAAAGGAAATAACGTGCCCAGGTCGCCAGAATTCTCGATTCGATGTCGGTTTTGTTGCTGACCATCGCCAATTGAACGGCCCTGGAAAAACTCTTGTTGATCTGTTCGCTGGTCAGCTTTCCTGTAACAGCTGCCAGGTAGGTGAATTCAGAAAGGATCTCACCGGCGGCTCCATATTGTTTTCTGGTCAGGGCTCGGTCTTTCAGCTTTTTAAGTTCGTTGAGCGCGTTGGATCTATTTTCGTCACTGTAATAAGCCGCTTTTATGTTTGCGAGTCTCTTCAGAAGAGCTTCTTCCGATCGTTGTTGTTTAGACTTCTCGAACAGGATCTTCTGTTCGGCATAGTCTATGGTTACTCTAAAGCGACTGAGCAAGGGGTTGCCGATGATGGCCAGATTTCCACCAGAAATAAGGCCAGGACTGTTTTTGCCGTTGCCTGGCGCGATAGAGAATATCGGGTCTTTGATGGAAAGCTGGCCTATTTTCAGGGTCTTGAAGCGGATAGCGCCGGTTTTGACCACTTTGCCGTCCAGTCCTTTGATAGAGCCTACCGGCAATATGGGGGTATCCGTTAAAACGTCTTTTACAAGATGCTCGGAAACATGATTGAAAGCGGCCCCTGAATCGAGCAAAAAGGTCAGTTTCAGATTGTTGTCTAGAACCCCTTCCACAGCCAGTCCTGATACACCGAGAGAAGGTTTTGTCTCTACGACTATGCCTTTATCGGTATCGAGTCTGGTATCGGGTCGTCGGAGCACCAGTTTGCGCTCCGGATAATCTATGGTGAGCTGGAAACGCTTTAAAAGATTTGCTCCTATCAGTCCTGAGGGCTTGATTCTAAGGTTGGCTGCGAAATTTTTGAGGGGGGCGACGGCTACCGATATGTTGTTGACGGTCAGGTCTCCCAGTCTTACCGAATCTAGAGTCATGAATTGCATTTTCATCGCTCCGGAGCCTGTGGTGATGTTAAAGTCGCCTGAATCTCTGATGCCCAGTGACTTAGCCACTTCAGAGTCGAGTATCGACTGGGTCGCTCCGGTATCGATTAAAAAAGTGAGCTCTCTTTCTCCGTTTACTTTCGCTTTGATCAAGATCTCGTTGGCGACCAGCTGGAAGGGTATGTATACCGGACCGGATAGCAATCTTTCTGGAATTTCCTGGGCTGGAAGCTGGAAAATATCGTCTGAAATGGCAGAGGACAGATCGTATTTCTGGATCTGAAAATCGCTTACTCTTTTTAGGTCGGAGTATTCTATCAATCTATAAGGTGTTCTGGTGCCTGCCAGCTCTTTGTAGTCTGCGTATTCATAGGCTTTTACACAGTTGACTCCTTGCTCGGTATCGGTTCCTGTGTACTCGGTCCTGGCGACAAGATAAGTCCTGGGATCTATGTAAAGAACAGAGTCTTTGCCATCATTGGCGGTGACAATGAGAGTCAGATACTTTTTCCCTCTGAGCTTCCTTGGCTTGCCTTCTCTGATTGCGCGATCCGGTTCTTGCAGGTTTTCTAGAAGCAGCAGTCCGTGAAGTTGATCCTCGAGGATGCGTTGAGAAGTGATCCGGTCTGTGGGCATGGCGTGATTGCCTTGTTGTGTCCAGCACGATTCGCCGTCGAAGCAGGTTATGACGGTCTGGCCCATGAAGTTTGATTTTAGATACTGCTTTATTCCTTTTGAGATAAGCAGGCAGTCGAGCTTGTTTGAAGTTCCGGATATGGAAGAGATTTGCTCCAGGATGCCCTGAGCATGGTAGCCATTCTGGTTCAAGCTTATTATATTCTCCAGACCTCCGTGGGCCTGGACGACTTTGAGAGCGAGCGCCCTTGCTTCTTTGTCCTCTTTCGAGCCGGGTGCGATGACTGTGCTGTGCTCGGCGGTATGAAGAGCGGCGCCGGGCACAGGCGCTACGATAAGAGAGCCTGAAAGAAGAGAAGCCAGTACCAGTAATTTAATACGCATAAACAGGGTTGCCGGGGACATTGTAGAATTAGTATTTTCCGTTATTGGCCGTGAACTACAAGACGAGGTCTCTCATGAAGATTTCATCTAAGCTGTCCGGAGAGGTTGGAGAGATTCGCATCGCCCGCAGTAAAAGTGATGTGAGGAGTTGGTACGACTCTATCCGCTCTGAGTTTCCCGGATCTATCATCGGTTTTGTACCGACCATGGGCGCTCTTCACAAAGGTCATGAAACCTTGATAGAGGCAGCCTCGAGCCGATGCGATCGAGTAGTTGTCTCGATTTTCGTCAATCCTACCCAGTTTGGGCCGGGAGAGGACCTGGACAAATATCCCCGCACTTTCGAAGCGGATCTGGAAATTTGT
This sequence comes from uncultured Candidatus Obscuribacterales bacterium, assembly GCA_964496875.1. Lineage (GTDB taxonomy): Bacteria > Cyanobacteriota > Vampirovibrionia > Obscuribacterales > Obscuribacteraceae > RI-106. The sequence continues at coordinate 3,454 of CAZCBH010000043.1, read as the reverse complement.
AAAAGACACGGAGTTGATCTGGTGTTCAGTCCGGAGCCGACAGAGCTTTATCAAAGCGGCACGGAAGCATTGACCTTTGTAGAGCCGCCCCGGGAGCTGGTAGAGCGTTTGTGCGGGTTGAGCCGACCCGGCCATTTTCGAGGCGTGGCCACTGTGGTTGCCAAACTTTTCAACATAGTTAGACCAGATAAGGCTTTTTTTGGCGAGAAAGACTTTCAACAGTTGCAAGTTGTCAAAAGGATGGTTCGGGATCTGGACATCCCTGTGGAAATAGTTCCGGTGCCTACCGTGCGCGATTACGATGGGTTGGCGCTTAGCTCTAGAAATGCTTATCTTTCTAAAGAGCAACGTGAGATTGCGCCGCGTTTGCAAGCCGGTCTGGTTCGAATCGGTGAGCTTGTGAGGGGTCAAGAGAGGCTGGCGCTGTCAGAGGCGATCGATCTTGTCAGGGCTGATCTTTCTGAAAATGGTGGATTCAATATCGATTATCTAGAGGTTTGTGACTGCGCCACCCTGGAGCCCCTCGCTGAAGCACCGGTTGATCGCAAAATCGTCATTTTGATAGCGGCAAAGCTTGGCACTGTGCGCTTGATAGACAATCTGGTCGTATAAGATTCAGAAAGTCAGGCTCTCTTTAAGCTCTGCGCCGGTTCTATTCAAGCGGCTGTTTTTTTCTTCGGTTTGCATAGTTCTTGCCAGGTTGTCCGGTCTGTCGGCATCCTCCAGAAATATTCTGGCGAACTCGCCATTTTCGATACGTTCCAGTGCGCTATCCAGCTTTTCGCGGGTACGGCTGTCGATCAGCTCCGGTCCGGTCATATAGGCACCGTATCTGGCTGTATTTGAAATAGCGCTGCGCATGCCGTCGAGGCCGCAGTCGAAGAGCAGGTCGGCGATCAATTTTACCTCTTTCAGGCATGAAATATATGCGAGTTCAGGCTGGTAGCCATTTTTGACAAGGGTCTCGAAACTGGATTTGATCAATTCCGGAATGCCGCCACAGAGAACTGCTTGCTCGCAAAATAGATCGACCACGGTCTCTTCATGAAAGCTGGTTTCAATTACTCCGGCACGGGTGCTGCCTATGCCGTCGGCGTAAGCAAGAGCTTTTTCACGGGCCTGACCGGAGCTGTTTTGTTCTACTGCAACAAGGGCCGGTAGGCCTTTGTTAGCCAGGTAGAGGCTGCGCACCTGGTGGCCGGGCCCTGTGGGAGCAACCATGATAATGTCGGCAGTTTTCGGAAGAGTTATGGTTTTGTAGTTGATAGCGAAGCCGTGGGCGAAAAGATAGGCGGTATCAGGCTTGGCGTGGGGTTTTATAGATCCGTTGTAGACTTTCGGTATCTGTTCATCCGGCAAAGTGAGTACGATCAGCTCTGACTGACCAGCTGCTTTTTCGATAGAAAGTGTTGTGAATCCGTCTTTTGACGCTTGTTCGCATGAAGCGCCATCTGCCCTTGCTCCGACAATTACCGAAAATCCGCTGTCGCGGAGATTGAGGGCGTGGGCTCTTCCCTGGTTGCCATAGCCGATAACGGCTATGATCTTATCTTTCAAGATGTCCTTGTCGGCGCAATCTTGGTAGAGAATTGTGGCCATATCACACATGCACTCCGGTCTATTTTAAGAAATTGAAATTTTTGAGAGGCTGACTGCGAAAGTATATTCTTAAAAGATCCGGTGGTCATAGCATCCTATATAGTGACTTCATTTTTCTTAAAATGGTGATTATATCTAAGGTTAAACCTTGCGGAAAGGGCTTGTTTTACCGGCACAACAAGTCTATTCTGAATAGGTCGCTCGTCCATCAACATCACTACTTGCCCGTGCTCATGCCCGTGTAAACATGATGGCGTTCCTAGATCCAGGGGGCTTTCTTGGTAAACACTAGTCCTTTAGTCCAGGGTAATCAATCGTTTGTAAGCTCCCGGTCCCCAGCGCTTTCCGGAGAGTTTTCGAACAATCGCCAGCGAATCAGCATTATCGGTGATGGCGTTGAAAGTCTTGCCGTAGCCAATTTGATAAGCGATGAAACCATTGATGTATGCCCGATTGATTCTCCTGAGGACGGATTTTATTACGGAGTTCACAGTTTCGAAATTCGGCAGCGTAATGCCAGCGTTTGTTTCTATCGGGGGTCTATCTCGGCAGAAATATTCTGTGATGATCTCTCAGTTGCAGTCAAGAATTCCAGAGCAATTTTTGTTTGTACCGGTGCCACTGGATATAGTGATATTGCCGCCGCTATAGCACCACATCTCGAAAATGGCCAGGTGATCTGTCTGGTCAACTCTCCTTTAGGTGGGGCGTTGCAATTCCAGAGTGAGCTTAGAAAGCTCGATTTTAAAGCGCAGATTAGTTTGATTGAGATAGGCAGAATTTTCGACTCTATTCTTGTCGAGTCCGGCGTTATGTTGATCTCCGGTTTGCGCAAAAGAATACCTGTTTGTGGTATCACCCGTAATGATACCCGCAAAGGGTTGAGTGTTATCCAGAGTCTGGTCGACGAGACTGTTCCCTCTTCCAACGTTATAGAGCGCGGTTTAACCGATGTAGAGCGTCTGCTTCGACCGATACTGGCTCTGGCTGCTTTAATGGGCTCGAGGTCGACCGTGGAATTGACAGTTACAGTAAATGATTTCGTGCTCAATATGGTCGAAGCCGTGGAGTCTGAAGTCCAGTCCCTGGCAGCCGTTTATGGTTCTACCGCTCCTGGCTTTTTGAAATCCGTTCAGGACTTCATGAATGTGGGTGACATTGCCTCAGAGTCGCCATTTGAAACTATGGAACTTGCTCTGCTCTCGCTTGGAAAGGTTGTTCTCGGTTCATCCGATATTGATAACCAGACATTTCTCAGTGTCCTCGAAGAGGACGTCAAAGAAATCTATGCTCTTCTGTCGGACCTTGGTACCCATGCCCATATGCCGGTGCCGACCATCGACTCCATCGTCGATCTATCTGCTGCTCTTCTGAAAAAGAATGTCAGAGACGAAGGAAGGTCCGTTTCATCTATGGGTCTGGTCGGCTTCGATAGTTGCGAGATTATGGACCTTGTCAATAACTGACGCTAGGTTCGAAAAGGATAACGATTCACTGTTTCAGCGGCGCTAACTGGAATTCTCTTGCTAGTCAAGGGGTTTTGATTTTCGGTTGTTGCAGGTTTTTGCCTGGATGTCATGAAGAAGGGCTTGTCCGGCTGGATCTCACTCTGGTAATTGCTTCGCTTTACTTCTTTTATATATTCTTGAGTGTCTTTCTTTGAATTCATAAACACGTCTTAGTGCTTATTTCTCAGTAACCCCAAATCACTTTCGAGCTTTTGATCCCGGTGCGTCACACACCCCGGATGAGGCCAAGGCGAAGTATGGACGCAGCCCGTCGTACTTTGCCCTGTTTTGTCACTTGGACTCCAGTAAGAAGTTGTCCCGGAGTTCGTGCGGTTACCTGCCACCTG
>CAZCBH010000042.1:0-38647 GCA_964496875.1 uncultured Candidatus Obscuribacterales bacterium | reverse complement strand
TTTACCTACTCCCCACTTTCAATGAACTGGCCGGAGGATGGATAACATCCTCCTTGCCAGTTGATTGCCGGGATCGAGTTCTTGAACTTTCAAGAACGCTTCCCGGGCTTTAGCATTGTTGCCGGAATATCTAAACATGTGTCCAGCCTCTACCCAGGCGCCCAGACAATCCGGATTCACTTTCATCACCCGATCGAAGACACGCCCAGCTTCTTCGTAGTCACCTTCGGTGATGGCAATCTGCATTAGCTTTGCATAGGGTTGAGTGAAGGTAGGCTCTTCTTCGATGCACTTATTGAGCTGACTCTTCGACTCGTCCAGGCAATATACACGTATAGGAATGACCATGGCAGAGTTGCTGCAGTACCTTGCATTCACCTCTAGCGAAATTGGCTTGATCGGTAAATGAGTTCGTCTAAATCGCTCAATCATCGTCTTCATATCAGACAAGCTGGTATCGTTCTTCAAAGAATTTTCGGCTAGCTTCAGATAGTATAGAGAAGCATTAACCAGAGAGAGATCCTCGCATCTTCGTGCTAGTTCGAACAGCTTAGCAGGTCTGTTTTCATTCAATCGAATCGGCGCTGGAGGCAGAGAAAGGTAACTTTTATCACCCTGGTCAGGCGTCCAGAACTGCTGTTGTTTTCGACGCAAAGCTTGAGCCTTATCAAGGCGCGCTGAATTCGCTCGAATCAGGTCTTGGACTCTCTCCCTTTCTGTATTGCCGCCAATCATTCGAGCTGCCACCAACTGACCCTCGGGCAAGTCACTCAATGCAGAATAGACTTCCTTCGCTCTTTTCACTCTACCTTTTCGAGCCAGATAAAAAGCATAGCTGCCTGAGGAGAGATTTCTCGAGAATCTATTTATCAACAGCTCTTCAAATATCGGCTCACATCTATAATCATCGAACTCCGCCCAAAAGTTGGCTAGGTCCAGTTTAGCGCTGTTGACATCGAAATCCCCGGGCACTCCAAAAGATGATCTTAGAATGCTATTTTTTCGCTTTCGACTTGAAATCCTTCTATATTCGGCAGCCTTCTCTATGAGCCGCACTCTCTTTTCTAGAAGAGCTTCTAGATTATCTACTTCATAACGATGCTTTCGCAATTCAATAAGATCCCCGAGAGCAGCCAAACAAGCCTTTCGCTTGGCAAAGAGAGAAAAATCAGCAGTTGGTTTTGAAGACCTAGAAGCAGATTGTAACTTGAGATCCATCTCTTCGTATCGGCGCTCAATCTCACTTCTATCCAAAGGATAATTGATAGCAAAAGGCACCAATGTAAAAGACTGAGGGCAGATCAATTGCTCTGCAATATCGAGTTCTCCAGCCGCCTCGAAAGCTTCAGCTAGATTTTCAACGCCTGGGTTCATCTGACCAAAATATTCCGGCGTACAACAAATGGGCAAAGTAACCATGCCATTCTTCCAACTTAATGGATGGCTCATTAAGGTTTTGTCTCGAACCTTATTCTGTTCTGCAATAGCTGAATTCCACAGGAAACTGACAACAGCGCCTGGAGAGACTATAGCTCCTTGAACTAACTTGGGGTTCTCTCGCAGATCTTCTACAGCCCTCTGCGCCTTCTCTGGTTTGTCCATCTTTAGATAGCAATAGGCTCTAGCTTCGATTAGTTCCGCCGAATTGGGATTCAATGAAACAGCCTTCTCAAGATCGGCAAGTGCTCGATTGAAACGCTTTAGCCCATTTAGAAAAACAGCTCTATTAGCATAGGCATTTGCGCTATCAGGAAAACGAGAGACTATAGATGAGCTAATCTTCAAATTCGCTAAAAGCAATTCCGGATCGATAACAACGTCGCAAGTACCAGATTCTCCCAAAATCCCAACTACCGGATCGAACTTCTCTTCCGATTTCTTTGCATACCAATACTTAGGCTTATCTGCCACAATGGCACGACCGCAAGAGAACGCTCGAGCAGAGGGATATTTGGACTCTATCAGCAATTTCCCCCCACAGCTAATATAACCATATTTGCTACCAGACTTTACCACTCGCATACCATCGGATGGTGCTGAAATCTCATCGAATCCGGTTTCACATAGAAGCTGCCCGCTTGAATCTATTAAGCCGTATTTGAATTCCGGCTTAATATAATACTCTGCAGTATAAGGCTTCAACTTGTCCACTCGGCGCAAAGCTGTGTAAAAGTCATCCATCGACGCCGCTGGAGGAACTTTCTTTTCCCGTTTGTCTATCGCGGCCAGAGCGCTTCGACCCTCGTAAGAATTAACCATGACAAAACGAGGTTTGACCTTGATCTGTCCTGCCCTATCGATGAAGCCGTAACCGCCCTCGAATTCTACCGGTGCCAGACCTTCAGAAAAATCTCCCGCCTTGTCGAAAATCTCGGGAATAACTATCTTCAGCTCTCGATTCATATAGCCTAATTTCTCGTTTTTTCGAAAAGCGATTAAACCTTCGGAGAGAAGACCGATCTGTTTGTACTCAAGCGGTACGACTATCTTCCCGCTGGTATCTATCAAACCATATCCAGATTCTGCTCCTAAATCTGGTTCGGACTCAAAGCTCAAAACACGAGCCAAGCCATTTTTGAAACGGCTTACATATCTATACTTCGGCTCGACCACTACCTTTCCGTTATAGTCTACGAATCCTAATTTTCGAGATAGCTCCACAGGTATCAATCCTTCAGAAGCTTCACCGAAATTGTCGTACCTACAGGGTACTACCAGCTGCCCCTCTCCATTGAGCAAACCCAGACTGAGCCCGGTGCTCCCAAATAATCCAGCTTTCTTCTTCACCCCTGATCTCTGAGACACACAAAAGAACCCGCCTAACTGCCTTTGATCTATGCCAAAGTGGTCACAAGGCACGAGATTTGAAGGAAGCTTCCGAATCAGCTTTCCTTGACGATCAATAATCGCAAAATATTTTCCAGTGTAGATGCCCACCAGGGCTCTTCCGTTTTGAAAGTCAGAGGCATAAGAATAGATTGGTCTCAATGCTATCCTGCCGTTTACATCATAGTATCCCCAACAATACCTTCCTCCTTGCTTTGTAATGAACCTCGCCAGCCCCTCTGAGAAGTCTGCGATTTTTTCAAAGTCTTCAACTTCAAAGACGACTTTGCCTGATTTATCCAGTACTTTCCCCGAACGCCTGGTTTTCTCGGACGGTAAAGAAATCAACCCCTGGGCGCGCAGCTCTGAAACGCTGCCGGAAACAGCCAGAACCAGAGCCATAAAGGTCAGGACTAATGCTTTAAGTATGGTCTTTCTCCATCAGGAGCCAGTTTCAATGTATATTCCCCAGCCAATTTGGCCAAGCAGATTTAAGGTAGAGAACAAAGTGAAAAGAGACAGACCACATACTAAAGATTAGTTGCCAGCCAACTTGTATTTTTACCGTACAGGAGTAAGATTAGTCCTGAGTAAACAGACCCTGGATCCCCAAGTTGACCAACAATACAGACGATTTGCTGAGCAATGCAATATCTCTTGCCTCCGAGCTAGAGGCTTTTGAGCCGCGATTAAATGGCTTTAGCACGGCTATTGAAGGTTTGGGCACCGGCAGAAACATAAATCCGCAGTGGCTCGATAAAGCCTCCGGATTCCTCCAAAACGAATCTGTGGCAGAAATTGCCTTCAGCTTGAACGCACTGGCCGGTAACTACTTCAGCCAGGGCGATACGGATGGCGCAAAACGCCTCTGTCAAACAGCCTACCATCTCTACAAAATTGCCCTGGGTGACAACCATCCGGATACTATGGTGGTCGCTGAGAATCTCAAAAAGCTAGAGCAAAAAGAGACACCGCCCGAAGGTCCGAAGCTGCCCAAGCTCAAGAAATTCAACAAGCCCCGGGGCTGAATTCAAGAGCAGATTCCACTTTATCGATGCTATAGTTCTCGGATTCGAATCTCTTCGGAGACCAATTCAATATGAGAATGGGAAGATTTAAAATCCCACAACTCTCCTGTTCAGGCAGGATGCGATACACGATGTAATTCTCTTCGGTAAATCGCTGCCTGGCTGTCGTCTCTATGCTGCTTGGAGTAATAACTATGTCTATAAACACCGCCGGTGCTGCCCTTTCCGCCGATATTAATCAAGAAGAAGCAAAAAGCATTGCAAAAGATGCCTACATATACGCTTTCCCGATGGTTGACGCCTATCGCATCCTCTACAGCTATTTCGTAGATACGAAAAACCCGGAATTCAAAGCAGGTTTCAATCAGATAAAAAGCATCGCCCGGGTATTCACCCCGGAAGACAAAGCGGTTCAAACCCCTAACTCGGATACTCCGTACTCTATGGTCGGTCTTGATCTACGAGCGGAGCCCATGGTTCTGACCCTGCCCGCAATAGACGAAAAGCGCTATTTTTCAGTGCAGCTCATCGACCTCTACACTCACAATTTCGCCTATCTAGGCAGCCGCACCACCGGTAATGCCGGAGGTAGTTATTTAATCGCCGGGCCCAACTGGGAAGGAACCAAACCGGAAGGCATCAAAGAAGTCATAAAATCAGAAACAGAGCTTGTCCTCGGTGTTTATCGCACCCAGCTCTTTAATCCGGCAGATTTAGATAATGTCAAAGAGATCCAGAAGGGCTACGAGTTGAAACCCCTCTCTCAATTCGAAGGCAAAGCAAGCCCGAAGAGTGCTGCGGCGATAGACTTTATAAAACCGGTAACACTCTCTGAGGACAATCATTCTCTGGAAGTTTTCTCGGTACTCAACTTCTTGCTCGATTTCTGCCCTGTGGTAGAGAGCGAAAGGGATTTGATGACTCGCTTTGCCAAAGCGGGAATCGCTCCGGGTGCGAAATTCGATTCAGATAGCCTTCCCAAAGAGATACGCAGCGCTATGGAATCAGGCATCGAAGAAGCATGGCAGACCTATGAAAGTTTCAAGCATAATGAAGTCGATAAAGGCAAGGTCACCAGTGGCGATATCTTCGGTACCAGAGAGTATTTGAAGAACAATTATCTATATCGCATGGCTGCAGCAAAACTGGGCATATTCGGCAACTCGAAGATGGAAGCCATGTATCCTATATTTGCCACTGATGTCGATGGCGAAAAGCTGGATGCCTCGAAACACAAGTATGCCATTCGCTTCGAAAAAGGCGATCTGCCCCCGGTTAAAGCCTTCTGGTCTCTGACCATGTATGCGCTGCCATCAAGCCTTTTGGTTGGCAACGAATTGAATAGATACTTGATCAACTCGCCAATGCTGCCAGATTTGAAATTTGGCGACGACGGCAGCCTCACTCTTTATATGCAGCCTGAAAAGCCACAGGATACTGACCGGATTGCCAACTGGCTGCCCGCTCCTGATGGACCGTTCATGGCAGTGCTCAGGCTCTACTGGCCAGAGGAGACTGCCACCTCAGGTCAGTGGAAAGTACCTGCGATGAAGAAGGTCGACTAGCTGAATTTCTAATTTATCTCAGCTTGAAGAGACGCATATCCGAATAGCGCGGGCTTCCGTCGCGATAGTAGAACTTGTCGGTAATGTCCTGACGAACCACTCTGCCGCCATTATTGTGAATAATGGAGACCTTGTCTCCATGCCTTTCTACAATAGCAATGTGGTTGCTTCCATTGCGGCTGTGTCCCATTCCGGCGATGATACCTATTGAGCCATCCGGAAAATCATTCTTGTCAAAATTACCGGAAAGCACAGCGGGTCGGCCTACCTTGCCGTTCAATAAACCAACCATATCGGTGACTCGAATCTGATAGTCCCGAGAGGTAATAAATTCTGCTTTGATGAGCAAATCGCTCAATGTCGAAGCGCACTGGTTAGCGGCTGGCACCTTTTCACCAGCATAATTGCGCGCATTTCTGGGAACAACATTGCCAAGATCGGTCCTGTTCACCGCTTCATTGGCGACATCCCTCAACTTGCCGACGTTCATTCTACCGGTGAATCCAGCAAGAACGACCTCCGGTTGCTCGGTAGAGGCATCGGTCATGATGCCGCCATCGCGCTGGAAGTCGGTCTGCAATCCGGTCCAGATTCCAGCGGATAGGGCTGAAGCAACCTGAATGCCGTTGTCTGACGATACCTCTCTACTGCCTGAGTGCGGAGCGAAAGATTGCTCTCCATAGGCAGAAGCTAGAAGGTGAGAACCGGCTCTGTCGCTCTGAGTGGTATCTTTTGCGACCGGATATTCCGGGGCATGATTAGTTGATTCTATTGCCATATCGAGATAAACCTTGGTAAGGGTGCTGGATTATAGGAATATGAGCGCAGCTTGACCCGCCCCAGAGGCTAAAGTCTGGAGTCTTAATTGGGATATGGCGAGAAATTCTTGCCACAGAAAGAATGTAACAGTCCAACGTGACATCTGCGTTACCATATAGATTAAATGCAAGCAGGGCAAGGCATAGCGCCACCTGCCCTGCCGGATCGGTGAACGACGACATTTGTAGAACTCCTTTTAAAATAGAACTGTAGAATACTGGCGTCATCGCCGTCAATCCAGAGCTAGATACTTTGCTGAAGAGACTGTCACAATATTCGCTTCTCACTGTCAGTGCTATTCTGCTGGTGCTTTCACTGGCTGCCTGTTGCGGGACCCTCAATCTTTTATTGGAGCTGCTCAGCCATCTGCGTATTCCTCTTTCTATCCTCAGCTTTCTTCTCGTTCTTGCCTCTTTCATCGGCAGGAGCAAAACAGCAATTCTGATAAACATGGTGGCACTTCTGCTTAATCTGATACCGGTAGCCCTGCTCTTTCTGCCTGCTTCCAATTCAGCACAAGCGGCCTCGAACGTCAGCCTCTCTCTTCTACAACTGAATCTCCGTCCCTACCAGAACAAGCATTATGACCGAGCCCTGAAAGTCATCAAAGCAAAAGATGCAGATATAGTAGGAGTGATTGAGCTAAAACAGGACTGGACCAAATTTCTCTGCCTATCGCTTCCAGAATATCCTTATCTCTACAAAGAAGAGGGTTTCGGCGGAGTAATGTTGATGAGCAAATATAAGTTGCTCGAACCTGCCATCGAATACACGGGCAAGATAAAACGCCCTCGAATAAAAGCCTCGATCAAAAAAGACGGTCAAGACTTCCATATTATCTTAGCCCACACGGTCACACCCAAAAACGATCTTAGATTCCGCAACAATGAACTGCATATAGTGGCAGAACAAACAAAGTCCGGTCAGCGCCCTCTGATAGTCTTCGGGGACCTCAACTGCAGCCCGTTCTCGCCATATTTCGCAGATCTTCTAAAAGAAGGAAACTTGACCGATTCGGAGCAAGGCTTCGGTCCTCAGCCATCATGGCCATGCCCTCTGCCCTTCATACCTATAGATCATGTCCTGACCAGCTCGGATTTGCGCTGTATAGAGCGAGAAGTTTGCGAGGACATCGGCTCTGACCACCGACCGGTCTTCGCTCGCCTGGAGCTGGTTAAAAATCGATAGCCCGCCCCCCTTGACATAACTCGGATACTCTTCCTGACTTTTGATTAAGACGCGTCATCCATGCGCCTGTAACAGTTTCAAAGTCAGCAAAGAAATTCGCCAGAGCCCGTCCTAATTATTGCGGCAGCCCTGTAGAAACAAAATTGTGATGCCAAAAGAGTAGATAAAATAAGGTTTTTCGGCTCCGTGTGTGCAAAAATCTGAAGAATCAAAAAAAGGAACGCCTTCTATCATGAAAAAAATAGCTCCGGTACTTACTTCTATGCTTCTGATGATATCGCTGTCGAGTCCGGCGGCACTGGCGGGAGGACCGCCCTACGAGAAGAATCTGAACCGCGGGCTTAGTAAACTGGCGAAAGGCGACTACCAGGCTTCGATTACATATTTCACCAAAGTCCTCACAGAAGACCCCAGGGTTTTCGACGCTTACCTAAATAGAGCAAGCGCCCGGGAGCATCTCAACGATTTCGACGGCGCTCTAGCCGACTATGAACAGGCGCTCAAGATAAATCCTAATGTGGTCGCCTGTTACTTGAAGCGCGGCGACCTCTATATGTCCATGGGCAAGCAAAAGCAAGCCATCGACGATTATACCCAGGCGATGCGACTGGACCCCAAAAATATCGAAGCCTATCTCAAAAGAGCCAGGGCTTTGAAATTCAACGGCAATTACGACAAAGCGGCTAAAGACTACGAGGTCGTGTTGGGATTTTCGCCCAAGTCAAAAGAAGCGCGTGAAGGTAGCGCCGATTGCAAGCGCCACCTCAACGACTATGACGGAGCCATCGCCGAGTATCGCTATCTGCTTAAAAAGTACAAAAAGGACGCTTTCCCCCTCCACTATGAACTGGGAGAGGTGCTTCAGCTCAAAGGGGAGAATAAAGAAGCGAAAGAACACTTCGAACAGATTATCACCTACTACTCCAAGAGCCTGGAACGCTCGCGCAAAAAAGGTCTGGATTACCTGCGTCGCGGTCTTGCTTATTACCAGTTGGGAGAAAAGGACAAAGCCCTCAGCGATCTCCAAAACGGCGTCCAGTTGCTGCCTAACGATGCCATGGCCCACTACAAACTTGCTCATGTCCTGCTCGATTCGGGAGATACTCAGAAAGCCCTAAAAGAGCTCGATGAAGCTCTCAAGGTAAATGGCAGTCTCCATGCCGCTCTCATTGATAGAGCCGAGGCCAATATGATCCTGGGCAATAACACAGCCGCCAAAGAGGACCTGGACAAAGCCCTGGCCACAGAGAAAGACGCCCGCGGCTATATGAACCGAGCTCTCGTGAACCTGGCTATTGGGGATTCCCTGAGCGCAAGAGATGACCTGAAGCAGGCAAAAGTCCTCAATTCTCGCCTGGTGCAGGGCGAAAGAGAGAAGATGACCACAGCCCTCGAAGGACTGAAAACAAAAGATGATAAAGGCATAGCCCTGGCAGGCACCTTGCATAAACTTGCCCTCTTCGACCTGGCCGAAGGAGATCTCGAAGGAGCCGAATCTACGGAGAAGCAGTCCCTATCTATTCTCGAAAAAGAGCTGACAATGAACGACCCTTCCGTAGCCAGAGGCTTGCTTCTGCTCGGTCTCGTCTACCAGGAAAGAGGCTACCTTTTGAAGGCAGAAGCGCTTTATCGAACCGCTCTTGAAAAATTCAAAAAAGGCATGGGGGACGAGTTCAAATATGCACTCTTCCATCTCGAAGACTGCGCCAATGTCTTGATGGCCGCCTCCAAGTACGAAGAGGCCGGATCTATTCTCTCCGACACCCGCATGTTGCGCTCATCTTCTGCAATCAAAGAACGCGCTTATCCCGAAAAGATGCTGGCGATGGTGGAGAAATCTCTGGATGCCTATAAACAGAAAAAGAAATACGACCGCCAGGAAGAGCTTGTAAGAAGAGCTGCCGGTATCAGAAGCGGTGGCGAAGACGGCGAAGGAGACAGCACACCGCAGGTGGTTATCAACAAGCCTATCAGAGACAAATGGGCTGTGATAGTGGGTATCAGCAAATTCAAGAACTCTGATATCAATCTGCAATACGCGGCAAAAGACGCCAGAGACTTCTATGACTTCTTAATAAAAGAGAGAAACTTCTCTCCGGATCATGTCCAGATTCTCACCGACGAAGAAGCCACCAGGGCAAATATATTGTCGGTGCTGGGCTCCAACTGGCTGCCCCGGGTCGCAGAACCGGATGACCTGGTCATGATCTATTTCTCCAGCCATGGCAGCCCCTCTGATATAGATGTCGGTGGCGTCAATTATCTTGTTGCCCACGATACAGATCCCAAAAATCTGTTTATCACCGGAATAGCCATGCAAGATCTGGCTCGCATAATAAAAGGTAGAGTCCAGGCTCAGAGAATTGTCCTTTTGTTAGATGCCTGCCATTCCGGAGTTGTCGCCCCCAGCTCCAAGGGTCTGCAAAGAGTCTGCAATGTGGACCCGGACAAAGTGGTGCAGGGAACTGGTCAGCTTGTGATCACATCAAGTATGCCCTCCCAGCGTTCCTGGGAGTCATCCAGATACAAAGGCAGTGTTTTCACCAAACATCTAATCGACGGCTTGAGAAAAGACGGTATCAACACCAACCTCGGTGAAGCCTTCAACTATCTGGAGTCTCAAGTGCAAAGAGAGGTTTTGAGAGATCGTGGTCTCTTGCAAACCCCGGTGATGAAGAGTAAATGGAGCGGCAACGAACTCATTATCGGTGTACCGCCGACCAATCCCTCCACCGGATTGCCGACAGTAGAGCTGCCCGACAATCTATCCGCGGAGAACAAAAAAGCCCAGGCGGCTCCATCTTCCAGCAACGCAAACACCGACGATGCAGCGTCCTCCTCTAAATCCATGGTCAAGAAGAACCAGGCCAAATCGAAGAAGAAAAAGAAGAGATAGATTCAGATCAGATCGGGCCAAAACGGCTACTGCCCTATCTGCCATAGACGCAGAGAGAAATTATTGCTGCCGGTCAGCGCTCTTGTGCCGACGTCGTTCATAGCCACTCCCCACATTCCGAAAGGACCTATGGTGGAAGCGCTTAGCTCTTGACCAGAACCGACGTCCCAGAGACGGAATGTCTTATCGAGGCTGCAGGACATGGCACGATTGTCTCCGGTCAGAAACTGAGCGCGCAAAACCCAATTGCCATGCCCGATCAGCTTCTTTTCTTCGGCACCGGTGGCAGTGCTCCAGATTCTGGCGGTCAGATCGCGGCTGGCGGAAATAATTCGAGAACCATCGGCAGAGACCGCTACGCTCAGGATGTCACCTTTGTGCCCACTGAGCTTTTTAACCGGAGCACCGCTTTCGATGCTCCAGACAGTCAGCAACCTGTCACTGCCGCCTGAGACAACCTTGGACTCACCGGGAAGAAATGAAAGGGCTCTTATAGTACCGGGGTCCTTATCGGTAAGAATCTTTATAGCCTTGCCGCTGCCCAGATCCCAGATTCTGATCGTGCCGTCGTATCCGCCGGAGGCAAGCAGCCTGCCGGTAGCAGAAAAAGCAAGACAGGTGACGATGTTCTCGTGGCCCTTCAAAACTTTGATCTCTCGACCGCTTTCAAGATCCCAAATACGAATAGTCTTGTCGCTGCTTCCGGAAGCCAGACGGCTGCCCACAGGAGAGAAAGCCAGTGCGGTGACGTTATCGTCATGCCCTTCGAATCGATGCAACTCCTGACCGCTTGCCATATCCCAGAGCCTTACTGTTTTATCGACGCCACCCGAGGCGGCCTTGCGAGCGTCCGGAGAGAACTCCAGACATTTGACCCAGCTGATATGACCTTTGATCTCCATCAGCTCTTTTGCTTTTTTCAAGAGGGTGTTGTTGCGCAACTCCCCGGCAATGCCTTCGGCAGAAGCGATAACATCGGTCTTGAGAGGCTGCAGATGTTCTTTCACCGGCTCGGTAAACTCGACTTCCGCCGGATCTACGACACTGCTCGAATTTACCTGACTTGCCTGATTCACGCCTGCCTCAGAGTCTTCTGTAGATTGATCGGAAGCCGCTTTGTTTTTGTATGCTTGGGGAGGCACTTCGGAGTCTACGCGAGTGACATCGCTGCTTCCACTTTCGTGGACGCTCACTCCCGATTCACTGCTTACCATCTCCGAGGAAGTAACCCCCAGAGCCCTCAGGCGTCCGTTTGTAACCGCCAGTTTTGTATAGTCGCCCTGCTCTTTATAGACTCTCGAAAGAAGCTCCAGGCTATCTATGAGGTTCCGGTTGTCGCCAAGCTTGTTCTTGAGGGCTTCGGCTTCCAGAACCGCGGCTTCGGCAAGTTTCTCTGCCTTAGAGAAATCACGCTCTTTTATAAACTGCTCTGCGGTCTGCTTGAAAGAATGGAAGACCACAGCCTGTGAAAGAACCGGGGACCCCAGAGTGGCCAGACCCAGGGAGAGACCGAGGACGATGAATGTCTTTTGAAAAATTTTAGAGCTGGATTTGTTCATGAAAGCAGTCTAGTCTGTTTTCGTGCTCGGTTCCTGAATTAGCTCTGATACTTGAGGAAAGCAGCCGACGCCGGTGTTGTAAAGACACTATCGAACGAGTGTTACTTTATTAAAGCTAGAAACCGTGCCAAAATCCGTGGGAATTCGCAAGAATTTGTAATAATATTACTGGCGTTTTCCCTAGTATCAGAAGCGTGCCTACCTGCTAGCATGATCTAGTCGGATTGCACAGGCACGCTGTAGAAACCGACCATCATAATTATGAGTTCTGAATTGGCGAAAAGCATCGGAGATGAGTGCAATGAACAAGAATAAATCGAGATTTCTAGCGACGGTACTGGGATTGTGCGCACTGACAGCCTGCGCCCAGGGCGGCGCCGAAAAGACCTCGGCTAACGATGCAGCATCCCCGGGCGGCACAGATGTTGCGGTGAAGGACGTTCTAGCCGAAGGCGATGCACAAACTATCGCGCAAAATCCGGTTGGTTCCGGAGACTCCGGTCTGAGCGTTCAGGTCAAAGGCAAGGCGCCGGCTCCCGATGACCGATCCTATCTCAATTTGAGCATGGGCAAACTCGCGGTCGGCGATCAGAATAAGAAAAAACTGAACGCCAACTATCACTTCAATAACGCCAATACATTTAGAGAGAAAAAGCAATATAACGACGCCATCGAAGAGTATAAAAGAGCAATTCGCTCCTACCCCGCCGATGGTGCCTTCTATAAAAACCTCGGCGGCACCTTCGCCATGGTCGGCAAGTTTGATGACGCTGAAGCGGTTCTTTCTAGAGGGACAGAAATAAGCCCCGATGACTGGTTGATGTGGAACAATCTGGCGGTCGTCTTGCAACATCTCAACAAGAACAAAGAGTGCGTGGCCGCTATCAAAAAATCGATGGCGCTCAATCCGCCTGACTATGAAAAAGAGAACATGACCCTCACTCTAAAAAAACTGGAAGCAAGCACCAACTGAGAACAGACAGGTCAAAGTTCAGGCACGGCAAGGCTCAAGCAATCTAATCTAGTCTACTTTAGTCTTGCAATCAGCTCCCTGGCGCTACCCAATCTCTCCTCGACCTTAAGGGCGGTCAAGTCGAAGACGAGCTCTTTCAGCTCGACGTTCCTATCCTGGGCTAATTCGGTCCTGCTTAAAGGCGTCGGGTCTTCTCCGGTTATTAGATAAGCGATGGTGCATCCTAGCGAATAGAGATCACTTGCCTCGCAAGGATAGCCTCGAAACTGCTCAGGTGCCATATAAGCGTGCTTACCGACCACGGTCCTGGTAACATCGGACTCCATCAATTTTGCGACATTGAAGTCGATCAGCTTTATCTCTCCGGCTTCCGTGCAAATGAGATTATCCGGGGACAGATCCCGATGCACCACCGGTGACTCCAGCCCGTGAAGATACTCGAGTATACGAGCTATCTGCAGCGAAAAATCCTTAATCGATTCAATAGGGAGAACCCCCTTCTCTTTCACAAGTCTTCTCAGATTTTTACCGTCGACATATTCGAGGACCAAATATGCTCGATGATCTTCGACAAACTGGTCGTAGAGCCTGACCACTCCTGGATGATCGAGCGATGCCAGCATAAGCGCCTCGTTTTTGACATTGGCAAAAGATCTATCTCTAACTTCATGTCCGGCGTCGACGGGTAAAACGAACTCTTTGAGAGCCACTTCCCGACTCTCCTCTTTGTCGTAGCAATGATAGAGTTGAGCCTGCCCACCGGCAGAAAGGGGTTCATTTATTCGGTATCGCCCCCCGCAAAGTTCTGTGCCACCAGTCAGAGTATGCAATCTCTTTCGTTTAAAAGAATGCAGATCGTCGAGCCATAGCTGAGTAAAGCCTATCTCCGAGTGGTCTTGAACGGCATTTTTTATTGAATCACTCAACACATCCGGTTTGGCGTAGTGCAATATGGAAGAGATCAAACGGTCTTTATCCGATTCCAGGGTAAATAGATCAAGTGGAATCATAAAAGAAAAATTGAGTCGCCCGCTCAATATGCCATTTAAAAGACTCTTGCGATTGAATGCCGCAAGAGTGATAAACTGCAGCAAATAAGCCATCTGCTTGCTTCTAGAGTATCCGCTCAGATCGTAATGAAGAAAGACATAGTTGCCGTCCTCAACCCTGGTATTTCTAGAAGGGTAGATTACCAGCTCGGCAGATTCCAGGTCTTTCCAGAGTAACGGCCAGGAGACCCTGGTAACAGGTTCTCGAACCACTATCTTCAAACCGGTGGGCTCGACCAGCAAATTAGCTGGCAATGACAAAGAGTTCTCGCTATAGAATCTTCCCGCCCTGACCAGCACCAGAAATAGTGGTATCAAAAGGAAAACAGCAAGGATGCCGATTTTGCCGATGGTGACAAACAGAAGAAGAAGCAATGATACAAGAAAAACCAGACTGACAAGGGCGACTGAAAAAAAATACAATCCCAGTTGCATGTGCCCGGAGACTTCCGTCTTATTGCCTCTGGCAAGCACACGTTCTTGCCACTCGACACCGTTCAAAACCATGCTAATCCTGTCTTTCTCAGGCTCCAGCTCCGCGTTCTGATCGATCCTCAAATCTTTCATTATTGTTTAGACTCTCTCAGAGCTTCGTTTCCAGGCGGCGCAATCGCTCGATAATCTCATCTATGTCTTGCAAACGCTCCCCGGGATCTTCCATGGTACAGAGATTGACAAGTTCATCTAATTCACCGCATACGATATCACTGCCTACCACCCTGGCCGGGCTGGATGCGCTTATAGGCTCAGGGTCCTGCCCTGTCAAAAGATAAAACAGGGTGGCAGCCGCCGCGTATACATCGCTGGCAGGCTCTGCCCTGCCTCGAAACTGCTCCGGAGGGATGTAGCATTGTTTGCCGATAAGCGTACCGGTGAGATTGCCCACAAACTCGTTGGCGGCACCAAAATCAACCAGCATCAGTTCTCGACCGGGATCTCTCAATATGAGATTGTCCGGGGTGAGATCGCGGTGAAGCACCGGTGGTTCCTGACCATGTAGATAAGCCAGAATCGGGAAGAGAGCGAGCGCTATCTTCACGGACTCTACCTGGGAAAAAGGTCCTCCCATTTTGACATGTTGGCGCAGGGTCAGACCGGGCACATACTCGAGAACCAAATAGTCACGACCACTCTCGACAAAATAATCGAGCACATGGACGATAGAGGGATGATCGAGCCTGGCAAGCATGTTGGCCTCACGAGAGAACATCTCGTGTACCCTATCCGCCAGCCCCGGTTCACTATCCACCGGCACACGCATCTCTTTTACCACCACCCGAGAGCCATCGAACCGGCTGGCGAGATAAACGGACGACATGCCACCACAGGCGATGAGCATGAGTATCTTCAACTTACCATCTTGTAGATTCTGCCCGGCAGAAAGCGGTACGAAATTGGTGACCTCGAACTGACTCTTCAGGCTCTCTTCCCACATGCGGGTGAAACTCGCTCCCCCGAGTTCCGCCATATCCGCTTGTCCGGTGAGCACATTGCGCTTCAGGGCAAGCACGTCCGGATTGAGAGACATAGGATCACCCCAGCGGGCAAGCGCGATGAAAACAGTCTCCAGATCCTCCGGACTGAAACCGGCAAGAGGAAAGGGAGCCATGCCTCCGGATTTGAAATCGAGCATCAGAAAGCCGCAATTAATCCAGCCCCTATCGAGCGTCCTCTGGATCAACTCCGCCATACTCGACCGGCGAAAGCGATACTCTCTTTGTCTTGCCATGCGATTGACCAGAATCTCCGGCGACTTCAAGCGCCTTAGCCTGACGGAATGGAGATCCGTCCAACTGCGAGATAGACGACGGAGCATAGTTGAAGAGTGCATCGAACTGACCACCTGGATGCCATGCCGGGAGAGCCTGATCTTCATCCTGGTGGCATGCAGAAAAACAATCGGAATCAAAAACATCTGCAGGACGATACTGATGGCGGCGATGCCGCCCGCGAGAAGCTGATTGATAAAGGACGCGATTATCCATGAGAAGGTAGAGATCAAAAGACAAAACAGAATCATGACCAGCGCTGGTCCCAGAGGAATAAGTCGACAGCTCACTTCGAAATATTCAGGGTCACTATCCGGATGCGCATCCAGGTCCTGGCTCTGGTTCTGACTCTGGAGCTCATCTCTATTTTCCGGCACCTGATCGGACCGGTCTTTATCTACTTCCAGTTCGCCTCTCATGAACTTCTCCGGTGCAGGATCTAGATCGGCTTCTAATTCAATTTACCCGTCTCCGAAAGAATCACACGCTCTTCTTCTTGATAGACGGGGTTATCCGGGTCCATCTGTCTGGCAGAGCGAACATCCTCCAGGGCACCCTGACTATCGCCCTTCTCCCGCCGAAGTTGAGCCCTGTCGGCAAAAACTCTGGGGTCCCTCTGCCGGGAAAGCGAGATCTCGAACTGTTCGGAAGCCTTATCGAGATCGCCTTTACTCCAGAAGATCAAAGCCTTTTCGCGATTAACCCCGGCGCAGGCTTCTATAGCCTGGGCTTTATCAAACCACTTCAGGGCCTCATCGTAGCGCCTCTGGCGTCTATAGAAGGAACCCATCTCGTGATTGGCACGCTCCAGGGTGCAGGAAGCCGCATGGTCGACGGCACGCCGGTATTCGGATTCTGCTTTTTTGAGATCTCCCAGCTGCTCGTAGCAAGAAGCTCTGCCCTGGTAGGCGGAATCTATCTTTTGAACGGCAAGAGCACGGTCGAACCATTTGAGAGCCTCCTGATACTCTTTTGCAGAAGAGCGGTTCCAGCCACGCTCAAGAAGAATGCGGAACTCTACCGGCGAATGGTCGGTCCCTACCATCCACCAGATATTGGGATATTTGGAGCGCAACTCCTCGGCCTTATCTAGAGAGGCAAGACCCTCATCATACCGCTTCAGACGCCTTAAACAGAAAGCCCTGCCCACATAAATCTGGGGGTCTACGGCAAAGATAGGATTCTCCAGCCCTTTGTCATAGGTTTCAAGCGCCCCTTTGAAGTTCTGGGCTCGCTCCTGATAGATGGCGTTAGAGATGGGGTGCATGCCGAAGAGCACAGCCAGACCCAAGGAGAACAAAATGATGCTTACGACAGAAAGCAAAGTGAGCTTGGCTTTCATTCTTGCCTTACTCAGATTCTCGTCTTGACTCATCAGAGTTCTCCATCTTTGTCGCCGATTGAGGTCTGGCGTGTTCATCCAACCAGGTCGAGAGGGTATCGAGCAGAATCCTGCATTGTTTATCCGTCTCGAATATCAGGTGCTCAGCCTCTCCCAGAATGAACATATCCTTGTCCGAATTACGAATATTGTCGAACATTCTAAATGTCCCTGCCGGTTTCACAAGAGCATCTTTCAAGCCCTGCACTATAAAAGCCGGCGTCTTCTCTATGTCTTTGCAGGCTTTCTCCGTCGAGCGCATAAAGATGTCGAAATCAAGAAGCTCTTTCGGGCTCACTTTCAGTTTCGCTTTCTTATCCTCCGCCCAACTCGCTCTGAGCTCCGGTCGGGAGGTAGCCTGATTGGCGATGGAATCCATCATTCGATAGGGTTTACCTGGGTTCTTCAGAAAGTGGAAAGCCACTCCTAAAGCCATGCGCTTTTCTTGAAAGCGCTCTGCCGAAGGGACCGAGGCGATCACACCATTGGCGAAGCCGTCATATCGGGCGGCGGTTCGTAAAGCGATAGCTCCTCCCATAGACTCACCCAGGATAAAGACGGGTAAGCCTGGCTGTTTGGCGCGAATCAGGTCGATTACGAACCTGATATCTTCGATAGTGTCATCAAAACGGATTTTCTCACTGCCCGGCGCCGCAAGCCATGAGCCAAAGCCCCTGGCATCGATTGCACAAACAAAGTATCCACGACCGGCCATCTCTTTGCCGAATATCGTAAACGCCTGGTTCTCGAGACCCATTCCATGAACACATACTATGGCAGCTTTAACCGCATCCGGTGGTATGCTCTCGTCTCGCCATGCTATCACCGGCAGTGACTTGAGCCTCAACCGTGAATTGTAGGCCTCATAGAGAAAGTCTCCGACAGTAGACGGATTGTGTTGATTCAAATAATCCAACAAAAACTCTTCTCTGATACTGGCGAGCCGACCTTCTTTCTCCAATTTCATTCTCAGGAAAACAAAACTCTCCAGCATCTCCGCCAGCTCCGGGCGCATCGTATTTAAAGCTGCCTTGTATTCAGCAGCCGTTGAAGGATCTGAATTCTCCAGATGGCGGTAGCACTGACCCAACTGCAAAAGGGTCCAGAAATAACGCCCCTGGCACGCCAGAACGCCAACATCGCCGAAATTTCCTGCTCGACTTCGTTGCAAATCGCGAGACTGCAACTCTTTCAGTTTTTCTAAGTGCTCTAACGCCTTTTTATAGTTTCCCCGGGCTATATAGCAGCCTGCCAGACAGTCGAGCAATTCCTGCCTCAGATATTCGGCATCGTTTATGTAATTCGCCGATATCAGAGCAGCGTTGTAATACCTGATTGCCGCATCGAGCTTGCGATCATCGTAATAACAGTCCCCGAGCCGACGGCTGAGGGTCATCTGCGCACGAATCTGGGCGTCGCTTCGCCTAATTTGAACAGATTCGATACGATGAAGATGGCCGATAGCCTTTTTGATTTTGTCTTCCCATCGTTCTAATAAAGCCAGAAAATAGAGCAAAGAGATCTCTCTGTTAGGATCCTTTGCTTGCTTAGCTTCTTCAATGCCGGTGTTTAGAAAAGTTCTCGCCTCTTCTATCCGGCCTGCTTGAAAGAGTTCCAGAGCTTTAGCCTGCTCCGGCTCTATGCTGGAGACAAACCGGGAGAGAAAATGCACCGGAGAGCTATTACCCTGATCCACCGATACCACCGGTGTGCTGTCCTGGGCGCAAGCAGCGGAGACAGAAAGCACCAGACCCAAGACTATCGACAGAAGATACGAGATAAGGCTCATTTACTAAATCACAAGATTATAGAAAGGGGTCGACCGGGCTATTTTATATGATCTTCTAGAACGGTCTTGTTATTGACTTAATAGCACCTTAGATTTAATCTAAAGAAATGGCAGCACACTTTTCCAAAACCACCACCTTGCAAGTCGAGCAATTGCTCCGAGATCATCATGTCAAGCCAACCTCCCAGCGGGTTGTTATCACCAGCTATCTGCTCAGCACCGAAGAGCATCCTTCGGCAGACGAGGTCTATGAACAGATTCGCAATAACCTGCCGGTCAGACCTTCTCGAGCCACGGTCTATAACACCCTGAACGCCCTGGTCGAAGCAGGAGTTGTCAGAGAGGTGACAGTTGACCCCAAAAGAGTCCGCTATGACGCCAATCTGGACTTTCACCATCACTTTGTCGATCTAGAAACCGGCGCCATCAGAGATATTCCAAAAGAGAAAGTTGACGAGGTAAAACAGAGCCTCGGCAAGAACTTCACGGTAGAATCTTACCAAGTCACTTTCTACGGCAAGATCAAAGGATAATCTATTTCTATTCCGGAAGCCTGGCCGCAGCGAGACTTCTGGTTCTACCCTGTTTAGGAACGATTCGAAATACGCTCTCCATGATGTTGTCATACTCTCCAGGTGCGCACTCAGCGCTGTCCTCTTCGAGCAAAAGTTCAAAAGCCAACTGGATGGTACAGTCCAATTCCGGGTCCTCCAGGCACTCACAAAGAAAGTGCATCGGGTAGACCACCTGAGATCGGTCAGGGCTGGCAATAGCGAGCACTTCGGAACGACCAAGGCGTATATAAAGCCACTGCCAGCCGAATTTTGCCTCCAACTGCAGCCCCCAGAGAAATGCCAGGGCCTCCCCATTAGAGTGATAAAAATCCTGCTTCTCCGGATGATCCAGAATCTCATCCTGGGCAAGGTCTATGTAATGGTCTATCTCCGCTATCACTTTCTCCGGGCTGCTCGCCTCAGTGAGATTCAAAACCTTGAGCCCTTCTGCCGCTTCATCCCCGATTTCTTCTATTTCAGCGTCCAGGAGCTTGCGTTCCTGCACCCTGCCTGGCAATAAAGGAATCAAGCGCAACAGGCTGCACTCGGCAAAGTGCAAATCGAGACCGCATTCGTACTCGTTAAAATTATCGACAGCCTTGTCAAAAAGAGCAAGCGCCCCTTCATAGTCGCCTTCCTCGCACAACAATTCAGCCAGGCCTGAATAAGCAGAACCATGGTCTCCCGAAGCAGGAGCCAGTTCAATTACTTCTTCGAAAAGCCGACGCGCCTCGTCAACTCTTCCGTCTTGTTTAAAGACCACAGCCAGGCAATTTTTCGAGTTAGCAACCTCGGCACTGGCGCCTGTCGCTTCGGCAGCCTCGATTGCTTGCTTCAGAAATCTCTCGGCCGCCTCGATATCACCGGCGCTGGCCCTGGAGTAACCCTCACTATGGAGTGATTGCCAATTACTCATCGAGAGGGTCCCTCTTGGTAAGTCGACTTACGTCATTTAACGATTTACCCAGAGCCTACCCGGGCAAAACAGGCTTTCTGTAGTGCCCGCCCAGCCTGCTCGTTCTACGGCATCGGTAATATATTCTCGGACGTTTAATCAGTCAGGTCATATTGCCGGCAGTCTGCGCTTGAAGAACTAGCTCTTCAAACTCATAGATTACTGGCGAAGACTACTCCACCGCCATATTTAAGGGCTTCACCAAGGGCGGTTTCAGCTGCACCGACCAGATTGGCCAGATCATCTGCGTCCTCTTTGTAATGGGCACAACCGATGCAGACCTGGGTCGTGTCCACGGAAGCCACCGCCAACTCCAGAGTACTGGGTGGTAACGCTTCCAGAACCGCCCTTGCCATTTTGCGAGTCTCTTTATAGGAGCTATCCAGGAACAAAATCCCGATGCCGCCATGGCCGTTTTCATAGTGCCCCAGAGTTCCTTTGAAGTACGGAATCGAGTTAATCTCGTCGGCGATCATTTTGAATCCCTCGGTAGAGATCTGGGGAGAGCGATTCAAGGCTTTGTCTTTTGCTGTTAGAAATCCAACCAGCACCAGACTCAGTTGCACTTCCGGCGCGTTGCGGATCAAAAAATCGGCCAGGAAAAGAAAAGAATCGGCTGTGAGGATATCGGTGGAAGCCTCGGTAAAACGCGCCCTGGCAGACTGCAAAATAGACGGGTTCACCGGACGAGGCTCAAAACCGGACCCGTTCCGGTCCCTCTCGAAGACCTCTATCAAGCCTGCGGCAAACAAATTAGAAAGAACAGGCACCCATGTGCTGCGCATCAGCCAGAACTCCTCCACTATTTCATGAAGAGTCTTGACCGACTTGCCGAGCGATGCATAAATTTGCTTTTCGAGTTCAGGGTCGAATGACTGTGCACCGGCAATGATACCATCCAGCTCTGCACCGGAAAGTCCTCGCCGTTTGCAACGAAGTAATGTTTCCATATGCAAGCCCATGTTCTTGAGACTGCTAGTCGCTTCTTTGAGCTTGGCGCCTTGAATGAGCAGTTTATCGAGAGGTGTCGAAATGGAGAGTTCACTGGTCTTCAGTCGCGGCTCGAACTCGAAATCACCAGAAGTCCAGCACAGGGTCTGCAACAGGCAATCCTCTCCTGTTCCACGGCTGCCTTCGGCATGCTGCGGCTCACCATCGACAAAAAATATGTGAACATAGGAGCTTGTGCGATGAATCTTCAAACGTCCGGACAGACTACTGCCTCTAATAGACTGCACCAGATTGGCCACCTCGACCTGGGCGAGATTGCCTTTCAAACTATCCTTACGATCCCGGAAAACCGGCATCCGCTGCAGACTCTCACCAAGAGAAGAGCTGGAAGCGGCAAGATAGGCTGAATAATCGGCCACACCACGAACCGGCTCCACTGATGTATCAAGACCAACCGAAACCGGCTTATCATCAAATATGGCATCATCAGACCCGGTCACTGAACTCTCTTTGGAATCGGCACCGGAATCAGCCCAACCTTCCTTGAACTGCGGCAGGGCATAGAAGGTCTCGGTGACGTTCTTCGACTTCCTGCGACCGCCTGGACTAGCTATAAGCTCACCGAGATTCTTCTCTATCTGAGCCAGGTCGTTAGAGCGCTTCTGCCAGCGCTTGATAACACTGGCTTCGGAACGCATGTACAAGATCCAGCCGACTTCTTCTCCGGCCCGCTGCGGTCTGGAAACCTCCAGCAGATATTCTTCATCAGATAACGGATCTACCCACGAAATCTCGAGGATGCTGGCATCGCCATGACTGCTCATCAGCTGCCGAAAGTCTGAAGCCGAGGGTCTTGCCTCTAGCTTCACCTTACCTTTGCCAAGTTCCTTTTCGACTTCTATCGCTCGACGCTCCCAACCAAAACGAAGGTTATGAAGAACTAGTTTATATCAATTGTCGAAGCCGATAGCCAAAAGAGAGACCTCTTTAGAACCAAATTTAGATATTGAGACAATTCTCTTATTCAAAAACCTCTTCGACCACTGCCGCCTCAAGAAGCACCGGCCGCTTCGGTCTATTGCGGGTCTTAGAAATAGAGACCACGTCACCATCTTTTATCAGCTCGAAGATGCGGTCGCCGGTTATCAGATTGAGGCTCTCCTCTCTGCCGTTCATGGTCAGCCTATCAACCTGGGAACGGTCCTGACCGATCAGGATGAAGTGCTTCAGCTTCGGTTCATAGCGAAATCGAAGCTTCTCTTCGGTGTAATCCCGCTCGCCCCACTGATTGACCACAAGCAGACTACCTCTTTCGATCAGCACATTCACATTCGACATCATCGAACAATCCAGCCTGGCAACAGCATCCCCTATTGCCGCTTTACGATAGAGTCCCTGCCGGTCTCGAAAAGCCACTACCACAGCCCTGGCGACGTCCTCGGCAAAACAGCCGCTTCCTTCGCTCCTGGACATAAGCAATGCCACATCGGCTAGACCATCATTATTCAAATCGCCCAGGGCGGTGTCCTCCAGTTTCCAGGAAGACGGCACAAAGGCTTTGTAGTCGGCGCTCTTCTCAGGCAGATCCATCAATTCATAGTAAGCCTTGAGCCCGAGAGCGCATTCACCGAGGTCCTCGGCCCGAGCATAGCCTGGACTCAGACTGAGAAGCAAAGAGAGCAATAGGGGAGCAACTTTTTTCAATAATCCTTTCATTCCTTTCATTCCTGAACACCTGTCTTTTCAATACCGCAATGCATCGACCCCCTCTCGACCAGGAAAATGTAGAGGTTAGGAAAGTTTTTTCACGTCGGTAAAGCCCCTGTTAAGAGGAGCCTAACCAGCCGTTACGCTGCCAGACAATCGCCTTAGGCACCGTATATAATACCTTCGCCGCAATTTGTGAACTAGAAATAGAACTAGAATTCTATTGGATGCAACTCCGGATATCCGCTCACTTCGCACATTTTTCGCTTGAATCGCCAGTGTTCAGATAGATCAGCCAGCACGATCTCGGCGGTCGTATTGACCAGACTTCCCGTTTGCAAATGCCCACCTACGGTCTCGCCCTCGGCACTGGAGATGGAAATATGAATATGACTGCCATCGGGTCCCATGGTGCCTTCCGCCGAAACAATCTCGTAAGGACCTTCGAAAAGCTTGGATTCGTTCGCACCGGCCAGTCTCAAAGTAGCCTGGGTCAGGGAGCCGACGATGGTAAAAATAGCCGCGGCCTGAATTGCCTCAGAGGTAATATGCGAATTTATCTCCGCCAAAAGGTCCTGTCCCGGTTTCAATCTGAACGCAATGATTTTCATAACTGTCTCAGTCAATAAAAAGGGATACCGCAAAAACTATGAAATAATAGCAGCTATTTATTGTAGCTAAATCTACCTCGATTCGAAAGCTTGCCATGATCGAAACCCTTATCTTTTTATTGATCATTCTGGTCATTGTGGCCAGAGTCGCAAAGTTTATCAACGGGTCTTCCCCTTACAACGCCAGGATGATAGAAGAATCCTGGTTGAGGATCCCCGACTTGATCAATGACCGCAATGCGGAGGCAGAAGGAGAATGGCTCGGCTTCTATAGCTCCTCCCAGGTGGATGAATCCGGTCTCCCGGAGGATTTAAAAGATTTTTCGGTGACAATCTCCGTGGTCGACACCACCATAGCAGGCTCAATCACCGACCAGTTCGGGACCGACAACATAGTAGGGATTGTAGACTTTCCCAAGGTCCGCTTCATCAGGAAATCCATTCTTAAAGATCTCGATAAACACGGCTATTTAGAAAAGCCGACAATGAAGTGCTTCAGCGGCAATATCAGCCTCGATAAATCCACAATCAGCGGTAGCTGCTATCTGAACCCGTTTGAAAAGTGGCGGCTGAAAGGGGATTTCAAACTGACCAGAAAAGGAGAAGAGTCAGAAATCGCCTTGCTCGAGATGAAAGAGGCAGAGAAAGCCTCGCTCCGACCCGCAACTTTACCGGCGCCTGCCCAGAATGAAGTTGAAGTTGAGACTGAGATCATGCCTGAGACTCCTGCAATTGAGATTATGCCTCAGACAGAGGTCCAATTGAGCGCCACCGAAGAGCTGAAAAAACTGGCCGAAGAGAACAAAAATAAACTCTTCTCCGACCCGGCGATTTTTGAGCAGCCATCTATCAAAGGCGCCATAAAATGCCCCCATTGCAACGCTGAAACCTCTGCCTCTTTCGACTTCTGTCTCTACTGCAGCAAATCTTTAAAAGAGGAATAACAAAAATTCCGGTCAGTTCTCTGTTTCATTCTCGCTATCTCTATCGCTTTCGCTTTCACCTTCCGACTCATAGTCATCGGTGGAATTTTTAGAGTTTTTCTTGCCGCAATTCACAACCATCAATTTGCGGTTGCCACCACTATTGATATCATTGAATTCTTCTACTTCGTATTGATCTACTCCGGCAAGCTGGAAGATCCGATCAAGCCTGTCTCTCTCTTCCTCCCCAAGCTTATTGGTATTGATTATCACCACGGCATTGGTGTGCTTGCTATCAGGAACAGGACAGCTGCAGTCGGTTATCCATCTCTGAATGGCAGCCACTGTAGCATCGTCGAACTGTCCTTCCTCGAGAATAAGATGTTCTCCTGAGTCCAGCATCAACAGACACTTTTTCTGAGAGGCGATCTTCTGGTAAAGGCGAGCGGTTCCCTCCGGCTTGATCAAATGATCCTTCAAACCATGAATGAGAAGCACCGGCACCTCCACCCTTGAGGCCCGCCTGGGGGTTTTGGCTATAAACCGCATGAAAGAGAGAATCTCTCCGGCAGACAGGTCAAGTGTATGATCATGATCTTTCCGCCAGTGCGCCCGCAGACTGCTGTCGGTGGTAGCCTGGCGCATAACCGCTTTGGCAGCCGGTCCCGGCTTGGTCATAACAAGATCGACCAGCCCTTTGGCGGTGGTGCGCCTCTTTTTATACACTTTCCAGGCTGGCGCAGAGCAGATGATACCATCCACCAACTCGGGATACCGAGCGGCCACGGCTATGGTGATGGCGCCGCCCATAGATTCTCCCAGCAGATAGGTTTTAGTATCAGGTTCGTGCTCTCTTATGTAAGTCAAAAGCTCTTTGATTTCGGCGATGCTGTCTTCCAGAGCCAGCTTCTGACCGTAAGCCCTGCGACCCGCTCCGAAACCTTTTACATCGATAGAACAAGTACGATAGCCCGCTGCCGCCATACGCTCAGCAAAAGGAATATATGCTTTGGCGCAGAGCCCCAGACCATGAACACAGACAATATGCGCTTTCGGCTTGCCCACGGTATCAAAGCGTAAGACGCTGGTATCGCCGAAACGCTCGCATTTAGCCTTGCCCAGCTTCTTATTGGCATAAGGACAACCGGCTTCGGCTTCAGATTCGCTATCGGACGCGGCAATTGCCACAGAGAAGCTCGAGATGAGCAAGAGCGCCCCTAAGGAAAAAACGATTGAGAGAATTCGAATCAAGCTGTTGCTTATCAAACTCACTGGCCGCGGCTCTTACCGCAGCCTGAATGGGAACCGCCACAAGAACTGGATTTCTCGGCTGCTTTCTTTTCGGCGCAAGCTTCGCCCTCAATTTGATTCCAGGGTGCCTTTTCAAGCACCTTAGCCAGACCGCAAGTACCCGAAGCACCGGCATATGTAAGTCCGGCGCCGAAGATTCCGGCCAGGGCGAGAAACCATCTATTTACGGTCAGACCAAGACCAAGACTGGTCAGGATGCCGAGACCCACAGTAAGCTGCACCTGACGGTCCACAGCCAATCTTTGTTTGCCGCGAATGGTAGGTAGTCCGGCTTTCTTCCAGGAGAGCATGCCGCCTTCTAGCAGTCCACAGCTAAGTCCGGCATCGGAGGCGATAGCCATGGCACGCTTGGCCCGGGTGCCTGTACGGCAGACAAAAACCAAATCATTGTCGAGGGGCAATTCCCGGCTTCTCTCTTCGAACTGCTCCACAGGCAGGTTGATGGCGCCTTCAATATGTTCACTCTGAAATTCAATGGGGCTGCGTACATCGACAACTGTCAAACCGGGATTGTCCTCGCAAGCCATAAAGAGCGCAGTTGCATCTAGCTTTTCAATCATTTCGGTAGCCATATCTTTGTCAGCCTCCAGGTTGATCTTTGGTACGACCGACCAGTCTATCCGCTTGGCCTATTTCAGGTCATCCTTCCTAGGCATGATAAGAGAAATCTATTAATATAGCGATGAACAGAATAGAGGATGCCTGGAAATGGAAGCGGGAGCTTACTTGCTATCGGTGCAGACCTTTCCCTTATTTAAAACGCATTTTGTGAAAAACTGGCTGGCGAAGAATTCGGCAAGGTCATTTCTCTATGGCGCTTCGATCGTAAGCCGCTACTATCAAGCCATCCGCGCTTCGGATGTGAAATGCCAGATGTCTATCGCTGGATGTCACAAGGTCGTATTGAATAGAATTGCCATCTTGCTCTGTAAAGTATGGGTAGGAACTCAAATAGCTAGAAAATCGCTCAAATTCGCCGTATTTCCTGACGAGGTCAGAGCGATTTTTCCCCTCCCATTCTTCCATTCTCTGTCCCTGTCTATACTTCATCAATTGCCGCTCATCCAGAAAAGCTCTATCAAAAGCCTCATGAACCTTGCCATCTCGAAAGGTGAACCAGAAATGACGTTTAAAATAAACCACCGCTACGTCCTTTTCTGCATCCTGTCCAAACTCTGGTTTGCCAAACTCTTGAATCACTTCTTCTCTGGTCTTTCCAACCCACTGCATCCTGCGAAATCCTCTACCCAGGTTGTAATCGGATTCTATCGAAACAAAACTAGGGAAATCGGCCAGGTTCGGGGGAAGGTTTTCTTTCGAAAATTGACTCCAAGGTAACCAGATAAAACCAAGCAGTACAGCCGCCGGAATGAGAATATACTCAATCCATTTCGTACGCTTGGCCTTTCCGAAGAATGCGACTTTCATGAGCCTAATATGCCCGTTAAGAACCGGGACTAGCAGCTTCAGACCTTCTGCCGTTCTCCTATGCTCAATTTTGCCGATATTTCAATTAGAACACGCTTACACCGATCATGACCAGCGCCTTCAGCGCTAATCTAAAAACACCTATCAACGAGTTGCAAGCGTAATTGAAGCTTTATACCATTTTGGTATAATAATATTAAGTCTGAAAAGGTGGGCTATGCATATTCGGGCAAGGCACGTAATCGATGAATTCGTTAAAGCCCATCCAAACACGAAGCCCACTTTTGATAACTGGTTAGCAGTTACACGAGAAGCTGTTTGGCAAAAACCCACAGATATAAAAAACACGTTTAGCAAGGCTTCGTATGTGCCGAAGAAGCAGAGAGCAGTTTTCAGACTCGGAGGGAAGCGAAATGATCGAATGATCGCTCAGGTCAATTTCCAATCCGGAACAGTGACAATAGATCGAATTTTACAAAGAGGCGACAAGGAATATGACAGTTGGTAAAAGCAGATTACCGAACAAGAAATTACTTCCTGGAGAGCTAACACCGATAAGCAGTCTCAATGAGCTGAAGGAAATCACAAAGCAACTTCTGGCACTGGAAGATAAAAGATCAATTGATGCGCTTTCCATTGAAGACGAGCAACATCTGGATGCTCTGGGCCGCTTAGTCGATGAGTACGAGAATCGAAAATATGGACAGCCCGAAAAACTCTCCCCGCCAGACTTTCTCAGGGCTTTGATGAAGCTCAATGATTTAAAACAAGCAGATCTAGCCAATGAGTTTGGCGGACAATCCAGAGTTTCAGATTTTTTGAATGGAAAAAGAGAGCTGAGTATCCAGCAAATCAGGAATCTGTCAAATCGATTTTTGGTGTCTACTGATGCCTTTATTGACGGCTTGTTGATCAACGAGCGATAAGCAATCTCGGGAGTGGTGCGGGGGTAGCTTATCCTTAAGTACCCCACAGAAGACACAAAGGGACAGCAAACGTATCACTAAACGTATCACTTTTTGATCGACTCGAAAGTGAAACGCTGGTCAGTTCTTGCTTTTGATAGTAAATGGGGCAAGCGAGGGGAGTTGAACCCCCGTATGCCGGAACCACAATCCGGTGCCTTAACCACTTGGCTACGCCTGCCATAACCCAAAGGTTCTACTGGAAACTAATTATACAAAATCAAACAAAACTATCCACAGGTTGTTAACCAGATCGATGCACTATGTAATTAAGTATCAGCCTTAAGTAAATCTACCGGACTCCGAACAGCGCAAAGAAGGACGGCAGCACCCGGGCGAGCAATCCACCGATAACAAAAGCGCAAAGCCAAGAACCGACCCAAATAGTGCTGGCCACCTTCAGCCCGCGTTCTTTGATCATCACACCGACGGTGGCGATACAGGGAACGAAAAGCGTAATCACTATCATGGCGGTTACCGCCTGCACCGAAGTCATAGCCACCTCAGTCAATCCAAAAGAAGCGAAATCACGCCGGACAATGCCCAGTATGAAAGTGGTCGCAATTCTAGGGTCGGACGGCAGATTGAGCCAGTTAACCGTTATCGGATTGAGTACACCGATAAACCAATCTAATAAGCCCACCATCTGGGCGACTGAGACCACCAGCCCGGCTAAGATAAACATCGGTATCGACTCTTTGAGAAAGCTCCAGGACTTCTTCCAGGTCTTCTTGAATACATTGTCCGCTCGCGGCATTCGCATGGGAGGCAGGTCTATCATCAACGCCTCGGATTTACCCGGCAAAATACGATTAAGCAAAAAGCCGGTCAAGCCAAGCATGCCGAAGACCACGCCACCATATACGCACCAGGCGAGCAATCCCCCGGTGCGCGCCAGGGTGCCCGAGACCACGCCAAGCTGCGCCGAGCAGGGAATCGCGACTCCAAGAAGGGCAGTGGCGATGAGCTTTTCACGATTACTGGTGAGCAATCGGGTTGTGATCGTAGCCATGGTTACACAGCCAAGACCGAGTATCAAAGGGATTATCGCCCGGCCATTCAAGCCTATTTTGTTCATCATCCTATCGACCAGCACAGCCAGACGCGGCAAATAGCCGGAATCCTCCATTAAGCTGAGCCCCAGATAGAAACCTATGACAAGCGGCATCAAGAGCCCGAGCAGATAGGTGACGGTAAGAGTGAGCACCCCGAACTCTCCCACCAGGGTATTGCCTGCGATGCTGAAGATATTGTCTCTATACTTCCAGAAGTCGAATTGCAAGTCTTGAGGCTTTGTCGATGCGACAAGCTTCTCGTAAGCGTCCTCCGAACCAGGCTCCAGCGCCCCAAGACGTCCCTCGGGCAGGGGCACCGCCACCGTGCCGTTCGAAATTTCGCAAGGAAAGATCAAGGCGGCGGTCTTCCGAATATTGGGCTCGTAGTAGACTTTCATAGTCTGGTTTTCGGTGATCTCGACAAGATCGCCTGCAATCCAGACACCAAGCATTTGATAGAAAATTATGTAGCAGACGAAAGCGGCCACGCATCCGCCATAAAAAGGATGAAGCAGGAAACGCCCCAACTTTGTCGAAAAGCGGGCTCCCATAGAGGTATCGGTGACGCAATCTTCGAAAATCGCATCCACTCTTTTGCGCCTGGCACCATATATAAGGGCACGCTCGGGTTGGACCTCGAAAAGAAGCGAATCTCTGGTAACGTCATCCCCCTCCAGAGCAAGCAAGGCAATCTGCCTATCGAGACCTGAGCCTATGAGCGGAGCCAGCTTGTTCTCCAGCTCTTCTGTGGTTCGGCCCAGCTTGGCAGCGGCCAGGCTGGGCGCAATTTCGGAGAGTCCCTGCCCTTCGACCGCCACGCAGGAGAGCACTGGTACGTCCAGAAGTTTCGAGAGCTTCTCTTTATCAATCTCGATACCCCTGACCCGGGCCTCGTCCCACTGATTAATCACAAGAATCAGGGGTTTATGCATGTCTATGAGTTGCAGAGTCAAGAAAAGATCTCGGTCCAGACTCAAAGCCGAGACCACATTGACCACCAGCTCGGTTTGAAGAATCAATTCCCTGGCGATTTTCTCCTCGTCATTCAGGCTCGATACGCCATAGACTCCCGGAGTATCGCAGAGATGATCGTCTCCCAGGAAGCCTGTGGAGATATCGATGGTCGTACCAGGGTAGTTGGAGACGTCAGCACTCAGCCCGGTGAGCGCATTGAAAATCACCGACTTACCCACGTTGGGATTGCCCACCAGGGCTATTTTTCGAAATGCTTTCTCAGTAGATGCTGGAGCGCCGCCGGAACTCATTTCTTGATTATGACCCAGACTCTTTTGAATAGTGACACCCATTCGGACCGGCTCCGCAGCTTCGATATGCTAAATTCTATCAATAACTATATACTAAGTATTTGCAAAAGAATCTCATTAACACAAATGTTAAGTCTGGTTCTTTAATTAGCGCAAAATTAGCGCAATAGCATTTTCAGCGGTTTATTATCTGGGTTTAAATACTTTTGCTGGGGCTCACCAGATTTACAGAGCTCCCTGCGCAAAAGCCGCCTCGAATGAATTACCAGATTTCAAAAACCGAGAGAAGAACTATGTTGAAGGCGATGACACCGATTTCGGTCTTCAGGACGATAACCTGCTTCGCCCTTGCCTTTTTGATGATTTCAGCAACGGTCCCATCTGCGATTGCCGCAGAGACACAATCAAGTGTAATTAACCGCGGCGGAACGGTGATTGTGCTGCAGAACGGACTGAGGGTCATTCTAGTCAATCAACCGGCTTTTCCTCT
This sequence comes from uncultured Candidatus Obscuribacterales bacterium, assembly GCA_964496875.1. Classification (GTDB taxonomy): domain Bacteria; phylum Cyanobacteriota; class Vampirovibrionia; order Obscuribacterales; family Obscuribacteraceae; genus RI-106. Next base: position 7,590 of record CAZCBH010000042.1, on the reverse strand, counting down.
GACCTCTTGCCAGCTCTGGTATCACCAGGGCAGTGATTCTGAGCCCGAGGGCTACAAAGGAGCCTGCTACGCTCTCAAGCATATACTCAGCCTCGATTCTATGATTGCCAATCAGAAAGAGGCTATCAAACTCTTCAAAAGCGCAGCCCAGTTCGACAGCTTCGCCAGCGAGGATTTTACCGCTTTCGCCATCAATTCGGTCAAAGAGAATTTGCCGGAAGCCCTCAAAATTCAAGCCGCCCGCCTGAACAGCAAGCTCGATAACCCTCAGGTGGTAATCGATGGGCTCTCCGAGTCATCTAAGAAGCATACAGCGCTGGTAGAGCCGACCGATTATGAACGCCTGGAGAACGAAATCCGCAGCCTGGCATCCGGCAGAGGAAAGCATCCGGAGCATCAGCACCATATAAACAATGCCAAAAAGGTAAAAGAGTACTACCAGGCGTCTTTCATGAAAGCTCCAGTAACCCTGGTAATAGCAGGCAACTTCGACTCGGCGGCGGTGCTCAAGTCGATACAAGCCAATTTCGCCGGAGCCCGAATGCTTCAGAAGCCCAAGCCACCGCAATCAAACTGGCAGCCGGCAGAGAAAGAGAAGAGCTTCACCAAATTCATCACCGGTGACACCAACTATATAGCGGTTGCCTTCAAAGTACCCGGCGTATCTAACCCTGACATAGCACCATTGGTAGTGCTGGAATCTTTGTTAGCAAACAAAGTGAACGGCATTCTAAAGAACCGCTTTATCGCAGATTCCACCTGTAAAGCAGCTGGCGCCAAGCTGGAACTTCGAAAAGAACATGGACTATTCCGTCTTCATTTCGCCTCGGATCAATCCGTCGATCCTAAACTGGTATTGATTGATCTCGACAGCCTGATCCATACCCTTCAAGACGTCTCTATCGACTCGATAAGCTTGAATCGCGCCCGTCAAAGAGCTTATATGCGCTACCTGAAACACCTGGGTGGTCCCTATGATGCCGCCTATCACCACGGCTATTTTGAAGCCATGGAAAATCACAACCTGATTGCGGAATGGAAATCCATTCTGGACAAGGTCAAAGACGAGGACATTATCAGGGTAGCGAAGAGGTATCTGACGGTGAATAATCGCACCGTAGGCATTTATAAAACAAAGACAAAAACGGCGACAAAAAACCAGGAGCTGTCTTCCGAATCAGAAGACAAAGATCACTTCCACACAATGAGAAACGGCACGTCTGTTCCCGTCAACAAATCGGTCAAGGAAGTGGCCAGAGAAGAAGCGACCAATCTGGTCAACAAAAGACCGGTGGAAGCCAACGTCGGTCCGATTCTGTTTCCCTCGATAAAACCGGAACAGAAGAAGCTTGCCAACGGCATCAAACTGGTTCTCTACCCGGTAAAAGGCAGTCAGATAGTCAGCCTGACCGGCTCTATCCAGTGCGGCTCCGTGCACGAGCCCCAGACTAAAAGAGGGGTAAGCCAACTGAATACCGCCCTCATGAATGGTGATTCGGTCAATATTTCGCTGGAGCGCTCCAGAATACTGCAGTCTAACAAAGGACTCAGCCTGGAGGATCTGCTCAGCTTCACCAGCGGGCCGGAATACACCACATTCCACTGCAACTTCTTCAAAGACAATCTAAAAACTCTGACGAAGCTTCTCTCGCATCATATGAGATATCCCGACCTCTCCGATGCCAAATTCGAGCGAGCGCGGGCGCTTGCCACCAGCACGGTGATGCTCGAGAACAGCCTCTCCAGAGACAAACTCAAAAATCACCTGATGCGCAATCTGCTCGACAAGAACTCCACCTATGGACCGGTCCAGGTCAATAGTCTGGTCTCGGCAATTGACAAACTGACACCGGAAGATGTAAGCGAATACCGTAATAAATGGCTTAAGCCCTGCTCCACAGTAATTGTCGCAGTCGGAGACATGGACCTCAATACCCTGGCAAACACGATAGAGCCGATATTTGCCGACTGGAAATCGAATGACGGATCAGAGCCGGTATCGCCGCCGGTGCAGCTAAATCCCAGGCAAATTCTCAAAATAATCCTGCCTGAGGTCCCCGATTCAAGACCACCGGAGCTGGTCGCTGGAAGACTCATAGAAGAGGAAGGTGACAGCGGTTTCGCCGATATGGCCCTCACCAATTGTGCGCTTTTCGAGCATCCTATATATGCACGCCTATCGAGATCCCGCTTCGGTCCCTATCTTGATGTCAATAGCGAGAAACTGGGAGATCACTGTCTCTGGTGGTCGAAAATGACCGGTAGAAAAAATGTACTGGAAGATACTTTCACAGCTTTCAAAAAGGCGGTCTTAGACCTGGAGAATAAAGGAATAGGCGATATGGAGTTGAAAGAGCTCAAAGACTTCTTGATCCGCCGCTCTGTCATTCGGGGAGAGAGCGACATCTTCACGATAGCCGATACCGTATTGAAAAGACTGAACGCCGATCGTTCCATAGATATCGCCAGAGCGGTTTTGCAGCGCGAAAAAACCGACTTGAATCAATTTATCAAGGATACTCTCAAGCCGGAGCGCTCCTGTCTGGTTTTCGAATTGAATAAGAACTCCAGAAATCTAGCTCGAAAGCTCAATCTCAATAAATGAAGAGCTCTTAATATATCCGGTATATCCCCAGATTAAATCCGTCAAATTAACAATCGGCGTTTTGCCGGCATAAATTAACGCGCTCAAATCTACCCGCCCAAAGACAGCTTATATTCAATCAAAAACAGTTCGATATATTCTCTAGACCGAACACACCATCGCTCGGCCGAGGATCGCTATCCGAACGATTGAACAATCGGTCAACAGCGATCGAAGAGCAATTCCTTTCGATTATGAAATAATCCCGCATAAGCCCGATTGTAAAGCGCCCCGGCGTTGTCAATTATTTAATCTGATTCGGTGAGAATCCTCATGGGACCGGTCTTTACGCCATCACCAGCCTTAAACCAAACCCCAAAACCCTTATTTGACGGGGGTTAAGCAGGATGCTAAGCGGTTTGACTTTCCGAGGAAAAGTCCGCTAATATTCTGCACGGCGTCAAGCAAAACGACTCCGACGAGACCCCGCCCGGTAGATACCGGTACAGTCGTATCTCACAGGTAAGAGGGCCAGCGGTAAAGCTATCGAAATTAGAACCAAGGGTAGTGCGCTAACACACGAAAAGGTGACCATGGTAGAAACAACAGAAAAATCTATCGACCTAGAGGAATCGCTGAGCGATATCCAAATAGCAGAAATCGAAAGAGAACCAAGTCCAGTCGCTTACGAAGAGAAAACTTCCATCAAGGCTACTCCCAGAGCAGCAGCTGTGGACCCGACAGTGGCACCCAGACCGGCTGTGCAAGAGTTCCTGGCATCGGAGCCCGAAGCTCCCAAGACCGACGAACTCGAAGCCCTCTGGCCCGGCGTCCACCAGGAGTTCATGCCTCCCATCCAGGTAAAGAAGACACCGAGCTTCTACATAATGATGGGCTTCATCGGAGGAGCGATCCTCTCCTTGATGATGGTATGGGGCTACTCTACCGTCAGCCAGAAAGTAGCACTCAATGAATCGGCCCAGGACAAGCCTATTCTCATTGCCAACAATGAGACCCAGAATGCCGACACCAGCGTGCCGATGACTACCAAAAACGTAGACCCCACAGCTCCCCTGGAGCCTATTTGCAAAAGCTACGAAGTCAAATCCGGCGACACTCTGGTCTCCATCGCCCTGAAAAACTACAGAAAGGTTACTCCCCGCTTGATAGACACCATCGTCGAGCAGAATAACCTGAAGAACGCTAATGTCCTCAACATGGGTCAGAAACTGACTCTGCCCACCTATCAGCCGCAAAACAGCAGACTGGCCGGTACGGAAGCCGGACAAGTGCATTGACAAACCCGGCTGAGGAATCGAATCAGGTATCGGCCGACAAACCGGCCGAAGAGCTGAAAACGGTAATCAGCGTCTTCGAGAAAATCAAACAGAAAATGCCCCGGTACGAAAGCCGGGACTCCCAGATTCACATGGGAGAGTCTATTCAATACTGCTTCAAATCCGGCAAGACCGGTATCTTCGAAGCGGGCACAGGAGTCGGCAAAAGCCTTGCCGCTCTCGTACCGGCGGCTCTTTCCGGCAAGCGCGTCGTGGTCTCCACCGCGACCATCTCTTTGCAAGAGCAGTATATCCACAAAGATATACCTTTGATTCAGGATATAGTCGGCAAAAATCTCACCGTCGCCCTGCTCAAAGGGCGAAGCAATTATGTGGGTCTGCGCCGCTTTCAAGACCATATGCGAGAAGAGCATATCGACCAGGAAATAATCGATTGGGTAGAGTCGACCGAATTTGGAGATATCTCGGAGCTGGAATTCATGCCCCATTTCGAGACCTGGCAAGAGATAAACTCCAATTCTGATGACTGCCTGCGCAACCGCTGTCCCCACTTCAAGGACTGTTTCTACTTCGAGACCCGAAGAATGGCTGAAAAAGCCGATATCATCGTGGTCAATCATGCCCTCTTGCTGGCCGATGCCGCCTCCCTGGGCAAAATCCTGCCGCGCTACGAACATCTCATTCTGGACGAAGCTCATCATTTGAGAGACATAGCCACCGAGACGTTCAGCTCCTCGATTAGCACCAACGGGCTAAAGAGGCTGGCCTCACGCGCCCAGCGCCGGGTGAGCGCCCCTATCACCCTGGTGGATCATATCCAGAGAGACGCCAACGACTTCTTCCACCATCTCTCCGATATGTTCGAAGGCAAGAAGCTGCGCATTAGAGAGCCTATTGTCGAGGCGAAGCCTTTATTAGAATCGCTGCAGGACCTGCGCGATTGGCTCGAGCGTCAGGAGTTCGACGATATTCTCGACGTCGATATGGCAAGAGAGCGCCTGAAGCTGAAAGCCAAAGCGCTTATGACCACCATAGACGGCTACAAACACTGCCTGGAGCTCATCTGCCAGCCAAGCCTGGACTGGGTGGTCTGGGCAGAGAAGCAGGATTTCAGCGCCGCCAAGATAAAAGTGACGGCCGCTCCCCTGGATGTCTCGGAACATATCCACGACGCGCTTTTAAGTAAGCCCGGCTTGGAATCGACCATATTCATGTCCGCCACTCTGGCCACCGACACGGAAGATCCATTCGGCTATTTCAAATCGACGGTGGGAGTCACAGGGAAAGTCGTACAGGATCAGTTTCCCTCGCCGTTCAACTTTCAAGAGAAATCGGTTCTCTATCTTCCGAAGGGAATGCCGAATCCGAATTCACCAAACTACCTCTTTGCCATCGCCGACCACATCGAAGCGGTGCTCGAAATCAGTAAAGGCAGAGCATTCGTGCTTTTCACCAGCCGCTACGCCCTCAATAAGATATTCGAAATGATATCGCATAAGCTACCATACGAAGCGAAGAAACAGGGAGACATGCCGCGTAGCAAACTGGTGGAATGGTTCAAATCCACACCAAATGCGGTATTGTTCGGCACCGCTTCTTTTTGGGAAGGTGTTTCGGTGGACGGGGAGCAATTAAGCTGTGTAATCATCGACCGCATTCCATTTCAAGTCCCTGACGATCCGGTCTATGAAGCGCGCTGCGAAAGGATTCAAGCGGATCAAGAAAAAAACTGGTTCATGGACTTTGCTCTACCCCATGCCATAACCAGACTCAAACAAGGGGTAGGAAGATTGATCAGAACCCAGGAAGACACCGGTATGGTAACCATACTGGACCCCAGACTGACCGAAAAATTCTACGGCAAGCGCATGGTGCGCTGCCTGCCTCCGATGCGTGTCGTTCATGGTATAGATACCGTCGAGGACTTCTTCAAAAATCTAGAAATACCAGAGAGCGCTCTAGAGCAAGAGAGCGAACCGGTCTCTTAGCCGTCCGAAACCTTTTCCGAATCTTCGCCATTATCATCATCTGCATTTTCCTGTTCGAAGGTGGTGCGAACGATGCAAAGCGAGGTGGGCAGCTTGTCGACAAGATATTCCATAATAGGATCCCTGCGGTTCATCAAAAAGCCCCTGTCATCCGGATGGCAGGCACCGGCAAAGAGGATATCGACATCCTCTTCCTCTGCCGCTTTGACGATGGTGGATGCTACTTTGCCGGTGCGGATCTCGCCCCGTACATTGATGCCGCGCCTTTTCAAATCTTCGACAATTTTGTCTATATGCTCGGTCGCTTTCTCTTTCGGGCGCTCCGAAGAGATGAGCTGTGCAACTACCCCGACCTTGACCGGATCAGGTATGACCCGCAGCACTATCAACTCCGCGCCCATGCCGAGCGCGTGAGCGGCAGCCACACCAATGACATTTTCACTTTTCTTGGGACTGGTAACAGCGACCATATATTTCAAGGCGATACTCCTCTCAAGAGTTCATGCTTGTGGTAGATCAGGCAGGCCAGACCAGACGAAGCAACAAAAGACTTGCCGCCGCCAGAATGAACGCCACCGGGAAGGTAAGCACCCAGGCCAGCACGATAAGCTTCATGGTTGTGGGATTGAGCTTATCTTTGCCGTGCACCGGTATTGTACCACCTGCCACCGCCGAGCTCAGGGTATGGGTGGTGCTCACCGGCGCACCAATGGTAGAGGCCACCAGAATAATCAAAGAGGTGCTTATGGAAGCACCGAAGCCCTGGGAGTGACTCAACTTTTCCCTGCTTATCTTTGTACCCACGGTGCGGATCACGCGCCAACCACCTATGATCGTACCGGCTCCGATGGCGGTGGCAGCAGAGACCATCACCCAGAGTGGGACCTCTTCTATTTTGTAGCCGTACTGGCTGAAATGGGTAGCTAAAATAAGAGTAATAATTCCCATGGTCTTCTGGCCGTCATTGCTGCCATGGCTGAAAGAGACCGAAGCGCTGGAGAAGATATGCAACCAGCGCATGATAGGCGACTGGGTCTTGCGACTCTGATTCTCTTTCTCTCCCGATAGTTTGAGAGCGAGCCAGGTCGCCAATGCTCCACCGCCAAAGCCGACCAGGGGCGATATCAATAGAGCCAGAAAGACTTTATTGAGTTCGTGCCAGGAGACACCGTCCATACCAGAGGCGGTCACACCGGCACCAAAGAGACTGCCTATCAGACAATGAGAAGAGCTTACCGGAATGCCGTACCACCAGGTGACCAGGTTCCAGATAAGAGCAGCCACCAGCACAGCCACCACCACCGGCAGAGATACCGACTCTGGAGGAATGATTTTGGTTATCACCTGAGCAACGGCAGTCCCTACCACCACAGCCCCGAGGAAGTTGAGAATGCCACTCATGACAATCGCCACCGAGGGCTTCAGCGCTTTGGTATAGATTACTGTCGCCACAGCGTTTGCGGTGTCGTGGAATCCGTTGACGAAGTCAAATCCCAGAGCCAGAATAATGGCGATCACCGCGATAATTGTTTCGGGAGTCATATCTATAGTTGGAGCAAAACAGAATTCGAGTCGAAGTAGTAAAGGTAGCAAGCATCCGGTTAAGGCGGTCTTAACCGATGCGGACAGCCGAAAGATAATTTACACCGTATAGAGCCCCTTTCTCGGAATTCTTCTTTCATATTAATCAACTAAAATAGCTGTTCGAAATCAAAATGAA
>CAZCBH010000041.1:0-39096 GCA_964496875.1 uncultured Candidatus Obscuribacterales bacterium | reverse complement strand
CTGCCCTCCCCAACACCTGGGTAGAACATATCCTCAAAGCAAGCTGTCTCAAAACCAATGGTGGAGCACTGTGGACTCCCTACTATGGCTACGGCATGCCCGATGCCAAACTGGCGGTGAAATTAGCCAAAGGCGGTCTCTAGTCTCCGGGCATTCAGCACCTGAATAGAAAAATCCATGGTGGCTAAAGACAGCAGGACCGATCATGGTCCTGCTGTCTCTTTGGCATCAACTTAATTGCTCCTAATTTACTTCGAGACATTCCTAAATAGCCGCACCAGGCAGTAGTTAACTGTGGAAATGTGGGAGTTTGACAGGATGAACAAGAGAATGGACAGAAGACGAAGAAAAGACGGATCTTCGCTGACAGAACTGGGACCTGCGCTCATCGTATTTGTATGTGCGTTTCTGATACCGGTTATAGATATCAGTTTCGTGCCGGTGCGTTATATGATCTGTCAGGGCGTGATCAACGAATACGCCCATAGCCTCTCGCTTGTGGAGAAGCGCAGCGAAGCCTATTCCAGATTGGCAGCCAATAGCTGGTGGATAGGCTTTCTCTCAAAGTGCGGTGTCGAGGTCTCGAACCCTAAACTTTCTCTTGTCGTTTGCGGCAAGAGTGTCACCGATAAACTCAGCGTTGCCCAGGGTAACGCAGTGCCGGAGCAATGGTTGCCACGGGGCAGCAAAGGCCCCTGTGTGTACAGCCTGGAGCTCTCGGCCGATTGTGCCATTTCACCACTATACAAGAGCGAGCATGGTGGTATCCCCGGTTTCAACAGCCCGGTGGTCATGAATCTGAAGAGCCGCTCCCAGTGGGAGAACCTGGGCAGAAATCCCAAGACTTCGGAGTATTTCATCAATGAATAAGGATAGAAAAAGATTAAACCTGAAAGCAGCAGCCTTGTCTGCGGTAGTGGGCACAATCACAGCCGTATCAGCCATTACTTTTGGTGCTCCCTCCTCTTATGGAGCCGGCCCCGAATTGTCCGGCGGCTATGACTGGACCTTCGAGATAGTCACAGAAAGATTGACCCGGCAGTTCGATTATCCAGGCTCTCAGTTGAAGCCTGTAGAGAAGACGGTAATCTCTTTCTATCCCAAGAATAAAACCGATGAGAAACAGGAGTATGAGTCTATCTGGTTTAAGAATGGCCAACCGCTGGGTCTCGAGCGCAAACATAAATTCGACCTGCCCAAAGGAGAAGGTATCAGAGTCAAGGTCAAGCATAAAACGGCCACTCCTCAGTACGAAGAGTATAAAGCGGCTGCCAATGCCGTCGAGAGGGTCTTCCTCGATGCGTATCTCAATAAGAATCCCGTAGAGATTGTCGAGCTGAAAAATCCCGCATTCTCTCCTGTCTCTAACGCGCTGCAGGCTCGAAACTGGAATATCCTATCTGATACCACCGATATGGCTTTATCCTCTACCGTAAACCTGCATCTGAAATCGGAAGATGACACCAAACAGACCCTCTATTACCCTAACTAGTCAAAAGAAATAATCTGGTGCATAAAATGCGAAGTAGAAGAAGAAATAACGGAAGCATGATTATCCTGGTATCATTCCTATTGGCAGTGGTATGCGTCTTGATATTGATAGCTCTGTCTTTCGCCGGTTTGGTTTTTCAGCAAAACAGACTTAGAACCAGCGCCGACGAAATATCGCTTGCCGGAGCCCGAGCCCTGAACAAGAAAAACCGGGTCGGGCAGATGAACGACATGATCGCCCGGTGCAGGCAGCTGGTTCATTCTTCTCGCAATCAATACGACAAGGCTGTCTCCGATCATCCCAACCTCAGCCAATTGGCCAACAGGCAGCTTCTAGAAGCACGGGACGGTGCCGCTTTATTGGAGACCCAGCGAGTCTATCTAAAGACCCTCGCCGCCAACGAAGCAAAAGTAGCGGTGATCAACAAATACAACAGCTTGAAGAGTACGTACCAAATCACCCTGCCCTGGATGAAAGTCTCTAACTTCAAGTTGCAACATCGCTATCTGGGCAAAATAAAAGATGTGGAGAGCAATGTGGAAGAGTTGAAGAATCTCTCCTCTCTCGAAAGCCACGACCAGTCGGCTAGTTATGTATCTACGGATCCCGGCATGAAGCTCTATAAAGACGGCATCAATGCCAAATTACCTTCTCCGGATTCCAGTCTGGCGTTCAAGCTCTCCTCACTGCCGGCTCCGGTAGAGGATACGGTGGCACCGGCAAGGGTCGCCCTGGCGGATTATTTTCTCAATGTTACTCCCGACGAGATTCCATCTGCGGTTCAAATTCTCGTCACCGTAGATGTTTCGACCGGACTTGGAGCTGCAGCCAAAAATGTAATGGCTGCAAGGGGAACAGCCTCCACCACCGGTGCCGGAAAACAGATGTAACGGAAGTCAAGAGTCCCGCTGGTTCCTCCCCTGGTGCTAAAATACGAGCAGATCACAAGATAAGAATCCAAAAATCAAAGAGAGTTCTTGTTTCATTAGTCCAGTCGGAGTGCCCAGGTAATGTCGGCGGTCAATGCAGATATGTCACTGAAAGAGCTGCTTCAGCTCGTTGCCGACAATCATCATGGCAAAGTAAGTTTGAGTGATGACGACAAAATGCTGGCGGTAGGGTTGTTGAAATCGAAAGGGATGGACGAGTTAGATTACGGCGAAGAGATGAAAGTGGACAAAGTTCGACTTGTCAAGCGTGTCACCGGGGCGATGGGGCTCTATTTCAACTGAATAGAGTGGGCCAGTGCTCTTTTAAGGTTGCCAGAGTCCTGATCTATTGTCTGATTCCGGTTAAACTGTTAGCGTAATTCGATTTAGCAGGCGCCCGACGAGGACTGATAGCGATCATGTCTAATGAGACCGAAGCCGAGAAGCTTTTTGAAGAGGCTCGTAGTTGCCTAGATAATTACCAGCTCGAAGAAGCAATAGAGTTGGGCAACGAGCTTTTAAGGATGAATTTTTCAGGGGGCTTCGAGATCCTTGCACTTGCTTTCCAGCAGCAGAACGACTTCGACAAAGCTGTCGAAATCCTGGAGACCGGGGTGGAAGAGTGTCCCGATCTCTGGTTGCTCTGGCAGTTGTTGGGTAATATGTACTCTTACAGAAAGAACTATGCCGAAGCCTACTCGGCCTATGATTGCGCCTTGAACTGTCCGGATGTCTGGATAGATTCGGTGATGCTGAATAAAGCGATTGCCTTGTCTCGAGAAGGAGACTATCCGGGCTCCGAAGAAGCTTTGCCTGATCTGGAGAATTCGAGTCTTGCTATCGAGATACTGTCTGTTCGGCTGGCCAATCTTAACGCGCTTGAAGAATGGGACAAAGTCATGCAGTACGAGCCGGTGGTAGGCTCATATGTTCAGGAAGTGTTTCGCCGGGGCGACGGTACTGATATCAATACCTCCGATCTCGGCTTCGTATCGAGCATTCTTGCTGACCTCGCCTATGCGTATTTGCGGCATGGTGCTGCCGTCGAAAGGGCAAGAGAGAGCGCCAGGCTATCGCTTAATTTGAACAGGCAGTGTGCAAGAGCTCTGCAGGTGGTGCGCGAGATCCATAATCACAAGAGCGAGGACGCCGTCGCTTATAGAGTGATTGTGGAGGGTAGATGGCCCGAAAAAGTGGATGATGACGATCGGGATCTGGGATTCTTCTCTACCTACGAAGTGGTGGCATCAAATACCGATGAGGCGCTTGAATATATCAAAGAGATTGAGTCAAGAGATCTGGCTACTACTTTGACGCTGGATGAGGCAGAAGAGTTGGCTCCAGAGCCCACACTAACCAAAGGTGTCTATTGGAGAAGCGGTTACAATCTCTTCCCCTTAGAAGAGTCCGATGATGAGGGGTAGCCGGAGTTTATGGATCAATATCAGGACCATACCGGGGGCAATACGAGCCTACCCCATGGACTTCCCCATCGTTATCGAATCATCAGGCAACTCGGTGCTGGTGGAATGGGAGCGGTCTATCTAGCTCTCGACACTAGTCTGGATAAGAAGGTCGCATTGAAAGTATTGAGTACCATGCTTCTGGAAGAGAATCCGGAGCTGATTCAACGTTTTCAAAGAGAGGCCAAAGCGGCAGGAATGTTGTCTAATGAAGGTCTGGTCACGGTGCTGGATTTTGGGCTGACACCTTCTGGACAGCCGTATCTTGTTATGGACTATGTCGGTGGTCCGACTTTGCAAGAGCGAGTCAAAGAGCTGGGCAAGCTCTCTCCTTCCGAAGCAATCGAGATTCTCTCCGCTCTTGCCGGCGCGCTTGGCCATGCCCACTCCAAAGGCGTGGTTCACAGAGATTTGAAGTCATCAAATATAGTACTTGCCAAAAGAGACGATGGAGAGGAGTATCCGGTAATAATCGACTTTGGAATTTCGGTTCTATTGGATAATAGCGCTGATCAGCCTGCTCTGACCCGAACCAATGCCATTGTCGGCAGTCCTCTTTATATGAGCCCGGAGCAGATTAGAGGTCAGAGAGCAGATGAACGTTCGGATATCTATTCTCTTGGTTGTGTTTTCTATGAATGCCTCAGTGGCGACCCGCCCTTCCGTGGCGCCACCGCCCTGGATACCATGAATATGCATCTGGAACGAGAGCTGCCGCCTCTTGAGATGGAGTCGGAAGATCTTGAGGAGATATTGAGAAAGGCTCTGAGTAAAGAGCCCTCAGCTAGATTTCGGTCCATGAATGAGTTTCGTGAGGCTTTGGAGACTCTGAGGTTTCATGAGTTTGAGCTTTTAGATGAACCGATTAGTATTCGAAGTGCGGCGAATAGCCAACGCCGGACAAGGATAAATTTGCCTGTTCTTGTAGTGGTGATTCTTATGGGAACAGGAGTTAGTATCCTTCATTTGCGAAGCCTCCAGCCTGTGCCGGAAGAGAGACTTCGCTCCTCAATCGATAACATCCCAGCCACTACCACCGGAGAAATACATAGCATACTGAACGACCCGAAGGCGGGACTTCTGGCAGTAAAAAAATTGTCTCGTCAAGAGTTGACAAACATCCTTGATGATTTGCAGAATCGAAATGACGGTAGAGTTGACCTGTCAGGATTTCGAATTACTCCAGATCATCTGGCCATCCTCGCAAAGAGGAAGTTCATCGCCAACATCAATTTCAAAGGAGCTCAATTTACAGATCAAAGAGCTTTTGATCTTTTGAGAGATCTGTTGCTGTCTTCCTTAACCCTTCGTGAATCCAATGTCGATGATACCGGAATTGAGACCATTTCGAAATTAAAATATCTGGCCGAGCTGGATATTGAAGGTTGTGAGAGTTTGACTGAAAAAAGTTATGAGTCTATCTCGACTGTCTCTAGTTTGAAGAATCTGCAAATTGGCGGAGACAATGTTAAAGATTCGGCTTTCGCCCAGATCGCCAAGATCAAAGGTCTAAATTCACTAAACGTCAATCTGGCTAGAAATGTAACAGCTGAGGGATTCAAATGCCTTTCAAGAATGTCTCTAGTCAGATTAAGACTAGATCGCAACAACAATATGGGACCAGCCTGTCTGGAAACTATCTCTACTTTGTCTTCCTTGAAGACGCTAGACCTGGTTGATGTGCCTCTGGGAGAAAGCAAAAAGGAATTTTATGAGTGTTTGAATAAACTAGATAACCTCGAGAAGCTTGAATTGAGACGAACAGGAATCAGAATGGAGGACATGAAAGAGTTTCACAGGGAACACCCAAAGTGTGAGCTGAAGTTGGGACTTGAAGAAGAGATAATGGATAACTATCGATGAACAAACCCGCTTTGCCAGATCGATACGAAATTCTCTCCGAACTGGGCTCAGGCGGGATGGGCAAAGTTTATCTGGCTCTTGATACCACCTTGAAGAAGTCCGTCGCCATCAAAGTTTTGGCTACTGATTCTCTCGAGAACGATCCGGAAAAGCTGCAAAGATTTCAGCGAGAAGCGAAAGCTGCCGGTAGAATGCGACACGAGAACCTCGTTTCGGTGATGGATTTCGGGCTGACACCATCCGGTAAACCTTATTTGGTCATGGAATATGTAGAAGGCCCCACTCTGAAGCAGGTTATCGAAACGGATGGAGCCTTTTCTGTTTATAGTGCCTTAGAAATTCTCTCGGACCTTGCCTCTGCCATCGCCCATGCCCATGCCAACGGTGTCGTGCACAGAGATCTCAAATCATCGAATATAGTGCTTGCTAAATATGAAGATAAGGTCTTGAAGCCTGTCTTGATAGATTTTGGAATCGCACTTATCCTGGAGGACGACGGAGAGCGATTGCTCCATTCGAATCTGACCAGAACAAATGCGATCATCGGCAGTCCTCTTTATATGAGCCCGGAATTAATCCAGGGCAAAAAGGCTGATGAGCGCTCGGATATCTATTCGCTGGGGTGCATTTTCTATGAATGTCTTGCAGGTCATCCTCCATATCAGGGAGGAACTATTATGCAGACTATGGAGATGCATGTAAAAGAACCTGTCCCTGTATTCGAATTTCTGGAAGTGGACGAAGCGGAAGAAGAACTTGTCGAAAAGATCAATGCTTTCTTGAGGCGAGCCCTTGCCAAATCGCCTTCTGAGAGATTCCCAGACATGGCCGAATTGTGCGAACATCTCGATAAATTGGATCGAGGATCTATATCGGATAGCGCTGTCCCGTCAGAAAACGTTGTGAATGCCGTATCAAAAGGTCCTGTAAATCCTCTATTCATTTCAATTGCTCTTGCCGGTGCGATCCTGATTCCTCTTCTATTCTTCTTTCTCTCGCCACCTGCTCCACCGGAAGAGGAAGAACGAAAAGATCTCGATCATATAACGGAGGTGACTAAAAGTATTAGGGTCCTGGATAAATCCGCCGGCGAAGAGCTCGATAAAAGAGCCAAACAGAGTATCAACATCTCGACCGGGGTTTTGAACGGTCTTATCGAGAGTCAGAACTCCGAGCAAACGGGTAAACTCAATATAAATGGCTATGTGATCTCTTCTGCAAAACTTAGTTTGTTATCGACGAAGTCGTATTTGTCGAATCTTATAATGAGCGATTGTTTTTTTGAAGACCCATCTTCCCTTGAACTTCTCAAAACTCTTAATTTGAAGTACCTTACGGTTCGTGGCTCGAATTTCGATGACACTGCCGCCGGTGCGGTATCCGAATTCAAAGCTCTTGAATCATTGGAAGCTACCGATTGTCCACAGGTAACATCTAAGGGGGTCAAAGCCATCTCTCGAATTTCCACTATCAACAGCCTGGAGATTGGTGGTCCCGGGCTCGATGACGAGGCTTTGAAACACATTGCGTCCATGACCGGGCTCAGAATGTTGACGGTCATGTTCAGTAAGAATGTATCGGACAAAGGCGTGGCATATTTGACTGGTATGAAGTTGTCAAAACTGATTTTGACCGACAATCAACAAGTTGGCAAAGAGAGCCTCAAATACATCTCCACCATGAAAGAGTTGATCAAGCTGGATCTGAGGGGGTCTCAGATAATCGACCGGACCGGAGATCAACTAAAAGTGTTGAGAGGACTTAAGAAACTGAAAGAAATTTATCTGCTGGAAGTACAGACTTCACCGGCAGCGATCGAGAGATTGAAGAAGATAATGCCGGATTGCCGAATTGTCTTAGGTGCACCTGTGTCATGAAGCCAGATATACCGGAGCGCTATGAAATAATCTCAGAACTGGGAGCCGGCGGAATGGGCTCGGTCTATCTTGCTCTGGACAAGATACTGGATAAAAGAGTGGCGGTAAAAGTTCTAACAAAGAGATCTATAGCCGATGACCCAAAAGTGATCCGGCGTTTCCAGCGAGAAGCGATGGCGGCAGGAAAATTGGCGCACCAGAATCTTGTCTCTACCCTGGATTTTGATATCAGCCCCTCGGGACAGCCGTATCTTGTCATGGACTATGCCGAAGGTATAACATTGAAAGAGTATCTGGCTGAAGAAGGTCCCCTGCCGCTTGATCAGGTGCACGATATATTCGAGCAGGTTCTTTCAGGAATTTCCCACGCTCATAAAGAGGGTGTGGTGCATCGGGATTTGAAAACATCCAATATCATTCTTGTTTCCGATGAGGACGGCAAGACGAAAGCCATGGTTATCGATTTCGGTATCGCTCTTATCCTGGAGGACGGACAGTCTGCTTCCGACCTGACCAGAACCAACGCCGTCCTGGGAAGCCCTCTTTATATGAGCCCGGAGCAAGTACGGGCAGAGAAAGCGGATGAACGTTCGGATATTTATTCTCTGGGTTGTGTCCTCTACGAGTGCCTTACCGGAGCCCCTCCCTATAAAGGAGATGGTTCTCTTCAGACCATGGAGATGCATCTTAAGTCGCCACCACCGGATGTTACCGGGTTGTTTGGCTCTGATACGGACCTGGAAGAGCGCCTGAATGTTGTGCTCGCAAAGGCTCTTGCTAAAGAGCCACCTGAGCGATTTTCCACTGTCGATATGTTCGCCACGGCTCTTTCTGAAGCATTGATCGAACCGGAACATTCAGCTCATATTGCCAATAGCGGAAAGGGGTCTGTCTCGGCTATGGAGCGGCACGACTCCCGAAGCAGCAAGCTTCTGATAGTTGGAAGTGTTCTATTGGTTTCTTGTATTTTCCTGGCGATATCTTCTGCGGTATTACTTCCGACATTAAAACCCTTGCCCAAAAAGCCTGCACGAGAAATCGAGCATACTGTTCCTTTACCTGAAAGCAAGGAACTAGACGAGGACTTCCTGACGGAGCCGCTTGATAGAATTGCAGCGCAAAGAGATCAGATATTGAAATTGCTCGGTAAGCACTGGAGTCGGCAGGATTTTGTCAAATTGAAAGATTCCCCGGCAGCCAGCTTTATTACCTCAATATCAATACCTTATTCTAAATTCGACGATCCAGCCGACATCGGATTGCTCAAAGATTTGAATATTACAAGCTTGACTCTGAGCACAACTAATTTCGACGATAGAGGAGCAGCTGAACTTAAAAAGTTCAAGAAGCTGCAGGCACTGAAGATAGGTGGGTGCAGGCAAGTTACTGATGAAGGCTTAAAGTCTATATCCGAGATAAAGACACTGAAAAGCTTGGACATTGGTGGAGGAATTACCGGAAAGTCTCTTGCCTATATCTTGGAATTGAAGAATCTGTCTTCTCTTGATTTAAAAGTAATACGTGATTTGAAGCCAGAGCAATTGTCTTTACTTTCTGCCTTGAAGCTTACTTGTTTGTTCATTCATAATAGAAACCTCTCGACTGAAGATCTTAAGGCGATAGCTGCAATAAAGACTCTCGAAAAGCTCAAATTGACGGCGGTTAAAATTATCGACACTGATAAAACCGGTTTGGAAGCTCTCGCGCAAATGAATCGATTGCAAATTGTTGAATTGTACGACACCGAATATTCATTAGAAGCTTTGAAGAGATTTCACGCCCTCAATCCTCGATGCCAGCTGCTGGAGGAGAGCGAAGATGAGAAGTTATTGCCTGTAAATCTGGAGGGGGGTAAATGAGCTGGCCTACTCCTCAGGACTATAACGAAGCTATTCAGAGCCCTGCGCACTGCTTCAAAGACAGCGATCTGGCGCGCGGAGAAATTGAGCTTACCCCCATGGGGATCCCACGGGCTGTAACCGGAGCATTCGCCAGTGTTTACAAAATAAACACCGTGGACGGTGACTGGGCGGTGCGCTGCTTTCTAACAGATAGACCCGATCAAAAAACTCGCTATGAAACCATCAGCAAATATGTGCTGATGGACAATCTCAAATACACAGTAGAGTTCCATTATCTGGAAGAGGGGATAAAAGTCCGGGGTAAATGGTATCCGATTTTGAAAATGAACTGGGTCTATGGTCAGACTTTTGAGCATTTCCTGATGGACAGCTATCGAGATTCGGAGGCTTTATTAGAACTCAGAGATGAGTTCTCCGAACTGGCCAGAGGTCTAGATGATGTCGGTATGGCCCATGGCGATTTACAACATGGCAATATGATTCTCAACAAGAACGGCACCGGTATCACACTGGTGGACTATGATGCCATGTTCGTTCCGGATTTGCTCGGCAAGGCTTCTCTTGAATTGGGACATCCCAATTATCAGCATCCCGATAGAACCGCCAGCGATTACGATACGACCGTAGACAACTTCTCTTGCTGGCTGATTCACCATTCTCTCTCCATAGTCGCTTTAGACCCGGGTTTATTCGAATTTTTCGAAGGTGGCGACGAATGTATTCTGTTTAGAAAAAGAGATCTGGCTAATCCGGAGAACTCTCCACTTTTTGAAGCGCTAATTAACCATGACAATGAAGAGATTCAGGAATACGCTCGAACCGTGCTGAGAATGTTATGGGCTCTTCCCAATCAAGTGCCGGAATTGCACCATCCGGAAGAGCTGGCCAGGCTGCCCGATGTGAAGCCATTAAAAAGAGAGCGCGCACCGACGTCTTCTGTCGACGGTATGCAAGAGCCGCCCAGAACAATTTGCAGTGTGGTCACCAGCTATTCGGATGGTACTGTTTTCGAACAAGATACCAGGCTCTCGATCTCTAAGAACAAAAGAAAATACATCAATAGGCAAGCCAATAAACGAGGTATTAAGACGCTTCTATTAGATGGCGCCACGGCTCTAGCTGGGAAGCTGGTGGAAGGTCAAAAGAGGGTCTTTCCAGCCTGGTGGATTCTTACGGTTATGCCTGAAGCCGACAGTATGATGAGCCGGGGCGAGTATCAACAGGCGGTGGAACTTTATCTGGAGATATTTAAAGAGGTCTACAAAAATCGAGGTGACGACTTCGGGCGGCGAAACGTGGTCAGTATCGCCCTCAAGCTCTCTGATGCGCTTACCAGACTGGGCAACGACAATCTCGCAACCAACTATTTTTATACCGCCTATCGCGAAGCTTGCAACTATGAAAGTCCACAAGCACAGGAAGTGGCGATGACCGCTATGTTACTGGCGATGAATCGCTACAGAAAAGGTGATACCGAAGGAGCGATAACACTCTTTCGCGACGAGATGCGGTTGGTTCCTCGACTGGATGTAATTCTGACCGATAGCATTTTTCAAAACCTGGCTGTTCTGGATCTGCTCTGCATAGTGTGCGAAGCGATGAAAGATCACAATGACAAAAAGATTTACCGCCAGCTCCTCTCTAATACTGTTGCTCTCCATGGCATTCTCTTCGGCAAAACTCGTCGAGAGGTCGATATCAGCTGTGCCCATATGTATCTTGTTCTGGCAGATCAGGATTTTGAGAGCAATCTATTTGAGCAATCAATGAAAAGTTATCGCAAGTTCCACGAAATAGCTCGACTGGTCATTGCCCTTGAAGAGGACGATTCCGTTGAGCCGGATGCTATGGATGACAGCCGTCTGATTCGGATATTCTCAGACTTCGATCAAGCAAAAGTCGATGAAGTAAAGGTTATTCTAGAGTTCTGTTCCAACGCCGAGAAGCTTACCGAAGACTTGTCATTTCAGGAGTTGGCGAAGAGAGTATGCGATTTAGAGAAGCTAGATAAAGACGCTATTGTAAAATGCCTGGAGTATCGATGCAATCGTTATCCCAATGCTACTAAAATCAACTATCTTCTAAAACAGGTCGAGTACATCGAGTTTCCCAGGGTGCACAATGCGCTTAAGGAGGTTCTGGTGCGCTATGGAAGCGATGTGGATTTATCCGTCTATCTGGATGATCTGGTCAGATCAAATCGAGCCGAGACCATTCCGCATTTTCTAAAAATATTGATCCCATCCTCCGATGCCAACCGACTGGTCAGAATCTCTCGCACTATCCAGCATGATACCCTCAAGCTCTGTCTCGATAGTTTCGAGGAGCCGATAATGGAAGCGGGTAATGTCAGTGATGTTCTCCAGTACTTTGCTCTTTCGGTCGGTTTCAAATCCGTATCATATATCTCCGGACTCTGTATCAAAAACCTCGATAATCGCAGCATGGCTTTCGGGCTGGAGCTGTTATTGGAGTTGCACGAGAGGGGTTTTGAGGATCTGGTAAAAGTAGTGTACACCACCCACTTCGACCAGAATAATCGTTTCTATGGCAGTAGCGCTCATAATGTGGAGGTCAGCCTTTTTGCAGAGTTGATCCTGAGGGTGGAAGGAGAGACCAATGCCGAATATTTTATTTCTGAGTTCATTCGTTTGAATTCAAATCCCTCTATTTACAAACTGGTTCAGTTGACCGGCGCCAGAAAGACCGAAAGCGCTTACAAACTGCTTTTCTTAATCTATATCAAATGCTATCCTGCAGTCAGACGCCTTGTCTTGGCTGAACTTATAGAAGAGGAGCTGCTCGAATCCCTGGATAAACTTCTCTATCTCTTTGCCACCAGAGCCAATGGGCAGGCTCTACAGTTCTTTACTGACGATGTTGTATGGCTCACCAGCTATAAGTCTGCAATCTTGCAGGACAGAACAGTCCATGGACGGGCCCTGCATCATTATCTGGCGGTAGTTCTGATGCAGATAACAAATTTCATTTCTGAGGATGACCCAACCAGGAAAAAAATCAACTATGAGTCCTGGTGCAATCTGGTGCGCTATGGAGAAATGTAGAGAATGACCTGGCCGACTCCCCAGGAGTATAACGAAGCTATTCAGAATCCCGAGATCTGCTTCAAAGATACTGACCTTGAAAGAGGAGAAATTGAACTCACTCCTATGGGGATACCCCGTTCGATAACCGGTGCTTTCGCCAGCGTCTATAAAGTGAGCACTAAAAGCGGTGACTGGGCGGTGCGCTGTTTTCTCACTGATAGACCGGATCAAAAAGAGCGCTACCAGGCAATCAGTAAGTATGTCCTCATGGACAATTTGAAGTATACGGTAGAATTCCATTATCTTGACGAAGGCATTAAGATTGGCAAGCGCTGGTATCCGGTGGTCAAAATGAACTGGGTCTACGGCACCACTCTAGAGACATATTTACAGGACAACTATCGAAACAAGGAAGCTATCCTCGATCTGAGGGCAGAGTTCTCACTTCTGGCGGAAGGTCTTGATACTGTGGGTATGGCCCATGGAGACCTGCAGCATGGGAACATAATTGTTGTCGAGAAAGGCGGCAAAAAAGATTTGATGCTGGTGGACTATGACGCCATGTTTGTGCCTGACCTATTAGGAAAGCCGAGTCTGGAATTGGGACATCCCAACTATCAACATCCGGAGCGCACCGCCTATAATTATGACACGACCGTGGATAATTTTTCCTGCTGGCTTATTCATCAATCACTATCCATAGTGGCTCTGGATCCGGATCTGTTTAAGCATTTCAAAGGCGGTGATGAATGCATTCTTTTCCGGCGCAAAGACCTGCGCTCTCCAGAGAGCTCAGACCTGTTCGATGCCTTGTTGAATCACCAGAATAAAGAAATAAGCGGCATCGCCACCACCATTCTTCGTATGCTCTGGTCGGAGCCCCATCTTATTCCCGAATTGCATCACCCCGAAGAGCTGAGCAAGCTGCCCGACGTACAACCGGTGCGCAGTTCCGAGAAATCGAAGAAGGATAAGAAGGATAAGAAGGATGATGACAAAGAGTTCAATGCGGCACAAAGCCTACCCAGATTGACCAGTTATTATTCTGACGGTACCAGGTTCGAGATGGAGCAGAAGTTAGACTGGACCCCGGGTCGCAAAGCTTATCGAAAGCGAGTCTATCGAAACAAGAGCTTGAAGCATGTATTGACAGCAGGAGCAGAAAAATTCAGCGAATTTTTCTCTACAGTTCAAAAGACCGTTACTCCCGGTCTCTGGCTTACTCGGCAATCAGATAGCGCCCAGAAGGCACTATACAAAGGCGAGTATCAGAAAGCTGCGGATTCTTATTTGAAGGCTTTCAAAGTCGCCTACAATCGCTGTGATAATGATCATGACAGGCAGAAAGTCGTGCGTATCAGCCTTAAACTTGCCGATGTACTGACCCGAATGGGCAATGATGAAATGGCGACCAATTATTTTTATATAGCCCACAAAGAGACCAAGAGTTACAAGAGCGCACCACCATGGAAAACCGGGGTTACCGGACTTCTGTTGAGCCTCAATCGCTACCGCAGAGGCGACATCGAGGGCGCGCTCAAGCTGTTCGAAGAAGAGCCTGCAATAGTCTCTCACCTCGAATATATTCTTGCCGACCGGGACTTCCATTGTGTGGATATTCTGGAGCTACTCTTAAAAGTTTCGGAACTGAAAGAGATAAGAAATTCGAAAGAGAGCTATTATGCGGTTCTGGTCGGATGCACCAGCCTTCATGGCATGGTCGTAAGCTCGACGAGTTTGGAAACAGACAGCATGTGCGCCTATTTCTATCTCTACCTGGCCAAAGACAGTTATAGTCGCAATCTTATCGATCAGACCATGGGCTATTACAGCCTTTTCAAAAGCCTTGCCAAAAGCATTATCGCAGAACGAGGCGGCGATCAGACAGATTTATTGGATTCACTGTATGTGGTTCCTCAAAGTTCTAAGTCTCAAATGAAATCTATACTCGACTTCTGTCAGTCGGCAGAATTCCTTGTGGAGGGCATGGAATCGGAATCCAGTACCGATGAGCTTCTTGCCCGAGAGATGTCCAGGCTGGAAAAACTCAGCAAAGAAGCGATTCGCAATTGTCTCGAATATCGAATGAGAAAACATCCGGATACGACGAACTTCAGCTCTCTTTTAAACAATGTGGATCCGAAGGAAAATCATAAAGTCCATTCTGCGCTCAGAAGTGGTTTGATTCAATTTGCCTCTGTCGAGGACCTGGCCTCTTATGTAGAGCGAACCTGCACCAGTTACTCTAAGAAGACCCTGGATGCCTTCTTCAAAGAGCTAATGCCTGCATCCGGAACCGGACGAATTGTGGAGCTTTCCAGAGAACTTACCCCTGAAACCTATGAAAAAATCTTGTCCTATATAAAAGATCCGATTCTCGAAAAAGGCACCACCGATGACTTGCTCAACTACATAGAGAGACTGGCGCCAGGGCGAAAGAGAGAAGAAATAGCCCTTCTATGCTCCCAGGCTATGAAATTGAGGAGTTTGAATTTCAATCTATCTCAACTCACAGCTTTATATGATAAGGGCGAAGAAAAGTTGGTGACCGATCTCTTCAAAAGTTACATAGACCAGGATGTAAAATTTCATGGAAGCCAGGTCTCCACCAATGATATCGGACTGTACATTCAACTGCATTTTAGAATAGAAGGAGAGAAGCTTACCGCCTCTTTTTTAAGAGAGACTCTGAAAGTGAACGATGAGCGAATACTACACGAACTGATCAAGGCTATTTGTGTGCGAAGCGACAAATATGCAATGCGGTTGGTTTATCTGCTTTATATAAACAGCCGTCCTTATATGAGAAGATTCGTCTTTGTCAGCATTCTAGAGCTGGGACATCTAGACGCTTTCCAGAGCGTGATCTATTTTGTTCTCAGAAGCGAAAGCAAAAGAGAAATGGGTATTCTTCTCGACCATCTGCGCTGGCTTCAGCAGTTCCGGCAGGATTTGATTATGGACAAGGAGATTGGACCCATGAGCTTAGATAGTTATCTACATCGGATAATGAATGATTTGAGCAACAGAATCGACAACTTCGCTGAGTTCAACTCCGACTCGGAATTTGAGTTTATCCCGGGAACCTTTGAAGAATGGCGTCAACAGCAATCATGACTTGCCTATGTATCTTGCCCGGGGACGAATCGCACCACCGTACTTTCTCTGTTCTATAGCATGGGCTATCCAGCCGGCGGTTCTGCTCACCGCAAATATAGTAGTACCAGAGCCTGGTGGCAAAGAAAGAGCGTAGGACATGGCAGCCAGACCGACATCGATATTCGGCTCTAACCCCAGCTGGGTTCTTACACAGTCGACAATTTCGATTAGACGGCGCAATTTTTTGTTTCTACCCGAGGTCGACTCGGCCATATCAATCAATAGTCTTGCCCGGGGGTCGCCCTTTCCGTACAGCTCGGTTCCGAAACCGGGGACTCTTTCGAACTTCAATAGATAGTCTTTTAACCAGGCAGTTACGGAATTGAACTTCATCGAACTGGAGACAATATCTTCGGCGCGGCGGCTGGCGGAACCATGGGAGGTACCGCTGAAGGTGGCAAGGGCGCTCAAGAGGCAAGAATAAAGAGATGCGTCGCAGGATGCGGCGATTCTTGCCGCCAGGGCAGAGGCGTTGAGTTCATGGTCGGCACAGAGCACCAGGGCACAATTGATCAAATGCTCTTTAGTATGGGACTCGCGTCCTGTGAGGGCAGCCAGCAAATTGTGCGCCATCGGAAACTCGCTGTTTCTCTTTATCGCTCCACCCGGCTTCAAACCGATGGTATAAGGCATGGTTACCATCAGCCTGCGTGCAGTGTCGAAAACATCGGCGGCGGTGAGGGCCCGTCTAACCGGATCGGACATCTCTACAGAGATGATCATATCTTTAAACAGGTCAAGGGAATCGACATGGTGCTCGAGATTGCGAACCGGCACGTCGTAGGGCGCCACATCCCACCACAGCCGGGGCTCGACTCCTGTCTCCCACAGCAGTTCGGTGACGAATTCGAAGGGAGTCTCCTGGCAGACCAGGTCGATAGCGTTTCTTCCCCGGTATCTATGCCCGTCTTCTTTTATCTCGGTTATCGAGGACTTAATTACAGGACCGGTCCAACTGGGGTCTTTCTCATTTTTATTGGCTTTGAAACCTCTTACAGACTGACGCAATTTAATAAGGTCGCTCAATCTATAAGAGCGCTCCCTGGCAGTGGGTCCTGAGGTGCTCTTGATCAGACCGCGACTGACATAGGCATAGAGAGTAGCCGGCTTCACACCGAGAAATTCGGCAGCCTGACTTCCTGTTAGTACTTTCTTCGAGCTTTCGGGCAAGGTCTTTAATCAGCCATATAAACGTATAAATAGGTGCATGAGAATTACCACGAATGCACGGCAATTTCAACTATTGTAAAAATTAGAATATTGATGTGTTGATTGAAAGCAATCAATATGTCAACATATGAGAATCGAAGGTCGCGGTTCGGCGAACTCAGCAAAATCCACCTGATTAAGCTGCTGTCGAGTCTGCCCCTTTGCCCTCTCTCTCTCAGACCGATAGCATCTCCCGGATGCAAAGGGGCGTCAAGAATGACCATTATGCTGGAAAAAGTTGAATTAAAAGGCAAAGCTGCAAAAGGCCAGGAAAGAGTCCTGACTGAAGAAGCGATAGATTTCCTCTGCGAACTACATCATCACTTCGACTCCGAGAGGCTGTCCCTGCTCGAGCGAAGACAGGAAAGACAGGCTGCCCTCGATGGCGGTATTCTGCCGGATTTTCTGGTCAGAACAAAAGCTGTTCGGGAATCCGAATGGAAAGTCGCTCCGGCTCCGCATGACTTAAATGATCGCCGAGTAGAAATAACCGGACCGGTGGAGCGTAAGATGATGATCAACGCGCTCAATAGTGGTGCCCATGTGTTCATGGCCGATTTCGAAGACTCTCTTTCTCCTTCCTGGCAAAACATAATTGCCGGACAGATTAATCTTATGGATGCGGTACGCGGCGAGCTGACTTATCACGACCCTGTTAAGAAGAAAGACTATAAATTAAATGACGAAATCGCCACCCTGGTAGTACGTCCCCGGGGATGGCACCTGACCGAGAACAACATTATTGTCGGCGGCAAGCCTATTTCTGCATCACTTTTCGACTTCGGGCTCTATTTCTTCCATAACGTCCATCGTCTTAGAGAAAAAGGCAGCGCGCCTTACTTCTATTTGCCCAAACTGGAGAGTTATCGTGAAGCGCGACTCTGGAACGAAATCTTCGTCTTTGCCCAGGAGCGGTTCGAAATTCCTGTCGGTACTATTAGAGCCACCGTACTAATAGAGACAATTATGGCTGCTTTCGAAATGGAAGAGATTCTCTTCGAGTTGAAAGATCATGCCGCCGGTCTCAATGCCGGACGCTGGGACTATATCTTCAGCATGATCAAGAAGCTCAACAAACATCCCGAGTTCAGCTTCCCCGACCGCAGTGCCGTCACCATGGCTGTTCCTTTTATGCGAGCCTACGCGCAACTTCTGGTCAAGACCTGCCACCATCGCGGTGCCCACGCCATAGGCGGTATGGCGGCCTTTATCCCTAGCCGCAAAGACGCCGAGATCAACAAAACCGCTTTCGCCAAAGTTACCGAAGACAAATCCCGAGAAGCGGAAGATGGCTTCGACGGTACCTGGGTAGCCCATCCGGATCTGGTACCGGTCGCTAAACAAGTATTTGATGCGGTCTTGAAAGAGAATCCTCATCAAAAGAGCAAACTCCGCGAAGACGTAGAGATGAAAGCCTCCGACTTACTCAACACCGAAATCTTCGGGGCGGCAGTGACCATGGAAGGCTTGATCAACAACATCGATGTCGCCCTCCAGTACATCGACTCCTGGTTGCGCGGCAATGGTGCCGCCGCCATCTACAACCTCATGGAAGATGCCGCCACCGCAGAGATCTCAAGGATTCAAGTATGGCAGTGGTTGCACCGTGGTGCCACCCTTGTGGACGGCACCACCGTCACCGAGGCGCTCTATCAAGACATCAAATCCGATCTTTTGAAGAAGCTGAAACGCATTCCCGAAAATCGTTTCGACGAAGCGGCCGAGATTCTGGATGCGCTGGTACTGAGAAAAGAGCTTACAGACTTTCTTACCGTTCCCGCCTACCAGTATCTGCTGGGCGACAAATCAAAAAAACACTAATACCCTAGTCCAAAAACAGAAACAGAAACAAAGCCAAAACCAAAACATAAACAGGAGATAAGAGGATGCTTCCAAGTAAATCAGAGCAGGTTGCCGCCCTGGAGAAGTCCTGGCGTGATGACAGCCGCTGGTCCGGTATCGAACGCAGATACAGCGCCGAAGAGGTGGTCAAACTGAGAGGTTCGGTGCAAATCGAGCATACCCTCGCCAAATTGGGCGCCGAGCGCTTGCAAGAGTTGCTCATGACCGAAGACTTTGTAACCGCCCTCGGTGCCATGAACGGCTCCCAGGCCGTACAGATGGTAAAAGCCGGTCTGAAATCCATCTATCTGAGCGGCTGGCAAGTAGCCGCCGACGCCAATCTCTCCAACCAGACCTATCCTGACCAGAGCCTCTATCCTGCCAACAGCGCACCGAATCTGGTTAAAAGAATCAATAACGCCCTTATGCGTGCCGATCAGATCGAAACCCAGGAAGCAAAATCCGACTCTAACTCCACCAACTGGTTCGCGCCTATAGTCGCCGATGCCGAAGCAGGATTCGGCGGTCCGCTCAACGCTTATGAACTTATGAAAAGCATGATCGAAGCCGGTGCCGCCGCGGTTCACTTCGAAGACCAGCTTGCTTCTGAGAAAAAATGCGGTCACCTGGGCGGCAAGGTGCTGGTGCCGACCTCCCAGTTCGTGCGTACCCTTACCGCTGCCAGACTGGCTGCTGACGTTATGGGTGTCCCGACACTGCTTATCGCAAGAACAGATTCCCTCGATGCCACCTTGTTGACTTCGGATATCGATCCGGTAGATAGAGAGTTCATCGAAGGAGAGAGAACTCCTGAAGGCTATTTCAGAGTGAAGAAAGGCATACAGTCAGCCATCGCCCGCGGTCTTGCCTATGCTCCCTATGCCGACCTCATCTGGGTCGAGACAAGCAAACCGGATCTGGAGGAAGCTAGAGTCTTCGCCGAAGCCATTCATGCTCAATTCCCCGGCAAACTCCTTGCCTACAATTGTTCTCCTTCTTTCAACTGGAAGCAGCATCTCGACGATAAAACCATCGAGACCTTCAATAAAGATCTTGGAGCGCTCGGTTACAAGTATCAATTCATCACCCTGGCCGGTTGGCATGCAACCAATCACAGTGCATTCGACCTTGCCAGAGATTATGCGGTGGAAGGCATGCCCGCCTATGTCCGCTTGCAAGAAGAAGAGTTTCGGAGTCAAGAGACGGGTTACACAGCCGTTCGCCATCAGCGCGAAGTCGGCACCGGTTATTTCGACCAGGTGTTGACTACCGTGAGTGGTGGCACCGCATCGACGGCTGCTCTCATAGGCTCTACCGAAGAGGAGCAGTTCGCTACCGAAGAGGCGCCACAACTGGTGACTGTATAGGTTGAGAACGAGCTCTTCAATATCTGAGAGAGCGAAAGGGCGGGTCAACGATATGTTGAACCGCCTTTTCTCTTTTTCTAATTAACAACACCGCCAAGACCGGCGATATCTTGTTGCATCTGCTTCAGGCGAGCCTGGCTGCCTTTGTTATGCAGAACCAGCCATCCTGTCAAAGCGTTGAGAGTCTCAGCCCGCATAAAGGAAGTCTCCAACTGAAGATGTCCGAAGTTTCCTCGCCAGGCAAGGGTCTGGTGATCAGAGGGCAAATTGGCCATCAGGTCGGTAACATGCGTGGGCGATACACAACCGTCACGGCCTCCCTGTAAAATCAGCACCTCTAGATCGGGGCTGGCGCTACGAGCCAGCTTTGCCGTTTTATCCACATAAAGATCGGTGGCGATTAAGGAGGTCAGTGGAAGCTCTTTGCGAACAAAGGGATCATCCACCATCTCTGCTTTCACATCCTTTCGGTCAGAGCAGAGCGATGCGAAGAAAGAACTCAGATCCATCTTGTGATGCGGCTTCACCACCGCTTTGATGCCCTGTCGAATCTGACCTTTGCCGGCGTACATGCTGTGATTGACCTTTACCGCAGGGGCAGAGAGAATAACTCCGGAGACAAGCTCCGGATGCTCCGAAGCCAGTTGCACACAAAAAGTGCAGCCCAGGCTCTCGCCCAGCGCTATAAGTTTGACCTCAGGATGGTCTCTTTTTATAGCCCTTGCCAGTGCCACCACTTCGTCATAGCTTTTTCCGTGACTGACCGCAACCCGCGGGTCACTTTCATCATCTTTCTTGGGACTGCCGTCCTCATTAAAATAACTGGCACCAAATCCGCGCATGTCCATGGCCACGAAACCGACTCCGTTGACCGCCAGACTTCTGGCAAGGACACGAAAACGTCTGCCGTGCAGAGTCAGTCCATGGATTCCGATAACCATCGCTTTTGGTGCGACATCTTTCGGCATCCAGCTATAGGTAGGCAGATTCAGCTCTTTGCTATATTTGCCGTTCTCTTCATAGAGATACTGGTCGGCAAGGGTCGGATCGACAGTATCTTTGTAGCTTGCAGGCATGGTGCTCTCACCGGCCAAAACCGGACATGTGCTCGTTACCACAAAAGCCAGAGACAAAGCGGAGAGGATGCAGAATTTAGAAATTTTGTTCTTGTGCATGGTCGTTTCTTATTAATCCAAAAGAGTCAGAAGGAGCCAGAAAATTCTATCTGAAAGGGACAAAGCCAAGCATTAGTGTGTGTTCACGCCAAAAGGAACGACAATCGTCGTTCCTTTTGAAAGTCCGAAATGAATATCTGCTTACTGTCGAGAAGATATTCGATTAATATCCGAAGTTGTTACCGCCACCGCGTCCGCCAGCTTCTGCTTCATCGGCAGCCATTACTCCGTAGAGCAAGCCGAAAAGGGCGGCGAAAATAAAGAACTTCTTGACGAGGTCCATATTCAAGTTCAGTTTCATTTCCAATACCTTTCTGTATGAATTGAATTCAAACTGGTAGTAATTAGATCTCCAGTATTTCTGTTTAACTCAGAATACCAGAGAATTTGATAATACATCATAACAACCGTATCCGGATAATAACATTCAGCTTCGCTAATACAGGATATATTGCAGGTCTTCTAAATAATGACCCGGGAATCAGAACCAGAAAGTAGTAACAGCGATAACAAATCCGGAGAGGAACTCTCTATAAGATGGTTCTTGACTTCGTGTCTTGCGGCGCTCAGCTTCGCCGGTCCATATGTGTGGAATCAATGCACCTCGGTCTTCCTTCACTATGACCTGGGTCTGATTGCTGTGGGCAGCGATCTGCTTGTCAACGGCGGACTGTTGTATCGCGACCTCCATACGGTGATGTTTCCAGGATCATATTTTCTCCTGGCGCTGCTATTTAAAATCTTCGGCAACTATCTGATGACAACTCAGATCGCCGTTACTTTTCTGATTCTTATCTCCGGGATATTTCTGCTTATAATATCGCGTCGATTGATTCATGGTTGGTTTGTGCTCTTACCCGCTGCTGTTTTCTACATCATCGGACCGCCCCTCATTCCATTCTATAATCATCACTGGGACGCTCTTGCTTTCTCTCTCCTTTTCGTACTTCTCATAAGCGGGCAGAGCCTCAGTCCTCGCAACGCATATCTAGCAGGACTGACAGGCGGCATGGCCGTGCTCTGTTTCCAGTTGCAGGCACTGGTGGTGGCGGCAGGAGGCATTGCCCGATTCTATGTAGATAGATTCTCTTCCACATCTAACTCGAGTCTGGCCAAAACTCACCTGGCACTCTGGGCTGGGGTCGTTTCGGTGATACTTATTGCACTGGTTTACCTTCTGCTTACCGGGACTTTCATGCCGATGCTGGAAGCCACGGTGATCTTCCCCCTTACCGGTCGCTACAGCGAAGTCAATAGCGTTCCCTACGGCTTCCTTTCTCTATTGGACCAGACCTATCGAGATCTGACACCACCTCTATTCGCCCTTGCCCGGGTTCCGATTTTGCTCATACTGGTGGCGCCGATTCTTTTACTTGGAGTGCTGGTTATTTACCTCTTGAGAAACCGGTCGACAAGCCTGACCAAAGTAGACCCAACGGTTCTGATACTCTTTTGCACCGCGATGGCGATGTGGCTATCAGAATTGCATCGACCAGATTTTAAGCGACTCTTCTGGGGTGAGCCTCTTACTTTGGTTCTGCTTTTTTATGTAGCCGAGAGACTTATAGATAGATACAAAATAATGCGATATCCGCTAATTATTCTCTCGCTTCTTCTCTTTGCCGGCTTGCTTGTTAATGTCCATGTTTTCAAATCGGTCTACTGCCCGCAGCACCAGAAAAGCTACATTACCCGCAGGGGCGCTTTGAGTTCACCTGATGATATGGAGATTCTTACCGCTCTCGAGAAACTGACCCATGAGGGAGAGACTGTTTTCATCTATCCCTACGATACCGGTATCAACTATCTGACCGGTACGAAATTCCCGTCGAGATATCCATTCATTCACTATGGCTATCATACCGACGCGCAGATTAAGGAACTTCTCGAAGATCTCGAGCGAGAGAAGCCGGAATATGCCGTATTCAATCTGATCATGAACGACAGCCATCATCGTGAACTGGGCTTTCCCGGTTATAAAGAGCCACCTGAAGAAAAAAAGGTCATAGAGAAGTATCTGGAAGACCACTATGAACCGGTAAAAGTTTATGGCTGGCATAAGTTTCTTAAGCGGAAACATTGAACCCGGGCTGGCTTCCTACTATGCTACCCTTAACCTCTAATATGGTCCCCATTGATGTTACGGGGTAAATCAATATGACTTACCGCTTGCCGCTCACTGTTCTCTTATCTGCAATCGTAATGCTTGCCGGTGGCTCTGTGTCTGCTGCTCAAACAAGCGTGGACGACAGCAGTCTGGGCTCGGCCGAGAGCCTGGTGCGCAAATCCGGCGAAGATGCCGACGGCAAAGAGTTGTTGAAGTCAATTGAGAAAACCTTCGAAAAAGCCGGTTCATACATCTACTCCAGCGACCTGGTCACCTATAAAAAAGGAAAGCAGATAAAAGAGAGTGGAAAGTTCTATTACAAAGACCCAAATCTAATTCGCTTCGAAGTTGGTGAAGGCGGCAAAAATGGCGGTTCTGTGGTGGTCCGCCAATCGGATGGACAGATTAGAGGAAAGAGCGGTGGCTTATTGGGCAAGCTCGTGGTCAGCCTGTCACCAAACTCGAAACTTCTAATTTCCGCCAATGGATTCAACATACTCAAATCTGACTTCGAGACCCTTATCTCCAACACCTTGAAGCAACTCGGCGCCGGCAAGAAATGCCTGGTTTCCAGTAAAGCCTTATCTATATCCGGCTGCGGCAAGTCGAAAGTGATAGAGATAGTAAACGCCGACGATGAATCCGGCTCTGTAGAGCAGAGGATTATCGTCGATGCCTCCAGCAAGCTTCCCCGGCGCTGGATTCTTTTCAGGGACTCCAAGCTTTTGTCTATAACCAGTTTCAATTCCATTCAACTCAACGCGGCTATCCCCGCCGATATGTTCACGTTGGGCAAAGGAGAAATGCTCGCCCAGGCTAAAGCAGTTGGTGCTTTCAGTACCAAGCCGGGCAATATCACCTACGGTGGCAAAAAACTGGAAGACGCCGTTCTAGATTCTGCCATGCTAAAAGATATGAGCAAGTTGATAGCCGCCCTCAGAAGAAGCTCCTCTTATCTGGGAGAAGTGCATGGCAGCCAGGTAAAACCAGGCACAGCCATCGATGATGTCAAAGTCGATGTTAGCGAAACCGATCGTCAGGGGCTTTTCGTCACCGCTACCCAGATGGAGTTGATGGTCGACAATCTTCGCGAAGTAGGAACCAAGCTGGATAAACTATCCGGTCGCTGGGATTCTTTCCTTGATAAAGTCGAAGAGGCGCTAGGCACCATCTATGATGAACTGGGAAAAGAGAAGGTGGATTCGCTCAAAATCTATCGCCAATCTATAAAGATAGAACAAGAGACACGACGTCTTGATAATGTTATCTTCGGCGCCGAGAAACAGATCTAGCGCCTGCGCCTGATACCGGCTCTCTCTAACAACCTGCTTACATAGCTCGAACCGCATTCGAACCGAGGTCTCACATTGGGGACTTCGGCTTATTTTTTTCGGCTAATTCCAATAACGCCCCTGTAGATCAATTCGAAACCAACCCGATTTAGCTGCTGAAAAGGCGACAGGTTATGAGAAAGGAGGTGATTCTTCATGATCTGTCGCTCCTCCCCTCTAAATAATCAGGAGATGTCGATTCAATGTCAGGTCTAGGAATACTTGTATTTATCTTTGTAGTGATTTGCGCAGTTCTGTTCTCGATTGTCGCCGGTGCGGCCCTGTATTTTCTCATCACAGAGACCTTCAGAGCAGTCAATCTGATCAGAGCGAAGTTGCGCTTTCATACTTCGTTGATACTGGTGGGATTCTTCTTCCTGGCAGGCAGCCTATACTGTCTTATCTTTTTCCAGTAGGGAGATTACTTTATTCAGAAAGCGATCACTGGTTCCGTAACTCTCTTTGATTACGGTATTATTGTATTGAAATTCTCGGAACCAGGATGATGAAGAAGCTTAGTATCTGGAAAACCGTTCGATATGGAGCGCAACTGGCGGCTTCCCCGGCTTGTTTCCTTTCTATCGGCGCTTTTCCGGAGTTGTTGAAACAATTCACCCAGCAGGTTAGCGGCGTTCCTAATTATGCTTTGATACCCATGCTATTGCCGCCGATTTTCGTCTATTTCTCATTTCTAAAAGAAGCAAAGAGCAAGCGGGATATATCAGTTAGAATCATTCTCTCTCTGCTTCTATTGGGATTAATCCTTGGTACTCTGGCCGGTACTGTAATCACTCACAAGCCAGGTAGAATAGAGTGGTACGGTGTTATGTATATGGCTTCTTTGGGTCTGTTAGGCTTTGATATCCTCTATTGGATCTTCAAAAAATTCATACCTTAACAAGGTCCGAGATCATAGTCCGCGTAGATAGAATCCAGCTCTCTACCCGTTGCGGTGAGTGCCCCCATGCGACCCAGTTCGTCCGAAGACTTGGCACCATAGCCATTGCCGCCGACTGCGACAAATAGGTTACCCGAGACCTGCCCGATGTAAGGCTTCAATGTGGGTGTATCGGTAAGGATACAGGGCTTCACTTGCCAGGAAAGGAAGTGAGTATCCGGCAGTATCTCTTCCAGTACCCGGCGATTCTCCGACGCGGTTACCGTCTGTCCGTCGCCTTGAAACCAGGTGATGGTCTCTTCTAAAGTAGAAACGTATCGCCTTTGATTAGAGCGAGAGCCAATTTTGATATATACCTTACCGTCAGGATACTGAACCGGTGGTACTATGTAGATGCCACCACAGACTCCGCGCTCGACCGCCCAGACGATACTGGGCATGGTGCTGAGCTTCTCGGCGGTCTCATGGGAGATCTCGGCAAGGACCACTGCCTCTGCCCGAATTTTGAAATCGAGCTTGTGAGCCAAGAGATTGTGGAAGTTAGAGAAGGCACCGGCAGTGATAAGAGCTTTATGGGCGACAAGCTGTTTGCCGGAAGCGAGGGAGATATTAAGTGTGCCGTTATCCAGTTTGGCTATAGCCAGCACGGTATCATCAATTATGGTGGCACCTGCAATTTCTGAAAGTTTCAACTGGGCTTCTAGAAGCTTCCTAGGATCTATCCAACCGGCGGTATGGTTCTCTTTCAACATCAAAGAATCGCCGGGGAAGGAAAGAAAAGGGTAATTCTCTTTTACTGAATCAAGCTTTTCGAAATCGACAGCAAGAGCCTGCCCGGAATATATATGAGCGTCGATATAGTCCCTGCCTGTTTCGTCTGCGGGAGCCACTTTCAGGCAACATGTCGGAGAGAAAAATTTGATACCACTCTTCTGTTCAACCTCCCTGTATCTATCTATAGATGCTTTCGCCACCCGGGCCCAGAACAAAGAGCGATCACCATCGAGAATGCGGGTCACCCTTCCTGAGTCATAGTGGCTGGCGAAGACACCATTATGACTCTGCCAGTCCAGGGGTTCAGCAGGACCTACTATGGCGACATTATCCAGATAGTCCGTCAGATATTTGGCGGCGGCAGAGCCAAGCAGACCTGCACCGACGACAACACAATCAAAGACACCTGTAATCATAGTGGGAACTAATATACCAGGATATCCAAGGTAGTCATTGTCTTAACTCTCTGACTCGATCTCACCGTCTCTAGAGGACCTCCAGTCCCCTCTAGGATGGCCGTTTCAAGGGCATGCCAGGGGTGATGCTTTCCTGGCTACTTTCTTGACCGCATCTTCCTGAGACAGCGGCTTGCCCTCATCGTCCTGACCGGCAGCACTGACCATGCCCATCGAGTCTGCCTGATAATAGGCGTCGACCTTGCCGTCTTTTCCTATAGAATGCAACTCCAGCGTTTTCATCTTTCCGTCTTCGCCGAATTCGACTTTCAGCTTCGCGCCATAGTTCTTGAGGTCATAGTCATTGAGCGACGCGACCAGTTCTTCGACCTCTTCCCGGTTGTCGATCTGTTTCATCTTCTGGGCCAGTTGCTTTCCGTCGAAGCTTCCTAGCAGCATCTCAGAGCCGAACTCTTGCATAAGATCTCTGAATGGCCCCTGTGGAATCTCCGCCACTTCGACAAAATCGCGCCAGGAGTCAGACCATAGATTCAGCTCCGCTTCCGGTCCTTTTTCTATAACCGAATCCTGACCGGTTACGGCAAGGAAGCGTTCTGCGAACCATTCTTTCCTTCGCTTAGCTTCTTCTGTTTCCTTAAATTCCGGCTTGGTTGCGTCCTGTTCCTGACCAACCTTATCCAGGACCCCGAAATCTATATCGAAATCAAGGCCAATCACAGGACTGGATGCTGAGGATTCAATCTTCTGAGACGGAGGCGCGCCATCCAACGCCAGACTCAACAGGTCCAGCCGAGCCTTACCGTATTCGGAACCGGAATCGGAATCTAAATTGGAGCCGATATCTTCTGCGTCATTATTGGTTATGGCGGCTTCCGCTCCCCGGTGTGCTGAGGAAGCGGATTCGATAGTGTCTGGCATAGAATCGAATTCCGAGCTGGAATCAGATAAGGGGATTTTGGGGACTCCCATACTAAAGATTAAATGTGAACTTTGGGTATCTCGTCCAGCATATGACGCACTCCCGAAAAGCCTTGCGGTCACTGGAGAAGGGGAATTAACTTGGCTGCATGGGAAGTCATGGGTAAATATCCGGGTACAATTTCTCTATGAGTCAAGCAAAACTAGATCAAAAGGCGGTCAGGAGTAGGTCCGAGAAGATTATTCTCGAAGCTGGCGGCAGCGTAAGCGACGCTCTACCGGATCTCGAAAACTCGTCGATGCGCCCCCGGGAACAGATAATATGCCGGGCGCTGATATTGAACGCGCTGCTGCAAATTGCCTTCGGTACTCCTGCCGAGTTCGTCGAGACCTGGCTGGAAGATAAGGAATTGCTTGAGCACCTTACTGCCTGGGAGAGATCGGTTCTCGCCCGCAACAACCATGAGTTGGCCGAAGAGGAGACCAATCGCTTGTTCAGCTACATGGAAGCTCTCTGGGCTCTTTTATGGGTCGGCTCCATGGTCGATGATCTGTGTTTCGAGTTTCCTGTGGGAGAGAGTTGTTCCAGTCTGTGTCCTAATTTAAAAATCCACGAGGACGGCAGCAAACTCTGGAACAAGATGAAGCTGCGTGACTTCGACGAAGTTTTTGCCATGCTCGACCTTTATTATCGTCTGCACTGGAGCGCGCGGGATGCTGAGGTCAACGACTATGACAGTGCGGTGGATGCGGATATAGTCATGGAGCGACGCCGCGCCCTGGAGTGGGCTCTTTCCGAATGCGGATGGGATGAAATCGAGCTGAGAATCTAGTCGTAGTGATAGATCTCCGCATTCGGGTCGCCGCCATAATAGTGACTGACACACCAGAACGAGAGATGGTTTCTCGATGGCACACCGTTGACGGTGATGGTTAGAGGAATGGTCATCGACCCGGCTCCCTCCGACCCCCAGTTCGGGATGCGCACCAATAAAGTACCTGTATCCATCACCTTTATCACAGGACAGATAAGGTTGCCTATGCGGACAACGTTTTCGTTGGCTACTCGCGAGAAATTTGAGCCGCGTATATTGAGCACACCGCCCACAGGTCCTCCGTAGGGGCTGCAAGAGATGAGCACCGGTGGAGCATTGGCGATATTGACCATCAGCGAATTACTACCCTGCCCATTCACTTTGACCGAAACCGAGACTTTCTTCTCATCCAGCTTTTCCGGAGCCTTTACCGTGAGCATATTGGTGGTGGCGCCGATAACTTCGCATTTGGTGCCGTTGACAGTGACTTCGTTCTCTTCTTCGTTGCCACTGAAGCCGGTGCCGTGTAAGAGAAAGGTCTGTCCCGCCGTTATTTTGGTGACATTCAAAAGCGAAACGCTGGACTTTGGTGTGGTCAGTATCCAGCTGAAGATGGCGCCTTTTTCCCCCTCTCCTTCTATTATCAACTTTCTGCCGGAGGTTGGGATGCGTCCGGTGACATCCTTAGTGACCGCTCTTGATCTGACGAAAGTATGTTCGTCTACAAGAATGTCCCCGCTTTCGGATTCTGCTTGAGGGCTGGCGAGAAAGACGCGCACCCAGTTGTATCCCGGTCTGTTAGAGTAACCGTTGTAGAAAGTTATCCAGAGAGGAGCCGCCGCTTGATCGGCGCTGAGATTTATCTCTGCGGTGAACTTCTGAACTTTTCCCGTTCCCTGAGATTGGTAAGGTCCTCCTTCTGCCACCGCTTTTTCGGCGACCGCGTGGGCAGGAGGGCAATCAGCGGCAAAGAGCATCGTAATCAATAGGGACACCACTGACAAAAAGGTTTTAATACCACTCATGTTTAATGCAGGAACAGGGCTAGAGAGATTCATCGGCTACTCCGGATAACAACAATACTTCTTGCAATATAGTAGATCGTTTACAGATTTTCATTAACACTGGCAGAGTCTGTACCGGCTGTTTTCAAGCAGAGGCTAATCTAGAATTCGTCCCGGAAACTCTTTCAATAGCTGATTGATATCGGGGTTGTAGATTCTGGGTCCGACCCCGACCTTAACCCTCTTGTCACGACTGGCAAGAAACTTTTTCAAGTCAACAGTATCGATCTGGACATTTTTTATATTGACAAGCTGAAGCCTTGGTAAGTTTAGTTTATTCAAACCGGCACCGGAGATGGAAGTCTCATCCAGGTGAAGTTCAACAAGCTTCTTAAACTTATTGATGCTGGTTATGGCATCATCGGTGATACTACATCCAGATAAGCAGAGTTTCCATAGATTCTTCAATGTATTCGGCAAGACAGCGACGCCATCATCGGTGATTTTTTCATTGAACCTTAGATCAAGAGATGTTAGACGGTTTAAATAGATTAGAGAACCGCATTCGCTGTCATCTATGTCACATCCGATTAGATCCAGGCGCCTCAATCCTTGAAGCTTTCTCAATCCGTTGAGAAAGTCGCTTGAAACTCCGGGGACTCGATTTAGTCGAACAGTATCGATATCGGATCGATTAGAAATAGCCGATGCTGAATCTTCCGCAATACTGCTTGCGAAAATATTGATCCCTTGAATATATCTTAATTCCAGGGCATTGCGAAGGTCGGCTCCGGTTACCTTTCTGTCGGTAATTTCCAGATTGAATTTCTCTCTGATACTTTCGACTTCAGACCAGTCTATTTTATGATTACCTTCCACTCGCACCAGTATAGGCAGTTCTTCTCGACTGACTTCGATTGTTTTCCATTCTTGGGAATGATCAATAACGGGAGGAGCAGGAAAAATTTCTATAGGTGCGGAGGGCTTGATTTTGACAGCAGGCTGTTGTCGGCTGGTTTGAGTATAGTAAACAAGAACAATCACAATCGATACCATCGCGAAGAGACCTGAAAGCTTGAGAAACCCTGATCTCTTCGCGACCCCGAAGTCAGACCCCTTTGGCTCCATTATCTCATCATCAGTCTCCTCCGTCAGGCTGTCCAGGCAGAGATCGATAGACTTCACCAGCTCATCCATGGTCTGAAATCGATCAGCTTTGTCTTTATTCAAACAACAGATCAGCACTGAATTTAGAAGTTCGATGGTTCCTTCAGAAGCATCGATTGTAGAATAATCCGCAAGGTTCGGCGCTGAACTATTTATGTGCATATTCAAGGTCTCAAGCACCGTGTCGCCCTTATATGGAGTCTTTCCGGTCAAGCATTCGAAGAGCATGCATCCAAGCGAATAGATATCGGATCTGGCATCTATGTTTTTGCTGTCTCCCCGGGCTTGTTCGGGGCTCATGTATAGCGGGCTTCCTACAATGGCATCGGTTCTGGTCAGCCGAGAGAGGCTGTCTTCGTCAAACATGCAAGCGATGCCGAAGTCGACGACTTTCGCCAGATCATAGCCTTCTTGATCTTGGGCGATGATCACGTTAGCAGATTTCAGATCGCGATGGACTATTCCATTTTTGTGAGCATAGCCCAGACCCTCGGCAATCTGTCTGCCTATCGCAAGCGATCGCTCTACAGGCAGGGGACCGATAGTCTCGATAATCTCTTTCAAATTCTTTCCCTGGACATATTCCATCACCATATAAGGCAAGTGTTGTTCGGTGACGCCAAAATCCAGGATCGTAACCAGGGCAGCATGCTTTAGCTGACCTGTAACCTTAGCCTCCTTTTGAAAACGCTGAATCTGATCCCCTTTTAGAGTCAGAGCAGACGGTGTCAGTACTTTGATCGCCACGTCTATGTCTAAAATCGAATCTTTCGCCCTATAAACATCACCCATACCGCCTGAGCCCAGCAGGTGGATGTTTTTGTATCTCTCGGGTAAAGCGATCATTCAGCAATCCATAGATAAGACTCTCTAATTTACCATGGCTAGGAGGGGCTTCCTAATTTGCCAGGTCGACATGGTATAGGGTTGTATAATTCGTCAACTAGAAGTCCCAACTGATTCGAGGATGCAAAGATGAGACTGTTCCCCCTGCCGTTTCTATTAGCTTTGTTTGCTTCAGTTATAACCCCGGTCTCTATGCAGGCAGCCGAGATGAATGATTTTACCCTCAATCTATTTAAAAGCATAAATGCCGACCCGGCACGAAAAGGCAAGAATTTGCTTGTCAGCCCCTACAGCATTTCGACGGCGCTTTCGATGACGGTCAACGGCGCTGCCGGTGATACCAGAAAGTCCATGACCCGAGCATTGTGCCTGGGGGAAGCGACCGATGAAAAAATCAATTCTGAAGCAGCCGCTCGCAAACGCAGTCTTTCATCTGTCGGTGGTGACACCAAATTGAGCATCGCCAACGGTCTATTCGTAAACAAAGTTATCTCTTTCAGGCAACCGTTTATAGACTCTTGCAAGAAGAGTTACGGAGCCTCTCTAGAGCGAATGAATTTTGGCGCTCCGGAAGCTGCCAAAACCATTAACAGTTGGGTCTCTAAAAACACCGGCGAGAAAATCCCGAAGATTATCGACAATACCAAGAACGACGATGTCGCCTTCATTATCAATGCTATCTACCTGAAGGCTCGCTGGCAGTTTCCTTTCTCGGGCGAAAAGACCAGTAGCTGGAACTTCAACCTGCCGGATGGAACTACCAAGTGGGTAAGGAATATGAACATGCGTCGCCAGGATTTTTCTTATCTAGAGCAGGATGGCTTTCAGGCGATTAATCTACCCTACAGAGACGGGAGACTGAGCCTCTATGTCTTCCTTCCTGGTAAAGAGACCACACTTAGCGCTTTTGAGAACAGTCTCACCTCTAAGAAGCTGGATGGCTGGATCGGTCAATTCAAGAGCAGAAAGGGGGCATTGAGTCTGCCCAAATTCAAAATAGAAGACCGAATGACTTTGAAGCAGCCTCTCTCCAAGATGGGGATGACCCTGGCATTCTCTCCTGACAAAGCGGACTTCACCAGAATGACCAGCATAGACACCTCTGGTGGCAAGCGGGTTTATATAGACGACGTCATTCACAACACTTTCATGAAAGTGGATGAGGAAGGTACCGAAGCCGCTGCGGCAACCGTTGTAAAAATGGCTCTGGCCATGGCTCGCATGGAGCCGGACCCCGGCTTTGTTATGGTCGTGGACAGACCTTTTCTCATTCTGTTGCGGGACAAAGAGACCGGCGCCAATCTGTTCTTCGGTCATATCAACAATCCAGGCCAATAAATAGAGCGCCCCGACTACATGCGGGTCTCTACCTGAAAGTCTATCTGGGTGGAGCCTGGCAGATCTTTCTCTCTCATGTCCGAGATCACGAAGTTTCTCCAGAAAGGGGCGTCTTTCTTGAACAAAGTCAGCTCGCCGCTATGCTCGACAGGAACAGCCACCGAATTCAGTTTTTTGATTATCGCTCGCTCTTCTGCAATTTTTATGATACCGCCGGATACTTTGCTCCAATCCAGTTTGACATCATCGGGCATGGTCACTTTCATATTGAGGTCATATTTCAGCCGGGCGTTTTTAGACTGGTTCCGCTTTAAGAACTTATATTTGACCTGACCTTTGCCTTCCACACGGCCGTCCATGGACCAGGGTTTGGTCTCCCATTTGTTCTTGTTCAGTATTATTCCTGCTTTTTCGATGGTGCCGTTACTAGAAACTTCACCACTGGCGGTGAAGCCGACCACATCGCTTGGTTCGGTGGCCATTTTTTTGATGTCGAAGTTCTTGATGAAGACCTCTTTTACCATGGCGTTTCTATAGCGCCATTTTTTCTCTTCTTGAATCTTCTTATTCAGCACCACATGAAATTCTTTAGGTATTCTCTCTTTGAGTGTCGCTTCCAGGGCCTGGTCGGGAATAAGCACAGTGCAATCCCTCAGCAAAATTTTGGCGGTGCCGCCTTTGACGACCATGTCTATCCCCCGGGCTTTCACCCGGGCTTTATAGCCGCTTAGCAAATCTACCTCGGGCAGGGAGAAATCGAGACTGCCTCGGATAAGAACCTCTTTGTCGACATCTAGAACGATTTTGCCTACCAGATCCTCGAGCTGAACAGAGTTCTCACCACTCTTCAGTTTCGCTTTGCCCAGATTGAGAGCCATGGGCATCTGTACCTTAGCCGCGCCCATTTGGGTCTGTTTCTCGATCAGAAACTCATTGGGCACTTTCAGAGTAGAGCCTTTTCCGCACTGCAGAACAAAGTGTTTTCCCTGACCTTCCCAGGCAACCTCTTCTATTTCGGCGGTGCCGCCTTTCAAAGTGAACTCCATCGCCCCTTCTTTGTCATAGACAACTTTGCCGATACTTACATCAGAAAGCTTGAGAACGACCTTGGAATTGGCTTTGTCTATGGTGACCGTGCCTTCTCGCGCTATGAGCGGTGCGGTGGTTGCAAAATGGGTAGAGCGGCTGTCAGTCTTGTCAATCTTCACCGTTAGTCTCCCTGGCACCTCATCGGCAAAGTGAGCCCGGGTATGGTGAATATCGGTCTTGATACTGGCATCGGTATCAAATAGATCCATATCGGCATCCATGCTCAATGTAGGATGGGTCTTGGCGGTATCTTGCCAGACAAACTTGTTCAAGCTCATCACCGCTTTCTTGCTATTGGTCTGGGAGCGCTTGTTCTTGCCGAAACGCAGAATACAACTCTCCATATTCACCTCTCGGCATTCCGCCCCTTCTCTGGGCAGGCTGAGAGTGAGCACACCGTCTTTCTTGCGGGCGTTCAAATGCACTTTTGCCGTGCCGCCCTCGAACTCGCAATCTAACTTTTCGCCGAGCCAGTCGCAGTCATTCAAAAAGTTCAAATTCGCAATAAACTGCCCGTCATAATTAAACGTCGAATCTAACTTGGCATCAAACAGTTTTATCGAAGAGTCTTTACCTATGTGCAGGCTCTTCTTGCCCAGCTTAAATCGAGAATCGGGTCGCAGTTCCAGATTGACCTCTTTCAGTTCCAGGCTATCGATCATATCTTTCATACCGCCGGTAGATCCTCCACCGAGCTGGACTAAGTTGATCATAAAAGCAGATAGACTGCGGGCAAAGTCTACATAGGCTTCCACTTTTCCTGACTGCAGGCTAAGCTCTTCCGGCACAGGAATGGCGCCGACAATAATCTGGTTAGAAGTCTTAAAAGTTCCGACCGCATCCTTGGTAGATATGACCGCCGGGTCTGTTATCGGGGTCTCGAGCTTGAGGGCGAAGGTGGTATTCTCCGGGACGATAATGGGAGCACCGTTAAAAAAATAGGTGCCTGGCTTAAAAGACCCCCTGGCATCCACCACGGCCCGGGCGGTGCACTCGGTGAGTTTGCGCAAATTAGGGTCGGTCACTTTGACATCGAGGGTTGTCTTTATTGACTGTTTCTCAGCCTTACCGCAGCCGGATAGCATGGTGACAAGACAGAATAGTGCCGCAAGAACTCTTGTTCTGGGACTAATTCGAAGTGAATGCTGATAAGTTGCCAAGGCAGAAATCCCGGGGATAAATGAGACAATCAAATCCCGTTGATTATAATCGGCAATTTAAATTCAGACAGCTCACATAGAGTTTTACTACGGTCTCTAGGCGAGTTCTGCCTGTAGCAATTGCTTGAGCTACGAAAAGTCTATTTGAGAACGCTTGAACCGGACATACCGGTGAGAACTTTGCTTTCGACGGTGTTAGGATCTTCGATACCGGCGGTGATGGTCAAAGAGACCAGCGCGACAACCATGCTGAGCAAGATGCCGACCTCGACCATATCGAGCCTTTTCCGTTTCTTTGCCTCTTCAGGAGGCAGTTCGTTTACATGTTCCTGCTTCAGAGCATATTCTGTCAAAGCCTGTTGCAGGTCGGTGGCTCCTAGATGCATTGCCAACTTCTCCATCATA
The DNA here is from genome assembly GCA_964496875.1 of uncultured Candidatus Obscuribacterales bacterium. Taxonomy (GTDB): domain Bacteria; phylum Cyanobacteriota; class Vampirovibrionia; order Obscuribacterales; family Obscuribacteraceae; genus RI-106. The sequence goes on along the minus strand of CAZCBH010000041.1, from coordinate 3,543 downwards.
TAGTGCCGGTCTCTTTGTCGTTTCGGTGCCGGACACCTGAATATCGCGCCGATTCGCCCCGCTGTCAAGATAAAAATATCTAAACCAGAGCGCCAAGTAAATGGGAATACCACCACGTTAGTCGAAAAACCTCTGGTAAGGTCCCTCAAATAAGGCTGCGGTGGGAAAATTGACGCGAGCCGGAATATTCTTGCACAGTCTGCCCTGTACCGGTCAATTTGTATTTATATGTGACGATACCTTCGAGTCCCACGGGTCCCCGGGGGTGGAGCTTTCCTGTGGCGATGCCGACCTCGGCGCCGAAACCGTAGCGGAAACCATCTGCAAAGCGGGTGGAGACATTGTGATAGACCCCTGCCGAGTTGACCCTTCTGAAGAAACAATCGAAGGCTTCTGCATCGGCACTGACCAGGCAGTCTGTATGCCCCGAACCATGGCGGTTTATATGGTCTATAGCCTCTTCCATGGATGATACCGTTTTAATCGAGAGTATGAGATCGCAGTATTCCGTATCCCAGTCCTCGCCGATAGCTTTGCTGACTTTTGACTCTTTTCCACTGATAGCAGCATACGATGCTTCATCGAGTCTGAGTTCGACTCCTTTAGTAAGCAGGGCAGAGACAATAGAAGGCAGATGCGAAGTGAGCAGGCTCTCATGTATCAGCAGGGTCTCGAGAGCGTTGCAAGCAGATGGATACTGGGTTTTGGCGTCGACGACCAGATTGGTCGCCATGGCACAGTCGGCATCTTCGTGGAGATACATATGACAGATGCCGTCGGCATGACCGAGCACCGGAATCCTTGTGTTTTCTTGAATATGCCTAACCAGGCTGTTAGAGCCCCGGGGAATAATCAGATCTACATAAGCTTCCGCTTTTAATATCGCTGCCACGTCTTCGCGGCTGGTCATGAGGGCGATGCTATCTACGGGCAAGCCCGCCTCTTTTAAAGCCGCTTGCAACAGGTCAAAAAGCAATTTGTTGGAGTGCTCCGCCTCGCGTCCCCCTTTGAGCAACACAGCGTTGCCGGTTTTTATCGCCAGAGAGACTATCTGGGGCAGAGCGTCCGGGCGAGATTCGAAAATAACGGCGAGCACTCCAAGCGGGCAGGTGATGCGCTCTAGAATCAAATCTTTGTCTAGTTCAGTTGCCAGAGTCACTTTGCCCAGAGGGTCTTTCAGGGCGGCAACCTGCCTGATACCGTCAGTGATGCTCTTGATTTTACCGGCATCTAGTTTAAGCCGACTCATGGCCGCATCTGTTATAGCTCCTTCGGCAAGCATGGTCTTTGCCTGCTCCAGATCTTTCTTATTTGCTTCCAAAAGAGCGGACTGGTCAGATTCTATTCTGTCTGCCATCAACAATAGAGCACGATTGCGCTCTTCTATGGATGAACTTGCCAGGGCACCGGCGGCGGCTTTTGCCCGGGCGGCATTATCTAAAACTGCTTCAGTGGTCATCGGTCTTTTGGCTCCGGGTGAAGACGATATTGTCCCTGGTGACCACGGCATCATAGTTGCGATGTTGAATAAGCTTATCTATAGAGTCGGAATGTTTACCCGATATCAGTCTGGTCTCTTCGCAATTATAGTTGGCCAGTCCCCGGGCAAATTCATCGCCGTCTTCTGTGAGAATACCTACAACATCACCCCGGGCGAAGCTGCCGTCCACTTTTACGATACCGGCAGGAAGCAGGCTGGCTTTTTTCTTGACCAGGGCATCCCGGGCGCCATTGTTTACCGTGACCGATCCGTTAATTGTAGTGGCAAAAGCAATCCATCGAGATTTGCCCGCCATCGCCGCCCCAGGCAAGAATATGGTGCCGAGGCTTTCGCCTTTGAACAGACGTTCGATAACTTTATGATTTCTGCCGCCGGCTATAACACAGGGCAGACCGGACTGGGTCACCACCGCCGCCGCTTCGAGCTTTGATCTAATACCGCCGCGACCGCCTTGATGGGCGCCTTTTTTACCGTTCGATTTCTTCTCTGTCTTAGGAATCAGATACGGTGCCAGATCGGCCACCGTGTCTATTAGCTCGGCATCGGGACAGGTGTTCGGATCGTCAGAATAAAGCCCGTTCACGTCGGTCAAAATAAGCAGCATATCGGCATCGACTTTGCTTGCTACCAGGGCGGATAGTTTATCGTTGTCGCCGAAATTGACCTTGCGGCCAGACGCACTGGCGGATGACTCTATCTCGCTTGTTGAAACAGTATCGTTTTCATTGATTATAGGAACAACACCAAGCTCTAACAGCCTGGCGATGGTGGATCTCAGATTGAGATATTTTTTGCGGTTGGTGAAATCCTCTTCGCAAAGAAGAACCTGGGCGGTCTTTACTCCCAGGCGTTTGAAGGCATCGGCATACATAGACTGCAATATGCCCTGGCCTACGGCGGCGCAGGCCTGGGTCGTGGGCAGGTCGGCCGGGCGTTTGTCTAAAGCAAGCTCTTTTACCCCCAGTCCGACAGCGCCGGATGAGACTATCAGCACCTCTCTACCGCTTTTGAATAAATCGGCGATATCCTCGACAAAAGAGTAGAAACGACTGAGGGCAATACCGCCTTCATCCTGCATCAAAATAGCGGTGCCCAGCTTAATGACCACCCGCTTGCTATCTTTTATCAATCTGCTTCGCTCGGACATGGGGAGATTATATCTATTAAGCGTCGTCAGTTCACCGGATGATGACATTAGATAAAGCGTCCGAGCGCATCTGGGCTATAATAAGCCGAAATAGCGAAGCCGCCTGCAATGTCAAGGAGAGATCAATCAAATGATCAAGACCGTAGCGCCAGCTCTTAAAGCCCTGGTAGAGAACCTGATAGATTATGCCGGACTCTTCCCACCGGCATCGGTCCCTCTGGAAGACGCCCTGGCTAACTACAAAAGCTACCAGGGCGGTGAACGTGCCTGGATGCTCAACTGGTTCGTTGTGCCCGGCGGTGATCTTGTATCGGTCCCTGGTCAGTATGATCGCAAACTATCGGTTCTGGGTGGAAGCGACTGTGACCGGGCCGCAACTATAGAAAGCAAAGCGGTGGTCGAGGCTCAAAGACCGGTTTATTGCGAGGTCGCACCCGGAGACAAAGCGAGCCTGGATAAGGTGAAAGCAGCCGGAAACCACGCCAAAATCCGCTGCGGCGGCGTGGTGCCTGAAGCCATACCCACTGCCGAAGCGGTCAGAGACTTTATACTGGACTGTGCAGATAGGAAGCTCGCCTTCAAAGCCACTGCCGGACTGCATCATCCACTGAGAGCCGAACAGGCGCTTACCTATGCGGACGACGCACCGCGGGCAGTGATGCATGGTTTTCTCAATGTATTACTGGCGGCTGCCTTTGCCTGGCATGGCGACCGTGATATCCTGCCGATTCTGCAAGAGCAAGATGCCGGAGCGTTTCGATTTGATAATAGAGCCCACTACAAAGACCGCTCTCTTAGCTTAGAGCAGATAAAAGAAGCGCGGAAAGAGTTTATTCATTCCATAGGCTCTTGTTCCTTTAATGAACCGGTGGAAGATCTGGAGAAGCTAGGATTG
>CAZCBH010000040.1:36933-39590 GCA_964496875.1 uncultured Candidatus Obscuribacterales bacterium | reverse complement strand
CTTCCTTCCTTCCTTCCTTCCTTCCTTCCTTCCTTCCTTCCTTCCTTCCTTCCTTTCTTCTTGTTTGCTCGTTTATTCTATTCTCTTCTAATTATGTGCCTTGCCATTCCTGGAAAAATCGAAGAATTCATAGATGCCGAGCGGAACTTCGCCCGGGCAGATATCTCTGGCGTGAAGCGTCAGATCAATGTCGACCTCATCAAAGAACAGGGTCTTGAAGTGGGGGACTGGGTGCTCATCCATGTTGGATTCGCCATGGGCAAAATCAGCGAAGAACATGCACTGGAGCAGCTTGAGATGCTGGCGATTTTAGGAGAAGCAGAGCAATCGAGAAAAGAAGCCGAAGGCTATAGTTTCGAATTCTCCAGCAGGGCAAGCAGCCGCGCAGCTGATGCAGGGCAGCTGCCCGACACCAGTCCGCAAAACAAACAGGGAGCCTGAACCCATGAAGTTTGTGGACGAATTTCGCGACCCGGAGCTCATAAAGAGAACCGCCGAAGAGATAATGTCTCTGGTGGGCGATGATCATTATCGAATCATGGAAGTATGCGGTGGGCACACCCATGCTATCTATCGCTTCGGTCTGGAGCAGCTTTTGCCCTCGGGTATTGAGCTTATTCACGGACCGGGATGTCCTGTATGCATCCTGCCGATGGACAGAGTCGACGAAGGCCTGGCGATAGCCGCGGCACCGGAAGGCAATGTGATCTTAACCGTATACGGTGACATGATGCGAGTGCCCGGCTATGAGGGCAGCCCACTTGAAATGAAAGCGAAGGGGCTCGATATTCGCATGGTCTACTCGCCTCTCGATGCGCTCAAAATCGCCCAGTCAAATCCTGATAATTCTGTGGTGTTTTTCGCCATCGGCTTCGAGACAACCGCTCCTGCCACAGCTCTTACCGTTATGAAAGCGAAGGAGATGGGGGTGGATAATTTCTCGGTCTTCGTCAATCATGTCACTGTGATTCCGCCCATGCGAGCCGTTTTAGATGACCCCGAGATGGAGATTGACGGCTTCGTAGGACCAGGTCACGTCGCCACCGTTATTGGTGCCGGTGCTTACGAAGAGATTGCTAGAGATTACAAGAAGCCTGTCATAGTATCTGGTTTTGAACCGCTGGATATCCTGCAGTCTCTTTTACTATTGATAAAACAATTGAAAGCAGGCGAAGCCAGGGTCGAAAACCAATATGAGCGAGTCGTGTCCTGGGAAGCGAATCCGGTTGCCGAGAAGGTTTTGTCGACTGTTTTCCAGTTGAGAAAAGAATTCGAGTGGCGCGGGCTGGGCTCCATCGCCGCCTCCGCCGTGCGTCTGACCGAGGCCTATTCTGACTTTGATGCTGAAGTGAAATATGCTGATATGTTAGAGCGGCACAGAAAAGATAGACAAGTCCTATTAGATAGCCAGGGTAATGTTTCTGAAGGCGCCGCCTGCCAGAGCCGCAAGCGTCATGATGACGCGCCCTGCGGTCAAGTTTTAAAAGGACTGATGAAGCCGCATCAATGTGCTCTCTTTGGCAAAGAATGTACGCCGGAGCGTCCTGTCGGGGCTTTGATGGTCTCGTCCGAAGGCTCCTGTGCCGCTTATTTCAGTTACGCGAAACGGAGTTGAAATTGGCAGGAACAGATACTGATTCGGAGAACTCTTTCAAAGACCGCCAGATAGAGCTTGCCCATGGCGCAGGAGGCAAAGCCAGTCGCCGTCTTGTCGAGGGCTTGATTCTGCCCAAGCTGGCTAATCCGATATTGAACCGGTTGTCGGATTCGGCGATTATCGATTTTGGCGGCAGGCCGCTGGCTTTCACCACCGATAGTTTTGTGGTCAAGCCGCTTGAGTTTCCCGGAGGCAGCATCGGCTCTCTGGCGGTTAATGGCACCGTCAACGATCTTGCCGTCTCGGGCTCGCGTCCGGTGGCGCTTCTGGCGACGCTCATTCTTGAAGCCGGCACCTCGACCGATGTGGTGGCGCGGGCTCTCGATGCCATGGCGGAAGCTTCGGCCAAGGCGGGAGTGCCGGTGGTGGGCGGTGACACCAAAGTGGTCGAGCATGGTAAAGCCGATGGAATATATATAACCACCAGCGGTATCGGAGAGCCTGTCTCAGGGGTGTTTCTGGAAGGCAAGAGCGTCTGCCCGGGAGACAAAATTATTCTCAGTGGTCCTGTGGGCGATCATGGTATCACTGTGCTTCTCGCTCGCGGAGAGCTGGATATCGAAGCCGATTTGCGGTCTGACAGCCGCAGCGTCTGGCCCTTTGTGGAAGCTTTGTTAAATACTTGCGGTTCTAGTGTTCGCTGGATGCGTGATCCCACAAGGGGTGGAGTAGCCACCTCTTTGAATGAGCTGGCCGAGGACAGCGGCAGGGACATCGTCATCGAAGACCGCTTGATTCCTGTTCGGGACACTGTTCGTGGTGCCTGCGAAGTGCTGGGGCTCGATGTGTTGCATGTGGCCAATGAGGGTCAGTTTCTGGCGGTGGTGGCAGCTGAAGCCGCCGATAAGGCGCTTGCCGCGATTCGCCGGATAAGCGGTGGAGAAGAGGCAGTGATTATCGGTGAAGTAGGTAAAGTAGGTAAAGTAGGTGAGGCCGGTGAGGCAAGCGCCGTATCGACAGGGGTCAGAGAGCCTAGAGTGTCTAGTGATACCCAAGATAC
>CAZCBH010000040.1:34621-36833 GCA_964496875.1 uncultured Candidatus Obscuribacterales bacterium | reverse complement strand
AGAGCCTAGAGTGTCTAGTGATACCCAAGATACCAAAGATCCTAAAGATTCTAGAGAGTCTAAAAGATTTCGAGGGCGACTGACCGCGATCACGCCCTATGGCTCGAGCAGGATAGTCGACATGCTGGTGGGCGATCAGTTGCCCCGAATCTGCTGACACAGGCTTTGATGCTGTTGCACGGAGAACATTAAAGCCATGCCCGCTACTAAAAAAGCATCTTTGATTCGAATCAAAGGAATAGTCCAGGGGGTTGGCTTTCGCCCGTTTATATATCTGCATGCCAGAGAGCATGGTCTTTTCGGCTGGGTTCTCAATGACGAAGCCGGAGTAGAGGTCCATATCGAAGGCGATGAAGGCGCGATCGCGGCTTTTCTTACCAGTTTGAAGGACAAAGCGCCACCTGCCTCTCGTATTGATGAAGTTGTCACCGGAGAGTGTGAGACCAAGGACTATAGCGAGTTCGTTATTGTCGAGAGTCGCTCGGGCGACAGAATAGTGACTCGCATCTCACCAGATATGGTGGTCTGCGCAGCCTGCCTTTCTGACCTGGATGACACCAACAGCCCCTATTATGAATACCCCTACGTCAACTGCACCCATTGCGGTCCACGATACTCTATTATCAAGTCGCTGCCATACGACAGACCTGCCACCACTATGGCGCAATGGCCAATGTGTGAGCACTGTCACCAGGGCTATGAAAACCCCGAAGATAGAAGATTTCATGCCCAGCCGGTAGCCTGCAACAAATGCGGTCCGCAGTACTATTTGCGTCTGGCAGGAGGGGCAAGATTAGAGCATATAGAATTGCCGGAATACCCGGAGTACCCGGAGTACAAAGATGCCGCCCGGGAGAGTACCGCACCATCTTCTACTTTATCTTCCGGTATAGAAGCTATTAAGCATGCCGTTCGGTTGTTGCAAGAAGGAAAGATAGTCGCCGTCAAGGGCATCGGCGGTTATCATCTGGCGCTTGATGCCGCCAGTGATGACGCTCTTCGAGCCTTGCGCGAAAGGAAGTATCGCAAAGAAAAGCCTTTTGCGGTTATGGTCAAGTCGCTGGAGCATGCCCGGCAAATTGTGGACCTCAATCCGGTCGCCGAAGAAGCGCTTGTGTCTGTCGCTAGACCGATAGTGCTGGCTCGCAGTCGAATGAACGGAGATAGCGGCGTGCACGGCAGCAGCAAATCAACGGTTTTCCCTCAAGCTGACTCTGCTGATAGCAGGCGACTTAATCAAGCTTTGCTGGCGCCGGATAATCTTGATCTGGGTGTGATGCTGCCCTATACCCCACTGCATCATCTGCTCTTCAAATACGGTGCGCCATCTTTTCTGGTTCTGACCAGCGCCAACAGATCCAACGAGCCGATTGCATACGATGACGATCGCGCCCTGGCTGATCTTGATGGTATTGCCGATGCTTTTTTTGTTGGAGAAAGACCGATTCAAAGACGAGTGGATGACTCTGTCGCTGCCACCAGCGCCCTGGGATTTCATCTGATTCGAAGAGCACGGGGCTATGCGCCGGGGGCTGTGGCGACGCTGCCTTGCGAACAACCTGTCCTAGCCGTGGGAGCCGACCTGAAAAACACCATCACCCTGGTTGTCGCCGGTCAGGCTTTTGTCAGCCAGTATATCGGTGATCTCGAGCAGACCTCTTGTTTCGATGCATTTTGTGAGACCGTTTCTGATCTGACTTCTATGTATGGTATCAAAGACGAAGAGTTGATTGTTTGTCATGATCTTCATCCCCAGTACATGTCGACTCAGTTTGCTCTTCAACTGCCCTGTGCCCGTCGGATAGGAATCCAGCACCATCGAGCCCATGTTGCTTCGGTGCTTGCCGAACATAGTCGCCGGAGTGCTCAAGGCAAGCATGGCGAAATCAATACTTTGTCGGGGCTGGATGTTTTTGAAGAGAGAGTCCTGGGTATCGCCTTCGACGGTACAGGCTGGGGCGATGACGAATCCAGCTTGGGCGATGACGAATCCAGCTTGGGCAATGACGCATCGATCTGGGGCGGCGAGTTCTTTGTCGGATCTTTGCAATCGGGCTTCGAAAGAGTCGCTTCAATATATCCTGCGATTATGCCCGGAGGGGATGCCGCAGCAAGATTCCCGGCCCAGGCTGCTGCCGGATTTCTGTATTCTATGTTTTCGTCTTCGCCATCGGCTTTGTCTTCGTCTTCGCCATCGGCTTTGTCTTCGTCT
>CAZCBH010000040.1:0-34521 GCA_964496875.1 uncultured Candidatus Obscuribacterales bacterium | reverse complement strand
CAGCTCTCCACCGTCGCCATCTCTGGTGGTGTCATGCAGAATGTGCTGCTTATCAATCTCTTCTGTGCGGAGCTGGCGGCATCTGCTCCTCATATAAAGCTTCTGACAAATTCTCTGGTGCCGGCCAACGATGGAGGCATCAGCCTGGGCCAGGCAGCCCTGGCTTGCTTTCAGTGAGCGTTCGCTTTATTTCTGAGAGTCGCGAAGTGCTTTCAGTGAGCACCGGCTATCCTATTAGAACTTGCATTAGTTCAGGCAAGTGCCGCCCAGATTTAATGCGTCCAGATGACCGGTATCTCTCTAGAGATTTGTAGAATTTGGCCGGTCAACCGTCCAGATAATTTGATTTGCAAAAAAGAGAGATGGGTATCGGATGGCAGAAAGCCAAGAGATGAGGATGTTGAAAACCGATGTCCTGGAAAGCTAATGCTAGCAAACGTACAGCCAACATACGTCGAATGGAGATCATTCATGGTCTCAAGGACTGCATTGTAGAGCGCGGCTATGGGGAGACTTCGATCAGGGACATCGCAAGGAGAGTAGGCACCTCGCCCGGCTCGATCCACTATCACTTTCGGACTAAAGAAGAGATTTTGCTTGCCTTGCTGCAGGACCTTGTCGCCTCTGCGGATAAGCGCTATCAGTCTTTGATCTCTTCCACTACTGCTCCTAAGGTGAAGATGGATTTTTTCATAGACTCCCATCTGTCTCCTGATGTCGGTGCCGAGGTCGGCGATATGGCATCTTTGATTCATATTGCAGCTCTGGCTGCTACCAGGACAGAATTGCGAGTTGCCTATCAGCTCGCCGTCAATCATCGGGTCGAGGTCTTGAACGAGATCATCATCGATGTGATGAACTGGCTGGGCCGGTCAACGGCTCGTTCGCGGGAGATAAGCACTGCTGTCCTTGCGACAATCGAAGGGCATTACCAGTATTTCGTGTCGGCGCCGCAGTTATTTGAACGGCGTCAGGCGGCTTTTATAGTAAAGACAATGGCGATGGGGCTTATCTTGAGGCAGAAAACTGTTATATCGTCGCCGCGCTTTCTTGCCATTGATCAAGACGAAGGTATCTTTGCTCCATGAATTGCTAGAATCTGATCGAAAGCCCGAGATCGAATGAAAAAGCACGAAAGCATAATTCCGGAAGCGCATGAAGGACCCTGTAATGAGTTGGGACGATATGGTAAAAGCCAGTGCCGAGAGCCACGGTGTGGATTTCGAGCGCGCCCTTGTCTGGGATGTCTTCTCTAATTTGTTTCTCGACACTTGCTTTGATGAGGATGTGCTTGAGCGCTACGCCACGTCAGTGGCTGAATCACCCTTCAGCTATCGTGAGCTGGGACATATCCTCTTTCAAGAGGTACATCCGGTCTGTTTCGGCAATCTATTGAGTGTCGCCGGTGAGTGGGCCGGCTTTCATCCGGACTGGCTGGTGCCTCGCTGTTGCGATCAGATGTGTCGACATAGCTATAGGGCAAGCGGAGATGCGGCAGAACTTTCTAAGATGGCGAAACTGACAGCGCTCACTTTCAAGGACGGAATGCAGTTTTTAGAACGTGTGCAGCGCATTCGCGATGCGGTTCGTTCGTGAATACGTAAGTTCGTGATGCAATGCAGTCGCGATACGGCGAAGGGCGGCAGAGCCTGATGTCTGGTGCGACTGAATACCGCTGCTGCCATTTTGTTGGTCAACCAACCAAATAAAAGAATGGCGACTAGCGGGTGGGGTGGAAGCGTCGCCATTCTTTTTTCTCCAGGTGGAACCGAAGATTTTGTTTAGTTGGTCAGGCTCTGTCTACTGGATATCCTCTCAGTCGGTCAGGCTCACATGCCAGGGCTGATGCTGCGACAGGAAAGTCAATCCTTCGAGGGTCAGTCCGGTGATGCTGGGCATTCCGGGCACGCCTTTTATAATTATCGGGTCTCTGATGTAGCCCTCGATGCTCAACGGGAAGTTGATTTTTGTTATCTGGAAGCCGATAACACCAACGACCTGGCGCGCGTCATTAAATGGAGGTCCACCGGAAACGATCGGCACATTGATAGTGTCCCCCGGCGAGAGCGATTTGGTGTTAGAAGCCTGCACACCGTTCATAGTCACGGTATCTTGTCCCAGGGCTATCGGCGGATTGTTTTTGCCCTGCCAATCTTGTAGCCAGGCACTGTTTTTACTGTTCTGAGGATTGAGCACGATGGTGAACGGTTGACCGGGGCTGATGGTCTCCTGCAGAGAAATGTCTTTCTGGGGACCTTTCTCCGGTCGATAGTCCAGGCTGACAGCGATGGGATAGAGCTGATTTGATTTCACCTCAATTATTCCCCTGTGTGCAGACGCCGTGCTGGTAGTGGTGACGGGCATTGTGTTCCAGCCTATCAGGCGGGCGAACAGAGTGGATGTGTTTTTGGTGGCGGTTACCGTCACTGTGCGTGGACTTGCCACAGAGTTGACAGAGACATTCACCACGGTGTTAGTGTTAGAGTCCGTGACTGCTTCATTGTCTGCCTTGTTGCAGGAGGTAAGGTGCCGGGCGAATGTTTCAGCGTTTGTAAGATCTACTGCTGTCGGATTGTCCTTTGCCAGCTCCATCACCCCTGCCAGAGCACCGGCGTCGGTGGCGTTCTGAAGGGACTCTTTCACCACAAGTCCGTGACTGTAGTCATAAGAAAAAGCTGCTCCTACCACCACTACCATAACCATGAGCAGAAGGATAAGGGTGGAGATAGTTCCACTTTTTCGCCTGGCGATGTAGTTTCTTTTCATGGTGACTTCCTCCCGGCGAGCAAGCCTTTTGTCTAGCCATTCCTATCCTTTCACCGGGAGCTTTGTCCAGCATCACCGGTGCAGGTGATTTGACAGGAGAGCACGGACTGGATGGCTTCCACCAGTCGGATGAGCGGGTGAGAGCACTAATACTTTCGGTGGGTTACCCTAATTGGTGATCGGTGATGCCACTCCTTTTACAGCAAGCGATTCGGGAGTTGACTCAGGCATAGAAATCTGGTTCAGTGTTAGAAGGCTACTTTTATTTATCGCGCTTCCCTTTGACCAATAGAGGCACGACAAAAGGCACTGCTGCAAGTGTCAGCCAGAGCAGGACGAAATACCAGGGGTGAGTCATGCGCACTTTGTCCACACCGGCTTCGGCAAGGCGCGCCTGGCAGTCCCAGAAGATAAGCGCCTGGCTGCTACAAAAAATGAACGAGACCACGACAAGGCTAATGAGGGTAGCGAAGCGCCTTTTATACTGCAGACCACGCTTATCTAATAAAGAGGAACTCGCTTTCAGGTACCAGCATTTGAGCAAATAATAGATCAGGAAGAAGCCCGAGATAATCGCTGCAACATTGCAGTGTTCCGTCATCCTGTTGCTGTTGAAGTCGACTATTGTGTATACGATGGTAAAAATCGTCGCCGGCACCGAGAACGGCACCGCTTCCAGAATTATCCCGACATAGGGAGAGCGCAGGCGGTGACTCATGCGCGTGGTGCTGTGGTTGGGTCGCCTGCCTGCCACCACCGCATGAAGATCCTCCACCAACAGCTCCATAGTCGGATAGCGGTCGTTGGCGTCTTTAGCGATACAGGTCAGGATAATCTCCTGCAGCCCTTCTGGGGTTCCCATGTTAATCAAGCGCTCCTCTGCTTCAAAGGGCGCTTCGCTTAGGTGATGCGCTACTATCTGCATGGCGTTGTCCCCGGCAAAGGGTGGCTTGCCGGTAACCACCTCGCACATCAGGCACCCAAAAGAATAGATATCCGAGCGCTCATCAAGCTGAAAGCCGAGGCACTGCTCCGGGCTCATATAAAGCGGTGTGCCCAGGACCTCTCCGGTTTCGGTCAGGTCCTGGGTCATGCGGCTGTTGCCTTCCAGAACCTTGGCGATGCCGAAGTCTACCAGCCGAATCGTCTCTTCGGTCTCGGAGCGGGTCAGCATGATATTGCCCGGCTTCAAGTCTCTGTGCAGTATGCCTTCTTTATGCGCAAAAGCCAGCGCCTCTGCCACGGGCACGAAAAGCCCCAGCGCCCTTCCCGGGCTCAGATAGCTCTCTTCATCCAGGACATCGGCCAGGCTATAGCCGTCGATATAGTCCATGATCAGATAAGGATAGCCCTTCTCCGTCTGTCCATGGCCATAGACAGCCACCACATGAGGATGGGTCAGTTGCGCCAGCGCTTCGCATTCTTTATAAAAGCGCTTCATCGCCTCCGGGTCGCCTGCCATCTCGGCGTTCAAGATTTTGACGGCGAAATCGCGGTTTTTAATAAGATCCCTGACTTTATAGACAGAGCCCATGCCACCCCGGCCAAGCCATTCTAGAAACTGATAGTTCTCGTTGATGCTGTCATCGGGCAGGCTGGCTAGAGTCTCGGCATCTAGCTCTCTATACGGAGCCGCAGCCGAAGCGGGAGTCATTGGCGTCAAGCGCAGACCGCCACTTAAACAAGTGCAGTGTTTCTCAGAAAACAGCCAGCCGGTGATAGAGCCTTTGCTGATCTTCGGCTTGCCGCATTCCGGGCAAATTATCTTGACCGGAGTCTTCTCTTTTTCAGCTCTGCTGGTCATCTTTCAAACTATACCCGTGCTGCTAGAATTGTCCAGAGAGATTTGTGTGGAGAGGATTCGCCGCCCTCTGGATGTTTATATAGACAGTGTGGTCGTAATACCAGGCTGTCTGTTCGAAATCTGGTGGTGGATTTTTTATTCCTGAAAAGACCTTCTCTTTGACCGCTCTGAGCCTTTGCAGGTGTCCATAGAGCTCTTTTTCGGTACGCAGACCAGGGCTCTCCGTCTTTTCCAGTTCGAGGGCGCGAATTAAATCGGCGCTGCACCAGACAAAGTGCTGCACAGGATTGGATTTGTCGTGGGGGCAGCGTCCATGCAGCTTGATACAGGTCGCTCTGGCGGCATCGTCCAGGGTTTTCAGATTTTCTGCTCCAAAGTTTTCCGGCAGGTAGTCTTTCGGGTTGTATTTTCGCTGGACAATCTCTTGTTCAAATTCCGAATCGAAGTCCGAATCAGAGTAATGCTGCCAGGCCAGGCATAAGATAAAGCCGAGAACGAAGCATATGGCAGCTAGAGCGATGGAGAATTTAAACATCTTTACCGGCCTGCATGAGGCGCTGGGTTCTGTATAGCAACAGGTAGCCATCCCAAACCGCCAACCTGTCTTTATCTATGTTATGATTGGAAGCCTCTTCTTCTAGAGCATTTTGAGGACTGAGAGCCATCTACCCAACTCCTGTGCAGTTCTTTTATTTTACCGGGAAATTCAAATTCTAATGCCTCCCCATCGCTGTGAAGAGAAACAATTTCCCTGCTTCGATTGTAAGCAGATGATCTGCGCCGGCTGTGTCAAAATCGATTTCAACACCCTGCGCTGCGAGGCTTGCCAGGACAGGGTCGAGCGGGTCAGTGCTCTTAAAAATCCTGCCAGCCAGAATTCTGCCAATATGAAGAAGCGGGTCGGTCTGGGGGCGGCGTCCTTTTTCTTCAGCTTCGTCGTACTGGCGGCGCTCAATATGCTCACCTTCTGCATGACGTGAATGAGCCAGCAGATTGTGGTAGCGGGACTACTGGGATTGGGACTGGCAGCGGCAATATTGAAGCAGATTACTCAGCTTTCTAAAAAGGTCGCGCTTATGATCGTGATGCCGGCGGTAATATTGGGCGCGATCATGAGCACGGTGCTGAAAGCTGTCATGGACGGGGGCGGCAAGGCATTTGTCTATGACATCCAGTGGTATCAGTGGTTCTATATAGGGCTTGTGCTTTTCATCGTCTTCATGCGCATTAAACAAAGCCGGGTCTGAGCATGCTTCTATGCGGAGTGCGTGGTAAGGAGAGCGGGGTGTGAGGTGTGAGGTGCTGAGATCAGGCACCGCCGGTGGCGGCTAATAAGGCTTTGAGATTTTCCGGATCTACTCGCAAAACGTCCAGAACTTGCCGGGCGGCACAGGATTCGCTATCGACAATAGCCGTGGCCAGATGTTCTATGGTGACGGACTTTTCGTTTTTGCTGCCGGCTAGTTTACAGGCGCTGGCGATAAGGTCGTTGGTCTCATCGTCCACAGGCAGGCTGATCTGCCAGCTTGCCGGAAGGTCGAACCTGCTTCTCACCGCCTCGGTGTTTATCGCATCGATAGCGTCCCGAACTGATCTGGTGTTTATGCCGAGAGATTCGAAAAGACCTGACATGGTTGGATCTTTTACATGCAAAACGCCCAGCAAAAGGTGCTTGCTGTTGATTAATCTATCTCCGCTTCTAATCGCCTCCTGGGCCGCTTCTTTTAAGGTCTCTTCGGCAACATCAGAAAGATGCCTCTTTAGATTTCTGCGCAGTTTGGGGCTTACTTTGATCTCCTCGTTTTTTCCCAGCAGGAGCGGTTCTCGTTTTTTCTGATACAGCTCTCTTTGATCCGTTTCCCTCAGGTCGATAAGGAGCGCTCTGAGGCTGTCGAAATTCGGCGCGCTCTCAGCTAATATTCGATATGCTCTACAATCAACCTCTGCTATGAGACCGAGCAGAATCATGTCGGCTTCCAGTCTGGTATTGTTAGCGGCTTGCGATTCTCTGTGGGACAGTCTCAGGACGCTCAAGGCATGGTGGGAAAATGTCAGCTCTTTTGATTCGCATTTGGTGTCACTGGTGGTATCGGGGATCAGGGCGCGGATCTTCTCTTCTGTGACACCCTGGCGCAAAAGAACCTTAGAAGCGTTGCTGTCGGTCAGTCTCGTTAGGGCGAGCAGAAAATGCGTAGACTCTATCTCTTCGGCACCGAGTTCTTCTGCAAGTGCAATCGCATCCGCAATCAAAGCCCGGGTGTCTGGAGCAAAACATTCTTCTATAGAAAGAGGCTTGAGCAGTCTTGCTTGTCTTCTTTTTTCCTTCTCTTCTTCGGCTTGCAGCCGGGCAACTTCCAACCTCTCTCTGGCCTCTTTGTCCCGGGTGCTTTCAAGCTCTTCGAAGTAGCTATCTTCCGGCGGTCTCGAGGGTTTATCTACGCTCTCTACTAGAATGCGATCCAGCTCGACCCGTATATCTTTAGGCTTGACGGAGAGTTTCTCGAGAATCTCGAGGGCGCGATAACTGCTTGTTGAGCCTATGCCGGCGATGAGAGCTTGCAAAATATGTTCCGGACGGACGAGACTCTGCCATTGCAGGTCTTCTATGACGGTCTTGAAATTCTGCGAAAGTTTGACCGGCTCTCTCTTTTGTTCTGCCTCAGCTTTGTTCTCCTTATCCGGAGGATACATCTGCTCTAGAGTTTTCCTGACGCTCATATAGTCTAGAGCTAGCTCTCGCAGGGCATGGTTGGCAAGGTTGTCGCCGGAGCGCAAAATGGCCAGCAGCAAATGCTCCGTGCCGCAGAGGCTGTAATTGAGCTCTTCCGCTTCCTGCCTGGCAACGTCGTGGATGAATTTTGCTTCCCGGGTCCAGTGGGTGAACATAGAATCGAGACCTTACGGTTGTATAAGAGTCGAAAGCTCCTGATAGTTAGTATATGCCATGAAGCGCCCCGGTTTTATCTCTTTCTAAGCCGGGTCAAGTATGAAACAATGGCAAGACAGTGACTTAAGGAAACCCGGACAAATGATGCATAGAGAACTTGGTAAAGACAGCGGATTAAAAGTATCCGCCATCGGTTTAGGCTGTATGGGGATGAGCGAATTCTACTCACCCGAAGAGATGAACGATATCGAATCTATCGGTGTGATCCATAATTATTTAAATGCCGGGGGCAATTTCCTTGATACTGCCGATATGTACGGCTCTGGTAAAAACGAAGAGCTTGTCGGCAGAGCGATAGTTGGCAGGCGAGATCAGGTGGTGCTTGCCACCAAATTTGGTAATATGCGTGGACCCAAAGGCGAGTTTCTCGGGGTGCGCGGGGATCGCGAATATGTAAGAACCTGTTGTGAAGCCAGTCTCAAGCGTCTGAACGTAGACCACATAGATCTCTATTACCAGCATCGGGTCGATCCAAAAGTGCCCATAGAAGAGACCATCGGTGCCATGGCAGAGCTGGTGCAGGAGGGCAAGGTCAGATTTCTGGGCATGTCCGAAGCGGCTGCCGAGACCATAGATAGAGCGGCAAAGGTGCATAAGATTGCGGCCTTGCAATCGGAGTATTCTCTCTGGACCAGGGATGTGGAGTCGTCGATACTGCCCATGGTGCGAAAGCACGGCATCGGCTTTGTGGCTTACAGCCCTCTGGGACGCGGATTTCTCTCCGGGCAGTTCAAGAGCTTCGAGGATATTCCCGAGGGTGACTATCGCAGAAACTCGCCTCGCTTCCAGGGAGAGAACTTCGACAAGAATCTGGCTCTGGTCGAAGAGATTGAATCTATCGCGGCTACAAAGGGGGTGAGCCCCAGCCAGCTCGCCATAGCCTGGGTGCTTGCCCGGGGAGAGGACATAGTTCCTATACCGGGCACAAAGCGACAGAAGTATCTGGAAGCCAATATGGCTGCCATTGACATAGAGCTGTCTGCCGCAGAGCTGGAGCGTATCGAGGCGATTTTTCCCCGGGATGCCGCCGCCGGAGAGCGCTATCACGAGCATGGCATGAAAGCCGTTAATCTATAAAATCGCAGAATCTTAAACAGTCACGGTGCGGTTGATTTAGCTTGCTTTCCTAGAACATGAGTCCAACAAAAGGGGTATCGCCCGTGACCGTGTTCGAGCAATTTGGCAATAATCTTATGGCGGTGCCGGCGCCAGGCGCGTTTTCGACCAGGTGAGGGGTTCGCAAAGCGAAAACAGCCATGAGTCTTACTGTCGCTTAGACTCTAAAATTCCGGAGTATAGACGAACTCGTCGCTGAAGGGCATGGTGCTTATGTCCGGCAGGTCTTCGGCAATGTTATGCAGCTGCATCTCGCGGAACCATATTTTGAAGCGCACCCCGCGCAAAAGGAAAGTGCTGGTGTCTATCCACAGCTCGGTATCGCCTGGCATATAGAGGTCTCCACCCAGCACATGGCATTCCGCCCCTTCCAGGACCTGGGTCTCGCGGGGTTCCAGATTCTCTACAAGGGCTGGCAGCGAATTGTTGAATTGTTCCGGCAACAATATCTGAAGCGGATGCCAACCCCATATCGTAACGTTGTCGTAGGCTTCTAAATCCAGCTCGGAAGCCCTGGATTTGTAGAAGGGCTTTTGCAGCACGCGCTTGCCGTCGGTGTATATCTCAGAGATTCCGTCTTCGGCAGGCTCCCGGGCTTTGTGGAGCTGATCTTCAATATCTTCGTCATCGTCGAAGAGTCTCATGTCACTATATTCGAAACGAAAGTTGTGAGGGCGTTCGAACCAGGTCGAGTAGTGATCCTCCTCGTTGCCATGGATCTTTATACACTTATCCTGGTAAGAATCGAGGGCAGCGTATGCTTGCTGCATCCTCCGCATCACTTGATCGGCTTTCATTTGATGGTTTTTGAGGTTACCTGTGTTTGACATAAAAACCTTGCTTATTTATACCCCCGATCTACTTCTTTGGATCAGGTCCAGGCTATAAAGAGGCAGAGGAATTTTTGCTCTTTGAATCCAGGCTGTAAAGGGATACAGGGAAGTTGTAAGAAGAGGTCGCTACTGCTGGGGTTCCAGTATAGAAATCTTCGCTCAAACTTCTGGCTCTGCTCTTGGATGTACGCAGTTATTCTATCGCCTCTTGAAGTGAATAAGTTTTTTGTCCATATCTATCGTATATTGCCATCCGTGATAAAAAGCCTGGCCTAGCAAGGGAAGCCCTTTGGTTCCTCTCTCCTCGTCCGAGACATGGACTCTGGCGTTGAATTGCTCTATCGGACCGAGTTTCATTTTGCGGGCGTAGGCAATGCGTGATGTGCCGGAGCCGGAAGCACCGCTGGTGGTGGTGACTGCCGCGTCATCAGGTATGGGTATTCCCATTAGCTTGGCTTGCTCCCTGCCATTGAGGGCAAGGGTTGCATCGGTGGTATGGCCTGTATCGAACATAACCGGGAATTTCTTGCCGTTCACTTCCAGATCCACGACAATCCTGTTACCCTGCTCGCGAAAAGTGAAGGGAACACTATAGCGGCTGCTCGACGCCGTATTGGTATAACTGGAAGAGGCTTGATCTTTGGTGAAATGAATCGATTTGCCACCATAGTCGATTGTATAGGTATAGCCCTTCCAGAACTCCTGACCTAGAAGCGGCGTGTCTCTTTCGTTATCCAGAACAAGAATGGGGATACCCCGGCGGACTATAGAGCCGACTTGCATGTCTACCAGGTATTCCCAGCAGTCCACTTTCTGGCTGTTCGAAGAGCCCCCTACTTTTTCGGCTTTTCTTCTGTCCGGCTGGGGCAGCCCTAGCTCTTTCAGGTGAGAGAGGCTGAAATAGCCCGCCAGCGGTGCTCCGGTATCGAAGAGCATCACCATAGATCGACCATTTACTCTGCCGTCGACCAGCATTCTGGTGCTGCCGCCGGTATTCTTGAAAAAGACTCTAGCCTGTTGGGGCAGGGTATCCCTGGCAGTCGACCGCCCGGATTCAGAGCTATTGCCGCTGCTTCTTCCGGAGCTGGCGCCGGCGCTGCCGCCGCCGCCGGAACGGCTCTTTTGGGAGGCGTTCGACATGCTGCCGATTATGGCGTTGGATTGGGGTGCCGAGGCGCTGACTGCCGCTGCGTTGACACTGGCTGCGTAGGAAGGATCGAGCTTCATGAGAACGGCGCTGGCTTTGTTGCCCAGGTCCGAGCCCGGTGCCACCAGCACGACCCTTTTGTAGAGGGTGATCGCCTTTTGAGTCTGCCCCAGCTGATGGGCACTGAGGGCGGCGTAGTAATAGGACTTTTCGTCTCTTGGATTCGCTTTGAGAGCGTCATAGAAAAGGGTGAGCGCTTGTTGATAGTTTTTGGCGCGGTAGGCATCCACCCCGGCAGCATAGCCGTTCTTGGCGCCCATGGCCTGCTGTGGGCCAAGAGCAGATAGGCTCAGCAGTACAAGGGCCGAGAGCAATAGGTTTTGTTGCTTTCCTTTTTTTGAATTTGCCTTTTTCTTCTCTTTCTCTTTGGGCAGTTTTGAAGCTTTTTCTATTTCCTCCTTTTCACCTGCCAGCTCTGTTTCCAGCCATGACAGATCCTCTGCCGACAGGCGGTTCTCGGCTTGTTCGAACAGTTTTTTAGACCGGTTTTTCTTTCCATGGGATCGCTCCAGCGATATCAGTTTGGCGAATAGATCTCTATCGGGCAGCGATTCTAGAACGCGCTTAGCCAGGGCTTTTGCCTTGTCAGTGTCTTTTTTGATTAGAAGCAGGCGATATAGACTTACAGTCTGATGGACCAGACGCCTTTTCGTCGAATTCTGCATCCTGATAGTTTCTTCCGGATCTTCTTTGAAGTATGGCGCGAACTGTTGAGTTTCATAGTCAGCAAGTGTATGCAAGATCATTTGACCTCTATCGTTCAGGCATTCATTAACCAGCTCCGTTTCGTCCCCTTCTAAGAAAAATTCGAGATTGCGGCTCACAACCAGTTTTTTGAGATCTTGGTCGAGCATCTTTTTCTTAGAAAGTTTCTTTGTCACTTTGATACAGTGCTCGGATTCTTTGAGATAAGCATTCAGTGCCACCCATTCCGAATAGATGTCATAGTCCTGGATGCCTTCTAAGATGAGTTTTTCTCTTGCGTCGCGTCTTTCTTTTAGTGCCTCCAGAGCTGGCGGATGATGTTCGCCCAGCCGGGCAATTTCTGCCGGAATGAAAGACACACGCACTCCTCCCCAGCCCGAGACCAGATGACCGTTGTCAAAGGCGTATAGATATGGAGCGAGCGCTTCGGCATATTTTTGTTCGGTATAGAGCTTGCGCCCCCGCTCGAAAGCCGCCTGTGCCTTTTGGGCGATTTCCAGGCGATCCTTTTCTTTCATATCTTCATTTAAGGGAATGGTCGCGTTCATTACGGGATCTCGATTGTGTAATATAGAAAGTAAGATTCCACATTATTGCACTCATGAACCGCCACACGGATGTAAGGAGCTAATTCTTTGGAGATTTCCAGCTTGAGAGAAAGAGCCGGGGCAAGCTCTGCTGCAGATAAAGAACAGCTCTCGTTGCGAGAGGCAACACGGCAGCTCATTGAAGAGAAGCGCTATAAGAAAGCTCTGAAGAAGCTGCTGACCGTATACGACAGTCGGCAACCCGGCCGTTTGGACTTTTCTATTCCTCTGATTAAGGAGCTTGGCGCCGTCTATGAGCCCGCTAGAGAGGCTCTGTCTGAGCGGCGGGATTTGAAAGAGTCTCTGGTACTCTCCGGTAAAGCCGATTTTTCTGTGGTGTCTGATTGGGTGCAATTAAACAAGTCTCTAAATGAAGAAGAGCGCATTTTTTCGGTATACAAAAAAGTCCGCAAGAAAAAGAGCACTAAAAAAGTTGCCGAGAATCTGCTCGATTATGTCTGGAAAAAACTGGTTAGAAGAGGCGATTATAACCAACTGGTGCCATATTTTAACCGAGTGGTCTCCGGAGTGTTTTTGACCGCCTCTATGTATGAGGGAGAGCTGCTTTTCCCCTCGCGCAAAAGAGAGGCTGGTTCTAAGAGATTCGAGTCTTTCGAAAGACGAATTCAGTTGGATAGACTCACCGAAGACGGACCTCTCATTTTTGAGTTGGCTCTGGGGCTCGGTCAGGAGCCCGCTGCCCGGGCGGTGGCGTCGCGTGTTCTAAAATTGAAGAGTGGATCGAAGGTCTATGCGTCGCTGGTGAAACATGCCATTAAAGCTGGTGCCGATTCTGTGGCAAAAGATTACTTTAAAGAGGCGAAGCGAAAGTTGCCTAAAGAGAAATTCGCTACAGTGGAGAAGGCTTTGAAGAAAGCGCTGGAGGCCAGAGACGACAATCTGAAAAAAGTCGCCGAGAAAGAAAAAGGCAGCAAGAAAAAGAAGAAAAGAAGGGGCAATTAGTATCGGTCTTAATACCGGAATCTCTTGCATAGCGGGGGTAGTGAGTTCATGTTCTTTTTCGGCTGGTTCGCGATTTTGGCAGGGGTGCTGGCATCTCTTGGAGTGACTGGCTGGTGGTTGTACTGCCGCAAGAAGAAGCTCAGCCAGCTCACCACCGTATCGGTTACGCTTTGCGTTCTGCTTACACTTGCCGGAGGCGGTTTTCAGACTGGTGATCTGGGTTTGCTGATTACTTCTGCTCTGGTTTTTCTGTTCAGCACCTGGGTGCTTGCGATCGCCATACTCAGCGGGCACCAAGACCCTCTGGTCAGAGCCAGGCAGAACTTCGTCTGGGTTACGATAGGAGTTCAAGTTGTCCTGGGATTGGCATTCTATTGTGCAATGCCCGGGTTTCTTGTAGTACCATGGTTGAATCCCTTTGCTCGAATTATCCTTTCACTGTTGATAATTTGGCAGGGAGTCGGCATGCTTATTTATTTTCTTCCCTGGAAGCAAAGCGATTTTACCAGGAAAAATATCTTTCTAGCTTTGTATCTGTTTCTCTTTGTTGCACCGGGGGCGCTTTTTATTTTGCTGGCGCCTGCTGTTCAAAATTCGCTGGTGGCGGATTTCTGAAACTCTGTCAGGGTGCAATAGAGATAATTTCGGTGACAATTTCTCTATCCGTCAATTTCTTGCTGTCCGAAACAGGCAGGGTGGCGCCATGGGCTCTTACCCTGTCCAGTAACTCCAGATCTAAATTCGCCACCACCAGATCGTCCTGATTGGCCTTGCCTTCTTTAATGATACCGCCCACAGGGAAGATACCATCAGCCGGGCTTAGAACAGCCGATTGTCCATAAAGGTTACCGACCGCAGGCTCCCGTCCCAGGCTGCCCACCACCGAGGACTGGACTACATAGATATGGTTCTCTATGCATCTTGCCCTGGCACAGATTCTGACCCTGGTAAAGCCCTGGATGTCGTCGGTCCAGGAAGGCACCAGGATAATACGCGCACCTCCGGTGGTGGCGGCCCGGGAGACCTCTGGAAACTCTATGTCATAACAGATATTTATTGCAATCCTGCCGAATTCGGTGTCTATTAGATTGAGCTTTTCTCGACAGGACATCCCGAGCAAATCTCTCTCGTAGGATGTGGCGTTCAGCTTGCCCTGCTGCAAACGGCTGCCGTCCGGAGCGAACAGATAGCTGTCATTGAATAACCGGTGATTTTCAACTATCGGTAAACTGCCGGCCACTGCGTAGAGACCGTAAGCTCTGGCATGGTGCTCGAATATGTCGAGTACCCGGGGGCTGTGCCGAGCCACTTCTCTAAATATCTTCGCCTCGTTTTCTCTTTCTTCTATAAGCCCGACTAGCTGCAAAGAAAAATACTCGGGAAAGAGAAGCAGGTCGGCACCGGATTCTTTCGCTTCTTTAAAATACGACTCTATTTGAGCTTCCAGCTCTTCGAAACGCTCGATTGTGCATAGTGAAAACTGAGCCGATGCTATGCGGATTGTGGATTTCGTTCCTGTCATCTTGGCTACGTACCAATACCAAAACAAATTGTCGTGGATGAAAGTATCTCATAAATGCCCTGGTTCGATTCCGGTTTGCTTCATTGCCCGACAGAGATAGGAGCGATAAACTCTGATCCTTCTATCAGTACTTTAACCTTGCCGGCAGCACCGCGAAAGTAGTTTTTGAAGGCCGGGCTTACTTTTTTGCATTTTTTGATATGTAGATACTTGAGCGATTTGATCTTTGCCGCTGCCATTAAATCTCTGTCTGTCAGATCGTTGTCGTTGGCGATGCGGAGGCTTGCCAGGTTCATCTCTTTCAGGCTGTCGACAATCTCTTTGTTGAATTCCGACAGCTCGAGTCCTTGTAGATTTTTCAGCTTCTTAAGGGCCTTGATATTGTCATTTGAAAGGGGCGTGCCGCCAAGATAAAGTCCAGATAGATTCGGCAGGGCAGCCAGCCGTTCTATGCCGTTGTCGCACAGGAAGTAACCGTTTCTAAGACCCAGGAAGCGGATGGTTTTAAGCGTGGCGATATTGCGCATGGTCTCATCTTTACCCGGCACTCCCCATATATAGAGCTCTTGAATATTCGCAAGACCGGTAAGTTCTTTTAAGGCAGAGTTCTCCACTGTGCTGTTTTCGATGGTCAGTCGCTTCAGTTGCTTGAGCTTTCCAATTAGAGTCAGCGTCTCTTTATCGATCTCGCAGAAGCTGATGCTAAGCCCCTTTAGTGTGGGCAGCTTAGAAAGAGCGGCGAGGGTGTCACCGCTTAGGTCGTCCTGGGAAAATTCCAGAAACTCTATGTCTTTGTTCTTGGTCAGAGACGAAAGCGATTTTTTGTCTCGTTTCACCAGTCCTTGAACCAGGAAGGTGCCTTTTTTCAGTTCGACCAGGGACGGCTTTGCTTCGCCGGTAGAGGAAGTAAAGTAAGAGACATCTTGAACCGGCGGCAGAGGTGCCGCAGCTTTTTTCTCTTTTTCTATTCCAGTCGAATTAGAGTTGCTCAAGAGCCAGGTCGCCCCGCACCCGACTGCGACCAGGACAATTAGTAATAATCCGGCAGCATATGGCAGATAGCCGCTTCCAGTTTCGGTATAGGATTTTGGTGTGTCCTCTTCCAATTGAGAATCTACCTTACTTGAAGCATCAAAAATGGTGCCTTCTTGCAGGGCGCAGCAAAGCTCTTTCATGGATTGATAGCGCTCTGCTTTTTCTTTTGCCAGGCATTTTGCTACGATTTCCTCTATTTGCTCGCCGACTTCTTGGCGGAGTTCCCGCAGAGGAGGCGGCGCCAGAGAAGCATGTTTGGAGATAACCTCCAGGGGCAACTCTCCGGAAAATGGCGGCTGGCCGGTTATAGATTCGAAAATCACACAGCCCAGAGAGTAGACTTCGGAGCGTTGATCATACTCCAGTCCCCGCATCGTATCTGGTGCCATGTACAGTGGTGTTCCTGCCAGGGTCTTCTCTTGATAGCGAGTGGTTAAGCCGTTGACTTCTTTTATCTTGGCGATGCCGAAGTCTATCAAGCGCAAATCTATGCCCGATTCGGTCTCGAATAAAATGATATTGCTTGGCTTTATGTCGCGGTGAAATATACCCTGGTCGTGGGCATAGTCCAGCGCTTGAGAAAGACGATAAAATATCAGTCTGGCGCTCTCTTCTTCTAGAGGTCCGTAGATCTTGATATGGCTCTCCAGGCTGATGCCCGGTACATAGTCCATGACCATATAGGGAACACCGCTTTTGGTGGCGCCAAAGTCGAGCACCGTGACTATGTTCGGATGGTTCAAGCGAGCAGTGGCGCGGGCTTCTTTCTGGAAGCCGACAAGCTGATCGGCTGTCAGATTTAGCAGGATCTTGACTGCGACTTTTTTGTCGAGCAGGCGATCTCTGCATAAGTACACAGTACCTGCCGCACCATGACCCAGAATAGCAACCGCTTTGTATCGCTCAACGGGAAACTGTTCGGCATCTAGAGAAAGTTCCTCTTCTTCCCTGTCTTCTCTGAAGCCTTCAAAAGTCGGCTGTACAAAAGAATCTATCGATTTTTCCACCGAGCGCGGACGAGCGCACTGACAACTCCCCTCTCTAAATACCCACTGGGTGATGCTTCCTTCCCTGCCGGGAATACGCTTGCGGCAGTCGGCGCAGACCGTAATCGTAGAGAACTGTGATCGCTGCAGGCTATCGCACAGACATATATCTATAAACTGGGTGAAGAATCCGCCGGAGTTGCCGGTGTTTTTCAGTCTCTGACATTTTTGACAGATGTCGCTTTCGGTCATGGCTTATTCAGGGTCAAAATTGAATTGGGAAGAATCGGATGTCAGCGTAGAAACTGATCTTTTAAAAGCAGGTCTGATTTATGAGATAGTGTCACCCTGATGCGGGGATTCAACTGTCTGAATTTCTCGACTAGTACCGGGGTTATTCTGTTGCAGTCTCTAATGGCCAGGATTTTGAGGTTTTTGACCTTTGCAAGAAAAAGCAGATCTTCTACTTCTAAGTCTTTGTTGCGGCTGACCGTCAGCCTCTCTAGTTTGGGACCTCGTAGCGCTTCTGCCAGTTCAGGCGGAGCTTGTCCTATCTCGAATTCTTTGAGAAGAGGAAATTCTTTCAGGCTCGGCAGATAAGAGGCATCGTATTTACTGCCGGAGATATTGAAGCCTTGCAAAGATGGCATTTTCGAGAGCGGAGAGAAGATATCCAGCCCACCGAAATCACAATCGCAGAGATCCAGCTCCTTCAGTGAATTGAGTGTGGATATCTTCGAGAAGAGGCGTTCATCTATCATCACTCCACGAATAACCAGGGATTTCAGGTTTGGCATATCTCGCAAAGCCTCCAGGTCTGCGGGATTTAACTCGCAGTAGGCAATGTGCAGCGCTTCCAGGTTTTGAATACTGGAAATTGATGAGATGGAGCTTCGGTCGAGAGTGTCATAGCGCAGGAGTAGGCTCCTCAAGTTCGTTTTTTTTAGCGGCTCCAGCAATTGTCCTTTCAAGTTCTGATCCGATATTTCCAGCTCTATAATATTTTTTGGAATTCGAAGCATCTCGAGATCTTTTCTTGTTTTCAAATTTCCCAGTATCGCAGCCGAGCCTCCTGCTCCCTGGACAAGAGTGGCCTCTTTGTTCTCGGGCTCCCGGATGAGCAGAATATCGTTGATTTCGACTTTCTTTGGGTGGGTAGTGTCTTTCTTGGACTTCCAAATTTTGTCGGGTACAAGCAGAATTGATGCTGTAATTCCAAGAAGCAGGATAGCCAAGGCCGGGCGCATCCATTTGCTCAGCTTCGGACTCGTCGACTTACTTTGGCTTTTCCGGTCTTCTTCTCTGTCCCCGGCGATGTCGTCATCGATTTCTCTAAATACACTCTCTATAGTGGCATCAATGGATGTCGCTCCGCTAGAGAAGCTCTCCAGACTGGCCGCCAGCTCTTCCATAGACTGATATCTTTCGTCCGGGGATTTTCTAAGGCACATTGATACAATGGCTTCCATTCTTTCGCTCGGAGATTCCAGAAATTGACTCAACTCTGGTGCTTCGCTATTGGCGTGTTTGGATAGAATCTCCATAGGGGTATCACCGTTGAAAGGCGGGCCGCCGGTAAGGGCTTCGAACAGTACGCAGCCAAGAGAATAAATCTCGGAGCGCGCGTCATAGACATCACCGCGCATCGGATCCGGTGACATATACTTGGGAGTGCCTGCCAATGTTTTCTCTTGATAAATCGTGAGCATGCCGCTCTCTTCTTTCACTTTCGCTATGCCAAAGTCAATCAGCCTGACTTCAGGAGAATCTTCTGCCGGCAGAATGATATTGCTCGGTTTGAGATCGCGGTGGAAGATTTTTTGTTTATGGGCATAGGAAAGAGCCCTGGCAATGCGAGAAAAAATCTGGGCGGCTTCGCCTTCTTCCATGGGACCGGAATCTTGCAGGTGCTGCTCCAGGCTGATGCCCGGGACATAGTCCATGACCATGTAGGGGATGCCACTGTCGGCGACACCGAAGTCGAGGACGGTGACGATATTGGGATGATTCAGGCGCGCGGTGGCACGCGCTTCGTCCTGAAATGAAACCATTTGAGCCGCTTCCAGATGGAGCAGGGTTTTTACCGCCACTTTCTTGCCCAGCACTTTGTCCCGGCATAAATAGACAATGCCGGATGCGCCACGACCCAGTTCTGCCAGGGCGGCGAAGCGCTCTACAGGAAAGTCTTCTGCTGCCAGGGACAGAACTTCTTCGTCGTCGCCGCTTCGATAGCCCTCGAAGACCGGTCGATGATAGTTGTCGTTGACGCGCTCCACGGGCTCTGGACGGTCACAGGCGCAGGTGCCCTCTTTGAATACCCACTGGGTGATGCTGCCAGGTCTGGATGGGATGCGCTTGGCGCACCGAGCACAGACCACGATGGTCTCTTCTTGACTGGGCGGTGCGGTGTCGCAGGTGCATATGTCGATGAACTGAGTAACGAAGCCGCCGACTCCGCCAGTCTTTTGTTTTTTGCATTTAGGGCAGGTGTCTGTATCGCTCATTGCAAATTAGGATCCGGGGAGAACATCATCACTTCGGTGGCACTCTGGCAGGTGACCTTGCAGTCGGGTCGTAGTTTCATAAACCGGGTCGCAAAATCTGGATTGATTTTATCGCAACTTTGTATCGAATAGACTTTCATAGTTTTGACTTTGCTGGCTTTCATCAGGGCATCTTCAGTGACATCAGGATTCACGCTGATTCTCATGCAGCGAATATTTGTTTTGGCAACTTCGTCAAAGAGATTCTCCGGCACTTTGGTAAGCTCGAGGGTATCCAGCTTCTTGAAAAGATGCAGATCTTTCAGGCACTCGTCAGGCAGTCCTTTGCCGATGGCGCTCAAGCTAAGTAAATTTGGATTCTTTGATAGAAGTTTGAAGGTTGATAGCGGATATGACCGGCAGTCACAGATGCCGAGCACAGTGACCTGTTTAAGCTCTGCCAGTCCCTCCACAAATTCTTCGGTTAGATCATGTCCCCATATTCCCAGATTGTTAAGGCGTTTCAGCCCTTTCAACTCGCTCAATTTTGAGTTCTCCACCTGCGAATAGCTGATAGATAATGTCTCTAGCGTCGGTATGCGGGCGATGATTCTCATTGTGCCGTCATCGATGTTACTGTAGCTCAAAGTGATCTTTCTGAGCGGTAACTCGGCAATATACTCGAGGGTGTCTCCCCGTAGATCATCGTGTGTAAATTCCAGTATCGAGATATCTCGTCGCCCTTTCAGCAGAGTCAGGTTCTCTTTGTACCTCTTCACCTGGCCTGTGACAAGAACATTGCCGCGCCCTCTATTCACCAGCTCCGCTTCGTGGCGGTCCGTATCTAGTAAGGCAGAGTAAGGGAGCATATACTCTTTATTTCTGTTGTTTTTTTCGACTTCTCTCTCTCTTTTCTTAGCCGCGGACTGCTTATGGGCATTCCGACCTTTGCCGTCTGTGATGGTGGAATATGCAGTATAGGCAAGCCCGCAAAAAATTAGGACAGTCATTACGCCCAGGGTCAGTAGCATAGAGTTGCCGGCTCCAGATGTGCTCGCTGCTGTGTCTTTGAATGTGGTGTCATTAATGGTGTCGGCGGATAGTGCCCTGGCGAATTCCGCCATGTCGGCAAAGCGATCTTCTTTCTGTTTTGCAAGACAGCGCGCTACTATGGCAGCCAGATCCGGATCGATTCTGTCGACTAATAGATCGAGACTAGGAGCCTCTTTTCGGGCGTGTCTTGCCAGCACATCCAGGGCATTCTCCCCGCTGAAAGGCGGGGTTCCGCTGAGCGCCTCGAAGAGCACACAGCCCAGTGAGTAGACCTCAGAACTCTCGTCATAGCTCTCACCGTTAATTGTATCCGGTGCCATGTACGTAGGAGTCCCTGCCAGGGTTTTGCCCTGAAACTCCGTAAGCATGCCGCTTTCCTCTTTGACCCGGGCGATGCCGAAGTCTATCAGTAATGGCTCTAGCGCGCCTTCAGCATTCTCTTTTAAGATGATATTGCTCGGCTTCAGATCACGGTGCAAGATTCCGTTTCGGTGAGCATATTCCAGCGCCTGGCTCAGATTCAAAAAAATGCTGCAGGCTTCCTCTTGCTCCATAGCTCCTTTGACCTTCAGATAAGTCTCCAGGCTGATGCCGGGTACATGCTCCATGACCATAAAAGGCGTGCCGCCATCGGTGACTCCGAAGTCCAGAACGGTGATGATACCTGGATGATTGAGGCGGGCCGTCGCTTTTGCCTCTTCCTGAAAGGAGAGAAGCTGGGAACGCTCAAGGTTGATGAGGGTTTTCACCGCCACTTTCTTTCGTAGCGTGCGGTCCCTGCACAGATAGACGACTCCGGCGGCTCCCCGACCGAGTTCGACCAGGGGCGCGTAGCGCTCTACCGGGAACTCTTCTGGGTCGAGTGGTAGCTCGACGGCTTCGTCGCTTTCGTCGTCGAAACCCTCGAAAGAAGGCTGGGTGTAGCCGTCGGCGGCACGCTCCACAGGCTCGGGGCGGTCGCAGGCGCAGTTGCCGTCTTTAAATACCCACTGGGTGATGCTGCCAGCCCTCGATGGGATGCGCTTGTTGCAGCGAGCGCAGACGGTGATTGTCTCGAATTGCTCATTAGATAAGGACTCACAGACGCAGGTCTCGATAAACTGGGTGACGAAGCCCCCGGCTCCGCCTCCGCTATTCTTTTGTTTTTTGCATCTAGGGCATATTTCGAGTTCGGTCATGAGTCTCTTATTCCCTAAATCTGCGATTGGGAGGCTGAGCCCTAGAACCAGCGGTGCACCTGGGGATAGAGTGCTGCAACAAAACCGGTGGCGCCTGCTACCGCCACAATGAAGAAGGAGCAGAGAAAGTAAGTTGCGCGTCTTTGACGGAGATGGGCCCAGATTGCCAGCGCAGCAGAGAGGATGTAGGGGATTGGTGTGTGCCAGTAGATGGTTGGTGATTCGAAGGGATTTCGTATATCGCCAACTTCTCCTCCACCCTGTCCATAGCGGGGGTCTACCGGTGCTCCGACAAGTCCCTGAGCCTGGGCACTGTCCATGAATCCCAGGATGACAAAAATAGCAAGCACAGCTACCGCTGTCAGCTTGAGGCGGTCGCGGATTTTTCGCAAGCCCACAGGGCAGTTGTCGGTGATTATCGTGCCGTCCGCTCTTCGATAGAGGCGCATGCAGAGCCGACCTTCTTTGTTGCGTATTAAATCCGCAGCTTCTTTAGTAGTTAGTTTTGAGACATCATAGACATTGAGAGCGCACTGCCCACAGTGGCGAACTCTGTCATCGCCTTCCATACTATCCCAGGGGACAGAGCAGGGAGACGCGATATAGAGCTTGTTCAGCAGGTCACTGTCGGATGGTTCTTTCATGGACCCATATTAGTAGGGACGGAATACGTCAGCCAGCGGGATTTCCCCCATGCAGGCGCTGTTGCTGGCTAAATTCTGATCACCCCGAAGAGCTAGCTCCTGCGGCTTAATGCGCAGGTTTAAGGATTAATTTCCGGGAAAACGCTTGTGACCTTTAGTTCTCGGACTTATGATAGATAAAGCGCCTGTAGGTATTTATCTTGATTGCATTACCTGGCTTGATTCCGCGCAGCAGCCCTATGGCATGGTTTGTCACCTTGCTGGCTGTTTTCGGCGCGCCGGTGGGCATCGAGCTTATAGTCTCTCTCCACCGAGCAGGTTGGATTGATGTGACCACCGTAGCAATATTAACTCCGACTCTTGTTCTAATGGCGTTAATGCTAGCCGCGGGTGTGAAGCAGGGTATCTATCCATGGCGCAGAGACGGTAATTGCGGCGGCAAATTCTGGATTTTGCAGTTTTTCATCCTACTCGGCGGAACCGCAATTGCTGCTCTGGTCTTGTCGACCTTGTGCCAGTTTGTTTGCTGGGGAGATCACTACAGAGTCCACAGTTTATTTTTCTTTCCAAAACTCGACACAGGACCCCTGCCTGGATTCTCCTTGGCCGTTGATTGTTTGATTGCTGTTACGGTGGCATATCCGATTGTTGGCATAGCCCAGGCTGCGCTTCATCGCCGAGCGATGCGGACCGACTGGTTTCGCAGCTTTTTTGCTTTAGAAGTTCATGGTCTATCGTTTTTTTTCTTAGCTTTTATTAGTTGGTCATTGCTTCCAATTCTGGTTGGAGTCTTTGCGATATGTGGGCACCCAATTTATTTTGAAGAAAAGCGGAATATTGTAGATGCATTTCGAGTTCTAGCTGCTCTGTCCACGGTGCCATTTTCGCTCGCTGGAATGATGACTGCATTCGCTCCAATTAAGAATGTACGAATACCCTGGAGCTACAATTTTGTCCCTCTGCTTGTTGCAGTCAATACAATGGCTGCTCTTTTGATAACCTTTTGCCTTTGTATTCAGAGCTTTTTTCCGACGAAGTTCCTAGAGTTTGATTCCTCCATGAATCACTTTCTCGGCAGAGATCGAAGGGCTCTCAGTTCAATCAATGCGGCAATCAAAATTCACCCAAAGGATCCAGGTCTTTATTTTCAACGGGCGGATCTTTACAGTTACCAGGGAGAGCGAGATGCCGCCGCCAGGGATTATGACAAGTACTTGGCTCTTGGGGGCCATCACTCCGCCGCTTTTTCATATCTTATTTACTACAAAGATAGGAAAGGAGATCTTGCAGCGGCTCGAAGACATGCTGATATGTATGTAGACAAGCATCCAGATTGTGCCGATGCTTATATTTGCTGCGCAGATTTGCATCAAGCGGCTGGAGAGAGAGAGCTTGCTAGATTCGATTACAACCAGGCTTTGAAGAGACTTTCTTCGATGAGTTATGATCTGGATGACTCCTTTTATGTTAATGGTCGGCTTGGAAACGTGAAAGAGTCGGAACGCATAGCTCGCCTTCTGATAGAGCAGCAGCCCAGGAACTATGGACAGTTCTTTAGACTTTCTCTGGTCCTCAACAAGCAACATCGCTATAAAGAGGCTGTGCAAGCCGCCAGTGAGTCAATAAGGCTCAATCCTCAGTATTGTGGCAGCTATTGCAGTCGCGGTGCGGCTCTCTACAATCTGGGAGAGTATCGTAAAGCTCTCCCTGATTTGAACAAGGCCATCGACTTGCAGCCACAGTTTGGCAGAGCCCTCTACTATCGCTCCAGAGTCTACGAGAAGCTAGGAGAAAGAAGCCTCGCTGCTTCAGATTTAGCTGAGAGCAAACGCTGTGGCTACAGCACCCAAGATGATATGTGGTTTTGAGCACGGGGGTCTCGTCTGAATGATTGCACTGCCGAAACTACAGAGCATAATTGAACAAAACTCAACTGCTTTCTCTCTGTTGATGTATTGCACTATTTGGTATCTGTGCTTTCTTTTGCTTCGAGAGAACCTTGGCAGAGCCGATTTGTTCATCTGGGGCCCGGCATTATTCGTCGGTTTTATGAGTGTATTCATTGGCCAATTAGAACGACCTATTGGTTGGAGTTTTATTGGTGCAATTATCGCTGTGCTTGCAGGCAGTTCATTGATGATGGGATGGGGTGTAATTCCATCGATTGATTATTTATTGTGTCTAAGTGTTGGTGGGCTTGCAAGTGTCTGTTGTTCTATTGTTTTGACCGATGAGAGATTTTTAGCAGCTTCAATTCGAAACAGGCAAGAAAGACTATTCCCACCAATTTTAGGTGCGTTGAATACCCTTGTAGGAGGCTGTGCTTCCTGTGTGTTTCTCTATTTCCTCTGTCGCTATCAGAGTTGGGGAGACGAGATCCGGCCATTATCTTATGTGGACTTTCCTTCACTCACCTCCGCGTCCTCTCTAGGCGCTGCACTCAATTTGAACATGTTGGTTGCGGTCGCTGCCTCGATCTTGCTGATTGGCATTTTGCAGCTTGCTTCTGCATCGGCGATGTCAGCGCGAGGAGAGAAGTATGCGTTGTCCTTAGAGGATTTGCTGTTGCAGGCATCGTTCGTGACATTGTTTTCCTCATGGATGATGTTGCTCTCTTGCACGATTTATCTTGTATGCAGACATGGTTATGTTTCATTAATTGCACGAGATTGCATTCGCTCAACCCATGGTTCTCTGGAAGCTATGGTTGTGATCGTTCCTCTATTTTCATTGTTAGTGACTCTTCTCATGAAAAGTAGGAGGCACCTGCTCAGGGGATTATCTGGTCTTAGTCTGGTCTTATTTGTGGTGGGCGGTGCTGTTTGCACCTTCGCGCCGCAGGATGGAGTCCCCTGGGACGTTCGCTTCGATATGTGGTCTGGTCGATTGCAGTCTGCGCTAGCTAAGACCGATTCGATGATCAATTCTAATGTTGATAGCTATCTGCTTTATGAACTGAAAGCAAAGATTCTACATCGGCTTGATCGGTTTGAGCAGGGGCAGCAGGTTTATTGTCAGGCTTTCGATCAGGGCTCCAGAAGTGACAATGCTTTTGAAGCCAGTATTTTTCAGAAGGCAAAAGAAAAACGTTTTGACGCAGCTTTGATTACATGCAATGACTTCATGCGTTGTTATCCAGAATCTGCCGCAGCAAGGGCCGATCTTGGCTACGTGTATGGGTGTATGGGTAACCATGAAAAGATGAAGAAAGCATACTCTATGGCTGCGAATATGGAGTCGAAGTACCGATTCGATGGATGGAATATAGCTTTTTGCAATTCTTTGCTTCAGCAATCCGCCAGGACAGAAGCTGTCGCCCGGCAGGAAATTGATAGATATCCATCGTCGGGTACGGGTTACTATTGGATGTCCAAGGCTATGCTGAGTCAGGGGCGGTATCATGAAGCTATTGCAAATGGCGAAAAAGCTGTAATTTCTAATCCTATGGTTTCTAGTGGTTACGAATTGATAGCAAGGGCTCACTTTGAGCTTGGTATTAACGATCTGGCGTTGAAACACTATAACAATGCGATTGTTCTGGGTAAAAGAGAGGGAAGCTATTACTACTATCGGTCTATGATCTACGAGCGCATGGGATTGAAAGAAAAGGCGCTCAAAGACAAGCAAATATACAAGAGCCTTGGTTTTGATCCGCTGAAAGGCGTTTGAAATAGCAGAGATTCGTGGGGATTTCTATCAATACTAGTACCAGCGGTGCACCTGTGGATAGAGTGCTGCAACAAAACCGGCGGCGCCTGCTACCGCCACAATGAAGAAGGAGCAGAGAAAGTAAGTTGCGCGTCTTTGACGGAGATGGGCCCAGATTGCCAGCGCAGCAGAGAGGATGTAGGGGATTGGTGTGTGCCAGTAGATGGTTGGTGATTCGAAGGGATTTCGTATATCGCCAACTTCTCCTCCACCCTGTCCATAGCGGGGGTCTACCGGTGCTCCGACAAGTCCCTGAGCCTGGGCACTGTCCATGAATCCCAGGATGACAAAAATAGCAAGCACAGCTACCGCTGTCAGCTTGAGGCGGTCGCGGATTTTTCGCAAGCCCACAGGGCAGTTGTCGGTGATTATCGTGCCGTCCGCTCTTCGATAGAGGCGCATGCAGAGCCGACCTTCTTTGTTGCGTATTAAATCCGCAGCTTCTTTAGTAGTTAGTTTTGAGACATCATAGACATTGAGAGCGCACTGCCCACAGTGGCGAACTCTGTCATCGCCTTCCATACTATCCCAGGGGACAGAGCAGGGAGACGCGATATAGAGCTTGTTTAGCAGGTCACTGTCGGATGGTTCTTTCATAGACCCATATTAGTAGGGATGAAATACGGCAGCCAGCGGGATTTCCCCCATGCAGGCGTCAAGCTTTGCTTAAATTCGATGGAGATTTTAATTCTACCGCCGTTCAAATCGGATAGAATCTCTGGCATGTATTTGCCGGGGCAGGAGCTTGCCGATGAAGATTGACATCCACACCCATATCATGCCTAAAGAAATGCCTGATTTCAAAGAGAAATTCGGCTATGGCGGCTTTATCGTCCTGGATCATCATGCCGATTGCCGCGCCAGGATGATGCGCGATGATGGCAAGTTCTTTCGCGAGATCGAAGAAAATTGCTGGGATGGACCAGCCCGGCTTAAAGATTGCGAGAAATTCAATGTGGATGTTCAGGTATTATCCACGATACCAGTACTATTCAGCTACTGGGCGGAGCCGGAGCATTGTCTAGCGGTGTCAGAGTACTTGAACGATCATCTTGCCGGGGTGGTGGCAGCCAATCCCCGTCGCTTCGTGGGGCTTGGCACGGTGCCGATGCAGGCGCCGAAGCTGGCTATCAAAGAGCTTACCCGTTGTGTGAAAGAGCTTGGCTTCGCCGGTATTCAGATTGGCTCTCACGTAAACGAATGGAATTTGAACGAGCCTGAGATATTCGAAGTCTTCGAAGCGGCTCAGGAGCTTGACGCCTGCATTTTTGTCCACCCCTGGGACATGATGGGCAAAGAGAAGATGGAGAAATACTGGTTGCCCTGGCTGGTCGGCATGCCTGCCGAGACCAGTCTTGCAATCTGTTCGATGATTTTTGGCGGGGTCTTCGAGCGCCTGCCCGGCCTGCGTGTCGCCTTTGCCCATGGGGGCGGATCTTTTCCTTCTACCATCGGGCGGGTCGAGCATGGATTCAACGTCCGCCCGGACCTCTGTGCCGTCGATAATAATGTCAATCCGCGTGATTATCTGGGCAAGTTCTATGTCGACAGCCTGGTGCATGATCAGCGCATGCTGGAATATCTTGTTGATACCATCGGCGAGGATTATATCGCTCTGGGGACGGATTATCCTTTTCCCCTGGGAGAGCTTGAGCCAGGCAGGCTTATCGAAGAGTCCGGATTATCTGCCCAGATTAAAGAGAAACTTCTTGGTAAAAACGCTTTAGATTGGTTGGGCACCAGGGTAAAAGTAACGGCTCTGGCTCTTGCTTTTATCATTTTGCAGTCGGCCATGGTCTTTCTTGCGTCTCCAGTATCTGCTCATGAAATCTCGGTTTTCAAACAGAAACTTGCTGATGCCGATAAGCTGACAACAGAAGGCAAGCAGAAAGAGGCGATGGCGAAGCTCATCGAAGCTTATCGAGAGCTTCATGGTCTGTCCCATTCTAGAGATGAGCATCAAGAAGAGTTCGTGCAGGTTTCGAATAAGCTTGCCGAAAGCTACAAGCGTATTGGTGACTACACCTCTGAGTATCGAACTCTCATAGTGCTGGCCGGATTCTATCGGTATCATAAGCGCACCGATAGCATTGACTATGCCGATTGTCTCTGGAAGATAGGCATCAACTGTGATAACCGCAAGCAATATCGAGAAGGGCTTGCTAACTTGAGTCAGGCTGCTGAGATTTACCGGTCTGATCCCAAAACCTCTCCAGAGGTCATCAACAGGGTTGATCGTGGTCTGGGGCATCTCTATACCAGGGTTGGGGACTATGATCGCGCAGCACAGATGCTGTCGGCGGCGGTGAAGCAGTCTCGCAATCTGGTTCAGGACAGGTCCCTTGATCTCGGAAGAGCGCTATTGTTGCAGGGCCGGAACTACCATATGCTTGGCCAGGAGGAGAAGGCGTTCCGAGCTTATCGAGAAGCGGTCGAGGTTTGCAACAATAACCTCGATTGGGGTCATCTGCTAGTGTCTCACGCCCTTGACACTTATGCTTCTTTTATGGTCTCTTTACCCGAGTCGGAGGAAAGGGCTGGACAGGAGGCGAATGTACCACAGGCACGCCGGAAAGAGTACCGCCTTCGCACCTTATGTGATGCCTATCTTTTGAATAGTCGATTTTTCGATGGCAAGAAAGCTCTTTTAGAACTCAAAGAGCACTATGAGAAGAACGACATGGTCGAGCGCCTTGTCTATGGCAGGTGTCTCGAGGAGCTTTCGGTTTGTTGCATACGCTTGAAAGAGTATAAAGAGGGCTTGGCGTATGCTCGTCAGGCAGTCCATTTGTATAGTGATGTTCTTGGTGATAAGGCTAGCGCTACTCGCCCTCGGACGATGCTTGCCGAGCTCGAGTATGAAGCGGGAGACAAATCTGAAGCTGTCAGGTTGTTGGATGTGGCCAAGAAAGATTCTGCTGCTATCTATGGTGAACAATCAAGACCTTACGGTGAGTGCCTGATTCTCGAGTTGCGCTGGCTTTTGAAAGATGAGTCTATAAATCGACCGGGGGCGGCAAAGCCGCTGCTCGCTAGGCTTGATTCTATCTATCCGGATGAAGATATACCTGCTTTCGAACCGGATTTGAAAAAGCTCAGAGTCCTGGCGTTCAAGCTGTCAAAGATTCGCTATGACCTGTATCATGAATTTCTCTGGCATGACTGGGATAAGCTGGACGAAAGCAAGCTCTTTTAAAATCGGTTCAATTTAGAATATGGCAGTCCGGGGACATTTTGCGAAATTGCTCGATACCGGAGCCGGTGACACCATCGTTGGCTTTTCCTGGAATGCTGTGCCGCAAGCTCTTTTTCAATGATAGGGTCTTCAGGTTTTTCATTTTTGCCAGGGTCTCAAAACAAGCATCGGTTAGATGATTCGATTCCAGGCTAAGGCTCTTCACCTTCATTTGTGCTAGTGGTTCGAGATCTCTATCGTATAGATTCAATCCTGCCAGACCGAGGACCTCGATAAAGTCACAGTCGGCGATCAGCTTGAGCCCGGCGGGACTGACTTTGGTGAAGGCGATATCCAGAGTGGCCGGTCGGAGCGCGAGGATGGTCTTAAGGTTGTTATCGTCTATGTTGTTGCCGGATAGATAAAGCAGGTCTATCTGACCAAAGCCTTTCAAGGCGTTGATTCCGGAGGCGGTTATATCTTTGTTGCCTGTGGCGGAAAGGGCTTTCAATTTTAGCGGTGTTATCGCTTTGATGCTGTCGTTGTTGAGTTTGCAATTCGAGACGTTCAGAATGATAAGGTCAGGAAGCCCCTTTAGAAGCTTCAGCTTTGCAGCGCTAAACGAATTGCCGCTGATATTGAGGTTCTTGAGATGCTTGAGAGTCAAAATTCTCTCCAGGCCAAGGTCTGTGATTCGGCAGGGCGATTTTACTCCCAGCTCCGTCAACTGGGGCATCTCCATGATTATCTGCATGGTCCTATCAGTTATGCGGGGGCTTTCTAAGATCAGTCCCCTCAGGCTCTTAAGATCGACAAGGTGCTTTATGCCCGCATCGGTTAGCTCATTGCATTTTGAGATATCTACATAGTTGATGGTTTTGCTCATGGCGAGCTGTTTTAGGCTGGAGTCGGTGATATAGGTGTCGGCGAGGTCTATGAAGTTAATCGGGAGGTCCTTAATTGCCCAGAAGGTCTTGCCCTGAATCTGAGAGTTGTGAAGGATGAGATAGTTGAAGTCTTCTTTGCGATTTTTAAGCAGTAGCAAGTCTTCATCGGATACGGGTTCGGTGGCTTGAAGAGCCTTGTTTGCTTCTCTGTACTTGAATCGAGAATCTATAAAGGGGTCGAAGACCGGAAGAGTGCCAAGTCTTTCGGCGGAGGTGACGAAGGCTTTTTGTTGGGAGTCGCCTGTAACCGGCAGTATCTCTTTCTGTGAAACTCGGGTAAAGAAGACGATACTGCCGGTAATGGCAAGAATAAGAGTTGCCACCAGCGCTGTTCCCACTCGAAATTTGCTCTTTAGAAAGTCGAGAGGGTTATAGTTTTTTTTCTCATTTTCGCTATAGTCTTGCTCTTCAGATTCCGGCTCGGGATTCAGATCCGATAGAAGAGTCTCTAGGTAGATTCCGAGGCGCTCTATAGATGGACGCTTTTCCGGGTCTTTGTCGAGACAGTCTCTGATCATAGAGGCAAGTGTTATCGGTATCGCCTCCCCGTGAAACTCACTGACAGGTAGATCCGGCACCGGGTTTTTCTTGTGCATCAACATGGTCTCGTTGGCGCTGTCGCCGCGATAGGGCGGTTTGCCTGCCAGGGATTCGAAGATGACACAGCCCAGAGAATAGACATCGGATGCAGCGCCTATCTCTTTTGCCGAGACCTGTTCCGGGCTCATATAGAGCGGGCTGCCGATGGTGGCGCCGGTGGATGTTATGCTTTGCTCTTCTGTGTCGACATTTACTTTGGCCAGGCCAAAATCGACAAGCAAAACCTTGAAGCGATCTTGGTTTACGGAGAGATCCCGCAGCATTATATTCGATGGCTTTATGTCTCTGTGTAAGATACCGTTGCCGTGGGCATGGTAGAGCCCTCTTGCTACCTGAAGCAGAATCTCGATTAGTTCTGTCAGCTTTATTTGCGACCAGGCAGGGGATTTCATGAACTCTGCCAGGGATTGTCCGGAGAGCAGCTCCATGACCAGATAGGGGTTGTCTTCACTGATGCCGAAGTCATAGACTTCGATTATATTGGAGTGTTTGAGTTTACCCACCGCTTTGGCTTCTTGCTGGAAGCGTACTATTGTCGATGGCGGCATGTTCTCGCGCAATACTTTGATAGCCACATCTTTGTTGAGCACCGGGTCATGGGCCAGATAGACTATGCCCATGCCTCCTTCGCCCAGGATAGACTTTACCTGGAAGCGGTCGGCGATGAGGCTCGGTGGTCGATTGCTTTGCATGACCACGCTATTGTATATTAACTGGACGCCTTTCCCTATCTTTCGGATGTTTATGCTTCAAAGCGCCCTGGATCTGTTCTCCGGCTTCGCGGTCAATTCTTGCAATTCCCGGGTATCTAATTTAAAAGAGAGACCCCATCTGTTTCTTGTGGAGACCGAGACACAAAAGGGCAAAAATAACTATGTTTTGAAACGCTATAACCAAGACACCGTGGACGGTGCGCGGGTCTGCGTGGCGGTATGGCGACAGTTTTGTGCATCAGAACAGCAAAGGGCTCGATTCTCTCGTCTGGCGGCACTGTTGCCGATTCCTCAAAAGGGCGATGATGAGTATATATATGCTTGCGAAGAAGCAGGAGCCAGTGTCTTTTATCTGGCTATGGAATATCTTGAAGGGGACGAAGATTTCGACTTCATGCGGGGCTTGTGGACCGAAGCCCATTGTAGCGAGGCGGGTCGTCTACTGGCTGCTATGCATGCCGTGTCCCTGCCGTCATCTTTAGATCCTCTGCTTCTGGCTAATCGGCCCGATATTTCTAACAAATATCTTGCCGGTCGCCTGAAAGAGGGGCTGATTTCCATTGGCAGATTAAGCAAGTCCGGCGAGTCTGCCGACGAAGAGGCAGAAGCTATGGTGGCGACTTTGCTATCGGCAACGAAGCGGCCGTTTCCGCTTCCGATGCCGAATATAGTCATCAACCATGGCGATGTCCATCCGGGTAATATCATCTATAACCAGGGCCAAGCCCTGGCTTTTATAGATTTCGACTATGCCTGCGCCGGAAATCCGCTGCATGATCTGGGCTATGCCGTATTTATGTTCGGCTTCGACAACAAGCTCGATCCGTTTAGAGAGGAGGCTGGTCTGATCACAGTCATGGGCGCAGCTTTGATACAAGCATATTTTGAGGCGCAGTCCCAGAGCTTCGACCAGGAGCCGGTTGTCGATGCGCTGCTTCCCTATTGCGGCCTGGCTGCCCTGCATAGTTTTTTATGGCTGGCATCCGAGGCGGCAATTAAAGAAAACCCGCTTAGAGAATCTCATAAGCGGGCTGCTTTATTTTCTATCGATTATCTAGAAGCTGTGCTCAGGAAGCTTTCTTCTTCTTAGATTCGGAGCTTGGTTTAGCTTCGCTTTTCTTTTCTGTTGCGGCGCCATCTTTGACCATCTCTATATCGAGGGTGATTTTGACGTCGTCCGATACCATGGCGCCACCATTATCTAGAACGCCATTATATGTAATGCCGTAGTCTTTTCGATTGATGGTGGTCGAAGCAGATGCGCCCACGTGGCTGTTGCCTTTGGGGTCTTTGACAATCTGGCTCGGTCCGTCCACGTCGAGGGTAACCTCTTTGGTTACGCCGTGGAGGGTGAGGTCACCGGTCATTTTGAATTTGCCTTTACCGGCGGGCACGACTTTTTTCGAGACGAATTTCATTTCGGGAAATTTCTCGACATTGAAGAAGTCCTTGCCTTTCAAGTGCTCGTCACGCTTTTCGTTATCTGTATCGACAGTGGCGGTGTCGATTACGGCGTCGACTTTTATAGATTTGACCGATTTGCCGTCATATTCGGCTTTGCCAGAGACTTTCTGGAAGCGTCCGCGGACATTGGAGACCATCATATGTTTGACGGCGAAGTTGGCGCTGGAGTGGGCTCCGTCAATCTTCCAGCTATCTGCGAAAGCTGGGCTGACAGAAAGGGCTAGTGTGCCTGCCATCAGGGCAAGGCGAGATGTAAGATTCATTGTGGGCTGATTCCTCCTTACAACGACCGGAATTTGTAGATTATAGCCACTGTAATGTGCTCATTTCGCGACCGGATTACTTTCGGACATAGATAAAGACCAGCTTGTTCCTTCTCTGAGCGCGATCTAATGATTTGTGCAAAAACTTTACCGTCGGTCTTGCAGTCTGAGCGATGCCAGCATCTTGTGAAACGCCTGGTGCATATCGCTGGCTTTCCAGTCGGTGGAGCTCATGGTAAGCACATAGACGTTCTTTTCATCGTTGAAATAGGCGGTCATCTGCTTGATTTCTGCGCCGCTCTTGTCGTCTTTAAAAGTACTCTCCTGCACAATTCCCTGGATGCCGCCGGCGCTGCCGCTGCCGAAAGTCTTCGGACTGCGGTTGACGCGATGGTAAGCCTGATGCGGTGTCATATACTCTTTTTCCAGGCTGTCCGCCACATCTTCGATGCTCCAGTAAGGATGCATGGGGCCTTTGTGGACAGATATGTTGGCGGTTTTGCCCGCGGCGTTCTTGCCTTCTATAGCAATAGGGTTGTCTCCGGTGTTCTCTTGCACCTTCCAGCCCCGGGGATAGTCGATGGCTATCGGTGCGTAGCGGGCGTTTAGAGAGACAGTGTCTTTTTTTACTGCTTTGGTGGCGGCGGCGCTTTTATAAGAACGGCTCTGGGATGACCCCTTGAAGTCTACGCTCAGTAAAATGCGATTGAATACAGGCGTCATGGTGGCGATTTTATCCCGGGTGCTGATGAAGTTCAGGGTATAGGCTGTTTTGCCGTCCGGGTCTTCAAAAAAGATTATTCTCTGGAAGATCGGTGCTCCGTTGACATCTAAGAATGCGTCTTCGAGAATGCCTTCGATTTTGCGAGAGCTTCCGAAGAGGATTTTTTTCTCTTGAATTATTTTGTGGTTGGGCAGCTTGGCGAGAAAGAAGCGATTGATAAGTTCTTTCAGATCTTCGGCGCTGGTCTTGCCTTCGCCCACATGGCGGCTGATTGACATCTCGCCTGTGCCACTGCCGGCAATATCGCCGCCCAGCTTTACCAGCATGTTTTCGTCGTCTTTCTCCTTGTCCTGCCAGGTGTTGGGCACAGAGAAAGATATTGAGCCGGCGCTATTCTGTTTGAAGGGGATCTGCGCACCGGTGGTGGTCGGGATATGCTCTCGGTGAGGTCCCTTAGCGGCATCGGCGGCTTGCGCCTGGCTGCCGTTCGCGAGGCTCAGTATCAGAATCGGCACTGCAGCAAAGAGAGTCCCTGGTCTGAAATTACATGACATCTCTTTCGTCTCCTTATTCCGGGGAGTATTCCTGTCTTTTTTTGCGGCCGGCAATGGCTTCGTGAAGGAGGGGCATGAGTTCGCTTATCAAATATCCTTCGCTCACAGTCTCGGTTATAGCCATGGTGATTCCCCGGGCGGATAGCTCGGCGTTGTCGGTTCTGGCAGAGGCGCTAATCAGAATAAAAGGAATATCGGCCAGCTCGGGGTCGGCGCCCAGTTCGCCCAACAGTTCGAAGGCGTCTCCGTCTTTGAGCTCTTCCTGGCAGAGGATTACATGGGGAAAGTTTTTCTGGGCCAGGAAGAAGCCAAGGGATACGTCATAGGCTGGAATTATCTGATGACCTTTGTCTTCGAAGCAATTTTTCAGTTTATCGATGATGGCTCTATCCTTAGCGACCACCAGGATATTGGCATTCTCCATGGCATTCCTTCAATAAATAGCTCAGGCTTTATTTTACCAACTGGAGCCCGGCGGTTTAAAATATAGTTTCGAAATCTACTATATGGGATCAGGTGGCAGAATGGAACGAAGAGTCATGGG
>CAZCBH010000039.1:3582-39744 GCA_964496875.1 uncultured Candidatus Obscuribacterales bacterium | reverse complement strand
TCCGGAGACCAGCCCAGATGTTTTCTGGCTTTGCTTATATCCAGCACATTAGACGGCACATCCAGGCTTCTTGCCGGAGTCGATTCGACATATACGGGCACGTCGACAACCTTTTCGATGGTTTCGATAATCTGGTTAATAGAATAACCTTCTCCCGAACCTATATTGAAAACTCGGGGATCCTCAGGACCTGGTTCATACCTGGCGCATGCCACCAGGGCTTTAGCCGAATCTCCGATATAGATAAAGTCTCGCACCACTTTTCCGTCGCCGAATTTGGTTATAGGCTGACCCCTTGCAATCTTCCCTAGAAATACTCCAATGGCGCCTTGTTTTGAATGGGGGTTCTGACGCTCACCATAAGGATTAGCCAGGCGGGCGGCAACATATTCGAGTCCGTAGAGATGATGGAAAAGCTGTAGATACTTCTCGATGGTCAGTTTGGTTATACCGTAGGAACAGATTGGATCAGTGGGATGTTCCTCGGTGATCGGGACTTCTTTGGGGACACCATAGACGGTGCCTCCCGAAGAGATGAAAACGAATTTTTTGATTTTGTTGTTCCGGCATTCTTCCAGGAGTTGCAGGGTGTCTACCACATTGCTTCTGACATCATGGATCGGATCTTGATTGGAAGATTCAGGTAAGGTTGTATAAGCCAGATGAAAAACCCAGTCCACATCCTTGACCGCGTCGTGCAACTCGCCGTGGTTGCCGAGATCGCCGGTGATGTATTCCACCTCGTCGAGAGGGTCGCTGAATCTACCAGGATATTTATCGAAAACTCGCACTTTCACCCCTGTTTCCAGGAGATGCTCTACGAGGCTTGTTCCGATGAAGCCATTTCCGCCGATTACAGTCGCTTTCATATTTACTCGCCCGATACATACAGAATGGCGATCTTATCACGTTCTCTGCTTCAACATGGCTAAATTTCGCGCTATGATCCTAAAATGAAGCATCTCGAGGTTCTGAAATTTGAGTATATTTTGTTCCAGTCGTTTTCTAGTCCTCTCCTTATCATTCGGTCTTGTCGGGGCCATGACCGTCTCTTTCGCCGCGGCCCTGGCAGCGCCGCAGTCTGCCAATCAGGCTAATGGAAAAATATCCAGGGAAGAGG
Source organism: uncultured Candidatus Obscuribacterales bacterium (assembly GCA_964496875.1). Lineage (GTDB taxonomy): Bacteria > Cyanobacteriota > Vampirovibrionia > Obscuribacterales > Obscuribacteraceae > RI-106. The sequence continues at coordinate 38,624 of CAZCBH010000039.1, read as the reverse complement.
CGCTTAAAATAGCCCGTACACAGATTCCTGGTACTCAGCACTCCACCACTATCCCCAAGAACTTTCCCGTGCCGGTCTACACGAGTAATGTCTCGAAGACCAATTTCATCCATTCCACAGAAGGCAATCCATCCGCCTCCGCAAACATCATCACATCCGATGATCCAGCCAAAGTGTTCAAGTGGTATCAAGCGGTCTGTCAGCGAGATAAGTGGAAGATGCAGGTGCCTACCGACAAGTTGCGGGCGACCACCAAGATGGATAGTAATTTCTATATGCTGGAGGCAACCAGACAACATCACCGCATCATGATCTCTTGCTACAAGAATCCGGATCCAAGGCAACCGGGCTCGATAGTAAACATCGCCTGGAGCATTGTCGGAAGATAAAACAGGCTTGAAAGTTAGAGCGGTACGCTGACGCCTCTGGAATGAACTTCGGTCCAGCGGTAGACTTTGACTATACCCAGGCAGCCATTGTGTCCGGTGCTCGGTTGCCAGCTTACTTCCTTCTTCCAGTTGGACCAGCCCAGTTGCAGGGCGACAGTATGGAAGGGTAGCGGCACCACGGTAGGAAGATGGAAGCCGGCGAAATTCTGGGTGGCGGTATTTACTATCAAATAGCTGTCTCCATCGGGATTGTTCCCCTGGATAGTGGCCAGCCAGGGAGCATCCGCCAGGGCGAGCGGAAGAGGTTTGCAAGATAGAGTAGAGCCGTCTTTGCTGTAGACCAGGAACTCTCTTGTGCCGGCTACTAGAAAACCTATATTGGCCGGATTGCTGAGGCACTGGTGCATGTCTGAATTGGAGACATTCACTCCCACTTTCGAGATCATCTCGTTGCAGCGTGCTGTCAGCTCTTTCTCGATATTGTTGGTATTGCCCTGGGGAACTCCGAATATCAATTGATCCACTGTTCTGCCCACCACATCGAGACCGACCAGCACGTTGCTGCCGGTGACCGATGAACTGAGGAGACCGCCGAAAGGCATGGTCTGCGATTTGGTCGAAGGGGTGAATCCATAGGTCTGGTTCGGACCGAATTTGGTGCGGGGAATCAGTCCGTTGGGATAAAAATAGAATTCCGCATGCGGATCGTCTATTAGGATTTTGAAGAAGGAATGAGGCATCGATGCCTTGTATGTCTGGCGCGGGTTGGTCAGTACCCAGGAGCGAGACTGCTCGCCAAGGGAGCCGTTTTTAATCGCTTTGCCGTGCACTGAAAATGCGTTTGGAACAGGTTGGTTCCAGCCTATTGGAACAACACTGGCCTGACTTTGCTCGAACATGGTGCGCGATACTAAATGTGGTTTCTCTTCGTAGAGGAAAGGCACCTGCCAGGCTGTGCTGTTGCCAACGGTCAGCGGCTTATAGCCCCTGAGGAACCATTTGTTGCCGGCATTCTGGACAGTGGTCCTGGTGGTCTGGGTGGCGTAGCTCTGATTGAAGCTGTGACCAGGAGGCAGATTGAAATTGGAGCTCGGGGTTCCTGCCATGGTTATATTCGACTCTTTCTCTCTCTCCATCAAAGAGGTCTGCCAGCCCGCGCCGGGTTGGACGCTCATTGCTGCGCCCTGACCAAGCATGCGCACCGAATTGGACGAGGCGTATTCGCTGAAGTAGCCGTGAAGGTTGTTCGAATTATTGAGCTTCTGGGCAAGAGCGTTGCTTATCTCCTCGGCCGCTTGCATGGCATTGTTGGCGTTACCTGTCCCCTGGGCGGCATTGCCACCGGCAGCATCGGCGTTGATCGCCATGAGCAGAGCTTTGGCCCAGACTCGATTGATCCGTCTGAGGGTGACTTTGTTGTCGCCCACTATTCCGCTAGTGCCGGTTTCGCTGTCGGAGGCCACATCTCCGAAAAGTTGAATCTGTCCCGGGGTCAGATTGACCGATATATCATCGAGGCTGCGTCGACCGACATTGAGCGCACCGGAATCGGCTGCGTTTTTTGTCTCGCTCTGGCCGCCCATGAACATCAATAGAGCTACGAAGCCCAATCCGAGGATGACCAGCGCCAGAATTAGAACCGTCGAGAAGGTAATCATCGAGCCTGAGGAGTTCCGGGCTTTTAGTTGGCGAATTTTTCTTGCAGTCATATAAATGTGCTCTCGTCTATTTGCTCGCTGTTCCTACAATCGGCTCTCTTGCCTGGGCTATGAAAGTAAACTGGCTGAAGCCAGGAAAAGGTATGGGTACCTGGACTATCATCCTGGTCTGGCAGGTGACCGACCCGGCTCCCGGGTTGTAAACCAGGTCTTTGATCACCAGCGACTGGATAATGCTCGATTTTTTGATCGATGCAATAGATTGCTGGGCGGCGGTGTTCGCCTGACCTCCGGCCGGCTGGCTGGCTGCCGCCCTGGCGGCGTTCTTCGCCGCCTGGTCGTTTTTAGAATTGGTGATTACCAGGACAGCAAGGTCAAGGATGAAGAGCGCCACAGGGACGAAGATCATTGCAGCCACGACCGCTTCTGTAAGGCTTGTCCCTTTGCTTCTTCTGGTTCTGCGGCTCTTGACCGTGAATCTTCGTAGCATCGACTTTAGTCGGTCCCCTATCGCACCTGTTCCGGGTCATAATAACTATACTCTGCCTCTCCGGGATTTAGCCGGGATTTATATGAGCATCTTACAATTTTGCGCTTTGATACAGTTCTTCCGCGGTTCTGTATGATAGAGCCAGTTTTCATATAAACAGTTTGGTCAGAGCATCCGAAAGTCAAAAGGAAAAGCAAGAGAGAAGCCGTGGTAGATAAAGAGCCGGACAACAAAGAGACAGACGAGCAGGTTTCGGAAGAGCAAGAAGAAGAGGAGAAGGAAGAGGTTCTCAAGAACCTCTTCTCCGAGCATCGCGCCACCGTCGAGATGGATAAGTCGGTGCTGGATGTTGATTCTGATCACTCTCATGAGCCCGACCCTGAGCCTGAAAGCGGGCGTCGGGTGGCCAGGACTATGCTAGATTCAGATTCGCCGGATCTAGAAAAGCTTCACGAGCTTGCTGAAGACGCCACCGAGAAGAAGGAGCGGGTAGCAAAAACTTTGCTTGAATCGGAGTCTCCCGACCTGGAGAAGATAAGAGCTCTTGCCGAGGAGGCTTCTCAAAAAGCTGAAAGCAAGGACAAAGGAGAGCGCCGGGTTGCAAGAACTATGCTCGAAATGGAGCTTCCGGAAGTTGCCGAGCCGCTTGCCCAGAGTGAGGAATTGCAGGAGCAAGATGAGCTGGAGGCGAGTATAGATGAGGCCGTCTCTCGCCAGACAGCCGAAGAGGAGCCTGAGCGGAAGGTGGCACGAACTCTTATCGAGACCGATCTTCCCGATAGGGTTAAGGAGCAGCTGCATGAAAAGGTTCTCGAGGCAGCGCGACAACAAGAGGCTTCTCGGCGCAATCTCTCTACCGAGTTAGGTAAGCGCAAAATTCAAAGAAGCCTGGTGGATATGCCGGCTTCTTTCCAGCTTGTCTCCCGGGCGGATGAGGAGTCGGCTGATCCTGTTTTGAGACGCGAGAGTTTTGTCGCTAAGACAATGCTCGACCATGAGCTGATTCTCAGTCAACTCTCCGAGTCGATGCAAAGACTGGAGGCGGTACAGCGCAAAGAGATAGAGGAAAAAGAAAGAGAGCTTGCCAGCCAGCCTGTCAAAGAGCGAATTCCGATAGACAATTTCAAGATGGCCAAGCCCTGCCAGTGGCAGTGGGAAGATGACGGTTTCAATGATCCTTTTCGTTATTGCGGTCTCTGTAAACAGGTCGTCTACAACTTCGATGACGTGGACAAGCCGGAGGCGCTGGCTCTTATCTATCAAAGAGAGAATCAGGAAAAGCCTCATCTGTTCAGGAGAACCGATGGCAAATTCATGACCGCCGACTGCCCGATAGCGGTCCAGAGGCACCGCTTCTTCACCATGACAGGCATGGCTGTGGGCGGTATCTTCCTGTTCTTGCTTCTTTTGGGTCTGCTTATGCCGAAGGAGGCGCCGGCGCCGGCGGTTAATCAGGAAGAGACCGTTCAGACGGAGTTCTCCGGAGGAGGCGGTGGTGCTGCCCCGGCAGAGCAGCCAGCCTCGCAGCCGTCCGGGGACGGTTATTTCCGCTATAACGCAGATGATCCAAGTTTGAATACGGCTCCGGCGCAGCCTACAGATTCCGGTGCTGGTAACAGTTCGCCCGGTCATGCTCCGGTTCCGGGAGTGGATGAGAAGGGCGATTTCTGGGAATTTCCCAACGGTGAGCCTGCCTCTGGCGTTCAGTCTCCGCCGGCTGGGCAGTCAGGAGGCACGGCAGTCTATCCCCGTCAGACCCCGGCCGGACAACAAGCTCAGCCGGTTGCCGTACCTGGACCGACCACTCCGATACCGGAAGATTAAAGCTCGTTATTCGATTCTAAAAATAGTCCGGCCTACTTTTATGCAGTCGCCGGGAGCCAATTTATACGGCGCTGAGATCAATTGATCGTTCACCGAAGTGCCGTTCGAACTCATCAGGTCTTCTACCCACCAGGCGCCGTTTTCGAAATAGACGCGGGCATGGTCCGCCGATGCATAACCGTCGTCGGGAAGGACTATGGTGTTCTCCGGCGCCCGGCCGAGCTTCACCGAAGCCTCGTTTATGGTGTGTCTCTCCTCGGTGGCCGTATTGACCAGCACCGGCATGCGACCTGCGCTTTCTGTGTGTTGAGAGTCCATGGTCATTTATTCCGTTCCATTTGGTTCAGTTACTTGAGTAAAAACTCAAGCAAAAGACTATATGAATCAGTCAAGAATTTCCAGGGTTACAGGGGCTGAAAACTCTCCTAAATTTTTGCCATCTTTGCCCTTGCATCTAGCCCTTATCTGGCTATAGCCATTTTTTGCCTCGCCGAAAAGACTTCTTGGAATCTTGAAAGTAGCCTCGGATTCGTTACTTTTCAACCGGACATTCTTAACCGTGAGGATCGCTTCGCGGCTTTTGCTTCCGGGGAAGTTTTCGAAGAAGAAATTGACCTTGCTTATTTCGAGCTCGACCTGCTCCGTATTTTCTAATGTAGAGACCTTGATAGTCGGCTCGGCGGAATCAGTCAATGCATAGGCTCCATAAGAGCCCGACTTGGCCGGAGTAATGGTTATTTGAGGGCACACAAGCTTATCTGGCAAGAGTGTCGCTTCTAGCACCGCTATGGAGGCTGTCGGAGGGAGTTCTAAAAAGATGTTGTTTATATATTCGTAGGCATACCATTTCCAGAAAGTTGAAAGTGGAAGATTTAGTTTGATCAGGTTCTTTGATGCATCGAGGTTATCGGGCAAATGATACAGATGCACGCCCGAACCAGGTGCTTTCAAATAGCTTTTGCCGCTCCAGGAGAGCTTTATCGCTTTGCCGGCCAGGTCGGCTTTGTCTGCGGTGTTGATCGTCAGTTGTAAAAAGTCTGTTTCGGCAGGCACTATATTCAGTGGTGCTACCTCGAAGCCTCCCTGGCTCATGTTGTTGATTTCCACTGCGTCATTTTTCAATGTTATCGGTGTTATGTAGCCGCGATATTTGCTGTAAGGCAGAAGCATCGGTTTTTTATAGCCGGCTCCGGCTTCGCTCAGGCGGGGTACATCTATGCTGAGAGAGTTTCTCTGGCGGTCCTCGCCGATTTTGTAAGAGGCTTTCACAAAGGCTCTGCGATCAAAGTCCCAGATCAAATGTTCTTTGACAGCAGGATCAGAAAGTGATTGCTTGAAATGTCTGCTGTTGAGCAAATCTTCTCGACCAAATAGAACAGAGTCGAAAGTTAAAATCCGGTCTGAAATTGTCTCGTTAAAAAATGGCGGGGCGACAGTGAAAGAGAGGGTGGGTCCGTTAAGAATCATATGGGCTCCGGCATTCTCTTTGGGCACTCCCAGCACGGCTAGGCGCTCGCCTGCTTGAAGTTTGTTCACCTGTTCTTGCACCGCTTGTGATATCGCAAGTGTTTGTCTTCCTGCTTCGATCCAGGCAGAATTGTTCTTGTAGGCGGTTTTAGTAAAGACGAAAAGAATGGTCAAGATTGCCGAAGTCGATAGAATCAGCTCTCTTAGCTGTAGCGATTTGCTCTCTCTCTCTCTCTTTCCGGGAGCAAAAATAAGGGCTGGGATCAGCATGGCCAGAGGGGCGGTCGCGAAGAAAAGAAATCTCATTCCCTCCAGGTTGTAGCCCAGTCCATAGAGCTGGTAAATCGGAGCCAGGCTGGTGGCAAGGAATATACCTATTAGAAGGAGCAGTCTTCTGGGAAACTTTCCGAATAAAGACCTTGCAATCACCAGACCGAAAACTATACCATAAGCCAGATAGAGCAGCAATCTCAGGTTGCCGCCGTCTCCAGCGAGCTCATAATTGAATGGAAAGAGAATACGAAGCAAAGAATCTCTGTCGGTCCAGCGAGTTAGCAGGCTGCTGATTTGAGAGGCGCCGATACTGCCGGTGTAGCCTCCGGTCAGTGTTCCGAGAGTCAGAAAGCGGATGATGAAGTAGATTATTGTGGCTGCTCCGAAACTTGAAATTACCGGCAGAGCCATTTTGAAGCGCTCTTTTAGTTTTGCGCTTTTCTGATCCGGAGGGAAGGCGTAAAGAAAGGCAAGTGCACTGGCCACCACCGGCAGTCCTATGGCCATCTCTTTGGTGCAAATCGCCATGGCGAACGAAGCCAGGGACAGCACAAGCCAGCGCCTATTTCTGTTTTCGGTAAAGAGCGCTACGGACAACAATCCGAGTAGATAAAAAGCCAGGCAGACAATATCTACTCTTCCTACCACCCAGGAGACGCTCTCGCAATGCAGCGGACAGGCAGCAAAAGTGAGCGCGGCTGAAAGCGAGACGAGCACGGAGCGCAAATTGCCCCAGTAGCCGGTCAGGCGTCGAAGTAGAAGAAAAATAAAAAGAGCACATGCATAGTAATGTAAAAGATTGGTCAGGTAATATCCGAAAGCATTTGTCTTCCAGAAAGCGTAGTCTATCGAAAGCGACATCAAGAGCCAGGGTCGATAAACAGCCATGGAAGGAATCTGCATATAGTTGCCGGTGAAATTGCTCAGCAGTTTGCCGACGTCGCCCTGAAAAATCTCGTAGACGTATCTGATCTCGCCGAAATCATCGGCTAGAAAGTAACTGCCGAGACTTCTTCCGTAAGAGAGCGCCATTACTATCGCTATAAGAAGAGCGCATAAGCAGGTCTGGAAAGTTCCTTCTGTGGCGAGAAATCTTTTGAAGTTCATAGCTCAGAAGATCTCATATCCGATGGCGGTCGGATGGCAGGGAAGCTGATGGATTTCCAGGCTGCTTTCTTGCCAGCGCAGTCTTGATTTCAAAAGGGTTTCGAATTCTGATCGGGAAAGTCCCGATAGGCGGCTCTCCGGTTTGTAGAAAGCCCCGAAGAACTGCGTGCTGTCAGCCACTCCTCCGCGAACGATCGATATCTTCATATCCTCTAGAGAAAGTGCCGAGGGTTTTATAGGAATGGTAAAAGCAAAGTGATTCAATCCTTTTGATACAAGCAGGCTGGATGGCACCCAGGGCGACGTATAAGAGGTCTGGTCGTCGGTACTGCTGAACGTGGCCGTAACTTGTACAGGCACCAGAACCGGTTTTTCTATGTCCGATTCGATCACTCCTCTATAAGTAACAGCCCAGATTGAGTCTTTGTCGTATTGGGGAAGATCCTTTAGTCTGATGCCGTCAGTGGTGCCACTGAAAGATCTTCGTTCTTGATTGGACTTTTCTGATAATTTCTCTGTTGATGACTTATTCTCTGAGGCTGCCAGCAGAATACGAATGTTGGCCGCTCCAGGATGGTTGTCGCATTTTGTCGAACTCTTGGAGATCGGATATTTTTCGTCAAAGCGAGAATCCGAGAATCCGTGCTTGTTCTCGACACCATAGAGGAATTTCTCCCAGGAGTATCTGGTGACGCTGGGTATCCATACTCCGCTATCGTCGTTGCGATAAGCGCCATAGATTCTTGCCTGTTTGCCGGCTTTCGCTTTTATTGCTATGGCAAAGGCCGGATTGTCTCTAGAGATTGCCCTGGCAACCATATCTGGTGACAAGGGTAGGACAAACCATTGGCGAGGGTCCAGGTTGGTCCCGCCTGCTGCGTCCAGCACGGCTCTATAGATGTCTTCGCACTCATAGAACAAGCGTCTGGAATCACCGCTTTTCTGTGGTAGATTCAGATCCTGCGAGAATGGCATCAAAGGTAATATAGGTCCCTTGTAATCGACCCCGTTTACGCTAATGTCGGCTAGCTGTCCGAGCTCTTTCCAGCTCTCGCTGTCAACAAGGAGATAAGCGTTGCGTCTCTTAAATGCTTCCACTTTTTCCCTGGGAATATAGATGCTCTGATGGAAACTCGACCGCTCTTTCGGACTTCCTTTGAGGTCTACCTTCCACTCGAAGCCGCGACCGTGGGCACGCAGAGGCAGCGCGATGAAAGGAATGACAGCCAGGCTCATCACCAGCGTCAGGGAGCGATTGAAGCGGCTTTTTCCAGAGAGTAAAAAAATGGAGGCGAAGAACAAGACTGCGAACACTGTTTTGACCAGGGCTTCGAGAACCAGAACCCGGGTCAGTTCGCCGGCATTTGTGCCGAGCAGCCCGGTGAAAGGGGGGACGAAGTCATAGTGGGCGGCGCCGACGAGCGCCAGGCTGGCCAGGACAAAGAATAGCGTTTTTCGGCAAAGAAAGCTGCTCTGGTCTGCTGCCCGGCTGAGGGCGTGTATTCCTGCTCCTGCGAAGAGGAGGACCATGGGCATGGCTGTAAGAGCGTATCTCGGCACGGTGATAAAGAAGAAATAGGCACCGTGAATTGCCAGGATGAGTAGAATCAGTATTCTCAGAGCGCTCCGTCCGACAGCTTCGCTTTTTTCTTCATCGTTCTCGTCTTTCGCTTTGCCTTTGCAGTCGACTATTGTCGCGCCGATGCCCAGGGCGGCAAGCATCAGGCAGAGCTGGTGATATAGAACCTGGGCGTTCTCCCCGAAGTTGAAAATCGGGGTGCGAAAATCGTTCCAGGGGAATTTGAAAAGACGCGCCGGTTTGTCGGCAAGCAGTTTTATAAAGCGGGAATGGCTCTCTTCGTAGCGTCGGTGCATGAGCTGCAGAAGACTGCTCTCTTCTATGCCTCTGCCGTCCGGATAGGGGTAGGAAAGCCAGCCCTGAGCGCTTACATCGAGACCGACGAAGAGATTATAGTGGCTGAGCCTGTCTTGAACCAGCGAACTGGTGCCGGTCGAGAGCTTTTGCGCTACCATAACCGGCAACATCGCCAGGGCCAGACCGACTATCATCGAAGGCAGGCTCTTCAGCCAGCCTTTTTTGCCGCCGAAAATCCCGGTGAATGCGAAGATAGCTCCGGTTGCAAGGACGAGGGCGGAACGAGTGATTTGAAGAATACCCAGGCAATAGCCCATCACCACCGAAGTGATTATGGACCAGCGCTTGGTTCGATGCATGTAGGTGACAAGAGAAAGAGCGGCGAGCAGCCAGAATGCAGCATAGGACTCTGAATAGAGCCGAATAGAGTTGACGATGAAGCCGGGGTAGAAAGCAGCCAATAGACCGGCGCTGAGTCCGGCAACTCTTCCCCAGCCTTTGATTGCGATATAGGCGATTAAGGCACAGGAGATCGAGGTGATGATGCAATGGAATACTACTGGCGCGTAAAAGTATTCCGGGCTAATTTCATTGCCGGTGGCTAAATGGCTCAATAAAATAAATAGTGGAAAGGTCGGGCCGGCTCTATTGGCGAGCTCTTTGAAAGGATGAAAGGCTTCGTGAAGACCGGGCAGTTTATCGGCCGGCAGAATTCCCAGGCAGTATAGAACCAGATCTTGCCAGCGATTGGCAGCCTCGCTTAATATATTCTGCATTATGGCGGCGGCGCGGAGATACTCGGAAGCGTCGCAGGAATAAACAATTGTTTCGTGGCCATCGAAAAAAGCGAACCACAGTCTAATTACCAGAGCGCAGAGAAATGTCCCGGAGAGGATGATCAGTGTTCGGAAAGACCACCCTAGATGGGGATTTGGCTCTTTCCTCTCCAGGTACATAGAGTTTTCGAGTTCGACCGACGACAAATGATCTCTCCTTCCGGAAACACCCATTTTCTCCCATCTTTCAGCAGCCGGTCCTTTAGAGCGATTAACATTAGCTTCTAAGCCATGAAAAAATCTTCTCCGGGCCTGTTATTCTTGAAATTTGTAGTCGAAACGATTTAGATTTGAAATCTTCGTACATATAAGTAACAGGTAATACTTATCTGAGTATGATAAGACTTATGTCATCTTGGGCAAGATCACCTCAAGCTCCTCGACCCTTTGCAGAAAGCACGCTCACCCAATGACCTGGCAAAACTATCTCACCCACGCATCTCAATTGGTCTCCCAAGGAAAGTATGCTGATGCGGAGCGGATTATTTATCAGGCATTCAACGAAGCAAGGGCTCAAAACGACAGAGAAAAAATCTACACATCGCTCGATCTGTTAGGTTATCTTGCCTTCGTTCAGCAGCAATACGACAAATCGGAGCAAATCTACAAATACGGCGCCCAGGTCAAGATAAGCGTCATGGGTCAGAATCATATCGAGATCGGTAAGACCCTCAAAAATCTGATCGCTGCCGCCTATCACATGAAGCGATACGAGCAGGTGGTTGTTTATGCCCGGGAGGCGCTGAGAGTCTACGGTCTCAACTACGGCAATGGTCACGCCGAGTGCAGGCAGCTCGCCACCAATCTTATCGAACTCTTGAAATGGTTGAAGCGCATGCCGGAAGCCGATGAAATCCGTCGCCTCTATCTCGAGGTCAGTCAGCCCCAGCCAGCACAGCAGCAGCACTATCAGCAAGTGCAACAACAGCAACCTGTACAACAGCAACCTGTACAGCAGCAACCTGCGCAACAGCATCAGCCCCAGTCTGCGCAGCAGCAGTATTATCAACAAGCGCAGCAGCAGCCGGTACAACAGCAGCAGTATTATCAACATGCGCAGCAGCAACCAGTGCAACAGCAGCCGGTTCAGAATCAGCAAAGCCAGCAGGGGCAGATCAATCCTGCTGCCGCCCAGCATCTGCAGAATTATCAGAACACCCAGGCTGATGATGCGGACAAGAAAAAGAGAGATTATGCAAACTTTGCCAAGAGTGTTTGCGATGTCTGTCAGATGCCTTATGAAGGCTCTGAGTGTTTGCGATGCACGTCGGGGCAGATTGCTGTCTTCGACCCATCCAGCAGGCTGGGCAATGATTTTGGTTAAGAGTTTTCACTTTAACCATATATGGTGCCCTGCTATTTGAACTGAGGCGGCAGGCTGTTGTATGATCTGGCTTTCTCTTCTGGAAAGAGCCGCTCTTGTCCCGTATTTTAATCACTGTGCATAAATTCTTCCCGGCTAACAAAGCCGGGACCGAAGTGCTAACTTTGAAAATTGCCCAGGAATTGCAGGCGAGAGGCCACGAGATTTTGATTGTATCGGCGGACCCGCCGGCAATCGACGCCCGCCATGCCACCGGACCGGAATGGCAGGATTATGAGCACGACCGAGTTAAAGTGCACGCTCTTGGAGAGTCTCTGCGGCTGAAAAATTACACCTATGAACATGAGTACTATCATCCTGAAATAGCGGATCATTTCGAGACCGTTCTAGATACTTTTAAGCCGGACTTGCTGCATGTCATGCATGCTCAAAATCTCTCGGCGGCGATAATTGAGCGCGCTCGAAAGAGAGGGCTGCCGGTGGTATTCTCCGCCACCGACTTCTGGTTCATCTGTCCCATTGTTCAGCTCAAGCGCACAGACGGGACTATCTGTGAGGGACCCGGTCCCGACGCCGAGCATTGTATCTCCTGTTACACCCCGGAGCTTATTCCTTCGGAAGAACAGTTTGTCGAGGCGGTTCACGGGCGAATTCCTGTGGCGAGAATGCTAGGTCGGCGTTTGACCGGTGCGCTCGGCTATGAATTTTATGTTGGCAAAAAGAGAGTCGCAGCCGAAGCCGCCACTCGAAAGCGTCCCGGTGTACTGAGGGAAATCGGTAACTCTGTCGACGCCATTATGGTCCCCACCGAAATTATGAAGACCCTCTTTATAAAGAACGGATTTAGAGAAGAGCTTATTCACAAAGTGCCCTTCGGAATAGATACAAGCCTTCTTGAGAGCTATCAGAAAAAAACGGACAGCAAAACCTTGCGAATCGGCTTCATCGGGACTATATACGAGCATAAGGGGCTGGATATTCTGATTAAAGCATTCCAGAGGTTGCATCCTTCTTGTGATGCGGTATTGAAGATCTACGGCAACACCGAGCAATTTCCGGAGTATGCCGCCTCTGTGCTGGCGCTGGCACAAAAGAGCGAAGCGCACCGGGAGAAGATCTCGTTTCTCGGAACTTTTGCCAATGAGAAGCTTGGAGAAGTGCTAACCGAGATCGATATTCTGGTGGTACCTTCGCGATGGTACGAGAATACGCCCCTGGTGATTCAGTCGTCGCTTTCGACCAGAACGCCTCTTATAGCCACTGATCTGGGTGGAATGTCCGAACTCGTCAAAGAAGGGGTTAATGGCATGCTGTTCGAACTCAATGACGACCGGAGCCTGTCCGAAAAGCTCCAGGCTCTGGTCGATGACCGCAGCCTTCTTTCGAGGTTTAGAGAGAACATCGGTAAACAGAGAACGATTACCGAGATGGTTGACGATATCGAGCGGATCTACAGGAGTCTATAGATAAATTTAGCCGGCAAGGTCGAATCGGGCATCGAATATAAGCATCGATTAAGCCATGCCGGCTGAGCAACCTACTAAAATCATCTCGGACGTCAAGAATAATGCGCATTTGCTTAATCTCAAGGGAATATCCACCGGAAACCGGCTTTGGCGGGATAGCTACTTTTACCCGTCATCTTGCCCATGGCTTGAAGGAGATCGGCCATGAAGTAGAGGTGGTTTCGCTCTGCAAGGACGACAGCCCCGACCACATTCAGGACGACGACGGCATAATCGTTCATCGTGTGCAGCAAGAGTGGCTCGGCAAAAGGCTCGGTACCATTTCGATGTGTATGCCTTACAGTCGTTACGTCTTAATGACTTCTACTGCACTCTGGCGCAAATTTTTCCAGATTCACAGCCGCAAACCCTTCGACGTTGTGGACACCCCGGAATTGTTGGCAGAAGGGTTGTTCCCTGCGATAACAAGAGCATTGCCGCTTCTGATCCGCCTTTATACGCCTCATTCCAAGTTCATTGCCGAAAAACTCCACAATGTGACACCGTCTTTCGACCACGAGTTTGTCGCCGGGGTGGAGCGGGTGGCGATGCTCTCCGCTGATGTGCTCACCTCGCCCAGTCTGGATCTGGCTCGTTTTGTGGCGTCGGATCTTAATTATGATCTGGATGATATTCATATAGTACGCAATCCTATAGATCCTTCTCAATTCTCTCCGGAAGGACATCGGGCTTTGCCTGATACGGATAAAGTCAGGGTGCTTTTTGTCGGACGATTGGAAGAGCGCAAGGGTATTCATTATTTAGTCGATGCCGTCAAAGATGTGGTCGCGGTCAATAAAAATGTCGAGTTCGTCATCATCGGCGATGATACCAGTACAGCCCACGGACAGACCTCGGTCTTAGCTGAGCTGAAGGAGAAAATAGCTCGGGATAAGGTAGGAGACTATGTCAAATTCATTGCCCGGATACCGCTGACAGAACTACCGGCTCATTATCGCTCTGCCGATATCTCTATTGTTCCTTCTGTTTACGATAATTCCCCCTACACTTGCCAGGAAGCGATGTCCTGCGGCAATCCTGTAATCGGCACCGACAGTGGTGGTACGGCAGAGTACCTGGTCGATGGTGTTTCCGGAATAGCGATTCCACCCAGGGACACTGCTGCCATCGCAGAAGCTTTGAACCGGCTTATCTCCGACAAAGAGTTGAGAGAGCGTATGGGCGCTGCCGCTCGCAAGCGGGTGGTAGAAGAGTTTGACCGAAAGGAGATCGCCCGGCAGACGGCGGAGCTCTATGAGCTAGCCGGAACCAGATACAAGAGTCGAGCCGAGTCCGGTCTATATCGCAAGTCGCCGGAGGCGATGTTGGCTGACGCCGCTTTTATGCTTTCTGCCTTTGATACGATGATCTACGACACTCTCTATCAATATTCCTGGCGGTTTCGCTTGCGACACTGGGGGCGCCTGCTCATAAAGCGTCCCCGGCTGCTCGGCGCTAAGATCTGCTGCAAATTAATCGTGTCGGTAGACCGTCTTACTCTCAGGAAGATTCCGTTTCTATCGCGCTGCGGAAATTATCTGCAAGAAGAATCTATAAAGCGAAGTCAGGATATTCCACTGGTTACTTTGATTCAGCCTGGAGCCGCTTCAGAAGAGCAAGAGAATGTCACCAGTGCTCGTTGAATAAGGCCCGCGCATGGTGGTATTGTCAGCGGTGCTTTAGTTTCGGGCGCAATGTGGATATTTGTAATGTATATCTGTCGGGATTTTCAAGAGCTCGGGTCTGTGGGAATTTCCGGTTTTCAAAAAGTTTTTTGATCGATTCTGATAATTTTCCAATATAATGAAGTTGAAATTTTTACTCGATTTGAGTTTATCGGCAGGCGTTGATTCTTGATAGATAACAGAAACATATTGGCATCCGTATTGGCACCGGACACCGAGAAAGGTCTTTTGAAGAAGAACTTTCGCAAAGTCGCCGGATATTCGTTGATTGATATAGCGCTTGGCTCGGCTTTTGCTTCCGCTTATCTAGATCAGTTGATGGTGGCTTGTCGAGATGACGAGACCGCGGAGCACTGTCACAGAATTGGTATCTCGGTGGTTCGAAACTTACCGGTCAAACATCCTGAGATGACTGTCCGCTCTAATAAATGCGGGTTGGGCTTGATGGAAATCTTACCTGGATTCGACTATGTGGTCTTATTAGATGCCAGCTCTCCTCTCCGCCTTGTCTCGGACATAGACAGTGCTATAGAGCTTTGTCATCGCAACCAGGGCCGACCGGTTGTAACCGTTTCTGATACCGCTCTTTCTTTGCGAGATCTGCATTACATCAATAGCGATAGAGGCATGTTGCCGGTTTTCCCTCGGCCGGAGACAGACGCCGGTACCGGTTCGGAATCCGAAGCAGAGTGTATTTTTGGAGAGAGAAAGATCTACGAAGTGAACTACTCGGTACTGGTCGCATCGACAGAATATCTAAAAGCCACCGGGACATTTTTCTGTGGTGAGAGTCTCGCATATTTAGTGCCGAAAGAGCGTTCTATAAGGGTCGAATCAAAGACGGATCTCGCCATCGCCGAATCGCTGATTGAAAAATGTCGAATCGATATATCTCATACTCAGACAAGCGGCGGTTTCAAAAATGGTTATGGAACTACCCGCAAAGTGATTTAGGGCTCTGTTTTCGGCGCGTCGTTCTGCTTGCGCTCATAAAGATAAATGCCCTCGCTCCACAATTGGTGCGGGAAAAATTCGGCAACTCTGTATTCCTTCTCGAAGAATTCGGATTTATACAGTCCTTTTTTGCCGAAGAATCCGTCGGTTACAAGAAATCTCGGCTTCAAGTCGCGGATGGTATCGGGAATGATCGAGAAAAGCGAGGTCCCTTCTCTAATATCCTGGGATGGCGGAGCGTACTTAATAACCTCGTTCGAGACCAGTCCGCCAAGGTCGAGAATCGGACCGCGGTAATAGTGGCCGAGCACTCCTATCTCCGGGGCGGCAAGCACGGCTTTTTCTTCTGGGTCGAGCCTCTTGGCGTGTTCGGCGGCTTTTTGATAGATGATCAGCCGTTTGTATGCACCGGACCAGAAGAAGCTCACGGCCGGCAGACCGGCGGTGAGCCGGGTCGGTTGTTCGATTATCTGAATTGCGCCAAGATAGAAGATCAGGCATGTCGCAAAGATGGCGTTTCCTTTTTTGGCATCTTTGTCGAGGCTCATCGCTTTCAGTTTCAGGTAGAGAACCGGTAAAAGCAGCGAGGGTACCAGCGAGAACCATGCTAGATACCAGGGAAAAAGATAGGGATTTGCTACCGAGATCAAGATGAAATAAGCAAGTACCGCGATGGAATAAAAGCGCAGGCAGCCTGAATTGAGAAATTTGAGCACCGTAAGTAGCACCAGGGTACCGCCATAGAGTCGGAAGAAGTCCAGGATATAGCTGGCTATCGGATCCAGAGGCATGATCAGCTCCGGCACAAAACAGCCGTCGCCAAGTCTTCTAAGAATCAGGACCATATCCATCATCGGCGGTGGTTTGTAAAACATATTCGATTTGCCCACAAAAGAATGTGGGACTACGGTTCCGAACTGTATGATCAACCAGCCCGCCACGGCACAAAGTACAGCCAGGGGGGCTGCCCAGGATTTGAGAGCCTGGAGTTTGTATTGTTTATAGCTCCAGGCCATGGTCAGGAGCATCCAGAGACCGCCTTCCGGTCTGGTGAGAACAATGAAAGCCGAGAACCAGGCGACTAGATGGGGGCGTTTATTGTGAATACCCAGCAAGCAGACAAGCATGCAGGTGCTGACCAGCATGGCCTCTTTGCCGCCCATGGTCTCCTGGATGTTGTAGGGATAGAGGGCAAGCAGGGCAGCGCCTATGGCGGCCGCCACCGGGTTCGAGGTAACGGCGCGCACAAGGTAGAAGGTCAGATAAAAGGAAATTATCTGCAAGCCCAAATTTAGAGACTGGGAGATAACAGGCAGATCGATAGACTTGAAAACCAGGGCAAGTGGGGTGAGCAGTGCCAAATGGAGATGGGAGGTGAATCCCATCGCTCTTTCGCCGGGATTGTAGTCGAAGCTGACGCTATTGACCCAGTTGATCACATAGCGAAAGTCTATGTAAGCATCGTCCTGGTTCCAGGGAAACTGAAGCGCCCTTGTTAAGACCAGGTAGAACAAAAAGAAAGCCAGAGAGCTGTACAGGGCAAGAGCCTTTCCGCGCGGCAGTTCGCTCTTTTTCATGTCCAGCCAGGTGAACATTGCGCTTGCGCCCAGCGCCACCACCAGCCAGATGCCATAGCGATGGAATGCTCCCGGTACTCCCTCCAGAACCAGAGGGTCGATATCGAAGCCGGCCAATGCCGTGGTCGTCGCCTCTTGACCAGGGAGAAAAATCAACAAGAGGAAAATCCCGGCGATCAAGAGCTGTATTCCGATGGCGGGGAGTCTGCCGTCCCCGGCGCCTGACAAGGTCATCCTCTAAACTTCCTTATGGACCGATAACATTAACGACAGAACATCCAGAACTTTCTCGACTTTATTTAACTAGAGTCGAAATACTTGCTATATACATACTGTCAAATCGAAATAATTGTCTTAAACTAGTAAGATTGACCTGATTCTACAAGAAACGGAAAGGTAATCACAAGTTGTTCGGTGGAAGCAAGAGGCAACAGCCTGGAAAAATAAGGCTCCCAAAGCAGAGCGCCTTTCCTACATATGACACCTTGAAGGGTTTGTATGAACAGGCTCAGGTCAACCGTGGCTTAGACGTAGAGCTGGGATGGGCAATACCCGGCTCGATGAAGTCTTACTTCATCAATATCAAATTCGACAAGGTCACCCCCAGTCCACAATGGCAGGTCTGGGAAGATGACGGTCGTCAGAGCAAGCTGGTGAGCAAGTTCGAGACCAGCGATCTGAATCTTATCCTCGATGTGGTGATGATGCTCGAGACCCAGAATTCGGCTGGGACACAGTCTTCGGGCAGTAATACTTCTATGGGTGGCAGGACCGGCGACCATAGTACTTTTCAAGGCGCTCAGGGGCAAGGTGGCTTCAATTCACCGACCTTGCAGATGCAAAATTCTCCCGGTGTTATGGACACGCTTCCCCCCGGAAATACCTATGGCACCGGTCAGTTCAATCAGTATCAGAATCAGAACCAGCTTAAGCCGACCGGACAGTTCCAGCAATATGGGGGTGGTCCGGGAGCGCCTCTGTCCAATAGCGGTGTCTTTCAAGGCGCTGCCCCACAACATAGCGGCAACCCCGGCCCTAACTATGGCGGTACTCCCATAGGCGGCATGGGCGGCGGCGGTGCAGCCAAATTCGGTCAGGGCCAGGGTATGCCCGAGGGCAATCTGCCTTCTGATTTCTATTCGGACAACCGGGCTGTACCTGGAGCCGCAGCCGCGCCACAGACAACCTCTCTTCAGGGTGATCTCTCTCATACTCGTATAGCTGACGTGCTGACGAATATCGGCATGAGCAAACTGACAGGTCTGCTTGAAGTGGTGGGAGACACCAATGTGGCCCAGGTCTTTGTGGTGGATGGCGGTCCTAAACATGCCCAGGCTGGTGCTACCCGTGGTGACGATGTTATTAAAGAGCTGGTCACCTGGCGCTCTGGAAACTATGTATTCAAGCCGGACAAAGTCACCGATATGATGTCTTGCCAGCGCAGCCTCCAGGCTTCAATTATGGAGGGTACGGCCCTTGCCGATCAGCTTCGCCAGTTGGAAGATGCAGGTCTGGTGTACGAGTCGGTGCTTTCGCTCAAGCAAAAGAACCTGGGCGATACCGAGCTGAAGCTCTTGCTCTCCAAAGGACATCCCCTCGATTTCGAGTGGCAGAAGTCCATGTACAAGCTGCTTTCTAGAAAAAAGACTTTCACGGATCTTTTGCGTGATCGACCGATGGAGATGTCCCAGTGGGCGCCTCTTTTGTTCAACTTTCTCTATTGCGGTATTTTAGAGATAAAGCCTCCTTCGGCGGCGCGCAATAATGCCTTAGACTTTCTCGGCGACGCCAAACAAAGTGTGCAGGCGCTTCGCTACAACTTTGTTCGTCCTGATACAGGCATTTATTCCGCCGAAGCGCTGCTCTACTTCTTGGAATACGAGTATTATCGCTATGACGCTTACGAATGGCCGCTTGCTTTCTTGCTTTTCGAGTTCAGCAAACGCAAAGGCGGAGGCAGCATCGCCGTGGAGGCGCCACCACCTGAGGTGATCACGACCGCCGCCAAGCGCATAGAGCTGGTGAAGCGCCCTCTAGATATTCTCGGTCACTACGAGGGTCTGGATTTCGGGTTGATCATGCCGAATACTAAAACCTCTCAGGCGGCTTTCATCGCAAACAGAATTTTAGAGGCTTTGACCAATACGCCCCTCTCCAGCCAGATCGATAAGCGTAATTTGGTCACCGCATTTGGTATCGCCGGACTCCCCTCCGATGGTGAGGATCTGAAGGATCTGCTCGATTCTGCCAGAGCGGCCAAAAATGAAGCAAAGGAAGGCACCTTCCCGATAGTTCTGTCCCGGGCACTCAAGAGTAAGTAATGCCGCCAGATACTTCCACCGATGTTCAACTAGGCGAATTGTTGATCCACAGTGGTCTGATAGAGCCCGAGCAGTTCGATGCCGCTTATCGGCTCTCATTTAAAATGAGGCTTCCCCTGGGACGGGTGCTGGCTATGCATGGCCACGTCGCCGAAGCCCATCTGAGAAGCGCCCTCGAGATTCAGGCAAGGGTGCGAGACGGGCTCTTGCCTTTTGAGCACGCCGTCCAGGCTCTCAACTCTATGGCCCGTGATGGTATCTCTCTGGAACAGGCCCTCGATCGTCTCAGCTCCAACGCCGGCAGCAGGCAGGCTGTGCCTACTCACAACAGACTCGGAGAACTATTAATGGAATCCGGTCTGGCGAACAGATCCCAGGTCGAAGATGGCATGATCCATTCTCATGAGACCGGTCTGCCCCTGGGTATGATCCTGGTCAATAAAGGAGTCCTTTCGAGAGCCGCTTTGAACTCGGCTCTAGCTGCCCAGCGATTTATCCGCGACGGTAGAGTGCCCCGGGATAAAGCTCTTTATGCCCTGAAACTGGCGAGAATCCGCTCTATCTCGTTAGAGCAGTCTCTGGCTGAGAATGCAGATGTCACTGTGCCTTCCCAGGGGTTCGGCTTCGGTGAGCTCTTCGTCCTTGCAGGCGTGATATCTGAAACTCAGTTACTGACCGCCAAAGAGCTGGAAGTAACCGAGGATATCCCCCTCGAACAGGTTTTCGTCATGCTCGGTTATGCGTCTCGGCCCTGTACGAAAGCAGCCAATCACATCCTCAATATGATCGCCCAGGGGGTTCTCTTTGAAGATCAAGCAGCCCAGATCGTGAAGTCGGTTCAATATGCCGAATCTAATCAGGAACTGCAAGAAGTGCTGGCTCAGATAGACTCTGATCCGGAGCTGTTCATCGAAGAGAAGAAGCAGGTCGAGATCACTGATATTCTGAAAAACGCCGGTCTTATCTCGGATAAGGACCTGCAAATCGCAACGGCTCTTGCTCTGGCTAACAAAGTGCCTTTGTTGAAGACGCTCTATGACGCCAACCTCATTGATGAAGCGGTCACGCATTATGCATCCGAATTGAAAATGTATCTCGATCACGAACTGCTTACTCTGGAGCAAGCCACCATCGTTATGTGCTATTGCCTGGAGAACCAGATGACGGTAGAGGAAGCTCTGGAGCTGTTCGGCTGGACTGCTCCGGGCTAGAGCCCAGCTAATTGGTCTGACGTTGATGCGGCTATGGATATGGTCGCTTTTGATTTGCAGTCGTTTCTATAGCATTCGATCAATATTGAGAGAACGAAGAAGTAGGCGCCACCGAATATGATGGCGGCGGCGGCAAAGGCTTGTGCAGGAAAACATTGCATGTAAAACCCTCCCGGCTCTGTTAAAGCCCGTTTAACTGTTACTCTAGAATAACGACTGCCCTGCTAAAAAAGTTCAAGCGTTCTCAGCTTGAATTCCTCTTCGCTAAGGACAATTTTGTGCTATCCGACAAGATCGATTCAAAGCAGTGTCGACTATTATCCGCTCAGCATAGATTTGAGCTTGTGGCTGGCGATGCGAAAGTAAGCCAGGGCCATCAAAGAAGAATAGGCGAAGCCGTCGAGGTACCATCTATTGCCGCGATAATGCTTGCGCCAGAAGCGATAAAGACCTCGGTGAGAGCTCAAGATCATCCGCGCTTTCACCTGTTTTATAGACTGTCCATAATGATGCATCACACGCGCTTTAGGAGTAAACCAGATTTGCCAGCCGGCTTTCTTTATGCGATAGCACCAGTCCACCTCTTCGAAGAGCATAAAATACCCTTCGTCCAGGAGCCCTACTTCTTCCAGGACTTCGCGGCGCAGCAATAGACAAGCCCCTTCCGGTTGGTCTACTTCGCGTTCATCGTCATGCTCCCAGTCGAGCATTTTGTAGGCTCTAAATGTGGTGCCCGTTTTAGAGCCTTTGGGAAATATTTTGCTGAGCCCAATAAGCTCGAAGAGCATGCCGGTAAAGGTCGGAAACTGTCTGCAAGATCGCTGAATAGAGCCATCCGAGTTGAGCAGTTGCGGTGCCACAATGCCTGCTTTTGGGTGGGTCTCGAGAAATTCGATAAGGGTCTTGAGGGCGCTTTTCTCTACTTCGGTATCCGGATTCAAAAGAAGAATATAGCGACCCTTTGCCTGGCGTAAGACCTGGTTGTTCGCCTTGGCAAAGCCCAGATTGTCATCGTTGGCTATTAGCGTCGCCCAGCCATGCTTCTCTGCTACCATGGCCGCCGAGCCGTCTTTTGAGTCGTTGTCGACAACATAGACCTCGGTCTCCAGATTGCTGCTTTGCTCGAGATCTTCTTTCAGGGTCTCTAAAGATCGATCTAATAAGTCACGGGTGTTCCAGCTAACCACAACCACGGTCAGGTCCAGCTCGGCTTTGCCGCTCAGCGATGGGGTCTCTTGTTCCAGTTTCTCGATCATCGTTCAAATGTAAGGTGTAAAAGCTGTTTTTACTCTAACTGGCTCCTGAAGGTATTAATAGAATGAAACATATGCTTATAGATTAATTAGCCTTAGATAATTTGGCTGCTGGTGGTTCTATTGAGCGCTTGTCTCCCATTATTTTGAACCGACTTAAATCGAGTCGGAATCGCGTCTGAATGCGAATTTACCTACTTATTTAGCGAAAGCAGATTAAAATTAGGCCGATCATGATCTTCAAAAGACTCACCGATATCTGCATCTCCGGACTGGCCCTGGTCGGCCTGTCTCCTTTGCTGGTCGGTATCGCGGTCGCTATCAAACTGGATAGTGAAGGACCGGTTATCTTCAAGCAGAAGAGAATCGGCGAAGGCGGCGAATTCTTTGAAATTTATAAATTCCGTACCATGAAAACCGGTACGCCGAACCTGCCCACGGACCAGATGCAGAAGCTGCCCAGTCCAGTCACCAGGGTAGGTGAATTCTTGCGTAAAACCAGCCTGGATGAGCTTCCTCAGTTGCTGAATGTTCTTGCAGGCCAGATGAGCCTGGTGGGACCCAGGCCCGCTCTGTATAATCAGACCGAGCTGACCGCCTTGCGAGAAGAGAACGGTGTGTTGAGATTTCCTCCGGGTATCACCGGTTGGGCTCAGATAAACGGCCGGGATGAACTTCCCGATCAGGTCAAAGTCGACCTCGATAAGTGGTATTGCGACAACTGGAATTACTGGCTCGATTGGCGCATCATCTTTTCGACATTTGGAGCTGTATTAAGTAAACGTGGAGCTTTCTAGCACCAAACAGAGACCCTTTACAGGAAGAGGAAAAATGAAAGGACTAATACTAAGCGGCGGAAAAGGTACAAGAATGAGACCGATCACGCATACTGCCGCAAAGCAGTTACTGCCGGTGGCTAACAAGCCTATCCTCTTTTATGCGGTGGAATCTCTGGTCGGTGCCGGAATCCGAGAAATAGGCATCATCATCAGCCCCGAGACCGGTGACGACGTCAAAGAATGCCTGGGCGACGGCGACCGCTGGGATGTCACCATCGAATACATCCTGCAAGACGAACCCCTGGGTCTTGCCCATGCGGTGAAGACCGCCCGGGACTTCCTCAAAGACGATCCTTTTGTCATGTATCTGGGCGACAACCTGATCAAAGACGGCGTCGGACCCCTGGTCCAGCGTTTTGAAGCCGGTCAGGCCGATGCGTTTATCCTGTTGAAAGAAGTAGAGAATCCATCTTCTTTTGGTGTGGCTGTGCTAAACGGCGACGGCAAGATTCTCTCCCTGGAAGAAAAACCGAAGAAGCCTAAGTCCAACCTTGCTCTTGTAGGTGTTTATCTCTTCAATCAGGAGATTCACAACGCCATCGACAAGATCAAGCCAAGTAAGCGCGGTGAGCTGGAGATAACCGACGCCATCGCCAAGCTTATAGACATGGGTCACAGTGTCGACTCTCACGTTCTGACGAGCTGGTGGCTGGACACCGGTAAAAAAGACGACATGCTCGAAGCTAATAGAGTTGTGCTCGATGAAATGACCGAAGGCAAAATCGACGGCTTCATCGACGACATCACCCGCATCTCCGGTCGGGTAGCGGTCGGCAAAGGCAGCAAGCTCAAGAACTGTACTGTCAGAGGTCCGGCGGTGATTGGCGAGAACTGTTGTCTTGAAAACACCTATGTCGGTCCTTTTACCTCTATCGGCGACCGCGCCAGGGTCTCCAACGCCGAAATAGAGCACTGCATCCTCAGAGAAGATTGCCAGATTCTCGACTTCCACGGTCGTATCGAGGACAGCCTCATCGGCGTAAATGTGGAGTTAACACGGGGTCATCACAAGCCGGTCGCTTTTCGGTTGATGCTCGGTGATGACAGCAAGGTCGAAGTGGTCTAAGTTCGGGGTTATTGACAACCGGGACTGGCTGTCTCTGCCTTTATCTATAAAAAGATAAAACAATATTCACAGCCGACCCCCGCTTTATGATCGACTTGCCGTTGATCTAAATGAGCATGTCAATAAATAATCAGCGCAGTCTCGGAAACGTTCAAAACATAGAAGAGGATTTGTTCATGCGTCTTGTAATCACAGGTGGTTTGGGCTTCATCGGAAGCAATCTGGTCCGTCATTTTTTGAAAGAGCATCCGACATACGAAATTATCAATCTCGATGCCGAAACCTATGCCGGTCATCAAGAAAACCTGGAAGATGTGGCTTCTAATCCTAATTACAAATTCGTCAAAGGTCATATCGAAGACACTGTCCTCGTTAACGAAATCGTCTCCGGCAAAAAATTCGGCAAGATAGACGGTATCATCAACCTCGCCGCCGAGAGCCATGTCGACCGCTCTATAATGGACCCTCAAGTTTTCGTCAAATCTAATGTGCTCGGCACTCAAGTGTTGCTGGAAGCCGCCTTCAAGCACGGTCTCAAAGAAGGCACCAAATTAGGCGTAGACGCCGAGTTCTCGATTCGCTATCTGCAAGTCTCCACCGACGAAGTCTATGGCTCGCTTGGCGCCACCGGTTACTTCACCGAAGAGACCCCGCTGGCACCGAACAGCCCCTACTCTTCTTCTAAAGCCGGCGGTGATTTACTTTGCCGCGCTTACTTCCATACTTTCGGCATGCCGGTGATGATCACCCGCTGCTCCAACAACTATGGTCCTTATCAGCATCCCGAGAAGCTGATCCCGCTATTCATCAACAACTTGATGAACGATAAACAAGTGCCTGTCTATGGTGATGGTGCCAATATCCGTGACTGGTTGCATGTCAAAGACCACTGCATCGCCATAGACACCGTCTTCCACAAAGGACAGCCTGGCGAAGTATATAACGTTGGCGGCAACAACGAGTACACGAATATGGAGATCACCAAGATTCTCCTCAAAGCGACTGGCAAAGGCGAAGAGATGATCCGCTATGTAGAAGATCGTCTCGGTCACGACAGACGTTATGCCATCGATTCTTCCAAGATGAAGAAAGAGCTTGATTGGGCTCCGTCCTACACCTTCGAACAGGGTATAGCCGAGACCATCGAATGGTACAAGAGCAACCAGGAATGGCTGAAACAGGTGATGGACAAAGTCGAAGACACCGTCCCGGTTACACCGGTCGCCGCTCCTCAAACTGCTACTGCTAAGTAGATAAAGATATGAACAAGAAGAAACTGCTCGTCACCGGTGCTAGTGGCATGTTGGGTCAGGCTCTCTGCGCCTGTCTCGAATCTCGCGGGCACGACGTTGTTCCGATGCCTAAAGAATCCTTAGATGTAACCAACTATGAGCAGGTTGCAAAAGTGCTGAGCGAAAGCGAACCAGATCTGGTTCTGCACTGCGCCGCCTATACAAAAGTGGATCAAGCCGAATCCGAACCGGATCTCGCCTTCCTCATCAACGGCTACGGCACCGAGAACCTGGCGGTTGTATGCAGCAAGCTCGAGATTCCGTTGCTTTATTTCAGCTCGGACTATGTTTTCGACGGCAACAATGACAAACCTTACACCACCTGGGATCCGACCCGGCCCCTGTCCGTGTATGGGCGCAGTAAACTGGCCGGCGAAAAGGCGGTGATGCGTCACCTGAGAGACTTTTATATAGTGCGTACAAGCTGGCTCTATGGACCGTTTGGGCGCAACTTCGTCGACACTATCCATGCCAAAGCCCAGGAGCTGCCGGAGCTTAAAATCGTCTCGGATCAGGTCGGCACCCCCACCTGCACTCTCAGTCTCTCCGAGATGGTAGCAGATCTTATCTCCACCGGTCGTTACGGGGTCTATCACGCCACGGATGACGGTGTTACGAACTGGTACGACTTTGCTCGGGAGATTTGTAAAGGGTTGGATGTAACCATCAAGCCTATTCCCACCAAGGAATATCCGCTGCCGGCTACCCGTCCCAGCTACTCTGTGCTCGATAAGACCACCCTGATAAGCACTATCGGTCGTGAACCCCAGAGCTGGCAGGAATCCCTTCACAACTACCTTGAATTGAAAAAGGTCAAGGCTACTGCGGCAAAGCGCTAAAATTCCCGAAAATCTGATATCCTATGCATTTACTGTAGGTTAGAACCGGGTTCAGGGTGTAATTTTGAGTATGGTCAGTCTTAAACCGCTTTCCAAAGAGTCTATCGGCAACGACTTTTCCAAGGATCTTTCGGTACAGGATTATTCGAAGAAGCCTGTTATCGAAGGTGTCCAGATCATCAACCTCAATCTTTTCGTAGAAGACGGCGGCTGTCTCACCGAAATCGTCCGTCTCGACGATAACGGCAATCTTCAGATTCTGCCGGATTTCAAGGTGAAGCAATCGACCTTTTCTCAGATGCTGCCGGGCACTATAAAAGCCTTCCATCTGCACTATAACCAGGAAGACTGCTGGTTCATCATGCCACATGACCGAGTTCTGGTCGGGCTCTTTGATGCAAGAAAAGATTCACCCACCTATAACAAGACCATGCGCTTCGTGCTCGGAGCCGGTCGCGCCCAGCTTCTCTATATTCCCCGGGGTGTTGCCCATGGTCTCGCTAACCTATGGCAGAAGCCGGCTTCGATGATCTATTTCGTCAATCAGTGTTTCGACCCGAATCAGCCCGATGAGCAGAGATTGCCCTGGGATACCCTCGGCGAAGACTTCTGGGAAATCAAAAAAGGATAGTGTGAGCAGTAGGTGAGCGCAGGCGATAGCGACAACTTCATGGTGTCCTATTGCAAACAGCTCTTGCGTGGCTGGAAGCAGCCTGTGCTCGTTCTTTTCTCGGTACTTCTTCTGGGAGCCGGGTCTGTGTTGGCGGCATGCTTCCCTTTTTTCCGTGCCGCGCTTTATCCTTTTAATTTCGCCATTTCATCTATTCATGGTGATTCCGACTATCTGCACGCGGACGGTTATTCCTATGAGATTGCAGAAGACGAAAAGCCAACATTCTGTTTTTTTACCTCCTCGTATCTCTTTTATCGGTTTCGCGTTTTTGAAAAAGCAGATTTGTTGAATCAAGCTAACAGTGAGTCTACGCGACGGCTTCTTCGCAGCACTAAATGCGAAGAAATACCGACTCGTGAACTAAGCAAAATAGATGGTGCCAGTTTGTATTACCGGAGCGGTTTTTTTGTTCCACACGATTTAAAATTCGCCGATGTTCGCTTGATTCCTCCGGACCGATTTGCTCCAGGAAGTTATCTGGCGGTGATGGAAGCGCGGAGTCTGGTTGGTACAAGAACCAGAGGATTGCTTTGGCCGTTTCGAATTGTTCGCTGATTTTTTGGCTATAGAGCGAACAGAATTAATAGTTGCTAGCTGGCAAGCCGATCCGAATCTGTAGATTCGGATTTGTTGTTTTCGAAACGAGTCGGCTCTCTGGACGGCAGTCCTCGTAGCGGTCCATAACGCTGACCGAGAATAATCAGGGTCTTTTCGGCTTCGGCTGCCACATAGGGATTCTCGTCGAAGCATAAGGCTTTGAGCAAATACTCCGGCGTGGTCACCTCCTGGGCGATGCCGATGCGCACAAAAACGTCCTCGTCTTTGGACAAACTGTCCAGCACCACAGCCGGTGTGAAAGGATTGGTCGCAACGGCAATACGAACATCGGCGCATTCGTCCAGAGCGAGCTCCCGGAGCATCTCTTTTGGTGTGTTGGGATTCTCCGCCACCCGCATTCTTATACGGGCGCACTCGCTCATGCCGAGCACACACAGATCCTTTTCGCTGGTGGTGCTCGAACCGGCTTTTACATAGTCGGATATAGCGTTCGAGTTTACGCAAACTGTAGGCATAGAAGCCACCTCCCATGGATACAATTTTATAAAAACGATTCTATTTTCAGATTATATGCAGACCTTCGATTTTGAAAAGGCCTTTTGCAAAATTTTAAAGATCCTCAAAGCTGTCAATCGAGACTGCGAAAGAATTTCAGAATCATGTCGGTGGCATCGTTCTCTTTGTGCACCGTCTCCGGTGTGCCTGGCCAGATGTGATCCTCGTCTTCGATGCGCACCCGCATTACTTTCTTGCCGCTGCTGTGATCTTCCGACAGAAACTGGGAGCGAATCAAATTGCCTTCATCGTTATAGAAAGTGTTTTCTTTGGCTGGTTCTTTGACTTCATTTCTTCTTCTGTAGAAATCCTCTTCATAGCTCTCGGGTTTCATATTGGCGAAGCCCCAGTGAAACTTGCCGTCATAGGGCGATGTCGGGTCGGCACC
This sequence comes from uncultured Candidatus Obscuribacterales bacterium, assembly GCA_964496875.1. Lineage (GTDB taxonomy): Bacteria > Cyanobacteriota > Vampirovibrionia > Obscuribacterales > Obscuribacteraceae > RI-106. Next base: position 10,664 of record CAZCBH010000039.1, on the reverse strand, counting down.
GGATTTTATCGAAATGACCGACAGGTCGTCAGAATCGGGATTATCAGGGTCGCTCTGAATCTCTTCCCTGCCGGTCATCCAGCCGCCGACCACTCCGATAGCTTTGAAAGTATTCTTCAGCTCCGGTTCATTGGCCAGGCGGTGCACCATGCTCTCGCCCTGGGAAAAGCCCACGGCATAGACATGTTCTCTGTCGATATGGAGGTTCTCTGAAATCTTAGAGAGAGTCTCCCTGGTAAATTTGACATCGTCGAGACCGCTGAAGGCAAGCTGTCCGTTGTTCCAGGAATGTCTGCCCTCCGGGTCGCCTTCCATATACGCCACTATGAAATTGTCGCTTTCAGAGCGATTGCTAAGTCCTGTCCGCCCTTCCATCTCGGCACCGGTAGAGGTGATGCCGTGATAAGCCATAATCAAATGGGTCGGTTTGTTGGGGTCGTAAGACTCTGGGACATGTAATAGAAAAGTCCGCTTCTCGCCATCAATCTCTATGGATTCTTTAGTGGTTTCGCCGGGGGTAAAAGGGAGTTCTCCTTTGCCCTGCCAGACAGGGGACCTGTCTCCTTTGTCGGCATCGTGATCCTGTCGGTCGGTGACATCTAAATCTAGCGGGGGCAGGTCGAGAGTATCTTCTACGGGATTTTTGCCTGGCTCCAGCGCCTTGAAAGCGTTACGGTCTCCCCAGATTTTTGAGTTCAGTCGCTCGCCTGTCTGGGGATTGTCGCTGGCTGTGGATAGATCTTGATGTATTCGGGATTCCTGGGGATTCAACATAGAAACGATACCTATTGAAAGGCAATTAGAGGGAAAGGCACTTAACCAAGCGTTAGACAGGAGTTATCCAGTTGTTTAACTTCGGCGGTGCTAATTTTTGTGCTTTTGTTAGTAAGTGAGAAGCAAGACTAAATACTACCTCGAAAATCCCGACTTGTAAAGAAGTGGTTTGATTTGCCGGATTCAGGCGCCGGATATCTGCCGCGCCGACCTTTATTCTGTTCTGATCTGATAATCTAAGCCCGTCCGTCGCCCGAACCAACCAGAAGAGGACTATTGACCATGAAATCACATTCGCGCCCCCTTCCTTATTCTGTATCGGCGGCTCTGGCGACCCTGGCCTTAATGACTCCACTTTTCTCTCCACCTCCCGTCTTTGCTAAGGCATCTGCCGCGAAGCGGTATCCATATATAGAGAAAGTTGGAAAGTCTGGAGAAGCCCAGACCTTTCCTCATAGTAAGGCAGTTTTGAATATTGCCAGGGCTGCTTATGATTCGGACAGCCCCCATCTTTATGATGCCGGTTCTGTATGTCGTAAAGCCGAGACTAATCTGGTGCTCTATGGCAAAGAGGACAACGATGTCGGTTTTGACAAAACTGCTATTAAGACAGGCGGTGCCAATGACTCTGATAGCTACCGTTTCTTCTATTCGATAAAAGACTACCATGGCAAACGTTTGCTGCTGAAGAAGTATCAGCAGAGCTGGCAGGGCGATATGCATGATTTGCTTTCTGTCGATGCAAAAGCCGACGTGAACAAGCTAATCGGTACTCTAGCTTCTCTAGATATAAGCGATGGTAAGAATTTGCCTTCAGACTGCAAGCTGGTGACCAGCGGCAACTGGAGCTGTCCCTGGCTGGTGGGAGGCAAGGACGCCACCGGTATCGACGCGATAGAGCTGGGTCATCCGGTGGTGGTACTATCTGATTGGGCAGTTTATTCTGTCACCGCTGACGGTGCAATTAGAAAGGTGGCAGTCATCAAGTTTCGACCCACTGCCGAGAAAGTCGCTACGTTGATTCCAGACGGCAGTCTCAAGAAGTTGTATTTTTTGCTTGATAAAATCATCGGTGTACCGGCAGAAGACGAAGGGACCTATGGTGCTACCTCGAGGGTGCGAGTCACAGCCGCCCATGCCTGGGGCAACCTCATTTTTCGTCCCTGGGCTATGGAAGTTCCTCATAACACAAGAGCCCAGGTGGACGCAGGTTTGAAAAAGTGGTCCTCCGGCGCCGCCGCATACAAAAGCCAATATCAGGAGCTGCTGAAGTTGTATCCACATGCAGAAGCTCAGCTTGCGCAGCATTATCGAAAGAGTCTCGGTAAGTCAGAGAAGGAGGCTCGCAGTCTGGCTGATTCGGCCCTGGATAAAACCCTGCGTCTTCACTTTGTCTTTCCCGCCGGATAAAGCGCTGGCGGGTTATTAGAATCTATATGTTTTTGAAACTTCTTAGAAGATATGAGACTTCTGGGTGATGGTTGTGTCACGAACATAGCTTGTTTGGGCTGATCTGATCACTGTATATGGTGGCCTGGCCTGGAGCAAAAAGGGACTAGTCCTTTTGGGGGCTTATTGTCTGCGCTCAGGGTTTCGGCCATTCTCAAGAGTGACAAATGGTATTGATAGCAGTGCCATAACGGGCGGATATGTCTTTTGTAGACATTGACAGATTCACTTATAGCGTCTAACAATGGAGTTATATAACTGGAGTCCTGGCAATGGTCGTCATCTGCGGCTGGCTTTATGTCGGCAAAAAATCAGCTACCTTTGTTGCAGACGAGCGATGTTACATAGCGGAAAAATTAGACTGGCAGATACTGTCGGATACTGAGACGTTGGAAGATTTTCTTCAAGAGTTCAAAGCTGTAAAAGAAGATCTGCGCTCAAGCTACAAGAGTTATCTCATAGAGGCGGACGAAAGAGATCTGCAAGCCTGGTTCGCTCGCAAAAAGAGGGAGGGACCTGACTGACTGACTGAGCGCTGCCTTTCGTCCGACTATGGCTAGAAGCACTGGGAAATAAGCCAGGTATTGTCGAAATTGAGATTCTCGAGATCCGATTCTTTTATCCAGAAGTATAGCCTGCCGCAATCGCCCCACATCCAGCCTGGATTGTCCTCGTCGGTATCCACCTGCAAAAGCAGGCGCCATTCGTCGGCTCCTTCAATAAAATCTTTCGCTTCCTCAGAGTCATAACCTTCTGCTGTTCCGCAGTAGATGCCGTTGGTGACGAGCTGGCATTCGACCTCCATATCGTCTTGAATGGTCTGGGGTTGTCCGAACAGCCGGTGAATGGTCTCTGAATCGCCCTGGAGTTCATCTACTAAGCATTCGAAGCTGTCTATTTCATCCACCTCTATGTCGAAGGTGTCTTTCACCGTCCAGTCCTGCTCGAAGCTAAGCATACAGGCATGGGTGTCCTGGGAGACCCCGGGTGCCAGGCGACGCTTCAACTTTTCCATCGGACCCTTATAGAAAATCACCCGGCTCGAGCCCCTGTCATTGGGGTCGTAGCCCCAGGTGAAGTTCTCAATATCGTAGAAGAAATAGAGCATTCCCTCTTCGGGCAGGTTGTGGCCGAGGTCGAAATTGCAGACCTCTTCCAGATTGATCTGGGCGATGAAGTCGAGAGCTTTTCGGCGGTTGTCTCGGGCTTTGGGCGGCAGCCAGGAGGGCCAGGCAATCTCATCGGGAAGGTCGGGCATGCCTCCCATGCGAGAAGCTCCGACAGGCATGGCGGCAATCTCACCCTGCTCGGCATAGATTCTGAGCGAGGGGCGCAGGGTGGTTAAAATCTCATCGGCGCAGGACAATCCGCTGTCCTCGACCAGTCTGATCACTTCTTCGCGTCGATTCATTTAGTACTTCAGCTCTGCCTCGTTCTCTAATCTCGGTTTCTGTTCTCGGTTTCTATCTGGCGAACCTGAAACCGGTGGTCTAATTCTACCCGTTTTGAAACTGAGTATAGTATTGCCAATGATGCAAAAATCCGGCTTCCAGGGGGCTTTTGAACCAGTTTTGCTGAGCTGGGCGGTGCTTGACAATGCTGGCTGTAGAGTATATCTTTGCCACTGGAAACCTATTTTTAACTGCTTACCACTCTATGCCAAACGACGCACACAAGGGTCTCGAAAAGAGTCCCCCTCGGGACGCTAAGTCCGAGGGAGGCAGTCTTGCGGCTTCGATGCGGAGCGACCCGGATAACTTCAGGCGAACGCTGCAAGAGGCTACCGCCGGTGAGCGCCAGGGTGGCTCTGATGCGCTGAAACACTTCGATAACGCCGGTGGTCCGGAGATTGTCGATAACAGTGGCGGTTCTAAAAATATCGAGCTTGCCCAGGGTGCTCCGGCCGAGCGTTCAGATCGAGCCGGCCAAACAGACCGGGCAGAACGGACGGGTCAAAGTGACCAGCCGGGCGACAAAGTCTATAAAGACGGCAAACTGGTCCGGGAGCGGTCGGCAACCGGCAATGATACGGTGATCGCTTATGACAAAGAGGGCGCACCCCATAGATTTGAAGATAAGCCGATTGATAAGCTGCCTGTCGATTTCAGCGGCATTCCAGAGTGGCGCCGGGAGCAGCTCACAAAGCAAGCCGGAGATTTAATCAAAGCCTATAACGAAGGCGACCCGCCCGGTACCGGTGACGGCAAAGTGAGCTTCACCGACCTTTCTAAGATGATGAAAGATGTGGCAGCCAGGCCTGATCTTACCGAAGCAGAGAAAGCCCGGCTCTGGTCCGATGTGCGCATTGGTTTGCAGAAAAATGATGTGACCATCGACGACAGCGATGAAAAGCCAGAGATGATAGATTCCTGGAAGGGGTCGGACGATCCCTGGCATGCCATCATCACCCTCGATGACGGCTATCATGGCAATCGCCTTATTAATATGAACGAGAAAGACGCCAGCCAGGCTATTCAAGATCATGAGAACGGGGCTGAGGCGGACAAGATGCCTTTCCCGCGCAATTTAATCTGGCGAGGCGCCAAGGCTGTTCTCGGCGTCAACACCGGGGATATCAACGCTTCGGAAGGCACGCTGAGGGCATTGCGGGCTTACCGATCTGGCGGCACCTTCCAGCATTATGCCGACGCCTGGGAAAAAGAGTTCGTCAAATAATTGGCATTGTTAATGTGATCATTTTGTTGGCCTTGATCTTATTGGGCGAAGCTTCTACCCTATCGAAATCGTATTCGAATTTATTTTAGGTCCGGCTGAGAGAATCTTAGATTCAAGCTCAGAATAAAAGAGGTGGTGTCCGATGGAATACAGGCAGTTAGGTGACAGCGAAGTAAAAGTCTCTAGCATCACATTTGGTGCGTGGGCTATTGGTGGCTGGATGTGGGGCGGTGCTGAAGAGTCCGAAGCCATAGAAGCCATCCATGCATCAATCGATGGTGGAGCCACCACTATCGACACCGCCGCTGTCTATGGATATGGTCGCAGTGAAGAGATCGTCGGCAAAGCCATCAAAGGCAAGCGCGATAAAGTACAGGTTCTGACCAAGTTCGGGCTGCGCTGGGATTGCACTGATGGTGAACACTTCTTCGACTGGTCCGATGAGAATGGCGAGAAGAATATCTATAAAAACGCCCGGAAAGAAAGCATTATTTTAGAGTGCGAAAACAGCCTGAAGCGATTGGGAACCGACTATATCGATCTTTACCAGTGTCACTGGCGCGATAGCACCACCCCCATCGACGAGACCATGGAGGCGCTTGCCCAGCTTGTGAAAGAGGGTAAAATCAAAGCCGGTGGTGTCAGCAATTTTACAAAAGACGAAATTGTAGAGTGTCGCAAACACTTTCCAATAGCTTCTAATCAGCCACCATACAGCATGCTGGTTCGTGGCATAGAGAAAGATATCCTCCCTTATTGCCGAGACAACAACATCGGTATCATTGTCTACAGTCCGCTCCAGCGCGGCATCTTGACCGGTAAGTTCTCTCCTGATGTCAAATTCAAAGAAGGGGATCACCGCGCCAACCAGGTGCACTTTACTGCTGAGAACATCAAGAGAACCAATGCCTTCTTAGATAAGATCAAGCCCATCGCAACTGCCCATGGTGCTACTCTGGCGCAGCTGGTAATTGCCTGGACCATCGCTCAACCTGGAGTCACAGCGGCTCTTGTCGGTGCGAGAAACGCCGCCCAGTGCAAAGACAATCTCGGGGCTCAGGATGTGAAGCTGACAGCCGATGAGCTGAAAGCTATCTCGCAGCATCTGGAGTCGCTAGAATTGCAGCCTGCTTAGATTAGATAGGATTTTTCGTTTTGGAGTTCAATTTCGACTTACCCTTCTCGCATTATATCTTGCTGAGCAGAAAGTCGTTGTCGTCGGGGCGGGTCCAGTATAGTGTGTTTAGCGCTTCGAAGGCGACTATGTCTTCGTTAGTAGGATCGCGATAGACAAAGGCGTAGCGCCCGACAAAATCTGCGCTGAAGTCCTTGCCGAGACCGCCAACATCGAGGATGGCGTAGGAGTTCGGCTCGGTCATCTGGAGTGTCTTCTGATCTGCCGTCTGATCTTTTTTTCGTTCTGGCTCATTAGCACCTGGCGCAGCTTCAAATGTAATCATGTAGCGTTTTGCAATCGGGCTTTGCATCGGAGCCTGCCGGTTAATGTTGTATTCTTTCACTTCAACCCGGGCTATTTTCATTTTGATCGGCTGAACGTCGCTCACGACTTTTGTGGCTCTAGAATTATGCTGGCGCACTTTGTCCGGCTTCCTGCCCACCAGCAGAAAAATAGCGCCAAGACCGACAAGTCCCAGGCAGAGGGGAATTCTGGTGGATAACTCGACAAAGGTCGCGACGTTCCAGATTAATAGAGCGAAGCCCATGCAAAAAACTGCGATAGCATTGTAGACGAAGGGCGAATCGGCGCCCAGGTCAGAATATCCCGGATGGGTGCGTTCGCTGTATCTAACTATTTCGTCTTTCTTCGGCATCTGCTACCATTCTGAGAACTAATTCGCCCCAGCGTCAATGGAATCCATGTTCAAGAATATTCCCACATTTGCCGGACTAGCTCTATGCTGCTTGCTCTTGGTTTCGTGCGGACCCCAGGCCGACGAAAGTGAGGCTGCGAAGAGAAAGGCTGACAGGGCAGCAAGAAAAGCCAGGGCGAAAGCGGCAGCAGAGAAAAGGCGCCAGGCTAGAGAAAAGGCTGCCAGTGCCTTGCCGGAGGTACCGTGCAAGATAATGACCTACTGGACCAAACGCTCTAACAGTGTAGAGCTTTGTCGAAGCGCTGAGAGCTGGCGGCTCAATACCTATTGGTATTCGATTGTTCCTAACGG
>CAZCBH010000039.1:0-3482 GCA_964496875.1 uncultured Candidatus Obscuribacterales bacterium | reverse complement strand
CCATCTTATACCCCGCCGGTGGACGGCACCGCCGACATGTTGAAAGAGCTTGCGCCGACGCAATCTACTATGCGAGGAGACGCCCGGCACAAGGTGAAAGAGGTCAGAAATATCACCGCCAACGAACATGTGTGGGTGGTGACCGATGCCAGTCCAGAGCTGTCGCGTACTGTGGGATTGCTGTTTGGTGCCGACCCGGAGCTTGGTCTGGCTGTTGAATGTTATGCCACCATAGTGGGTACCAAAGACGGAAAGAAAGACTATAGCAAACTGCCGTTTTTCAAAATAACCGGGGTGAAAGAAGGCATGCTGCCGGGCAATACTTTTCAGCCACCTGTAGGATATACCAAAGTGAAAGATACTTTCTCGGTGATGGTGGATGACGCAGGCGCCGAAGAGCTGCTCTATATGGGCAATTAGTTTGGTTTGCCTTAGTTAGCGCGCTGCTACCGTTGTCGCAGTTGCGTAATTGAGCTTTTCTACTGCTTTGAATATCTCTTTGTAGCCGTCTCTCGATGGCGGGACCCATTTTTTTAGTCCTTCTAAATCGAGAAGGCGCCTGTGGTCAGGGTTCTGGTAGTCCATCTTCATCAGTGTGGTGGTGAAGGTGACGGCTTTCTTGTCATCGAGATTCGGCAGGGCTGTGAAGATGCAGTGAGAGTAGCCGGGGCTGGACCAGATGCATTTTAGGTCGGCGCCGTTGTTCTGCAGTTGTTGCCAGATAGTGGCGCCAATGGTGCCGGCGTCGGCTTCGCCTTTTAGTACGCTGTCTACCACTTCGTGCTCACTGTTGCCGGTGTCGCCATGTTTGCCGACGTCGCTGTTGAAGCGGATGGCTGTGTAGTCTCTGTCTGCAACCAGTCCTTTGTCCAGCAAGAAGTACTCAGGCATTATCGCTGCCTGGGCAGAGTCTTTGCTGCCGAAGGCGACACGTTTTTGCTTGAGGTCTTCGATAGAGTTAATAGAGCTGTCTTTTTTGACTACGATGTGGCTGGTGAAATCCAGATCTGTGTCGCGCATGGCGAGAATGCGCGCCTTGCCGTCGAGCGCCAGGTCGCATTTAACAAAAGCCAGATTGGTGTTCCAGGCAATGTCGATGAAGCCGTCGAGCAGGGCATCTACCTGGGCTTCGTAGTTCGAAAACAGAACGAAGTCGAAGGGGCAGCCGTTCTCGTTGAAGTAGTCTTTGATGCCTTCCCAGATCTCTACCACGGCCGGGGTGTAAGCCACTGCACCTAAAAGAACTCTTTCCTTGTTCATAGTCTTCTCCGTTTTGTTTGGAATGTTTTTTTCTGGATTGATTTGAATTTGTTCTACATCAAAGGCTGACCGAGGGCGGCTTTGCCGATGAGGTCGGCGAGCACGTCGCTGGTCGGTGCCATCACCGAACCGGCCAGTCCATCGCGCATGTAGCGCTCCACCGGTAGTGCCCCGGAGTATGCGATGCCACCACAGACTTGCATGGCGTTCATGGTTACTTCTTTGACTGTTTTGGTAGAAAGCAGCTTGGCTTCCATCAGTTGAATCAAGAGGTCGGGAGTCTCGGGCGACTCATCAAAGATATCTGCGATGCTGTCGATAAAGGCTTTTGTCGAATGTACCGAGACCTTCATGTCGGCAATGGAGCGCCTTATGGTCTGCAGGTCGGCGAGGGCGTCACCGGTATGTTTGTGGTGCCGGTCTTTGACATGGGCGCAAGAGGCTTCGTAGGCGGCTCTGGCGATGCCGGTGTAGACAGCGGCTGTTCCGATTAGAAAGAGCGGAAGAATCGTCGCGATGGCGAAGCCGACCCCGGCGCCTTCCTCGCCCAGCACTCTATCGGCGGGCACGGCGCAATCGTTGAGCTTCAGTACGCAGCTTTCGTTGCCGCGCAGGCCAAGACCGTTCCAGTCGCCCTGAAATTCGTAGCCTTTGTCCGATTTTTCTACCAGGTAGAAAGAGGTGGCGAGCGGTCCGCCGTTCTCGGCTGCCTGGGTGGAGAGGACGTAGCTGTCGGCGTATCTGGCGCTGGTGACGAAGCATTTTTCGCCGGACAGCAGATATTTGCCGTTTTCTTTTTTAGAGGTGCTGTGGCTGGCATAGAAATGCGTACCAGTACCGCGCTCGCTGCACGCCAGAGTGGTCAGGTGCTTGCCGGCGGCTATATCGCGCAGAATGGGCGCTGCGGCGTCGTCACCGAGGGTGTTTTTGATGACATGGGTGGCACAGCAGTGCATGACGAAGATCATGCCGGTGGAGGCGCAGGAGGCTGCTATTTCGGAGACTGTGTCGACGAATTCTCTAATGGTGGCCTCTTTGCCGCCGTGGGCTTTGGGGACCATCAGCCCCAGCAATCCGGATTCACCCAGAGCTTTTATCGATGCCTCGGGAAACGAAGCGGTGCTGTCCGTTTTGGCGGCGTTTGTGGCTATGCCGTTCTGGGCAAGCTCGCGGGCGAGCTCCACGGTGTTTGTCAGGGGCTTTGTCACCATCAGGTTTAATCTCCTTGGTCTCAGGTTGATGATTATAGATCGGCTCTTGGCGCATCTCCCACCTATATCGAAAGGTTTAAGAGATGATGATGTCAATGGATGATAGCGATGCATCTGTGTAGTTGAACAAGGCAGTTAATCAACTGTTTGTACAGGCCGTCTGCAGGCTCCTCCGGATGATAGATCTTGATCTGGGTAGTTCTGTGGTGGTTGGTTTGACACTTCGAATTCGAATCAGATTAATCGCAGTAGCTTCAGTGTGCTTTTGCTTCTCGTTTCTTTGTGGCATATTTCAGGAGGATTTTCCCCAGTTCTCCAGCAAGAAGTATATGATGCCGGGTAGCTACTCTGTTCACTTGAACCGAGCCAAATATGAAATATGGTATTACCCCGGGTGGCATTGTCGTGGGCAGTCACGAGAAACAGCAATTCCTAAAATGGCGGAGCTGCAAGAGCCCATTTCGCCAGATGAGTTTCCTTATCCCAAAATCGCTATTTGCGATTCTCTCGGGACCGTGCGGCAGTATGTGTCTGACACGCCGTCTTCTGCGGATAACGGTTTTGGAGACAGAGTACAGTGCATCTATATTGGAGAACTAGATATCGAAAAAGCCGGTGTGTATTCTTTGAGTGCTGCAGGTAAGAAGAGTGGGAACTTCGTTCTGGCTTTAGTTCCGCCTGCTGCAAAGAACTATCCACTGTTTGGGCATTTTGGATTCTATGACTACGATAAGATGAAACTAGAGCCGTCTAGATAGCCTATTATTGGTAGAGGATGCGGGCGAGGATATCCGCCAGATCCTCAGGGTAGACGGTGTCGGTGGTGGCATGCAGTTCGTGCTTGTGCCACCATTTATGCTCGGTCATCACCTGATTTTCCAGCTCGGTCCAGTTGTCTTTGCTGAGCGGTTTGTTGATTGTTCTGACCAGATAGAAGCGCTCGGTGGCGAATGCTTCGCCGCCTTCAGGCAGCGGCAGTACAAATTGCTTTTCGGCTACGTGCTCTTCGAC